>UQYV01000006.1 GCA_900545245.1 uncultured Bacteroidales bacterium
GCACATTCTTCCGCATCACGATTCCTTGCCATGAAGCAGCCGGCAATATAATAGCTGACATAGCCCATAAAGACGCTTCCGTAAAGGCTTCAAGGCGAGGTGCACGCAAAAGTGGACTACAAAGTACACCAGAAAGTGGACTACAAAGTACACTAGAAAGTACACTAAAAATTATAGAACAGATACAAAACAATCCACAAATCACAATGACGGAGATTGCCAATGTTACGGGTTATTCTCGAAGTTGGGTAGCGAAAACTATAAAACGACTTCAAGAACAGAACATTATTAAGCATATTGGTTCTAACAAGAACGGCTATTGGGAAATCATAACCAAGTAGACAATAGGAAAAACAGATAGTGTAAGCATCCGACAAAGTGTTTTTTATAAAAAACAAAAATACCCGCAAAATGTTTTTTTTGTAAAAAAACACTTGCGGGTTGACTCGAAACTTTGGTATGTTTTAAAAGCGAACGAACTTGAAACTCAAGCAGTCGTCATTCAACTGCTGCCCGTTCGGTTCGTTGTGAGGAAAATTGGCCTCATGCGCGCCGAGTTTCTCTTCTTTTCTGGCAACTTGCAATAAAATAAAACTATTGAATGAGTTCGGACACGAAAGAACCATTTTCAAGATGAATCTTGTTTATAACGGTCTCTCCATCAACTACAAATGGAACAGCTATCACAAGGTCAAAAGTACCGGAAAAAGAATCACCGTGAATAACATCACGCTCATAATGTGACAATGTCACACTTCCCGACAAGACGTCAGGTTGTTGTGTAGAGCTCGATGCCTGACCTGATTCAAACATATAATCTCCCCTGTCGTCATTTTCAATTTTATTAAGCGCATCTTCCGGAACCATAGCAAATAATGAATGCTCTATACTTATCGTACAATCATCACCTCCGACTTCAAATGTTGCCCCGTTTTTATATTTCGACAACTTCTGTGATGCATATATACGAATAGCAAAATCCCACGGCAAACAATTCATAAGCATCTTGCTCTTAACTACGGATGACGGTAGATAACTATAAGTCGGTCCGAAAAACTTCTGAGAAAAATTCTTGTCGTGATAACACAATAACAGTTCCTTTTTCTTTCCGTCCCCAAAACTCGGATTGGTAGGGTCACCAGTATATATATGATTAAAAACAAAAGAGGAACCATCATAATATTTGACATTATAAGATAGCGGGCATCCATCAACGGAAAATTCAATTTTAAATGAGTGAGATTTTGCCTTTGTACAAGATGTCATATAGACGCAAACTGTCATCGCCAATATAAGGCCGATTAAATTGCAAACAAATCTTTTCATGGTTCAATATTTTAATGCGTAATGTTAGATACTCAGCTAACTTTTCTGTATGTGTAAGATACCGGGAATTTAGCATATTTTCCGGAAGCAAAGTCATAGTACCAGGCATTCACAATAAAGCTCAACTCATCGTCACCAAACCTGACATAATCATAAAACCGTGCATCCGCGACATCCACTCCTGTTTTTCCGCTCTCAACGGGCAAATCAGAGGCAAACTGTCCGGACTGGCCAGTATATGAACCATAACACAGCTCGCCAGAAGGCAGAATATAATAATACAGCGAAAAATTTGCCGTGCCGCCATGCCCATCCTCATTGGCAAAAGAATATTTCTTTGAGGAGGCATCGTAGTCAAGATACTGGACAGGTATCTCCATCCTGAAATATTTTTTCAGATTATACTCCTGCACCCTTTCGATGCGAACGATATAAGTCAGCGCCGGAACTGCGGACGGGAGTTTGCTAAACTCATGAATCAGTTCTTGACGCGACTCTCCATCCCCGTCAAGATCCATCGCTGCTCCATCCACACGATATACGCTTTCAAGGATGTACGCTCCACAGATATCATCACAAACTTCGTTGATAACTGCCTTGTCGTCAGTCTCTTTGTGCTGGCAAGAACAAAAAGCCGCCATCACAAAAAGCATCTGAAATAGAATAAATGTCTTTTTCATTTGCATTGCCGTTTAATATTTAAGAGGGAGAATTGTGCATGTAAAATAATCCCCGGTTGTATAAGATGCAACATTATACTTATTCGTTAACGAATGTTTCATTCTTGATAAATAAATGATTCAAAACTCAGCCTGTCTATCGAACGACAACGAACTTGAAACTCAAGTAGTCGTCATTCAACTGCTGTTCGTTCGGTTCGTTATGAGGAAAGATACAATGCATACGGAATTCAAAACTGCCGTCATCAAACGAGCTAACAACCGCACAGAACTCGTCTATCCCTGAAAGGAATACATCATTCGGGTCATTGAACTTAGGGTTTATCCCATTGGACTGTACAAAGTAACATATTCAATAGGGGTTCTGAGAGGTAGTTTCATTTCACGAATCCGTGAGCAGTGCCATTTTCCATCAACAACGGAATAGTATGGCAATGGGACAGAAATATTAAGCCAAACCTGCCGAATTAATACATTGCCATAAGAAGACATCTCCGAGCCGGCTTTTACAATCGCGCCATAATCATCCTCGCAATACCCTGCCTTCTTCCGGAAATCTTCCAAAAGGTCCCATTTCCCGCCCGTATAGTTGCCCAAATCAACGCTCATACCAGCCCAATGAATGCTCTCCAACCGATACTCTCCATACAATTTTCTCGCATTGACCTCATGTGCGCCGAGCTTCTTTTCTTTTTTGCATCCCAAAACCGCAGCGATGGACAGGAGCCCCAAGAAACAATACAGAATTCTTTTCATATACAACTGTTTATTTCCCACAAATCTATACAATTAAAATGAGTTATTGACAAGCATATTCAGGGAACTTACATTTTCTGCAAAACATAAGATCCCTGAGCAAAGCATACAATAACTAATATTTACAAGGTAGTATCGTGCACGTGAAGCAATCGCCAGTGGTATAGGATGAAACAGTATATTTGCCTGTATCCGGATTGTAACCTTTAATGCATTTATCGCCATATAGAACATGAAAGAGTCCCATATCATCATCATTTTCGTGCCTCCTAATTGTGACATTGGTAGATGTAATTTTGTCTTGTGCACCTGTCCAGCCGAGTTTTAACTTTGCTGTAACATTTTCGGACAAACCGGCTTCCGTCCCTATTTTGACATATTCCGAATCAGCCCTTCTTGCATCTATGGGCTGTGTCAGATACTTTATATTCCCAGAATCTTCTTCAAAAACCAAAACTGTGTAGCCAGAATTGACAAGAAGATCCCATGTCGGGAATGCTAGAGCATTATCAGGATAATACCATTTTGGGGACAGGGTTGTCTCATCTCGTTTTGACAGTTTGTATTGCCATGTGACATACCATTTAATCATCGTCGAGCCCCATGTCTCCTTTGATATTGAATTCGGTTTTATCGTGAACAAATCCTTGGCACGCACGCTATAATACGACTTGCTGAAAAGAGTCGGCACCCCCTTATTGTTCCCTGTGTACACCTCAATACAGATTTCCAATGCTCCATCTGCCCACAAATGCGAGTAAATCTGGTCAACAGTAGGCTCCGGACGCTTACCACCATTGTCATCCGTATCAAATACATCCTCGAATTTTCTGTCAGAAGATTCGTCAAAAAGACTATTAAAGGCGCGGGGATTGATTTTAAAGCGCAACATCCGCGGCTTTACATTACTTTTCAGTTTTCCAATTGAGGAATTGGAGGTCATTCCATAATAAATATAGTCATTCTGGCAAGCATAGGAATTAGTTTTGAAATAATCGTATGCCCGGATGATGTCAAGGTTTATAGTGTCTAAAACAGCCGATGACAATTCATCGGAGCTGTCTTCTTCATCCTGTCCCGCAATCCACCCAAAGGAATACTTCCCAGTGTATCTTATGTCTTTTGTCACGGGTTCATTTTTTGAACCGTCGAAAGCGTCGTCAATGAAATGAAAGGTCTGCTCACCGCTCTTTGTCTTTGCCCCTGCAGATATTCGTTCATTGGATTTGACGACAAACACAGCTCCACCAGGAATTGAGCCTTCTTCAAGTTCACCGCAATCATATCCGTTTACAAACAGTTCCAAGCGACTGCCGTTCAGGCGCTTATATGTAACTGCCGCCCTCCCATCAGAGGTGTTCCAATTCTCGGCACAAAAACCCTGTGGGTCAAGCCATGTCATGTCCGGCACCAATATGGTCAAGGTCGGGACAGCATTCTCAATTTCAATTACATCGCCCCCAAGATACTGGCAGATTACATCGCGGAAACTACGGCTACCATCAACCCGAGAATTCTTGACGAAAGGATAGAATACATCATAATCGTTGTCCACCTGTTTCAGAGCCTCTTTCTTAATAAACTCGCGTATAGGTTGTTCTGAGCAAATAGCCTTTGATAGGGCTACAGAAAAATTACGTAGTGCGGTGTCTTCATCAATGACATTCACGAGCCTTGCCTCTTCCGGCATAACGTCCTGCTCTTTCATGCATGATATAGACAGTAGTGCGCAAAGGATTGAAAACAAGATAATTTTGTGTTTCATGATAATCATTCTCATTCAGAATCAGTCAAATCATCGTTTCCGATGTCATAGATCCATTTAATTTGTCCTGTAGAAAAGTTAACATTGTCTAATATGACATATTTCCGCCAGCTACTCTCCTTGAAGAAGTTATGTTCGCCAGGCTTGTCCTTGTCAGAAGAATAATCGAAGGTACGCAGTAAAGTTCCGTCTTCATCATATATGCGAACGATTCTGAACCCATCCATATTCTTTATCAAATCCTCGAACTTAGGCATTCTGTTCCAAGTGAAATATGAGATATTATTTGGACCTATTCTTACTGAATCTCCGGGAGCTACAACCTCTATTTCTGAAGATTCCAAGCTACGGATTTGAGCATAAGAGATTCCGATGACCCGTTCAGTTGTATTTTTCAAATACCAATCCCTCCCATTTTCGTATAACGTAGGATCGCACATTAGGAAAATCATTGTTGATAACAATAGTGGAAAAAGGTGTTTCATTTCAGACTAAAGTTAATTTGTGAGTTTCTGGTAACTACGAACGGGGCATTTATCGTCACCGAATTTCCAATAAGAGTCAATGTCGCGTTACCCGTGACCGTCACATTCGTTACCTCAATATTCGAGCCATCCACTGTGGTAGACGTCGCAATAGTTTGATCCCTTATAACATCATTATTGGCGGGCTTTTCTACAGTAGGAGTTATCTCATTTGCTATGAAAATCGCTTCTATTTCGTTTGCTTTGGACGGACACTTTGCATACAATTTCTCGACAAGTGAGTCATAAGTCGTTACTTCAGGACGCAGACAGTCGAATATCTGCTGTGGTGTCATTATTCCATTTTTAATCAATTTCCAAAAAACAGAAGTCTTTATCCAGTCATCCACATCATCTTGCGGACATTTGTCTCCCATTACAAGCCCATATTTCCTGTACTGTAAATAATAACCCATTGTATATCCCCACATTTCCCCAATACCGCAGAGTTCATGGTTGAATCCTGTGCCGTCACCATAACAACCATAGGTAATTATATAACTGATATAATCCGCCCAATATTCGCTTCCCACCTGACTGAAATGGCTGGAATGTGACATCTCATGATTCACTGTTTCATATAGACCATTATATGTTGAAGAACTGTTTGTGTCAATCGTAATATCCGGCATCAGGAAAGAAAGTAATTGGAGCAAATAATTCGGGATTAATGTCACAGTAGCTCCTATGGCTTCTCCAATGTCACTACCTGTACGAAATGTTATAAAATGATCAATCCTGCGCAACATAGGTGCTGAAGATGCTCCACAATCACGGAATCTCCATATCTTCAGGTTTTCAGGAGGAGGAAGGAGCCCCAACGATTCGCATGAATCATAGTATTCATACGCAGCATTGTTGATTGCGGCAAATGGCCACGCTTCATTATTCTTGTCTATATTCAACGAATAGCCGCCTTTTTCATGCTTGCCCATCTTATGACTGGCGGCGGCAAGAGGTCCCCACTTTCCCCACAAGCTGAATCCGCGACTATTCTTAAAATGTATTGAATAGTATGGTTTTATCGCGAACTTTTTGTCGGTTATAGTATAGTGGCCATTTTCGTCAGTATAGGTTGAAGACCATTTTATGAGTGTATGGCATCTAATCCTAACGCCTTTTACAGGGACATAGACATTAAGGTAATCGTCTAGTACTTTGATTGTTCCACTCGGGTATGCCGCAGCTCTTGTGAGAGGTTCTATGGAATACCCCATTTTTTCAAATGCAGCCTCCTCCACAAAAATCGAAGTTCCGGCTTTTGTGGAAACAATCTGCTCATTATCTTCAGGGATGTAGCACTCTTCTATAATTTCGTGTCTTATACCCTCAGGAAAAACGAAATCCGGTTTGACTGTAGTATAAAGCCACGAAAAATCACCTTCCTCTCGTGTCGGATCGACATAAACTTCACCTTCATCAAGTTCTATATCCAACGGCGAATCAAACAACTCCAGCTCATAATTATCCACCAGAGAGTTCAACTGGAGACTGTCTGCCGGCAAAAAACGAACATACAAGTCGGTAGGTTCCAAGGTCCTTTGCTGTCCATTTTCGTCATAGACTGCCTGCATAACATCGATAGCATAGGGATTTGGCAGGACGATATATTCATTCTGTTCTATATCGCCGCCGGAACGGGTTATCACCTTTTCATTTTCAGCCGCAGGTTCCATTTTTTCTTGCAACAGTTCCTCTTCCAATGCGTTGTTGCAAGAATAGAATGTGAGCGACAGAATCAATCCTCCAAATAAAACTTTGCACGCTTTAAACATGACAAAATCATTTTATGTCAGACTTCAATGCATCCACCTCTTCCTGAAGTGATTTCACAGCATCAATCAGAACCGGTATCAACGAGATGTAGTCAACAAGCTTCCGTCCCTCATCATCAGTAAATACAAGATTAGGTAATACGGTTTCAAGTTCTTGCGCCAAAAGACCAAATTCAACATTGTCTCCGGTAAATTCGTTATTGGCAGCGACCCTCGCCTGATTCCCCACGAAGTTGTACGAAACAGGGCGAAGCCTCTTTATTATGTCCATACCCTTACCGAGATTTCTGATGCCGGTTTTTGCCCTTGCATCCGAATAATTCAGAACCTGCTGAACCTGAATCTTGTTGAATGTGCCCGACTGTGAGTTATAGAATACAACTTGGTCGTTGTGTCCAGCCATACGAGGTGCACCTGAAGTAGTACAATCTATCTGAAAAAATCGCCCGTTACCTGCCGTAAAATACATACCTGTTGTCATTGCTGAAATGGTATAGTATCTATATGGTTCAACAGTACCGAGGGTAAGTTTGTTTGATTCATAACGAATCTGCGCCGAGGCATTGGATATTGAAATTAACAGGAATGACGCAATTACGGCCATTGACAGAATGAAAATCTTGTTTTTCATAATAAATGTTTAATAGTGTTATTATTCAACTGTAAAGGTTCCCTCGCCATAGAGGTAGGTGCCCCAAATGACGAGAGTATAGACGCCGCCTCGTGAAGGAACACGAAGAGACACTGATTCATACTCGAATCCTTCCGTAGATTCGGAAGAAACAACCTGTCCTCTGGAATCCACGACATAGACTGTCGCCGGACCGACTTCGAAAAGTTCAACAGATACGAGATTCATTGATTGGGAGTACACGGCCGACACGTCTGGAAACGAATCCCTGTCCTTTTTCTTTGTTTTGTCAGTCTTGCGAATAATGACTTCTTTTGCAGAGGGCGTAGGTCCATCTGTAGAGACGAGTTCCACACCATTTGCCGTACCCAAAGTTAGGAGAGGCAACAGTAGAGATAAAAATACTTTCTTCATTTTTATTGTTAATTAATCTCGCAAAAGTATTAAAGTACTCTGCTGTTTGCAAAACTAAAGTTTCACTTTATTTAACATCCAGAAGAACAATATATTACACACAAAAACCAATGTCGACAATCTTGTACTTACACAAAATTGCCGACAAATCCATGTTCATTATCAATAATTTACGAAAACCGATTTTTCAAGAAAATGAAACTCAAGATTCCTGCATAGAACAAATGTTTTTCAATATTGTAACGAGTTCGCGCCTGTCGTCCTGACCATCGGCCAACTTTTTACGTATACACGACAGCTTGTTCCCTATTGTCCCCGTACTATAATCCAATTTCAAAGAAAGCCCTTTTGACTGCACACCGTTCAATACAAGGCAGCATACGGACTGTTCCCATACGTTTAACCCGTGCTGTTCCAGATATTTCATAAATTTCGGATGCGAGAACCTGAACAAGATTCGCGTTGACTCAAGAAAATGCTCTTTATCTTTTATAAAAGAGTTCATACATTCAGATGCGGAAATTTGAACACCGGACATCGTTTCCTTTATATACTCATTCAGCAACGATATTCTTTCATTGATTATCCCAAGTAAATTATCGTCCAACAGTCCATTCTCTTTTATTTTCTTCAGTTCTTCGATTTCATTTGCTGCATCTTCAAGCATAGCCTTCAACTCTGTCTGTTCTTTTCTATACAAACGAATCTTCTTTCCAATTACAATGGATGCAACTAATACTATGATGATTATAAAGAACAACGCAGAATAAACACAAAAACGCTCAAACATCATATTCCTGCGTTCCAATTCACGGTCAAAAACATCTTGAGCATACTTAGCTTTCGATTCAAATATTTTCAAATCTTCAGAATCAGATATTCTTACATACTCAGAATAGGCATCAAAAGCATTCTTGTAATTTCCTCTCTCATATAAAACTTTACTGAGGATTGAATAGAACAACTGATTGTCCGAGACATCATTGTTCTTTTCATACGCATTCAATGCCGACATCGCGTCTTCTGATTTACCGAGATAGCTGTATGCAACGGCTAATCCGATGTAGTCAACAGACAAGGAATCTGAGATATTGTCAAGATAGTTTTTCAGATGTCTTTCCACCACATCTTGAGAAGCGTGGCTGTCATAATCATACTCAAGTAAGTTTGAATAATACAAAAGCCTTTGTTCTTCATCTGATATACCGATATTGCTTTCACACCGATGAAGATAAACACCCGCACTGTCAAGTAATCCCTGACGCATAAAAATGTTTGCTATATTCATAAAGCAGTTAAAGGCCCTTGTTGAATCGCCGGCCTTTTCATAGTAGTGTAAGCATTGTTTTTCCTCTGCCAGCGCTTCTGTATTGAGAAAAAGTTCCGAGAATAAAACTTGTTTCATCCGGTGAAGCCTTCCCTTTGCGATATTGTCAGATGCCTTTCTTTCATTGTTTTCTGCCAAGACGAAGTATGACATAGCGGCATCGGTATCCATATCATTATACGAAACCAATCCTCGGTAATAGAAGGTCTTGAGTTTCTCATCTGCTGAACCGTGATGCCGATAGTAGCTCACGGCAGGGGCGATGATACTGTCAGAGGTGACATCTATGTAATTCTTGTCCAATGCGATTGATTTGAGCAGGGCATATTTCGCCCTTTGCTCACTGGTTTTGAGGCTTGAGGACGGAATCGACTCCAGCACAACAAGAGCGCTGTCCGGGCGGTTGTCAATGAATGCCTCAACATCGGACATACGTGATAAGACGCTGTCGTCGCATGAGGCAAGCAGCGCAATGACGGACAAACTCAGAACGATATACACAAGGCGACATTTTTTCATAATCACGCACATTTGACATCAAAGATAGCAATTCAAACGAAGGAAGCTTTACTTTTTAAATCCTCCTTTCAATACAAAAACCCGAATGCCCATAGTGGAATCTTGCGAAAAACACTTTACGGGTTGACTCGAAACTTTAAGCGAATTTTACCCTTCATTTCTTTTTCCGGAAATCATACGCAACTGTGAACATGAAATAACGCCCCCACGACGGTGTCCAACTCTGTCGGTTATAAATAGCCGTGGCTTTCGTGACATACTTTGCAGATGAATTGAGCAAATCATATCCTCCAAAGCGCAGCGTAAGGCTATTCTTCAGCATACGCCACTCCACATAGGCATTGAGCCTATCAGTAAGGACATTTTGGCCGAAGCCAGAAAGGTGCAGATTATAGAAAATATCATTGTTTATACAAAGTCTTCCTTTTTTGAGAAATATATAGTCTGCTGAAAATCCCGCTGAAAACGAAAGCCATTCTGAAATTGTCTCCGAACTGTCACTGAATGACTTCCCGTAATGGATTTTTGGTGAAAGATTAAAGAATAGTTTTTTCCGTATCGCTGTGTACCTCATGTTTGCAGAAAGCATGGCAAAACCTTCGGCCAAACCGACAATCGCATTTCCCGAATACTGCGGCCGCTCTTTGTAATGCCCGGTTGCATTTGCGCTCAAAGTCAGTTTGTTCGTAACAATAGCACCAGAAACATGGACAGAACCTTCAATCTGCCATGCCGGAACAGATGCGTTTGAAAAAGTGTTTAAAATTGCACCGGCCGGCACGATGTAGTTACTATATTCAGGCAAGACCGTCTCAGAATCAAAATACCTCGTCGCGGAGACAATACTATTGAAATGACATTGTCCGTCAAGAATTGCTATCAGGTTCATCTTACGCTTCGTTCCCAGAGGAGTACTATATGCGACCTTTCCGGACAGCCCATATTCCTGCTGCAATTGAGGGTTGCCTCCGATCAGAACAAGAGGATTTGCATTGCTTATCCGACTCCTCGACTGCTCGAGAGATGGTATTTCCGATGATGTATGCAGGGTCATTGAAAAGTGCTTATATTTAATGGAAAGCAACGGAAGAACCGAGAAAAAATGCCTGTTAGACACACCCGATTCCGGCAAAGTCTCATTATCCTTCCTGTAAGTATCCTTAACCTCGACATTGGCAGCAATCGCAAGCCCATTTCTCAAATAACTTCCAGAGAATGCGACTGAGTTATTGAGAACATTCCATGTGTAATCGTAGGTGCTTCCATAGTCAATGAAAGGATTTGACGAGTCTATGTTGTCTATCGCCATATTACGACTTCGGCTGTGAATGTATCCGGACGTGAGGGTGCCGACAAATGAAAGACTATGTTCATCGTTGTTTATGAGCATCCACTCCAGAGAAAGACCCGCACTAGTTGATATACCTCTGCCGAATCCGTCCGCAGAAAGCTGTCGGCGGTTGTACGAAGACTTCAATGTGTCCACATTCCACGACACATCCTTGTTATCATGAAAATCAGCCTCCAGTTCGAAAGATGGACGGATTTTCTCCAAGTCGTTATGTGTCCATCCCAAACGAGCTCCTACGCCATAATTCCTTACATCCGAGCCGTTGTTCTCGTGACGAATCATCTCTGTTTCAGACATTATACGCTGGGCCTCAATCCCGTCCGACCTGGACTTTGAGACATTACCATTCAGACTAAGGTCAATACTTTTCAATGGAGTGTCATTGAGAATAGAAGAAATTTCAAACGAATGTTTTCTGCTCAGGCTTGAAACCGATGATGTGTCAAAATAGGTCATTGCAGGATTCTCATCGGACCGGTAATATTCTGTAAGCGCACGGTTCACGCTCTTATGCCAGTCGTTACAGAAGGAATACGAAGCCTTTAATCCGTTGCCATATAGACGGTCCTTCCAATATTTTGAAACAGATGCAGTGGCCGATACATTTTCGTCATAAGAAGACAACGCACTAAGCCGCTGTGTTGCCAAGACAATCTCACTCGGAGAGGATCCATCCATATTATCGCAATCAATGACAGAACCTACATTATTGGCTGAAACCAATGCACTTATCCCGAACATTTCAGACCAGAATGCCGCACCGCCCGCACCGAGCCAGCGTCCTGTTCCTCCATCTCCATCCACGCCTCCACCAGTGACGACAGCAGCATTAGCCAAAGACATGAACTTTTCCTTTGTCTTTATGTCAAGTACTTTCTGCCGTTGTGCGTGTTTCAGCCCACGATGACGGTCGGCCGGAGCAATCTCATCATAGACAAGCACTTTCGACACATCTTCTGCCTTTAGAGCATTAAGTGCAGTCATCGTATTGTCACCAAAAATAAGCACGCCATTGACATAGGTCCGTTTCACAACCTCTCCATCAACAGTTATCTTGTTCTTTCCGACCTGAAAGCCAGGCAACTGCTCCAAAATTGCCCGCGCATTGTCCGCGTTTTTAGTAGAAACGGCTGCAGCATTGAAAATTGTCGTATCACCGACTTGTTTTGAAAGTGGAATTTCGGCAGTCACTGCTGCACCATCCAGTCTCTCCGGAGCATCCTCCATCATGAAATAAAACGCATTACGCCCAGATTCAATTGCATACCTTCCGGAAACTGACTTTTTCCCAACTAAAAATATATTCAACAGAATAGTCTGTGGTTCAAGGTTTCTGAAAGAAAAAACTCCCTGTGAATTTGTTGTCGCATAAAGAGTGTCGCTTTTTTCTGTCACAAGCCGGACATTTGCACTTACCAAAGGATGCGTAAATTCATTCTTATTGCCCCCGAAATCATCTGTGATCTTCTGAGATACGACACCATAAACATTGGCCCGAGTATCAGTCTGTCCACTCGCCGCATGACAGCCCAACGCCACGACATACAACACAAGAACAAGTTTTTTCATCATAAACAAAATGTAAGTAAAGCAAAGAGTAAAAATCCGAAAGAAGGAAAAATTCAGGAATTAGTCCTTATCTGCTATAGAGATATTCATTTTGATTAAAAATTCCATCCCAGAGTAGCATATGGTTCTCTTGGTTGCATAAATCACTGGCACAGGAAGTCTCTACGACAGGTTCAGTAAGAGTAAAGTTTATAGTTGAATTATTTTTTACCATTTTGGCACTAGAATTCAGACCAATATATGAACATACCAGAGTAGCTCCTTTTCTGCAAAGAATCTTATAGTTTCCGTTTTGATCCGTTACGGCACCCTCCGACGCAGAACCCTTCACAATGACGACCGCTCCGATTAAAGGGTCGCCGTAGCTGTCCATTACATGACCGCTTACCATTATCAGATTTTGTGCAATCACTTCAACGCAGAATAGCAGTGCAATGCTTAAAAATAGAAATCGTTTCATAGTGTTCTAAATAAATGGGTTAATAAAACTTATCCCTCTTCCGGATTCTACAATCGTCCCAAAGATATAAAGATTCCACACTTTATCAAAATAAAGTGCTTCACATTATTTCACGGAGGGGAATGAGTACGAAATCGCGTTCCTTCATCCTTGGGTGCGGGATTATGAGGTCAGGAGTGTTTATTTTTTCGTCGCCGTAGAGAAGAATGTCGATGTCGATGGGGCGTGAAGAATAGATTCTCCGGCCTTCGGTATCATATTGCGGCGGTGACGTCTCCCGTCCAAGGCGCCTTTCTATGGATTTGACGGTTTTGAGAATATCGTGTGGGGAAGAATTCAGGTCAAAACGGACGGCACAATTGAGAAATTTGTCCTCCGACTCGAAGCCCCAGGGTTCCGTTTCGATCAGGGAAGATAGCGCGACAGGCCTGCAATCAGTACCTTCCATCTCCGAAAACCTCTCCCCCATCAGCCGCACAGCCTCAAGGATATTCTTTCGTCTGTCACCCAAATTACTTCCTAAAGAAAAATATACCCTATTCATCAAGCCCTAATTCTACGAGAGCCTCCTCCGACATTCTGCTCTTGTCCCAAACCGGCTCAAAAACAAGTTCAACCTTAACGCTTACCACGCCGGGGACATCCTCGACGGATTTCTGCACCTCATCTACCACATAGTCTGCCATCGGACAGTTCGGAGCCGTCAGAGTCATCTGAATGAAAACATTATGCTCTTCATCTACCCTGAGTTCATAAATGAGGCCGAGGTCGTAGATGTTTACCGGTATCTCCGGATCATAGACCTGCCTCAGTGCTCGTATTATATCGCCTTCAAGTGCCATATCAAACAAACTCAAGTTTTGCAAGTATTCTAACTTATTGCAAATAATAAACTTATCTCTTTTATCAAACTCTCAAGTCCCGCACACTTTTTTCTGTCCACGTTACCCCTCTCCTAAGTCCTCTAGGCAAGTGCCTGCATATTCGTGGCATTGATGCAGAGTTGCGCGGCCGCCGCATTCCGAATTGTCTCAATCATGGACACGAGCCCGTTCGCTCTTGTCGGAGAAAGATTTTCCTTGAGCCCGATTCTTTCAACTACAGAAAAATCGGATGATGATATTTCCTGTGGAGTGCGTCCGGAATAGATGCGGATGAGCAGGGATATTATTCCCTTTGTGATGATGGCATCACTGTCCGCATTGAACCACAGTCTCCCTTCTTCATATTTCCAATCAAGCCAAACTCTTGATTGACAACCTTTTATCAAATGATCGTCAGTTTTCTTTTCTTCCGGATAGCCTTTAAGAGACTTTCCGAGTTCAATAAGATACTCATACTTGTCAAGCCATTCATCGAACATCGAAAACTCGTCGACAATTTCAGTTTCAACTTCTGTCAAACTTTTTTCTGCGCCCATATTTCTCAACATTTTATCAAATTCTTTTAAGAAAGCATCGTTACGGCCTTGTCAAGAGCCCTCAAAAAAACTTCAGCCTCTTCCAATGTGTTGTAAGGAGCGAGTGAGGCTCGAAGTACGCCTGTCACTCCGAAACGTGTCATCACAGGCTCGGCACACATCTGCCCTGAACGCACAGCGACGCCCATCTTGTCAAGAATCTGCGCCAAATCCTCGTGATGCACCCCGTCCACGGAGAACGAGAACACCGGGACGCGAGGTTTTGCTGTGCCGAGCAGCCTTACGCGGTTCATTGCAGTAAGTTCATCGTAAAGAAAAGCGGAAACTTCATTGCCATATTTCTTTATGTCACTATCTGTCAATTCCTTAACTACTTCCAAAGCCGGTTTAAGAGTCGACTGGCCTATAAAATTCTGCGTGCCGGCCTCGAACTTCATTGGAAGAGGTGCGAAAGTGGTGTCTTCAAGTGTCACTGTCCCCACCATCTCACCTCCTGACAAGAAAGGCGGCATCGCTTCAAGGAACTTTTTCTTTCCGTAGAGAACTCCGGTTCCTGTGGCGGCATAAATCTTATGGCCGGAAAAGGCGTAGAAATCACAGTCCATCTCCTGCACATTCACTCCACAATGGACAATTCCCTGCGCCCCGTCAACGAGAACCGGAACACCGCGGCTGTGACAAAAAGTTATTATTTCCTTGACAGGGTTGACAACACCCAACACATTTGAGACCTGAGTGACAGCAACAATCTTCGTCTTGTCATCAACAAGTTTTTCCAAACTATCAATCATGAGAGTGCCGTCATCATCCACAGGAATAAACCTCATCTGCGCCCCTTTCCCGCGGCAAAGCAGCTGCCACGGAACAAGATTGGAATGGTGCTCGACACATGAAACCACGACATTGTCTCCCTCTTTCACGAACGCATCACCGAAGGAATATGCAACCAGGTTGATTGATGCAGTCGTGCCGGACGTGAAAACTATCTCTTCACGATGTTCCGCATTGATAAAATCACGGACCGCATCCCGCGCCTGCTCATAGTGTTCAGTAGCCACGTTTGAAAGGTAGTGAACTCCCCTGTGAATGTTTGAATTCGCCGTCCGCGAATACTCATCCTGCATGCTCAGTACGGATTCCGGGCGCTGAGAAGTCGCCGCATTGTCGAGATAGACCAGCGGTTTTCCGTAAACGGTTTCGGAAAGTGCAGGAAACTTTGCTCTTATTTCGTCTATTTTCATTCTTCGTCAATATTCTTCGTCTCCCTCAAAAAACAGAGACTACATAAAACTGCAAAATTACAAAATAGTATTCTATCTTGAGAAAAATTGTCCTACTTTTGTAAAAAACAAAAATTATGATTGACTACATCAAGGGAACAATAACGGAAATACTCCCGACAGAAATGACGTTGGAGTGCCACGGAATCGGCTATAAAATTCTCATTTCACTCCAGTCGTTCGAAGTTCTGAAAACGCGGGGAGAAGCAACGGTCTACATTCATCACTACCTCCGCGAGGACGACGAACAGTATTTCGGATTTGCATCAAAAGACGAAAGGGAATTGTTCCGTCTTCTCATCGGAGTCTCGGGAGTGGGAGCGGCAACGGCAAGAATGATGCTCTCTTCAATGAGTTCAGACGAACTTCGCAATGCCATCCTTTCCGAAGACATCAACAGGATAAAAAGCATAAAGGGCATTGGTCTCAAATCCGCGCAGCGTCTCATTCTTGAACTCAAGGACAAGATTACAAAGGGAGCAGGAACGGAACAGACAACAATATTCCAAACCGGAGGGAACCCGAACCTCGAGGAAGCCACCACCGCCCTCGTTATGCTTGGTTTTACAAAACCTAACGTAACAAAAGCCCTCGCAGCAGTACTCAAAGAAACCCCAGAAGCAAGTCTCGAACAATTAATCAAGTCAGCACTGAAAAAGCTCTAATGTTCCACGTGGAACAAAACCAAAACATCCAACGAAGCAGACCGCTTTTTCTGAATTCACACTAACGACCGAAATACACCAAAAGAACCGATATATCAGCCGGGGACACTCCCGAAATACGCGACGCCTGCGCTATGGTCTTCGGAGCATAGCGCTTTAGTTTTTGACGACATTCAATTGAAAGAGACTCCACCCTATCAAAGTCAAAGTTGTCAGGAATAATCAAATTTTCCAGACGCCTAATCTTATCAGCGACCTGACGTTCACGTTCGATATACCCTTTATATTTTATGTGAATATCCGCTATATCAAACAGTGATTCGCGATATCTTTCAGTAAATTCTCCAATAGTCTCCTGTTTAGAAACATCAAAAGAGAACCCGTCAGAAGAAATATTCAAAACCTTATTCATAGCAGCCGATTTCTCACACCCACCTAAATCAGGAACAAAAGCGCTATCGGAAACAGCATACCTTTTAAAAGTTCCACGTGGAACATATTTAAAAATTTCAGAAGCAGAAACCTGGGGACGAGACACCAGTTCAGAAAGTCGGCGACGCGAAGGAATCACAGCAGTCGACTTCGAAGAAAGATATTCATTCACGTCTTCCGGACGAATAGAGTAGCCATTGAAGAAATCCTCGATATTCGCGACAGCATCATACTTCCGCATAGTGTAGTCGTATCGAAAATCATCAGCAAGCCCTATTGCATGGGAAAGAGGCGTCAGACGAAAATCCGCATTGTCCTGACGAAGAAGGATCCTATACTCAGCACGCGAGGTGAACATCCTGTAAGGCTCGTCAACCCCTTTTGTGATTAGGTCATCGATAAGAACACCGATATAGGCTTCGTCACGCTTCAGAACAAAAGGTTCCTTGTCGGAAACCTTCAGGTGAGCATTAATTCCAGCCATCAATCCCTGGGCAGCGGCTTCCTCATATCCGGTGGTTCCATTAATCTGTCCGGCAAAGAAAAGATTCTCAATATCCCTAAGTTCAAGGGAAGCCTTCAACTGAGTCGGGTCGAAATAGTCGTATTCGACAGCATAGGCAGGACGATAAATTTTGACATTCTCAAGGCCTCTTATGTTCCGTAAAGCTTCAAGCTGAACTTCAAGCGGCAGAGAAGAGGAGAAACCCTGCAAGTAATACTCATTCGTATCACTCCCTTCAGGTTCCAGAAAAAGCTGGTGTTCCGTCTTGTCGGCAAATGTCCTGAGCTTGTCTTCAATGCTCGGGCAATAGCGGGGACCGACTCCGGAAATCTTTCCGGAAAATAGAGGAGAGTCCTTAAACCCGGAACGAAGTATGTCATGGACAGTCTCGTTCGTATGGAGAATATAACAAGGCATCTGAGCAGTCTCTCCTTGCGCCGTGGAAAGGAAGGGAAGGAAAGAAAACTTCTCTGGAGACTCGTCACCGAGTTGAAGGGGAAGCGAATCCAAATCCACTGAAGAAATATCGATTCTCGGAGGAGTTCCGGTTTTCATCCGACCGGTCCTGATGCCCATAGCCTTCAACTGTTCTGTCAGTCCGAAGGATGACATCTCCCCTATTCTTCCACCGACAAAGTCATTCTGTCCAATGAAAAGCCGGCCAGAAAGAAAGGTACCGGCAGTGAGGATAACCGCTTGAGATTTGAAAATCGCACCGGTGGTCGTACAACAGCCCACGATTTTTGAATTCTCGAAAAGGAATTTAGTGACTGTATCTTGATAAATATCTAATTTACAATTAGTTTCAAGTAATTTTCGCCAGATTTTACTAAATCGGTTTTTGTCACATTGCGCACGCGGACTCCACATTGCCGGGCCCTTTGAGCGATTCAGCATCCGAAACTGAAGAGTAGAGAGGTCAGTCACGATTCCCATGTATCCCCCGAGGGCATCAATCTCACGCACAATCTGCCCCTTCGCAATTCCGCCGACCGCAGGGTTGCACGACATCTGCCCAAACTTGTTCATGTCCATCGAAATCAGGAGAGTCCTAGAGCCAAGCCCAGAAGCAGCCATCGCGGCCTCGCAACCTGCGTGCCCTCCCCCGACTACGATGACGTCATATTCGTTGAATCCCTTCATATGGATTTATTTAGAATTTCTCAAATCTAAAGCAACTACAGGAGTTCGCGCAAGGACAGGTAGTAATTTTCCTTCGAGCGCATAAGTTTAATGTCCTTCTCGGTGTGATCGTCATATCCGACAAGATGAAGAAGGCCGTGGATGATGACCCTGTTCAACTCATCCTTGAATTCGGTTCCAAACTCGACGGAATTTTCACGGACAGAATCAACACTAATAAAAAAGTCTCCGGAAAGACGGTCCCCCTCACAGTAATCGAAAGTTATAATATCCGTAAAATAATCGTGCTGAAGATACTTCTGATTGATGTCAAGCACGTAATTGTCCGAACAGAAAATAATCGATATATTCCCTATTCGACGTATTTCGCTCTCGGCCGCAAGTTTCAACCACTCGTTCGTTTTACGACGGTCGCGGAATTTGAAGTCAGTGTCCTGAAAATAATATGAAATCATACGCACAAATACAAAGGAAACCCGTTTTCGGGCTACCAAAATTTTCTGCAAATCTACAACTAATAAACAAAAAGTTTGTTATAAAAATTATTATTTCTAACTTTACACGACTTTATGGCTCTTGGTTTATGGCAGGCGCAGCATTACGCCGGCGAACCTTTGCCGAAGAAGGAAGTAAGATCGGAAATAAATAAAAAAAGATTCTATATAATTATGGAAGTTAAGAAGTCACCAAAAGCAAGTCTTGAAAACAAGAAATTGCTGTTCGTGGAAATCGGACTGGTAATTGCCCTGGCTGCCGTCTATATTGCGTTCAACTGGACGTCAAGGGATGCGCAGGTAAGCACGCTCGAAGCTGACAATCAGGTAGTTCAGGAGGAAGAAATCATCCCTATCACCCAGGAAACTCCTCCACCTCCACCTGAGGCGCCGAAGATTCCGGTTCTCTCTGACCAGATCGACATCGTGGACGACGAAATCAAGATTGACAACGATTTCCTCTCGCTTGAGGACAATAGCGACATGGGAGTCGAGATTATGGACTACGTTGAAAACGTCCAGGAAGAAGTTGTCGAGGAAGAAGCAATTCCGTTCCAGCTCGTAGAGGAGAAACCTTCGTTCATGGGAGGTGATGCGAACCAGTTCTCAGTTTGGGTGAACAAGAGGTTGGTTTATCCTGAAATCGCAAAG
The DNA here is from genome assembly GCA_900545245.1 of uncultured Bacteroidales bacterium. GTDB lineage: Bacteria > Bacteroidota > Bacteroidia > Bacteroidales > UBA932 > Cryptobacteroides. The sequence goes on from UQYV01000006.1 coordinate 19,688, forward strand.
GAAAATGGTGTTCAGGGACGTGTCACACTTCAGTTTACAGTGGAGAAAGACGGCTCAGTCACAAAGGTTAAAGTCCTCCGTGGCGTCGACCCGTCACTCGACAAGGAGGCAGTCAGAGTCGTTTCTATGTCGCCGAAGTGGACTCCGGGAAAGCAGCGTGACCGGGCGGTGCCGGTGACCTACACCTTCCCTGTGTATTTCCAGCTTCGCTAGTACGCTCGCATAAATAAGCGGATAGCTGCGTTTCACTCGTCGTCAAAATCCTCACAACCGTTTAGGTTGCTGCGGTTTTAACTCCTCGCAAGCCTTGCTCTCCATCTTATTTATGCAAGCTAAAACAATAAATAAGATAGGCTTGCCTTCCTCTTATTTATGCAAGCAAAACAATAAATAAGACAGGCTTGCTCGCCATCTTATTTATGCAGCTAAGACAAAAGAAGATAAGTATAAATAATGGCGATTGAATCTGATTCGGTCGCCATTATTTTTCGATAAAAATTAAATGGTTTTATGCTAAATTCAGAACCTATTATAATCAAGAAATATGTCGAGAAAGCCATATTTATCGGTGTCCTGAAACAGGGTGACGATGAGGCACAAGTGAACGAATATCTCGATGAACTCGAATTTCTGGCCGAAACGGCGGGCGTAGAGGGCCGCGGACGCTTCGTCCAGAAGGTGGATAAGGCTGACCCGAGAACGTATATCAGAAGCGGTAAATTAGACGAAATAAAGCAGTTTATAGAGTCTAACGAGATTGATGTCGCAATATTCGACGATGAACTCTCCCCTACCCAGTTGAGAAACATAGAGCGGGAGCTGAACATAAAGATTCTCGACAGGACAAACCTCATCCTTGATATATTCGCACAAAGAGCGAAGACTGCATACGCCAAAACACAGGTGGAACTTGCACAGTATCAATATCTTCTGCCACGTCTTACCCGTATGTGGACGCACCTCGAAAGACAGAAGGGAGGAATCGGAATGAGGGGCCCTGGAGAGACACAGATCGAAACCGACCGGCGAATCATACAGGACAAAATTGCAAGACTAAAGGAACAGCTTAAGAAAATAGACAAACAGATGGCCTCGCAGCGAGGAAACAGGGGCTCTCTCGTGCGCATTGCGTTAGTTGGTTACACAAACGTGGGGAAGAGCACCCTTATGAATTTGCTGGCAAAGAGCGAGGTCTTCGCCGAAAACAAGCTGTTCGCAACGCTTGACACCACGGTCAGAAAGGTCGTCATAGAGAATGTCCCGTTCCTGCTCAGCGACACTGTCGGATTCATCAGAAAGCTGCCCACACAGCTCGTGGAGGCATTCAAGAGCACACTTGACGAGGTGAGGGAGGCCGACATACTCATGCATGTCGTGGACATATCCCACCCCAACCACGAGGAACACATACGCGTGGTCAATGAGACGCTCCGCGATATAGGAGCCATCAACAAGCCTATCTTCGTCGTCTTCAACAAGATTGACGCCTACCGCCACGAAGAATACGACGAGTTCTCGTTGGAGCCAAAAAAACCTGAGAACTACACGCTTGAAGAGTACAAGAACTCTTGGATTGCAAAGGAGAACACTCCCTGCATATTTATCTCGGCAAAGCAGAAAATCGGCATAGACAAACTACGCTCCGACCTCTACAAGATGGTCGCTGAAATCCATGCAGGGCGCTATCCTTTTAACAATTTCCTGTGGTAAAGTCCAAATTTTAGGCGAGTGGCTGCGTTACGCCTCGTCGGTTATATGCACACAAAAGGCGGTCGGAAAAACCCGGCCGCCTTTGTCTTTAAAAATATCAGAACAAACTACTCAATATTAAAGAGAGTACACTGTGATGCAACACTAGTATAATTCTGTGAAAAATAGAAAAGTGCGTCATGGGAACCGGTAAACTTAACCTCATCTCCGCCTTTCGGTTTTGCCGTAAGGTTATAAGTAATTTTACTGTCCGTCAGAGTAATAGAACCGCCAGTGATATAGAAAACCGTTCCGGTATATGTATTCTCAATATAAAGACGAGGTGCTTTGCCCTCTGCAAGAGGAATAAGGGTATTATCACCACCTGTCTTCGAGAAAGTGAATGTACCTGTTCCAAAAGGAGTCGTACAAAAACGCTTCCTTAAATCCGGAACAAAGACATAGTTGCCTTTTACACTGACAGAAAGACATACATCAAAATCATCATTGACGGGAGTGAAGCCAAAGAAGAAAACATCGTTATTCTCGTCGAAGACATGGCCGTAATAGCGAGGTTGATACCTAGCATTGAAAGCATTGGTAAACTCAGTATCAACATCAAGCACAGGCTTCGACCATATTTCAGGTTCAGGAAGATACACGCTTTCAAGTTTTCCATCGTAAGAGAAAGGAGTGTTCTTTGTCTCGACAAATTCACCGTTATCATCGGTTATATCCTCACTCATAATGAAACTTCCTGAGAATGAGAATGCATAAGTTCCGTCATCATTCTTCGCAATGGAAAGAGAAGGAGCAGTTCCATCAGCAGGAGTGACCGTCACCCAACCACCATTGTTAGCATCGAAACTGAATGTCTGAGGGTTAGCTCGTGTAATGCCCTTTGGCTTGCCAAGAGACTCGTCCGCTTCAGGAACCTCATACTTGAACTCGCCCACAGGAAGTTCACCTTCTTGCGCAGACGTGCCATAAACCGTAAGATGGATATTCCTCAAAAAGACAGGATTATCAGCCTTGTCCTTGTCAGAAGTCATGAGAGATACCGACCATTCCTGTGCGCCGCCGGCAAAGTAAGTATTATATTGCCCATAACGCGTAAAGCCAGTGCATTCGGCACCAAAGGATTTGTCAGTCACGGCGATTTCACCTTGGAATGAATAGCTGTGAATAGACTCCGCAGAATCCTGAAGCAGCGCGGTAATCGTATAGACACCATTCTCCGCGGAAACACTGACCTCGCCGTCGATTATAGCGACTTCAGCCTTGTCGGCAATTATAGAAGTGTAGTATTTCTCATGACCATCAGTCGATTTCAGAGAGAATGTGCCCTTAGCATGAGTGGCCGTAGCATCAACGGAATACTCTCCTACAGGCACCACGGTCTTGTCGGCATCCATAGATGCGTTAAGAGCAAGAACAACCTTATTATCCGCATCGTCGGAAAGGACAACGGCAAACTGACGGAAAGTGTTAAACGAGTAGGATTCCTCATCGTAAATATCCTGAACGGAACCGAGATATATGGCCTCCGCCTTGCTCATAGGGGTAAAGTCAGAATTCTGCGTCACGACATATTTCTGAACAGTAGCGCCGGCAACAATCTCAAACCCTCCAGCTCGAGGAAAGAGTTCGGTATTAGCCGAAATTCCAAGAACAATCTCACCATCAGTCGGAGCAGACTTAGTCTTAACAATTGTTATCCAATCCTTTGAATCCTCAGAGACATTGACTGAATATTCGACATTACTGATAACAGGAATAGTTATATTCTGAGCCTGAGAGGTGACAGAAAGAGAAACTGCCGTGCCGAATTCAGTCTTTCCAAATTGGGTGACGCTCAAAACATGAGACTTTGAACCAGCCTTGACCGTGACTTTTGCCGAACGTCCGTCATAAGTGTCATTTGCAGCAACAGTCATGTTCACGGCACCATCGCCGGCATCACCTGACTGTTTGTCGAAAGTTACCCATGTCTGGTCGCAAGTGATTGACCATGGGTTGTTCGTAGTGAATTTAAGAGCCTGAGTCGTACCCTCGACACCTACTACCGTGGAAGACGAGACAACCTCAAGAACATCTTCCTTGATTTCCTCCTTGCAGGAGACGGCAAGCAAAGACAGCGCTGCCGCAACATAAAAAAACCTTTTCATAAAACCACTATATTAAAGTTTTGTTTGATTATTTCTTCCCTAATGCTACATCCGCACAATATATCAAATAGTCTATCTTTCCGGCAACATGAGGATCCCGAGCATGGGAGCGTCCCGAAACAAGCGCCTTACGGGCATTCTCAAGAGCTTTCTTTGCCACAATGTCCTGACCCTCCATATCGATCATAGAAACGCCTGAAAGCGGCAGGAAAAGGCCGTCATCAAAAGACTTTTCATTTATGCGGAATGCAGTGTCGAAATTAGTCTTAAGGACAGGGGACATTAACATGAGAGCACGCAGATAACGAATAATCATATCGTCCTCCTGAACTCCAAGGCGTCCCTTGCGCAGATTTGCGAAAATAGTGTCCTGAAAATCCGAAAGAAACTTCTCGCGAGTGTAGGTGCTCCCGGCAAGCCGCTGCGCCCGTGCTATGTACGGCAGGCGGGAAAGCAGACGAGACTGCCCGACAAGATTCATGTATGTAAGACCGCTGTAAGTTGCATAGGCGCCCGACATCGTCATGAGATTCTTGTTGGCATCGAGCCAGCTGACATCAGTCAGTGTGGAGAGAATCCTGCGCACTGCCTCCCGCTGAACTGCTTCCGGAACAGCCTTGAAGTGAGTTTCTTCACTTCCTGCACGCACGTCATCCGAAATGATTCCACCCACAAGAGGAGACAGAATCTTCAGATTATCAATCATTTTCAGCCAAATCCACTCCACATAGAGCTGCTTGAATTCTTCCTCCGGAATGTCCGGAGAAGCGAACCATTTGTCTGCATTTGCTGCAGCAAAATGGAGGTGTGACATTGCCGCGTCGAACGCAGCAAAAGGGTCAGAACCCAGGTCGTATTCGTTCGGACGCGGGTCGGGACTGTTCTGCTGAAGAGGCACATAGAGAAATTCCCTCTTCCCAATCTTCGAGCGCACAAGCGAATCAAGGGATTCTTCAGTCACCGAATCGTTTGAATATGAGCCATAAAGCCACTCTATTGCATACTCGTCGTAAGGGCCAATCCTGTCAACGATAGTAACAACTCCCCTTTCCTTGTCTCCAGGACGGGCAAGTGTGTTGAACAGCACATTGTCAAGCACGGAAGCCGAGATGCCATGTTTCTGAGTAAATTCGGGACTGCGAAGCTCTTCCGGCGTGTAGGCAAGACTTCCGGCACAGTTGCGCCCGAGACCAAGTCCGCGCCCGAAAATCTTCATTGTCTGAGCTCTGATGACATCACAGACCGCATCGTCAGGAAGATTATAGCTGAGATACCTCGAATCCACATCGCCTATTGTGAACGAAGTGGAAAACAGCAGACTAAGAAGGTAATTACCCGGAATGCTCATAGAGAATCTGCGGATTTCACCGGTTCTGCTGTCCGTGGAAATGCGTGCATGGATTTCCCTTCCACCACCACCGCAAAGCGAAACAGTGCTGACGGCCGGGTTAAAAGCAGAGAAGGTACTGTCGGAAGGATAGGGAAAAACCTCTACTACGTCTGCCCCGAGACCCGCCTTTTCAAAAGCCGGATTCCATGCGCGAAGACCATCCCCGACAGCCTTCTGCCACGAAAGAGGCATGAGCGTATCGACATAGACCCTTATTTTCTTTCCGTCACGCAAATCCCAACGGTTTGCAAGCCTGATTTTTTTGAATCCTTCCTTGGAATCAAAATGCTGTCCTGCTGTGCTCATCAGTCCAATTCGACTGTCAGCTTTCCTTATAGGCATGAGATTGTCACTAAGAACAGAAAGCGTCGTGACCACAGCAGTCGAGACGCGTGCATCGTGGCCAGTTGCGAGTTTCACGTCAAACGTGGCGTCCTGAACAAGCGCTACACTCTCCGGGAAGGCCATAACATCTTTCAATTCAGAAAGTTCATCCACTTTCGTGCTCTCGGCAATCTGAGATGATTCAAACCATGATGCATAGAGACTGACCGTAGCATCTTCCGAAGAATCGAAAAGTTCTGTTGCGTCAAACACGACGGCAGTACTGTCTGAATTGCGATATTTTATCGGAAATGCGTATTTCACAGCCTCCGTCACAGACAAATCAAAGGCCTTCAATGTGGAAGAATCCCTCTCCGAAACAAGAACCGGAGTCTTGGGAATTCTAAAAACGACGAGAGAGTCCGTCCTGTAAATTCTGAAATCCGTAGATTTTCCGGAGACATTTAACCCCTCTGCAAGCATTATGTCACTGCTTTCAAGGACATGGCTCGACAGACAAAGTTCACTGCCCATTAGGGAATCAGGAAATTCGATATAGACTTTGTCTCCGTCCTTGAAAACAGAAACGGAACCGCCGCGGGCAGAAACAAGTCCTTTCTTGGAAAGAAACTCCTCATAAGGGGTTTTCTTCACGGACACTGTCTCCGTCTTTTCCTTTTTCTTCTTTGAACGTCCGGCCAAGTCATAGACAGGAGCCAGACAGAAAGCGAGCGCAAGAAACGCTGCTACATATCCTGTGCTAACCTTCATTTTCCCGAACCATTTTTAAGACCATAAGCAATCGTTTCCATAAGGAGTTCATAATGAGCCCTATCGTCGGCGTTTGCCGATGCTTTCCGACGTGACATCATCCCATACGCCCTGTCAAGCACAGAATAAACAAAAGCCTGTGTGAGAGTGCCTGTGCTGAAAATCTGCCTCGGAAGCCATTCAAATCCATTTACAGAATCGTAATGAAATTCTCCCGAGACAAGGCTGTCCGAACAGCAACCATAACCAAGGCCGCACAATTCAAGCGACTTTGACTTTCCATTAGGCATTCTGAATGAGGCCATCTTCATATATGTCCCGACAAAATCCTTCTGCAAAACCCTTTGCTCCGCTGTCAGAGGTCGGTTCCCGGTATTCCAGACAAAGTCAAAAATCCTGTCCATACAGTCTTGAAGCCCATATTCATTCGTTGCCACACCATCAGTCTTATCCGTCATATAGGGAGTCTGGAAAAGCAGCGAGCGGATTGAACTGCGTACAGCCGAAGAAGGCTTGCCGACAACAGGAAGCTTTGAAAGCACTTTTTCAGAGTCAATCCAGTCAAGATTACTATACTGCGCCAGCACATAGTCCATAATTTTCTTCTGCTTTTCACGGGGAACGTTCGCATAGCGCGGATAAGGATCTCCGGCAAGGGACTCATTTCTGTAGAGACCTCCTATATTGAACAGAAGATGATTAATATATCTGATGTACTGGTTCAGGATTGTGTTGTATATCCCTGTACGGAACTCATAATCCATATCATCCTCATCTGGAATCCAGTCCATGAAGTTTGCCATTATATACTTCAGATTCTCAATTCCATACTCCGAAGCCCTGAGCACATCATCCCCAAGGTCTTCAGTCTGGCAACTCGGATCGAAGAATACAAAACTCATCTGCTGCTTTCCGTAACGGTAGAACGGGGCAGCCTTGAGCGAATCACTTATCATCTTGGTGGTGAATGCCGTCTCTTCCTTAAAAGAATCCATATCAAAGACAGGCTTGTACCCCCATCTGATTGCCCATCTGTCGTAGGAGCCGAAGCGCGGCGGGGTAAGTTTTACACCTCTTTCACGGTCACCAGGCTGAGCCACGTAGTTGAAACGCGCGTAGTCCATTATAGATGTCGTAGTTCCATATTTTGAAGTAAACGACGGACTTCGCAATGAATCGACAGGTATGACGCTCGATGCGCTCATATTGTGCATAAGTCCGAGAGTATGACCGACTTCATGCTTTATCACATACATCAGTGCATCCCCGAGCAATTCCTCAGGAATATCCTTTGTCCGAACCCTCGTGTCCGCCTGAGCTGTCTGGACGAACATCCAGTTAGTAAGAAGCTTTATTACATCATGATAGACATAAACCGAAGCATTGATTATCTCGCCGCTGCGGGGATCTGTCCACGAAGGACCCATTGCATTCTGCACACCTATAGGAGCATACCTTATGCAGCTGTACTTTATGTTTTCAGGGTCGAACGAAGGGTCATCCTCCGGAAATTCCTTGGCAACGACGGCATTTTTGAATCCGATTTCCTCGAAAACTTCATTCCACTGCTCTACAGCCTCTTTTATATAAGGCTTCCACCACTGAGGGAAATCGCTGTCAATATAGAATGTTATCGGCTTCACAGGCTCAACCTTCTCTCCCCTCCTGTAGGCCAGCGTATCCGAAGGCTCAAGTCTCCAGCGGTTCACATACCAGACGGGAACAGACGTGCCGGTCGTGTTACCATACCTGATTCTCTTGGTGAAGAAATAGCCTATCCTCGGATCGGCCGTGCGCGGATGATATATTTCCTTTGGAAGAAGTAATATCGACCTATTGAGTTCAGCCGTAAGGTTCTTCTTATCCAAGATTTTCTTTCCGGTTTCGGGGTCTTCAAGACTGTATGTATATGTCATCGATGATGTTACGGAAAGATTATCATCGAACGAGCGCACGTCCGTCACGAACGAAAGATTCTTCTTGAAGGCATCCGAACGCTTATAGTCTGCATTAACGGCATAATCGGAAAATGGACCGAGTTCCTTGTCGTCAGAAAGGAATATATCCGTCACATCTACGACAAAAGCCGTACTGTCAGGAGAATATGCTTTCACGGGCATCCTTCGCATTATGCTGGAAGTGCGACTTTTGGAAAGCGCCTTCTCAATGTTGGAATCATCGGTGATATAGTCCGAACTGAGACGACGCATGAACACGGTACTATCCTTTCGGGTGAAAGTGAAATGAACAAGGGAGTTCTTTGAACCCACTATACCCTCGGCATTGTTACTGATGGACTTGATGGTGGATCCAAGAAGAAGGTCACGACCGAAAATCGAGTCAGGGATTTCAAAATAGACCTTGCCTTCCTTGAGATGAAGTGTAATGAAACCATCCTCCCTCTTTTGTTCGTTCTTGAAGAGTTTCTCGTACTTTGACGGAGCCTTCACCGTGTCTTTTTGTTCAGTCTGAGCCTTTTTTCTCTTTTTTGACCTTGCAGCCGCATCGTCGGAAGCTGCCCCTGAAAAGAGCAGCACGACAGCCGTGGCAACAAACGCCACAAATATCTTTACAGAATTTCTCATTAGTTTATATTTTATCTGAATGTAGGCGCTATCGCCGTAATTTCCCCAAAACCTTTCAATGTGCCGTTATTCTTTATAGTGAAACGCCCCGTGCTGACATTGAACGGTCTCATATATATCTTTCCTTCTCCCGTCTTTTCGTTGTATGTGGTTATCAGAAGCTGGAGTCTGTTGTATTCAAGCTGAAAAGGATAGTTAGACAAATCATACTGGTGCGTTCCATACCACCCCTGAGTGTATTGCCTTATGTCTGTTATCTTCTCATCAGCGGAGTCCGGTTTCCAGCTGAGAACCGTTGAAATTGCCTTTCCACCGTTTATCAGCACTGAATAAATCTTCGATTCGGTGGCGTAGTACATCAGGTCGGAATTGTCACAGAAGGCAACGTCTACAATCTTGTCCATATCGGCGCCGTTAACGGGGTAGGTATATGTCTTCATATCGTTTGAGCCTGTATCAACACTGCATATATAATGGTTTCCCGCGGCGTCTTTGATGAGCAATGCAGGCATCTTTCCTTTCATTGCTCCCCCTCCAAGTGCCTTTGCCCCGGAATAGTCGAAGGAAAAGAAACTTGTAAGCTCAGAAAGCGACGAGTTCATCAAGCCCCATCCATATATGTAGTAAAACTTGCTGTCGTTCTCATTAAACACCAGCAATGCGCCCTGATCAAGGGCATAGTAACCGAAATTCCTGTCCGTCATTATGTTCGACGGTGTCTTGGAATATGCGACCTTCGAATAGACGTTGTCAATTATACATAACACTCCGTAAAGTGTTCCGTTCACCACCGCACAGGAAGAATATCCTCCGAAATTGAACATTGACGACGTTCTGAATGAGGATTCCTTTACGCTGTTAAAAAGCTGAGAATCAGTATCCTTAACCGTAAAAGTAAGCGGATCGAGACTGATTATATGAGAATCAGTACCAACCATTATTTTCGTCAGGTCAAGCGCAGAATTCTGCGAGCAGACATACTCGGACATTGACAGAACCTTTCCCTGAATGTGTTCGTTTCCGTTTGACAGGGCATAGAGTTCACGAGTATACCGCGTTGCACCCGAATACCCGTAAGTCAATACAGGATCGGCCACTATATCTATTTCAGATGTGTTTCCTCCGTCCCTGGTGTAAGCAACCAGCAGTCCTTCGCCGAGCGAGGTTCCGACATAGATCTTGCTGACAAACACTCCAGAATATCCTGTTTTACGGTCAGTCACCGTGAGGGTAAGGCAATAGGGCTTTTCGGAAGGTGAATTGGACACCTTGTATTCCAAATCCTTGGTTTCCGAGATTTCTATGCGGTTGTTCGGATTCCCAGCCGTCAGGTCAATCTCCCACAGAAAGGTGAAATCATCATCATAACGGCCTTCCTGCCTGACTTCGGGAGTAATCTTCAGTTCCTGTCCCCATACTATGTCCATTTCCTCATTCACACCGGTGATTTCTATCTCCGGTATGGTCTCCCCCGCTTCAGTGCTCAAGTCTTTGTAGCAAGACGAAAGCACCGACGCTGATATCAGGATGAAGGCTACTTTTTTTATTGTTTTCATGATTACATCACTTTCAATGTTTCAAGAATTGTAGGAATATTTTCAGGTTTGGTTCCGCCTCCTACAGGAGAACTCCATTTGTCATAAAGTTCATAATCGGAACTGTGCATATATGGATGCTCCGGATCCGCCTTGTCATGTGCGGCGACGGCATCGTACAACTGCCTTGACGCCGAATACCACCATGTAGGCAATTTGTATGTAAGTTCCGGAAAATCTGTGGCGTATTTCCTGCTTCCGGTGTATGTGTCTGCCTCTGTTCCCAATTCTTCCGCAATGATTTTATGCAGAGACTTGCTGTAGCCGTTACAGAAGAATAGGAACCAATAGCGCCATACTTCCTCTCTCGGTCTTGCATAAGAAGCAGTCCATCCCACTACAGAAGATGTGTTTCTTCGAAATGTCTCCGGAAAAGAGTCGTTTGGGACTATCGTGAAACGTACATAGAGTTCCTCGACGTTTTCCGGTAACGCCTTAACCCTCAATACGATATTTCCAGAAAGAGCACCGGCTTCAACCTTGGAACTTACGACAAAAAAATCAACATTCTGAAAAGCGGTGGAATCCTTGATTTCAAGAGCAATTTCCCTATCATGGTCAGCCACAGGCCCGACAAGGTTCACCGGTATAGTCAGTTCAATCTCATCACCGCTCTTTCCTATGAGCGAAAATACATTCGTCGGAGACAGAAAATACACGGCGGAATCACCCTCTTCATAAGCCTTCACGGGATCTTTGACACATGAGACAAAAGCGAGCGCCGCAAGGCAATAAATAAATATGCAACAATCTCTTTTTTTCATAATCAATCCATCTATTTTTCTTGAACATGACCATAAGAAGTCTCGGACGTCGGATAAGGATACATCATACCGGAAGTATTATTCATTATGGAAATTGAATAATCACATTCCAGCCTTTTATAAAGCCTATACCAATAGAAGAGCTGTCCCTCACCCAAAAACTCCCTTGACAATTCAACCAGAAACTCTCTTTTCATACCATATTCAGAAAAACCATCAAAACCGACATTCGTATATCCGCGGTGTGACATAACGGCAATGATGTTCTCCTTTATCGAATCCATGTCTCCGTTAATGGCAGAGACGAACGCGAGGATATAGTACATCTCCGAAATCCTTATCATAGGAATCCTGTTGCGATACTCCGCAGCCATTGAACTCGATGAATAGAGTTTGTATGACTGATAACCCTTTCCGCCATATTTCAGAAGCATGGCATAACCCCTTACATCCTCGGCTCCGTCATTATTGCCGATTCCATAAATATCTCGCGGAAAAAGTTCATCTTCAACAGCTTCCGAAGCTATTGTCATGTTTATGTCAGTTCCTCCAAAGCAGTATCCTGAAGTCAGGGAATACAGGTCATTCACATCAAGCGAAAAGATGTGCTCGGAGGAAAATGACCAATCTTTCTTGTCGTTGTCAGACTTTTTAATTTCAGCGTCAGAATCAATCCATTTGACAATTCCAAGCCTGTCAAGCGAGTTTTCAATCACGTCAGAAGCGTATTTTCCCGCTTCATCATAATCCCCCGCCCACAGCAAGACACGGGCAGCAAGAGCCTTCACAGCATAGTAGTTCAAGTGGTATCTCCTATTACTCCAAAATCCGTCGGCGTTGTAGTTTGTATCAAAGTCTTCAGGGTAAATTCCAAGGACAGGGTCTGATTCAAGACATTTCAGAGCATCTTCAATATCCTTAAGCAGCAAAGACTTAGTGTCGGCATAACTTTTCTGCGCAGTCGATTCGAGAGTATATTCAGTAACATACGGGACTGTGAGTTTGCCGGAATTATCTCCATTCCATTCAGCGAGTCCGAACATTCTCATCAGGTCAAAATGAACGAATGCCCTCACCGCAAGCATCTCACCCTTGACCATATTGTACTCCCAATCATCAGCCATGACGTCGCCTCTGTGCCGCTCAAGTTCCTTGAGAATCTTATTGGCGTTAGCTATGGTAAAATAGGCAGACTGCCACATCGACTCAATGCACGCGGCTGCTGTCACATCATCAAAACTATGCTGCAACCAAATCTTGAAGGCATTGCTTTCCACAGTGTTATAACGCACAGCAGACAGTTCATTTGCATAAAAAGTGAAATTCCGTCCATAGCAATCAGCGGAAGCCATCGAGATATACACTCCAGTAAGCGCCTCGTGAAATCCGCTCTTTGTCGAGAACATCTTTTCGTCAGAAACCTGCGAAGATGAAGTTGCCTCAAGCCACTTGTCGCATGAAACGGACGAAAAGAAAACAATCATCGAAATTATATAATAGAGTAATCGTTTCATATTGTCAGAATGTTGCTGTTAAAGAGAATGAGAATGACCGCGCGAAAGGGTATGACGTTCCCCTCTCGATGTCAATCGAAGAAAACGTGAACAGGTCGTTGGCATAAAAAGTGAGCCTGAGACGGTCCATCCCTATCTTATCTATCCACTTGGAAGGAAACTCGTAGTAGGCGGAAACAGAAGAAAGGTTCATGACATTGTTGTGCTGGACGAATCTCGTGGTTGCCTTAGTAGTATTTATTCCGCTGGAATAGGCGCGCTTATACACGGCATTCTGTCCGGCATAAAACCATCTTCCCGTAAATATTCTCCTGTCGACATTGGACGAAAGGTTAGTTCCCTCAACCTTGTTAAGAAGGGTGCTGTTATAGGTATAACCACCTCCGTACCATGTAAATACCACATTCAAACCAAATCCACGGACTTCACCTGTCACACCGAAATTTCCGTTGAACTTCGGATCCGAAGATCCGCAATTGACAAGGTCGGACGCACTCCATATTTCAGAAAGAGTTCCATTCTTTCTGACAAAAATCTCATTACCGGTTATAGGGTCAATTCCCTTGGAAGGCACGGCCCATATTGAGTTGAGGGGCATTCCGTTATAGTACTGAATAACTGTAGAAGCACCGCTATTGGTGTTCGCTTCAGCCCTTTGTCGCTTATTGTAGGCTTCAAGAGCTTCGGAAATCTTGAGAACCCGGTTGTCATTATAAGCAGTCTTTCCGAATATACTTATGAACGAACTTCTCTTCTGAAAAACGATGTAGCTCAAGCTAAGTTCCACGCCCTTATTTCTTACCATTCCGAGATTATCATTCACAGTGCTGAACCCTGTTGAAGGAAGAATAGAACGGGAGAACACCATGTTCTGAGTGTCCGCCACATAAAGGTCCAACACAGCATTGATTCTCCTTGTTCTGAAATCGATTCCAATATTATAGTCCATCTTCTGCTCCCATCCTATATTAGGATTTTCCATATTTGAAAGACTGGCTCCGGAGAATCCGTTGTAATAGTTCGAGTTATAATAGACATAGACAGGTAGAGACACGTTTGAACTATAGTTCTGGTTTCCTGAAGAACCTATGGATGCCCTAAGTTTGAACTGCTGCAGCCAGTGAGACGCCCCCTTCATAAACTTCTCATTATGAAGGTTCCACGCAAGTCCGAAACTCCAGAAAAGTCCCCACTTGTTGTTGGTTCCGAACACAGAAGATGCACTGCCTTTTATCGTTGCGTCGGTCATGTATCTGTTGTCGTAACTATAACCGGCCGTGAGGAGCGCTCCGAGATTTCTATTCAGACCGTCTCCTCCCGAAGGAGTCTTGTCAAGCGCATACTGTCTCGCGAAAGTTATGCTGTTCATATTGCTGTTCGGAAATCCCTCAGTGTAGTGCGTCACACTGCTGTACTTTGTTTGGGAGATGTTATACTGGGCTGTCGCGAACACATCGTGAACCTTATTGAAAGAATGGTTGAACTGTGCGGAAACATCACCGGAGAATGTCGTGTATGTGCCGTTTGAAACATCATATGACCCCCTGCGCAGTTTAGCGTCCTCCGTGGTGTAGTTTATAAAATCAGTATGATCTGAAGGCTTAAATTCCTCTGATTCAGTTCTCTTCGTATCTATTCCGAAACGTCCCACAATCTTAAGGGACTTCATAGCCTGATATTCAGCGTAGAAATTATCCGTAAAATCAAGGTATCCGCTCGTATATTTCGTGCCTATCGAGGCATTCCACAAAGGATTTGTGACAATTCCTTCGTCATAGGCATCATCACCTTCTCCATATATACCAGAAAAAATGATTTTCCGCACATTGCCTTCCTTGTCGTATGGTGAAAAATACGGGTTCATCGAAGCGTATTCATCAAAGCTTCCGTAAGGGGAATCCTCGCTCTTGTTCCAAGCCACGCTCATTATATTCCGGAAAGTCCATTTGTCCTTTCTGTAAGAGAGGTTGACGTCACCCGAGAGGACATTTCTGTAAGACCCCTTCATAGCACCCTGAACATTGTTGTACGAAAAGGCAGCAAGCGCCTTGAGAGACTTTCCGCCAAGTTCGACACTCACGAAATGCTTCTGTCCGACACCTGTTCTCAATGGTTTTGAAAGCCAATAGGTATCTTCTCCTTCAAGCGCCTTTTTTAGTCTCTCGTTATAGAGTTTTATTGCGTTAATTGTCCCAAAACTTGAAGTAGAAGAATAATATCCCTCGCGGTTCTCAATATCAAGTTTTTCCAGCGCATTGCAGAGATTGTAGCTTGAAAGGTCAGGAGCCTCAAGTGTGACGCTGCCAGTGTAGGTTACGAGCGTCCTCTCATTTGTGAGAGCCTTTGTCTCGATTACAACCACTCCGTTGGCTCCCTTTGAGCCATATATAGCCTTAGCTGAGGCATCTTTAAGAATGGATATGCTCTGAATACGATTCATATCCATATCCTTTATTTTCGTGAGCGTTGTCTCGAACCCGTCAAGTATGAAAAGAGGTGTGTTTCCGTCAGAAACGAAATCGCTTTTAAGAGATGATGTCTCCGCAGCAAGGGAAGACGCACCCCTTATCTGCATTGAAGCGACAGCATTCGGGTTTGAACCCTGTGTAAGGTTATCTACAACAAGAAGGGACGGATCGAGATTCTTGAGAGATTCTATGACATTGGAATTACCGACTTTCTTGAGTTCAGCGGAGGTTATGGCCTGCACCGCACCCGTAAAACTCTCCCTCTTTCTCGTGAATATTCCAGTTACGACCGTTTCTTCAATGGTCTGAGTATCAGGAGTAAGTCGGATTTCGGAAACCTTATCTACCGGAACATTCTCAACCTGATAGCCAAGACATGAAACAGTCAAAAACTTGCAGGAAGAAGAGACCGTTATGCGGAACTTTCCCTTTTCATCCGTAAGTACACCGTCTTTCATTTTAGAAGCATCATAGACGGCTACTCCGGGCAGAGGTTCGCCATATTCGTCTAATACTCTACCACTTAACGTTTTGCCCCCCCATCAGGAATTTCAGCCGCATTCACATAAAGAAACTGAAAAGCAAGACTACAGAGCAAGAATACAATAAAAAAACACTGTTTTGTAGTTCTATTCATCACTATACCACTTGAACTCGCGAATTTATAAAATATATTTTAAAAATGAAACTATTGTAAAGTATCTTTGTTTCAGGCACTAAAAAAGAGTCGGATGAAAAATCTATCACCCGACTCTTTCATTTTATAATCAAAGATATTTCCTAATCTTTAAATTTAGCACAGAGGAACTCGCGGTTCAGGCGTGCGATGTGTGAAACGGTGATGTGCTTAGGGCACTCCATTTCGCAGGCACGAGTGTTGGTGCAGGCACCAAATCCGAGCTCGTCCATCTTTGCAACCATTGCCTTGGCGCGCTTTGCACCCTCTACCTTACCCTGAGGAAGGAGTGCGAGGGAACTTACGCGGGCTGCGACAAAGAGCATTGCAGAGCCGTTCTTGCAGGTTGCTACACAGGCACCGCATCCGATGCAGGCAGCACCGTCCATGCTCTCCTCGGCCTTTTCGCGAGGAATAGGAATGGCATTGGCATCAGGAACGCCGCCGGTTCCTACAGAAACATATCCACCTGCCTGAAGAATCTTGTCAAATGCCTGACGGTCAACAACAAGGTCCTTGATTACAGGGAAGCCGTGGCTGCGCCAAGGCTCAATGGTGATAGTGTCGCCATCCTTGAACTTGCGCATATGAAGCTGGCAGGTAGTGACCTCATCGTCAGGTCCATGAGCGCGTCCATTGATATAGAGTGAGCAGGCCCCACAGATTCCCTCACGGCAGTCGTGGTCGAAGGAAACAGGACCCGATGATTTGCATCCCTTCTCCACAGCGACAGGATCCATACCCTCCTCAATCAGCTGCTCGTTAAGGATGTCAAGCATCTCAAGGAAAGAGCTGTCAGGCGAAATGCCCTTGACCTGATAGGTCTCGAAATGCCCTTTCTCCTTGGCGTTTTTCTGACGCCATACTTTCAAAGTCAAATCCATCTCGTTTAGTCTTTATAATTTCTTGTCGCTATGTGAATGTTCTCGTACTTGAGAGGCTCCTTGTGAAGTTCAGGCTCAACGCCGTCACCCTTGTACTCCCATGCGGCAACGTACATGTAATGTTCGTCGTCACGCTTGGTCTCGCCGTCCTCAGTCTGCATCTCCTCGCGGAAATGACCACCGCAGGACTCGCACCTGTCAAGGGCGTCAATAGCCATGAGCTCTCCTATCTCAAGGAAGTCAGCAAGACGGAGAGCCTTTTCAAGCTCCTGGTTGAAAGTGCCCTGCTCGCCGGCAACATAAACATTGCTCCAGAAGTCTTTCTTGAGTTCACGAATCATCTGAATACCTTCCTTCAGGCCGGCCTCGTTGCGTGCCATTCCGACATGCTCCCACATAATGTGACCGAGCTTTTTGTGGATGGTGTCAACTGACTCCTTGCCTTTGATAGACAGAAGCCTGTCAATCTTAGCACGGACAGCCTTTTCAGCCTCCTCGAACTCAGGAGCGCCGATGTCAGTCTTAGGATCCTTGAACTTGGACGCGAGATAGTCGCCGATTGTATAAGGAAGGATGAAATAGCCGTCGGCAAGACCCTGCATGAGGGCTGACGCACCAAGACGGTTTCCACCGTGGTCAGAGAAGTTGGCCTCTCCGATAGCGTAAAGACCAGGGATGGTAGTCTGGAGGTTGTAGTCAACCCAGAGACCGCCCATTGTGTAGTGGATTGCCGGATAAATCATCATAGGCTCCTTGTAAGGGTCGGTGGCGGTAATCTTCTCGTACATCTGGAAGAGGTTACCGTAACGTGCCTTGATGACATCCTTGCCAAGACGCTCGATGGCAGTCTTGAAATCAAGGAATACTGCAAGTCCTGTCTCATTTACGCCGAATCCTGCGTCGCAACGCTCCTTAGCCGCACGGGAAGCGACGTCACGAGGAACGAGGTTTCCGAAAGCCGGGTAGCGGCGCTCAAGATAGTAGTCTCTGTCTTCCTCAGGAATGTCGGAAGCCTTTATTTCATGCTTGCGGAGTTTTGCCACATCCTCAAGCTTCTTAGGCACCCAGATGCGTCCGTCGTTACGGAGAGACTCTGACATGAGCGTAAGCTTTGACTGCTGCTCACCGTGAACAGGAATACAGGTAGGGTGAATCTGCGCAAAGCAAGGGTTAGCGAAGAAAGCTCCCTTCTTGTAGCACTGCCATGCAGCAGAACCGTTGGAATTCATTGCGTTAGTGGAGAGGAAGTATGTATTCCCATATCCACCGGAAGCAATGACAACTGCGTGTGCTCCGAACCTCTCGATCTCACCGGTCACGAGGTTGCGGGCAATAATACCTTTTGCCTCACCGTTGATGAGTACTACGTCAAGCATTTCATGACGTGGATACGACTTCACGGTTCCTGCCGCAATCTGACGGTTAAGGGCAGCGTAAGCTCCAAGAAGAAGCTGCTGACCGGTTTGTCCGCGGGCATAGAACGTGCGGCTCACTTGAGCCCCACCGAAAGAGCGGTTCGCGAGAAGTCCGCCGTATTCCCTCGCAAAAGGAACACCCTGTGCAACACACTGGTCGATAATGTTGTTGCTGACTTCCGCAAGACGGTAAACGTTAGCTTCACGGCTACGGTAGTCACCGCCTTTGATTGTGTCATAAAACAGACGGTAGATGGAATCGTTGTCATTCTGATAGTTCTTTGCGGCATTGATACCACCCTGTGCTGCAATGGAATGCGCACGACGAGGAGAATCGCTGATGCAGAAAACCTTCACGTTGTAGCCGAGTTCACCAAGAGAAGCGGCTGCAGACGCTCCACCCAGACCCGTACCGATGACAATGATTTCCATCTTTCTCTTGTTGCCTGGCGACACAACCCTGATCTGAGACTTGTGCTTTGTCCATTTTTCGGCCAAAGGACCCTCAGGAATCTTTGAAATCAATTCTTTTGCCATTATATATAAGGTTTATAGAAATATCTTTTTGAATATCTTTTTGGTCTATATTCATTTTCTCATCGGTCACATACGCCCGGTATGCTCCCTCTTCTAAAATGAATCTATCCTCAAAAATCTCATTCAAAACATTTTATTTATTCAGCCTGCAAATTTAGCAAATCTTTCTTTCATTCCTATATTGTCTTTCCGATTCCTTATTGTCATTTCGAACGAAGTGAGAAATCCTTGCGCAAAGATTTCTCGTCTCCACTCCGTTCCGCTCGAAATGACAGGGGAGGTCAGAGAAAAAGTCGCGTCATTCAAACAAAAGATTCTCGTCGGGACGCAAACGATCGACGCCGAGGTGGGCATAGGCAAGGTCCGTCACTTCCCTGCCCCGCGGTGTACGCATTATAAATCCTTCCTTAATAAGGAAAGGCTCATATACTTCCTCAAGCGTCCCCTGATCCTCACCTATTGCCGTCGCAATGGTGTTCGCGCCAACAGGTCCGCCCTTAAACTTGGTGATGATAGTCCTTAGAATCTTGTTGTCGATGGCGTCCAGTCCCCTCTTGTCAATATTCAGGGCATCAAGGGCATACTTCGCTATGCCAAGGTCAATATTTCCGTTCCCGACCACCTGCGCAAAGTCACGCACGCGCCTCAACAGCGAGTTGGCAATACGTGGCGTTCCACGGCTTCGCAGCGCAATCTCGTATGCCGCAGCATCATCAATCGGGACATTCAGAATCCCGGCACTCCTTTCCACAATCTTCTGGAGCGTCGGAGTGTCATAGTATTCCATCGCGCACTTGATTCCGAAACGGGCCCGCAGCGGAGAAGTGAGAAGTCCGCTCCGCGTCGTGGCACCTACAAGCGTAAAAGGATTCAGCGACAGGCGGATAGATCTTGCTCCCGGTCCCTTGTCCACCATTATGTCGATGACGAAGTCTTCCATAGCGGAATAGAGGTATTCCTCCACGACCGGCGAAAGCCTGTGAATCTCGTCTATAAAGAGCACATCCCCCTCCTCCAGCGATGTAAGAAGCCCAGCAAGGTCCCCCGGCTTGTCAAGCACAGGTCCCGAAGTGACTTTCATGTTAACCCCGAGTTCATTGGCAATAATATGTGCAAGAGTAGTCTTTCCAAGACCAGGAGGCCCGTGGAAAAGGACGTGGTCGAGAGTCTCCCCCCTCATCTTTGTCGCAGCCACGAAAATCTTCAGGTTACGGATAATCTTGTCCTGTCCGGAAAATTCTTCGAGTCCCTGTGGCCTTATAATTCCGTCAATTTCCTTATCTTTGCCTGCGCTGACGTCACGCGGATTGAATTCAGTTTCCATCGTCCGGCCATTTTTTTACAAAATTATTAAAAAAGAAAGAAAAATATATTTTAACGAATGATGATAAATGTTTGTTGATATTGTTTATAACTTCGTCAACACTTTGTCTTATAATGTTTTGTAGTGTTAAAAACTGTTGAAAAGCCTTTCGTAATTAATGTGATAAAAAAATCGGCAGATACTTGCTTTTACGGAAAAGGCCGCGGAATATAGAAATTTACGTGATTTCAAAAAATAGTTACGATTAGATTTTAACAGACTTTTCAACGGGTTATCAACTGAAAAATGGAGAAATTGTTAATAAGTCAAAAATCCGTCTCCGAGCTTTCGGATAAAATAGAAAAATCGGAGGAGACGTACTGTTCCGGGCTGTTCCTTTCTGCCCGATGGTTCGTAGTCTCGCAGGTTAACAGACAGGGAATCAATTTTATAGTCCTTCCCGACAGGGATTCGGCCGAGTACTGCTCTTCAGACCTTTATAACCTCGTCGAAGGGGATAGGGTGTTCTTTCTGCCGGATTCGGGCAAGAAGATAGAGAAGAGTAACTACAAGTCTTCGCTCGGAGTCCAAAGGACGTCGTCCATCGGAAAGATTATGGAATATGACGGGGCTGAACAACTGTTTTTCGTCACCTATCCTGAGGCTCTTGAAGAGTCGGTTCCAGAGCTGGTAGGGAACGGAGCCTCTGTACTTAGAATACGCGAGGGGGAC
The DNA here is from genome assembly GCA_900545245.1 of uncultured Bacteroidales bacterium. Taxonomy (GTDB): domain Bacteria; phylum Bacteroidota; class Bacteroidia; order Bacteroidales; family UBA932; genus Cryptobacteroides. Next base: position 40,503 of record UQYV01000006.1, read on the forward strand.
AGCTATGACCGCGACATGCTTATCGACAAGCTCTTCTCGATGGGGTTCACGCGTGTGGATTTTGTCAGCGAGCCCGGGCAATATGCCGTCAGGGGAGCTCTTGTCGACATATTCTCATATTCATGGAACAATCCCTACCGAATTTCGTTTTTCGGTGACGAAGTGGACGGAATAAGCGTGTTCGACTGCAATTCCCAACTTTCCAAGGAAAAGCTTTCCGGGGTTGAAATTTTTGCCGACCTCTCTGCTGACGGAGACGCGGAAGGGAAGACCGTTTCTGTGACGGAACTTCTTCCGGAAAGCACGCTCGTGTGGCTGGACTCTTCGGACATGTATAAGGAAAAGGAATTCTATGGAGGGCTGAAAAAGTTTCGCAGAGTATTCCTTGAAGTGCCGATTTCCGCCTCTGGAGTGTCTCCGGTGAGGTTTAATATTGCCCCACAGCCGGTGTTCAACAAAAACTTCGAGCTTCTGACCGAAGATTTGCGCGATAAGATAGGACGGGGCTACAGGGTCTGCATCTGCGGTGAGAAGAAGTCACAGCTTGAACGCCTTGAAAGCATACTTATTCAGAATGAGGGCTATCTTCCTGAATTCGTGCCTTCACGCACAGTTCACAGCGGGTTCATCGACAACGAAGACAAGGTCTGCATCTACTCGGACCACGAGATTTTCGACCGCTTCCACAGAGTCAGTCTTCGTCGCACAGTGGAGAAGAGTGAGCAGCTGACAATCAATGACCTGACATCTTTTGCGATAGGGGACTACATCGTTCACATAGACTACGGTGTGGGAATATTCGGCGGACTCGTGAGGATGAAGGACGACAAGGGGCGTATGCACGAAGTCGTTAAACTTATATATAAGGACAACGACGTTGTGTTTGTTTCCGTCCATGCCATGCATAAGATTTCGCGCTACCGCTCGAAGGACAGCGAGCCTCCGAAAATTTACAAGCTCGGTTCAAAGACATGGCAGACGCTCAAGTCCAACGCCAAAAAGAAGGTCAAAGACATAGCCAAGGACCTCATAAAACTGTATGCTAAAAGACGGGCGTCAAAGGGATTTGCCTTCTCACCGGACACTTTCCTCCAGACCGAACTCGAATCTTCGTTCATGTACGAGGACACTCCTGATCAGGAAAAAGCAGTTCAAGCAGTGAAAAGAGATATGGAGGACAGCTGCCCTATGGACAGGCTTGTCTGCGGTGACGTCGGGTTCGGAAAGACTGAGGTTGCAATCCGTGCGGCGTTCAAAGCTGCCACTGACGGCAAGCAGGTGGCGGTGCTCGTGCCAACTACCATACTCGCGCTTCAGCACTACAGGACTTTCACTTCACGACTTAAGGAATTTCCGTGCAACATAGAATTTGTAAGCAGACTGCGTACAGCAAAGGAAATCAGCGACATACGTCAGAGGCTCAAGAGTGGTTCCATAGACATACTCATAGGAACCCACAAGATTCTCGGCTCAACTTTCGAATTTAGGGACTTGGGGCTTCTCATCATCGACGAGGAACAGAAGTTCGGAGTGGGTGCGAAGGAGAAACTGCGTCAGATGAAAGAATCAGTGGACACTCTCACTCTCACTGCGACACCGATTCCGCGAACCCTCCAGTTTTCACTTCTCGGAGCGAGGGATCTGTCAATCATATCCACGCCTCCGCCGAACAGGATTCCTGTGCAGACTGAAATAATGCTCTTTGACGGCGATGAAATCCGTAAGATTATAAATTACGAGATTAACCGTGGAGGGCAGGTTTTCTTCCTTCACAACAAGGTGGAGGAACTCCAGTCTATCTACGACATCCTGCACAGACTCGTTCCTGACATAAAAATCTGCATCGCGCACGGTCAGATGGAGGCAAAGACTCTGGAGGACAGAATTCTCGACTTCATGGCAGGCGACTATGATATGTTGCTGTGTACAACCATCATAGAGAACGGCCTTGACATTCCTAACGCGAACACTATCATCATCAACCAGGCGCAGAACATCGGTCTGAGCGATTTGCACCAGCTCCGCGGACGTGTCGGTCGTTCTAACCGCCGTTCATTCTGCTATCTGATTGTGCCTCCTCTCGTTTCAATCACAGAGGATGCACGCCGCCGCCTCAAGGCCATAGAGTCGTTCTCCGACCTCGGCAGCGGGTTCAATATTGCGATGCAGGATCTCGATATCCGTGGGGCCGGAAATCTTCTCGGAGCGGAACAGAGCGGTTTCATCACCGATATGGGCTTTGAAACTTATCAGAAAATCCTGTCTGAGGCCATGGAAGAGCTCGGAGTGGAGACCGGACTCACCTCGCGCAACGTTAATGAATCGTATATTTCCGACTGTACCATTGAGACGGACCAGGTGGCGCTCATTCCGGACTCGTACATAAGCATGACGGCGGAGAAGATAAGGATTTACAAGGAACTCGATTCGATGGCTTCGGACGAGGGTATAGACAAGATGAAGTCGCAACTTGTCGATCGCTTCGGACCGCTGCCTCCTGAACTTGACAGCCTTATGGAGATTGTCCGCATCAGGCATCTTGGCGAGAAACTCGGGTTTGACAAGATAATAATAAAGAACGGGCTTCTGATAGCCTTCTTCATATCGAATCCTCTCTCTCAGTACTATAAGTCCAAGACCTTCCAAAACATACTCTATCGTCTTAATGAAAACCAGAGGCTGTTCGACATGAAACAGAACGACAACAGGCTCAGGATAGTCTCCCGCAACGTTCCTGACCTCTTCGAGGCTTACGCACGACTTTCGCTCTTGAAGTAGTTTTGGATAGATTAACGAATTTTACTAAATTTACGGCCCAAAAATGACGGAGGGAATACTTCTCACGTCGTTCGAAATGAAATTGACATGAACTTGCTGATTGATGTCGGCTACACTGCACTCAAAGCGGCCTGGGCTGACGGGATAACTTTGGGAAAGACTTTCCGCTACCAAGGAGAGCGGACTGCTGACTTTATACTCGGACTTGTGGAGAAGAACAGGCCCGATGTCATGGTGCTCAGTTCTGTCCGGGAGTTCTCCCAGACGGCGATATCGAAGTTCGGCAAGTGCTGCGGAAAACTCATACTAATAGATTCGGAGCACAGTTTCATATTGGAAGACAACGCACTTCCCGCATACCTTACTCCCGACCGTGCCGCGTCTGTCATTGCCGCACAGTATCTTTTCAAGGGGAAGGGTTGCACCATTTTCGATTTCGGTACCATACTCACCATCGATTTTATGGACGCCGAAGGACATTACAGCGGAGGAAACATATCCCTTGGCTGCCGCACGAGATTCAAGTCAGTGAACCGCTACTCGAAGTCGCTTCCGCTTCAATACACGCCTGAAAATATAGAGGAAACCGGGAATTCCCTGACGTCTTCGATAGACTCCGGAATCATCTTGGGTATAATGTTTGAAATTGAGGGATATTTTGCGCGTCACCCTGAAAATATAGTGATTTTCACGGGGGGAGATGCGATTTATTTTGCAAAAAGGATGAAAAACTCCATCTTTGTAGTTTGCAATCTCGTGTTGATGGGGTTGGCATTAATTGCTGTGAGATATGGTGAAAAATAGTTTCATAAAGTTACTTATGGCTGCGGCGCTGTTGCTCCCGGCTGTCTGCGCACATGCACAGACCTCGACAACGGGAACCTACGGCTCGTTCTCACCATATTCCATTTATGGCGTGGGAGAGATTTCAAAAGGTGGGACAGCACATTCGAGGAGTATGGGAGGCGTCGGCATCGCTTCGAGGAACAGGAGGTTCATAAACGTCTCCAACCCTGCTGCCGTGGCTGTTCGCGACACCCTCGCGTTTATGGCTGACTTCGGACTCTACGAGGACAATAAGATCTACGCCCAGGGAAGCAAAAGGGGAGCGGAAAACACGTTCAACGTCAACAATATAGTGATGTCTTTCCCAATATGGCGCTCGTCGGCCTTCCTTGTCGGCCTATCGCCTTTCAGTGACATCGGCTATAGTTTTTCTTCAAAAGAACAGTCTGATGAACTGCTCGGACATGTGGGAAACATCACCTACGACTCCTACGGAAACGGAAGCCTCTACCAACTTTATGCCTCTGCCGGAGCGACTTTCTGGAAAAGGCTTTCGGTCGGTGCTGAGTTTATCTATTATTTCGGAAAACTTGACAGGAATTCCAATGAAACTTTTGAGAATTCGACATACAGATCAATAACTTACGGAACCAATCTGAACCTCCATGGGTTTACGGGAAAGTTTGGATTGCAGTATGACCAAAAGCTTTCACCGACTATGTCGATGACAATCGGCGCCACCTACCGGCTCGGAACGAAACTCAGGGGATATGAAAACCATTTCGCGTATGCAAGCCAGTCGAGCGTTGTGGACACATTGAAATCAATGACCTACACTGACACACTCTCGCACTCATCAAACGCACCTCGTATAGCTGATGAACTTGGAGTCGGAATTTCCCTCAGGGGTAGCGACAGATGGTCGGTCGAGTTCAACTATCTCCGTTCCGACTGGCGAAACTCCAATTTCGAGTCAAGAAAGGGCTTTGCTGCAACGGGAAAGGCCAATTTTACATCTTCTGTATCACAGTCTTTCAGAGCGGGCTTCGAACTGGTTCCGAACAGGAACGACATAAGGTACTACATGAAACGCTGTGCGTATAGGGGAGGAATCTACTACGATCAGGACTATTTCCTGATGAACGGCAACCGCGTGGACTCGTACGGAATCACTCTCGGAATCACTTTTCCGGTGTTCAGATGGTACAACGGAATATCGCTCGGAGTGGACATGGGCCGGCGAGGCTCCTCCAAGGGGATGATGATAAGCGAGACATACTTCAAGTTCGTCGTCGGTTTCAACATACATGATATATGGTTCCAAAAGCCGAAGTATAATTAGTGGAAGCGTGTTAAAAACGAAAATTAAAGATTATTGATATGAAAAGGATTATCACTCTGTTTCTTACAGTGTTGGTTGCGGGGGTAGGAACAACCCTGCTCGCACAGGGTAAGTATGGTGCGGACAGCGCCAACTGCATCAAGTATCTGTCTTACTATCAGGAGTATTACAAGCAGAAGAACTACAATGACGCAACTCCTAACTGGCGCAAGGCATATAAGGCATGTCCTCCGACGGCCAACCAGAACATGCTCATCAACGGAACAGCCATCGTACGTCGTCTGATTTCGCAGAATGCGAAGAATGCAATCTACAAGGAAAAGCTCGTGGATACTCTCCTCACTATTCATGACCAGAGGGCTGAGTATTATCCGAAATATGCTGTCACAGCTCTAAACAATAAGGGTCTCGACCTCATCAATTATGTTAAGGGTGACGACCAGAAGCTCTATGACGGACTTTCCGACATCATTAAGAAAAACGGCGTGAACACGAAGCCGAGCATCTACCTTTTCAATCTCAATGCAGCCGTTGAACTCTACAAATCAGGCGTTCTTAATGAGGAACAGGTGATTGATGTGTATGAGAAGGCGATGGAGAACCTTGAGAACACTCCATGCAAGAATGATAAGGAAAAAGAGGATGTCGCAAAGGTGACCGAGGATATTGAGAACATCTTTATCCAGAGCAAAGTGGCATCATGCGAGAACCTCGTTGCTCTCTTCACCCCGCGCTTCGAGGCCGCTCCTGACGACATCCAGCTCGTCAAGAACATCGTGAATATGCTCAGCAAGACTGAGGAGGGCACGGACACCGATCTGTTCCTTAATGCAGTGAACGCGATGAATCGTCTTGAGCCTTCATATCAGTCGGCGTACTATCTGTTCAAACTTTACTCTTCAAGGGGTAATGTGGACGAGGCAATCAAGTATATGGATGAGGCAATCGCCTATCCTGAGTCGGATGACAAGGTTGACGCTTCCTACAATTATGAACTTGCCACCTACTCTTACAAGAACGGTCACTCCGCAAAGGCATACGCTTGCGCACAGAAGGCTGCTGAACTCGACCCTGAGTTTGCCGGAAAGGCATATATGTTGATAGGAACCATCTGGGGCTCGCAGGTTTGCCGTGGAAATGAAATAGAGTCACGCGCTCCTTATTGGGTTGCTGTGGATTATATGATTAAGGCAAAGAACGCCGACGAGACTCTTGCGGCTGAGGCGAACAGCATGATTGCACAGTACAGCAAGTACTATCCGCAAAAGGCTGAGGCATTTATGTATGACCTTCTCGACGGTCAGCCATACACCGTCAGCTGCGGTGGAATGAGGGCTACCACTACCGTGAGGACGCAGAACTAATGTTTTCTTGACATTGAAAGGAATAGGAAATATAATGATTAAGCTGGCAACCGCTTCGGCGGTTGCTTTCGTCGTTTATTCCTGCAAGGGCAAGTTGGCGGAAGAAGACGCGATGGATATAACTCTCATGCCGGTACAGACTGCCGACAGCATCACCTCGGTCCAGACGCAGAACGGGCAGATTCAGATGCGGATGGAAGCTCCGCTCATGGAGCGCTATGAGACTGACAGCCTGTCCACACAGTTGTTTCCTGAAGGCTTTGCCGTGTACGGCTATATTGACGGAGGGCTGCTTGAGACTTCAATCACTGCTGACAACGCTCGGCATCTGAAGTATTCCGACGGTCGCGAGTCTTGGGCCGCGTTCGGGAATGTCGTGGTGAAGAACCTCATAAAGAGGGAAGTCATGGAGACGGACACGCTTTATTGGGACCAGAAGGAGGAGAAAATCTGGACTGATTGTTATGTGAAGATGTATTCTCCCGACGGGTTCATGCAGGGTTATGGGATGGAGTCCGACCAGAGAGCGAGAAATTCAATCATTTTCCGTCCTTTCAACAGCTACGGAATCGTGACGCAGGACAGTACCGCAGTCAATGTGGATTCGGTGAACTTTATAGGTCCGATTCAGCGAAAATAAGGTCATTTCTTTCATTTCAGCAAAAATTCGTGGTGTAATTGAGGGAAAATTACTAACTTCGCACCCCATTGGGTTTTATGCCCTCTGACCATTTTACGATAATAACTAAAAAAGCAATAATTATGGCAGTTCTTGAAACAATCCGCGTGAAGTTCGGAGTCGTGATTACGGCGCTCATCGCAATTGCGCTGCTTTCGTTCATCATTGACCCGACCACGCTTCAGAACGTCGCCTCATCGATGTCGTCAAAATATGACGTCGGCGAGATTGACGGCAAATCAGTTTCTTATGTCGATTTCCAAAAGGACGTTGAAAAGACCAAAGGCGTGCTTGAACTCCTTGGTTTCCAGGCCAATTCGGAACAGGCTCAGTCTTATGTAAGGGACGAGGCATGGAAGGAACTCTTCGACAGTTACTATTTTATCCCGAATGCTGAAAGCGCGGGTATCTATGTCGGCAACCAGGAGGCTCTTGATCTCATTTCCGGCGACAATATCTCCCCTGTAATCGCGCAAGTTTTCTCGGACGAGAACGGTTTCAACAAGGAAGCTTTCCTCAATTTCGTGAACTATTGCAGGGAGGACCAGAGCGGAAGGTATAAAGAACTTCTCAACTACCTCTGCAACACAGCCATCTCACAGCAGTACTACTCCAAGTACTTCTCCCTCTTCTCTGAGAGCAACATCACCAACGAACTTGGACTTGAGAACGAGATTACGGACAACAACAATTCCGTAAACGCGGAGTTCGTTATGGTTCCGTTCGGTTTCGCACAGGACACAACTGTCGTTGTCAGCGATTCTGAAATTAAGGAATGGTACAAGGCCCACAAGAAAATGGACGCCTACAAGTCCCTTTTCAAGCAGAAGGCAAGCCGCGACATAGAGTATGTAGTGTATGACATTCTTCCGTCTTCGGAGGATGTTGCTGCTGCAAACGAAGACATCGCAGCTCTTGCAGAGGATTTTGCTTCAACCGACAATGTGAAGTCATTCCTTCTTGCGAACTATTGCCAGTTCGATGAGAAATACTACAAGGAAGGCGAACTCAAGACCGTCGCTCCTGAGGTTGACGAATTCGTTTTCAATAACAACGGACAGTCTGTTTCTCCGGTTCTTTCACACGATAACACATTCTATCTCGTACGTATCCTCGACACAAAGACTGAGAGCGGAGTCGTGAAGAAGCAGGTCGCTATTCTCGAGAAGGAGGCTATTGCCAGCAAGACAACCGTCAACGGAATATACGCAAAGGCTAAGTCATTTGCTTCACAGGCAGCAGATGGCTACAAGGATTTCCGTGCAGCAGTTGATTCCCAGGCAGTTTATGCACACAGCGCAAATCTTGTTGAGGGCGCAAGCCGCATCGGTTCAATCGATAATGCAAAGGAGGTTACCCGCTGGGCATTCGATGCAAAGAAGGGTAAGGTTTCAGAAATTTTCGATATCAACAAAGACTACTTCGTGGTTGCTGTCCTCACCGGCATCAACAAGGAGGGTTACAAGGATATAAAGGAAGTTTCACCTGTAATCAAGGATATTCTTTATCGTGAGAAACTTGCCGACCACAAGGCAGCTGAGGTTGCGGAGAAGATTGCCGGGCTTGACAATATGGCGGCTGTAGCCGAAGCGCTCGGCACGACCGTAAGCACAAAGGACGGAATCACGTTCTCTTCGCTCACATCACAGGGACTCGACCCTGCCTTCATCGGAGCTGTGACTTCCGCCGAGCAGGGTAAGATTTCGGCACCTGTAAAGGGCAGCTACGGAATCTATGTATTCAATGTCACTGCCAAGGAGACCGGGGCATTCTATACCGAGGATGATGCCAACTCCAAAACTGCTCAGATGAACCAGTATATGGCTCAGATGCTGTTGGGAGTGATGAATGAGAGTGTGGTGACTGACAATCGCGCAAGATTCTATTAGTGTCGGGGCGCATAAAAGGCGGTCTGCTTCGTTGGATAATTTGTCAAAATCCTCACAACCGAAAGGTTGCTGCGGTATTTGACTTCATTATCCGCCTTGCATCCCATCCTTTTATGCATCCCCTCCCTTTCCGCGAACTTTCTTGGTTCGTTATATTATGGTGATCGGAGAAATCTGGTCACTTTTTTTTATTCTTCTCGTTTATTTGAAATGATATTTTCGTGGGGTTATGATGATGAATTTTGTTGTTTATAGGTAAAACTAAGTAATTTTACTTATTGTTTTTTTTGTGGGGGGGGGATTATATTTGCAGAAAATATGATTTGCTTTTTCTTTGAATCCTTGAGATTGCAAATGGTATGTATGAGTTATATATCGTTCTAAAACAAGATGTTATTAAGACTGTTATGAAATATTATTTGCTTTTGGCGGCATTGCTTTCAATTGTGATGGTATCTGACTCCTGCAAAAAGCAGGTTGAACCTGATGTTTTGAGAGAAATCGTCATCACTGAGCCCGCGAATGGTAGTTTGACCCTTGAAGAGGGACAATCCTATTATGTTCAGTACTATCTTCTTCCAGAATCGACAATGTATACCGCAGTCGTGGATTGGGAAAGCAGCAATCCTGCGGTTGCGACTGTGGATAATGGCGGGCGGATTTCGGCTTATGCTCCCGGTTACACTACAATCACTGCAAGTTCAGGTGATGTCAAAGCCAGCTTTGAACTGACCGTAAATACCATTCCTATTGAGAGTTTTACAGTCCCGGCATCGATGACTGTGGTTGTCGGCGCTCCGATTTCTGTTTCGCTTGAGATTAAGCCTGAAAGGGCGAGCGCCGTTTCGCTTGATTGGACCGTTGACAAGCCGGACGAACTCCACATCGATTTCGTTGAAGGTCGTGCCGTACTGACTGCTGAGAAGGTCGGAACATATAAACTGAGCGTCAAGGACAAGGAGGGGAAACTCCCATCCCAAACAATTGTTGTAACAAGTAAGGATCCTTCAGAAATTCTCAGATTGGCATATAGGACACCGAGGGCGGAGAATTTGTCGATTGGAGAGGGGACAACAATAGTGTCAAGTAATTTTTATCTGCCGTATTACCCTTATGACTTTTTTAATGCCCAACTTACGAGTGGGGAGGATATTGATTTTGATAAACTAACCGTCGAGAGTGAAAATTCTCTCATCTGTAATCCGGAAATAAGATCCATATCCACGAAACTGGCATATATTGTTCTAAGGCATAAAATGGAATTTGGAGAAACTCCAATCAGAGTGAAGTATGGGCATCCGACCTTTGGAACGATTGTTAGAGAATTTACCTATAAAAAAGTTCCGGAAAATAATCCGACCAATATAGTTGAACTTAAGATTCAATACATCTCTCCTGCAAAGCCGGATCTGGTTCTCAACACTCCTCCGAGCGAAGCTGTACAACTGATTACGGGTGAAAAGATTAAAATAATGTCGAATAATAGTTTGAGATCTATCCATTGCGAATTCTCTAACCCGGATCTATTCAACATAACTTATGCTGGTTATGGCGATCAATACTGGACAAGAGTCGTAGGACTTGAGACAAAAAAAGAAATAGGAAAATCAACTGTTACAGTCACTGACCAGGCTGGTAATAGCTTTGCTTTTGAGATTCAGGTTTCGAAGCAGCAGTTCCCTCAAAAACTAAAAAATAGCAAAGGTAAGGAAGTCGCTGACGGAAAATCATATCTATCTCATATAGATCTTTCCGAAACATTCAGTTTTTCTGATGCAGTCTACATAGGAGACTGGTCGCAAACAAACTCCACTGAATTCAGCCTTGAGCCGGTAGATGGTGGCAGGTCGGCAAAAATCACCTACATAGGGTCATCAGCAGACAAATACGACAGCATAGGCAAGTCCACGGAAGTCACTGTTTATGACGAGGACCACATCAATTCCATCACATTCACTCTCGCAGTCGGACTGGATTTGGATGGATTGGAAGTTTACTCACCTGGTTTTTTTAACTACGACGGTGATTGGAGTTATATTTCTTCAGATTCGAGACCGTCTGTCAAATGTTATTTCCGAGAAAAACAGTCTGAGAAAAGGGTGCCAAGATTTGATGAATCCATTGTAATTGAAACAGGAAGTACTCAAGTGTTCTCCGATTGGATGCGGTTATATCTGTATGAACGGAACGAATCAGAAGGAACATTCGTTCTTAAAGGTACAGCAGATCTCTCTGATGGCTTCAAAACAGGTGTAGGATTCAATTGTGTCGATTATTTCGGACATAACTGCGGAGGAGTAATTTGGTGGTAGTATAAACAACTTCCCGTCTGTTCGTTTTTAAAAAACGGGAAGCTGCTGCACTCGTAAAAGTAGACATATCTCTCGGTTTTGTCATTTATATACTTAATATTCCTATCGGTTTTATCAGAATAATAATGATTTTTCATCTCGGTTTTATCAAAAATTGCTATATTTGCCGCTGAAATCATAAAACCGAGAGGGTATGTACATAGAAAGATCAATAGACAAACTACTTCTGGAATGGAAGAATAGCGATTGTCGGAAACCTCTTTTACTTAGGGGTGCCCGACAGGTAGGTAAGTCGTGGGCGGTAGAACATTTAGGAGAGACATTCGATTACTTCATCGAGGTGAACTTCGAGAAACGTCCGGAGATGTTGGATGTTTTTCAGAAGATCCACGATGTGCATGAATTAACGGCCAATCTAAGCATATACTACAACACTCCGGTAATACCAGGCAGGACGCTGCTGTTCCTCGATGAGATTCAGAAGTCGCCAGATGCTATCCAGAGTCTGTGGTCTTTCAAAGAAGATTACCCTGAACTTCACGTTGTGGCAGCTGGGTCATTGCTGGAATTTACCCTTCAGGAGTTGCCGTCTTTCGGTGTTGGCAGGATACGCTCTTTGTTCGTCTATCCCTTCTCTTTCGATGAGTTCCTCTCTGCTGAAGGGAAAGCGGCTTGGGTGGAGGCTAAATTAGAGGCAAATGCGGCAAAACCGCTTCTTACACCATTATACAATGACCTTGTGCAGCATTTCCGAATGTTCCTTATGGTGGGTGGAATGCCTGCCAGCGTGGCTGCGTGGATAACTACTCACGACTATAGCCAGTGCCAGGCTGAACTTGATGACATCCAGCTGACCTATTACGACGATTTCCCAAAATACGCCAAGAAAGTTGATCCCACGCTACTTCGGAACGCGCTCCAGAGCGTTGTTATGCAAATAGGGGAGAAATTTACCTACAGTCAGGTGGAGGGAGGATACCGTGCCGAAGAGGTTAAGAAGGCACTCAAACTGCTATGCGATGCCGGTATCATTAAACGGGTGAGCCATACTGCAGGAAATGGTCTTCCGCTCGGTGCTGAGGTAAACGATAAGTTCCGAAAGTATATCTATCTGGACAGTGGTCTTCTGTTGCGCCTACTTGACCTTGACCTTGGAGGTGCTCGTCAGTTAACAGAACTGATTATCGCCGGTACCGCCGAAGACCTTGTGAACAAGGGTGGACTGACGGAAATGGTACTGGGCTGGGAGTTAGTTAAATACAACAATCCACGCACGCAACACGAGTTGTATTATTGGGAGAATACGTCCGAAGGTACTCGCTCCGAGGCGGATTACATTATTGCCCGCGATTTGAAGGTGCTGCCCATCGAATGCAAGGCAGGCACGAGCGGCAAGATGAAGAGCCTGTACGAGTTTATGCGGCAGAAGCATCTGACAGAGGCTATCAGAACCTCTTTAGAGAACTTTTCTGAACTTGAGCACATAGACAAGCAGGACAGGGATGCAGTTCGCCACGTCCGGATACTGCCGTTGTTTGCGTTTTCGAATCTATTCAGGGAAAAGGACGTCTGATTCCAAGCATTTCTCAGACATGTGTTTTTCTAAATATTTTTGTGGCTGATTATTGGTACTAATTGTTTGCAAAATATTTGATATGGAAGAGCCTAAAAGGATAAAGATTATATCTGTCGTATTTTGTACAGCGATAATTATACCGGCAGTTATTGCTGTCGTGTCGGATATTCTTGATGGTCAGAAACCTGTCTTTAAGGGCTGCCTGATAGTTGCTTTGCTTATTCTTCTTGGATTGGGGTATTATCTTTTTTTGAAAAATCGCAAACGCCCGTTACAATAGGATCTATCTTCCTTATACGTTGAACAGGAAGTGCATTATATCGCCGTCCTGCACGACATAATCCTTGCCCTCGACGCCGAGTTTTCCGGCGGCGCGGCAGGCTGCCTCGGACTTGAGTGTGATGAAGTCGTCGTATTTGATGACTTCGGCGCGGATGAATCCCTTTTCGAAGTCAGTGTGGATGACTCCTGCTGCTTTCGGCGCCTTGTCGCCTTTGTGGATGGTCCAGGCGCGGACTTCATCGGCTCCGGCGGTGAAGAATGTCTGGAGATTCAATAGGGCGTAGGCGGACTGGATGAGCCTCACCACTCCTGACTCCTCAAGACCGAGTTCCTCAAGGAACATCTGCCTCTCCTCGTAGGTTTCGAGTTCTGCGATGTCGGACTCAATCTTCGCCGAAATAACAAGAATCTCCGCATCCTCGTCCTTCACAGCCTCACGTACAGCGTCCACATATTTGTTGCCCTCCTTCGCGGAAGCCTCGTCCACATTGCAGACATAGAGAATCGGCTTGTCCGTGAGCAGGAAGAGCTCCTTTGAGAGAGCGATATCCTCCGGGTTTTCAAGTTTCACGCTGCGGCAACTCTTTCCGCTCTCAAGCGCATCCTTGTAGCGCAGAAGCAGTTCCATCATCTTTGCGGCCGTCTTGTCTCCGCCTGCCTTTGCCTGCTTTGAGACTTTCGCAAGCCTGCTTTCAACCGTTTCGAGGTCCTTGATTTGGAGTTCGAGGTCAATCACTTCCTTGTCTCTCACCGGGTCCACAGAGCCTTCCACGTGAACGATATTCGGGTCGTCGAAGCAGCGCAGCACGTGAAGAATGGCGTCAGTCTCACGTATGTTTGCGAGAAACTGGTTGCCGAGACCCTCTCCCTTACTGGCACCCTTTACGAGTCCGGCAATATCCACAATCTCCACCGTTGCGGGCACAAGGCTCTTCGGGTGGCAGAGTTCGTTCAACACATCAAGCCTTTTGTCCGGGACGATGGTTGAGCCGATGTTAGGTTCTATGGTGCAAAAAGGGAAATTGGCGCTCTGAGCCTTCCCTGAACTTACGCAATTGAAAAGAGTGGATTTTCCGACGTTCGGAAGTCCGACGATACCGCATTTTAGTGACATTTTTTCTTTTTTTTTTGAAATCGGACTGCAAAAGTAGCAAATGTTTTTCTTTTTCTATCAATCAATTTCGCTGATTCTTCCGACATTTGGCTGGTTTATGGGAATATGCCCCGTGACTGAAACGAAATGATGAGATTGCTGAAATATGTAGGTTTCCGGAAATGTGTCTTCCGGCTCTCCGTTGTCTTGGTAGCGCTGCTTGTTCCGGGGCCGAAGGCGTGTGCCCAATTTGATATCGTGTTCTGGAACCTCGAAAATTTCTTCGACTATTTCGATGACGGGGGTTCTTCATCGGACGCGGATTTCTCGTCGCCGGGAAGCCGGAGATGGACAAAGGCGAGGTTCACGAAAAAGTGCAATATGGTCGGGAAGGCGTTGCTGTGGATAGGTGAGAACCGCTGCGGTGGAGGGAAGGCCCCTGCGGTTGTGGGCGTCGCGGAGGTGGAGAATGCTTTCGTGCTGAATCGTCTTGTCAACTCACCTGTGCTGAGGAAAATGAATTATGGGTATGTGCATTATAATTCCCCGGACAGACGCGGAATAGACGTAGCGCTGCTCTACAGGCGCGATATGGTGAAGATGCTATCGTCACGGCCCGTGCATATATATGGAGACGACGGAGCGCTGATGCGGACGAGGGACATATTGTATGCGTATATTGAGTTCCGTCCTGAGTCCGGAGCTTCGGGTATTCATGAATGTTCGGAGGAATCTGCGGAAGAATGTTCGGGGGAAAAGGCTGTACGGCCGTCGCGGATTCACATTCTGGTGAATCATCATCCGTCGAAGTTTTCCGGTGAAAAGGCCTCTATGCGTGGCAGGGAACTGGCCATGACGACTCTAAGGGATGTGTGCGATTCCATAATGCGGGTCTCTGATGACCTTATCGTGGCCATGGGGGACTTCAATGACACCCCGGACGGAGCGCAGTTCAATCTGCTGGAGGGACGGCTCACCAACCTCGCAGAGCCGCTTTTCAAAAGGGGAGAGGGGAGTATAAGGTTTGACGGACGATGGGAGCTGATAGACCACTTTCTTGTGGAAAATGACGAAGGTCTGCGGCCTTTTGAAATGAGCGTCGTGCAGGTTCCGTTCCTGATGACGGAAGACAGGACACATACGGGCTTCAAGCCTATGAGGACATACGTCGGTCCACGATATGCCGGAGGCGTGAGCGATCATTGTCCGATATTGCTCCGTCTTTATTGAAATACGTCAAAAATTTTATAACTTTGGCTCCGCTTGGCGAAAATCGCCGGCAAGACACACGTACTGATCAAAATTGTAAACTAAAATTGATAAACAATGGACAAGACAGCTATTGCTAAGAAATTCGAAACCCTCTTTGGTGGAGAAGGGGACTTTTATGCGTCAGCCGGACGTATCAATCTCATCGGTGAACACACCGACTACAACGGAGGATTCGTGTTCCCGGGCGCCATTGACAAGGGAATTGTGGCGGAAATCAGGCTCAACGGCACCGACAAGGTGAAGGCTTTCGCACTTGATCTCGACGAGTACTGCGAATTCGGACTCAGGGAGGAGGACGCACCGGTTCAAAGTTGGGCAAGGTATGTGTTCGGCGTTTGCCGTGAGACCATAAAGAGAGGCGGAAAGGTCGAGGGATTCGACACAGTATTCTCCGGTGACGTTCCTCTCGGAGCAGGAATGTCTTCTTCCGCTGCACTTGAGAGCACATTCGCGTTCGCGCTCAACGAAATCTTCAAGAACGGAATCGACAAATTCGAACTTGCCCGCATAGGCCAGAGCACCGAACACAACTACTGTGGCGTGAACTGTGGCATCATGGACCAGTTCGCTTCTGTTTTCGGCAAGAAAGGCAACCTCATGCGTCTTGACTGCCGCTCTATGGAGTTTGAGTATTTCCCGTTTGACCCGGGCCAACACGGCTACAGGCTTGTTCTTCTCAATTCATGCGTGAAGCATGAGCTTGTCGGTTCCCCTTACAACGACCGCCGCGCATCTTGCGAGCGTGTTGCAAAGGCTCTTGGCCAGGAATTCCTCAGAGGGGCCACTATGGAGCAGCTTGACGCCATTAAGGACAAGATTTCCGAAGAGGACTACAAGCGTGCCCGCTATGTCATAGGTGAGGAAAAGCGCGTTCTCGACGTCTGCGATGCTCTCAACAAGGGTGATTACGAGACTGTTGGAGAAAGGATGTACGAGACCCACTGGGGCATGTCCAAGGACTACGAAGTTTCCTGCGAAGAACTCGATTTCCTCGCAACTGTCGCTAAGGAATGCGGTGTAACCGGTTCAAGGATTATGGGCGGCGGTTTCGGCGGCTGCACCATCAACCTCGTGAAGGAGGACCTCTACGATGCGTTTATCGAGAAAGCAAAGGCAGCGTTCAAGGAGAAATATGGTCACGAGCCGATTGTCATTGACGTAGTCATCTCCGACGGAGCCCGCAAGGTTCAGGAATAACCCCAAAAGCCGGGTTCACTTTTTAAAAATTATTTCACTCTGCGACAGGCCACCGCGTTGACGATTTGATCGAAACTCTCGTGTTGTTCATTGAACTCCGGGGATTGCAGCATCATCATGGCAACGAAGATCGGGAGATAGTCGCGGAGTGAATTGCGTAGAGCCCGCAAGGCAAATTGGATGTGAGAGGTGACCTGGCGGACCGGAATGCCATAGATTTCTGAAATCTCGCCGTAGGTCTTTTCGTCCACTCGGCTGGCGAGGAAGACCTTTCTGGTCACCTCAGGCATTCTTTTCAAACATTTCTCAACAATACTGTCGATTTCCTCGGCAAAGAGCCCCTCCGGATTCAGACTTTTCAGCGAATTGATTTCGTAGAACTGCATCCGGTTGCTCACTTCGTGTATGTTTTTCTGAATCCTCGTGCGATTATTCTCCACCTTTAGGTGGTCCAGACAGCGATTTATTATAGATTTGAAGGCATAGGCCTCGTAGTTTTCCGTTTTCAGGTCGCGACGCTTTTCCCACATCCTGATGAAACACTCGTTCACTATGTCCTCGGCTGCGCTGTCGTCGTGGATGTAGGAATTTGCTATTTTTACAAACATCATTCTGCAACGGGAGAATATTCTTCCGAATTCTTCTTCAGTCAGTTCTCTTGAAGCTTTTTCCTCTTCAAACATTCTATATGCGCTTGTTCGTGGTTAGTCTCTGTTTGTCACGATTTTCGTTTTCTGCAAAACGAAGTCTTTAACAGACAGAAAGCAAATATAGTGTTAATAATCATAAATCATCAAGAAAAAACGAAAAATAATATATTTACAAAAAAACTTAAAATTTTCTGTAAAGCCGGAAATATTGCTCGTCTATAAATCAGCGGACGAAAAACGGACGATTAAACTTGAACAAAATAAACTTAAACAAAATGACAGACGAACTGCTTTTCAAATATTTCAACAATGAGGCATCTCCGGAAGAGGTGGCTCAGATTGAGCAGTGGCTGGAAGCAGACCCTGCAAGACAGGAGGAGTTCGACTCTGCGCATTTTCTTTTCAGCGCCACGGTTCTGCGTTCCGACGAAATGGCACGCCTTACTGTTCCTGGAGCGCTCGAAAAGAGTTCAAGACAGTCGAAAGTCCGCAGACTCATTTTCCGCTATGCCGCTGCAATCGCCGCTGTTGTAGTTGCCGGAGTATCCGGAGTGCTTGTCGAGAAAGAACTCTCCTACAGAGAAATGGTCGCACAGATAAATGTGCTTGAAGTCCCTGCAGGTCAGAGAATGTCGATTACACTGAACGACGGCACCCAAGTTCAGCTGAACGGAAATTCCCGCATTGAATACCCTGTGGTTTTCGCACGCGACCAAAGAAGAGTGAAAATCTCCGGTGAGGCCTTCCTTGAGGTCACTCACGATGAAAATCATCCATTCGTAGTGGAAACCTTCGCCTCAGAAGTTGAGGTGCTAGGAACACGCTTCAATGTCTACACCGACGAGTCTCTCGGACATTTTTCGACCACGCTCGTCAACGGAAAAGTTCGCGTGACCACCAACGACGAGACCGCCGAGCAGGTTGTTCTCTCACCTGATGAAATGGTGCGGCTTATGGACAATCACCTTGTTGTTACAAGAGTTGATGCGGAAGACTTGATTTCCTGGACAGAAGGATATATCAATCTCGCGGGCAATGACTTCGAGGCCCTTATGCACAGATTTGAGAATGCATACGGAGTTAAAATCGTCATCGACCGCAAGACAATGCCGAAAGTCGGCTACCAGAGCGGTAAAATCCGTGTGTCTGAAGGCGTAAACTTCGCCTTGAGGCTTCTTCAGAAAGAGTGTCGGTTCACTTACACTGAGGACTATGAAACCAACACGATAACCATAAGATAGATTGTTTTTCTCTCCATTCGCCCCGGCGGCAAGCGCAATCCCGACCGAATGTGTGAGGCTAAACAATACATACGATAATAATTAACCACATACTATGTCGAAGACAGTATCATCCAAAATCGGAGCGCTGTTGCTGTCACTCATATTGTCAGTCTTTTGTGCTCTTCCATCATTTGCACAGAACGACAAGACAGTGACCATCGAGGCGAAAGACGTCGCTTTGGAGAAAGTGATGCAGCAGATTGAAAAACAGACGCGCTGTGTATTCCTCAACAAAGATGTCGACGTGAAGGAAAATGTTTCTGTAAGCATTTCCGGCAAGACTCTTTCCGAAGCTCTCAACATCCTTTTCAAAGGCAAGGACATCGAGTGGAAGATTGACTCCGGTCACATCATCATCTCGAAGAAAAGCATTGAATCTCCAATAGGGGGGGGTGGCAGCGCTAATTCTCAACAAATCAGCGGATTAGTCGTTGACGAGGACGGCCTGCCAATCATCGGTGTGGGTGTCATCATCCAAGGCACCACCATCGGAACGGGCACCGACCTCGACGGTAATTTCGCGTTCATCCTGCCGGAGGGAATGGAGAACTCATCACTTGAGTTTTCCTGCCTCGGCTATTCTACCCAGACCCTAAAAATCGGTTCGCGCAGAGTTTTCAACATCACAATGAGCAGCGACGCCATAGTGATGGAAGGAACAGTCGTGACTGCACTCGGTATCAAGCGTTCGGAAAAAGCCCTGAGCTACAATGTCCAGCAGGTCAACGCCGACGAGGTGACGATGAACAAAGACGCGAACTTCATCAACTCTCTCAACGGTAAAGTTGCGGGACTTAACATCAACGCTTCCTCATCAGGAGTCGGTGGTGCGTCGAAGGTTGTGATGCGTGGTATGAAATCCATCAGCCAGTCTTCAAACGCACTTTATGTCATTGACGGTGTGCCAATGTACACAACCGCCCGCGACGGAGGCACACAGTTCGCTTCCCAGGGTTCGACAGACCCTATTGCCGACATCAACCCTGAAGACATCGAGAGCATTTCGGTGCTTACCGGTGCGGCTGCTGCGGCTCTTTACGGTTCCGATGCAGCCAACGGTGCGATTGTGGTGACGACAAAGAAGGGAAAGGAAGGCAAGCTCACCGCAACGGCTTCTGCTTCAGTCGAGCTTATGACTCCTTTCGTGCTTCCGCGTTTCCAGAACCGCTACGGCACGGGAGACCTCAATTCCTCCATCGGTTCGGAAGTACGCAGCTGGGGTAAGCTTATGAACGAGGCCAACAACCCTCTCTACAACCCTGCAAAAGATTACTTCAGAACAGGCGTAACCCACAACGAAACTGTTTCTGTCTCAATGGGTAACGAAAAGAACCAAAGCTATCTTTCAGGTTCATCGATTGACTCCTACGGAATTGTGCCGAACAACCGCTACAACCGCTACAACTTCACATTCCGCAACACCACCTCCTTCCTCAAAGACAAGATGCATCTTGACTTCAGCGCGAGCTACATCAGCCAGAAGGACAAGAATATGACCAATCAGGGTACCTACAACAACCCTCTCGTCGGTGCGTACATCTTCCCTCGTTCAAACGACTGGGGGGCTGTCAGAATGTATGAGAGATATGACGTTGTTCGCCGTCTCTCCACACAGTACTGGCCGATAGGTGATGCTGGTATGACAATGCAGAACCCATACTGGATTAATTACCGCAACCTCCGTGAGAACCGCAAGGATCGTTTTATGCTGAACGCTCAACTCAGCTACGACATCCTCGACTGGTTGAATGTTTCGGGTCGTGTGAAGATGGACCGATCAGCCACCAAATACACCGAGAAATTCTACGCCTCCACATTCACCCAGCTCACAGAGAGCTCTCAGAACGGACTCTATGGAATCTCGGAAATGACTGATCGTCAAATCTATGCAGACTTCCTCGTGAACATCAACAAACGATTTGGAACAGACTGGAGTCTTCAGGTCAACCTCGGTACCTCAATTTCCGATATGTACTATGACGCGCTCAAAAACCGCGGTCCTATCGCTGACGGACAGATGTCCGCAGAGCGTGCCGGCATCGCAAACGTGTTCAACGTACAGAACCTGAGCAACTCCACAAAGACCACCAGACTTCAGGAAGGATGGCGCGAACAGACCCAGTCAATCTTCGGTTCGGCCGAATTGGGATACAAGGGGGCCTACTATCTCACTCTCACTGCACGCAACGACTGGCCTTCACAGCTCGCCGGACCTCACTCCAACAGAAAGTCCTTCTTCTATCCGTCTATCGGAGGTTCAATCGTGCTCTCGCAGATTATTCCGAATATGCCTAAAGAACTCGAATATCTCAAAATCAGAGGTTCTTATGCATCTGTTGGTACGGCATTCGAGCGCTACATCGCAAACCCGCTCTACAGCTGGAATGCAAGCGGACTGAGCTGGAACACCCAAACTCAGTATCCGGTCTACAACCTCAAGCCTGAGCTCACCAACTCATTCGAAGTGGGTCTTTCAATGAGGTTCCTCCACTACTTCAATCTCGACGCAACCTACTATCACACAAATACAAAGAACCAGACTTTCAACCCGCAGATTTCCACCGGTTCCGGTTCGTCGGACATCTTCATCCAGTCCGGAGACGTGAGAAACCAGGGTCTTGAGCTCACTCTCGGGTTCAGCAACACTTGGAACAAGTTCACTTGGAACAGCAACTACACCTTCTCATTCAACGAGAACAAGGTGATGTCGCTCGCAGACAATGTGACCAACCCTGCAACCGGAGAGACCTTCTCTGTTTCGCAGCTTGATATGAACGGACTCGGTCTGGCACACTTCATTCTCCGTGAAGGCGGTTCGCTCGGTGACCTCTACTCCCTCGGAGACTTCAACTACGACTCTAACGGACGCATCATCGTCAACGAAGACGGCACTGTGACCACGAGAACATTCTCAGACACAAAGGATTATGTCAAACTCGGAAGCGTTCTTCCAAGGTCCAATATGTCTTGGAGAAATGACTTCAGCATTGCAGGTTTCAACTTCGGATTCCTCATCACTGCAAGAATCGGCGGCATCGTCTACTCAAGCACACAAGCCATCCTCGACTACTACGGTGTCTCTGAGGCTTCAGCACTTGCACGCGACAACGGCGGAGTCTTCCTCAACGGCGGAGACAAGCTTGACGCCAACAAATGGTACAGCTCAGTCGGCGGTTCCAATCCGCTTCCGCAGGAATACACCTATTCCGGCACCAATGTACGTCTCCAGGAGGCTTCAATCGGCTACACCTTCCCAAGAAAGATGCTCGGCAATGTTTGCGACCTCAGCCTTTCGATTGTCGGCCGCAACTTGTGGATGATTTACAACAAGGCGCCTTTCGACCCGGAATCCATAGCCACGACAGGGAACTACTACCAGGGCATCGACCACTTTATGATGCCGTCCCTCCGCAATTTCGGATTTAATGTGCGAATTACATTCTAATTACGAGGAGATATGATTATGAGAAATATGACAATGACAAAGAATTTCCTCTGTTTCGCAGGGCTCGTATCACTCGGTCTTATGGCTCTTTCCTGCACAGGAAACTATCTGGAAATCAACACAAATCCATACGAAGTCAATCGTGAGCAGACCCTCACCGACGGATATGCCACAGCAGCTGCAATCGCGGCTATGGGCGGAGCGGTCGTTTCAACCGACGTCAACACGGCTCAGTTCACCGACTGTCTGCTCGGCGGTCCGATGGGAGGATATTACTCCACAACCGGCGCATTCGAAAAGACCATTGACAACTACAACGCAACCGACGACTGGACGAGAGTGCTCCTTGCGAGTGACAGGATAATCCCGACTCTCTACTCCAACCTTTCGGAACTCAAGAGCATCACTGACGACCCTGTCACACTTTCAATAGCGAATATCATCAAGGTGACCGCAATGCTCAGGGTGACAGACACTTATGGTCCAATCCCATATTCACAAATCGGACAGGGTGGAAAAATCACCGTAGCCTACGACTCACAGGAGAAGGTCTACGACACGATGTTCGGAGAACTCGACGCCTGCATCAAGACGCTGACCGACAACCGTCTTTCCGCAATCCCGTCCACCGCAGACCCTGTCTATGACGGTACAGCAGTGAAGTGGTGCAAATTCGCCAACTCTCTGAAACTCAGAATGGCGATGAGGATTGTCTATGTAGCTCCTGAAAAGGCGAAGAAATATGCCGAGGAGGCAGTGAGCCACGAAATCGGCGTTTTTGCGGACAATTCCGACAATGCGGCATTGCAGAAAGTGGCCTTTGGAGACAAGGGTAACCCTCTCTACACCGCCATCAAATACAACCAGCCGACCGGAAGCGTGACCGGTGGTGACACTCACGCAGCGGCTGACATCATCTGCTATATGAACGGCTACAACGACCCGCGTCGTGCAAAGTATTTCATCAAATCCGAATTTGACGGAATCGACTATGTGGGTATCAGAATCGGCATCGAAAAACCGTCTCTGAATAGCGTAGGTCGCAAATACTCAGGTGTCAATGTGACCACTGAAGACCCGCTCGTGTGGATAAACGCCGCAGAGGTGGCATTCCTTAAGGCAGAGGCGAAGGCTGTGTTTGGCTTCAATATGGGAGCAGGCAGTGCCGAGGACTTCTACAACGAGGGCATCAGACTCTCATTCGAGCAGTTCGGTCTCTCTGGTTATGCAGAGTATGCTGCGGACAACGTGAACAAGCCGGCAACCTATGCCGACCCTTCAGGTCTCAACAGCTACGCCGGAGTGCTTTCATCCCTCACAGTGAAATGGGACGAGGCGGCAACCCCGGCCCAGAAACAGGAGAGGATTATGATTCAGAAATGGATTGCAAACTTCAACAACGGCATCGAGGCTTGGTCTGACCATCGTCGCACCGGATATCCGAAGTTCTTCCCTGCAACTGACGCCGGCAACAAGAGCGGCGGTTCAGTGACAAACGAACACGGAGCACGCCGTATGGTCTACCCTCTCGCAGAGTACTCCAACAACGGTGAGAACGTGAACGAAGCCGTAGCCTCCTATCTCGGTGGTCCTGACAAGATGGGTACACGCCTCTGGTGGGACTGCAACCCAGTTGTTGTTATTAAGTAACCGGATTGGGATTTTAAAGTTTCAACTACTTCAGAAACAGATTTATTGAAATGAAAAAGTTTTTAAACATATCGCTGCCTGTCCTGGGAACAATGCTCCTGCTGTTCACCTCGTGCAGCAAATGGACTCAGCCGCAAAATCTCGACTTCCGTCACAAAACTCAGGAAGAAATCGACCCTGCGGCCTACGAGAACTACCTCTCGGGCATTAGGGAGTACAAAAAGACTGAGCATAAATTGATGTTCGTGACGATGAAGGGTTCTGCAGAGCATCCATCAAGTCAGAACCAGCACCTTATGGCTATGCCAGACAGTGCGGACTTCGTAATCGTGGACATCAACGAAGCTCTCCACTCTACAGTGGTTGCGGAAATCCCGCAGATTCGCGAACGTAAAGGAACTGAGGCTCTTCTGTTCGTGGACTATGCAAGGATTCACACAGCTTGGGGACTCCTCGAAGACAAAAGAGCGGATGAGGGAAAACCGGCAGGAACAACGGAAGAAGCTGCACAATTCTTCAAGGAGCAGACTCAAAAGCAGCTTGACAGATGTGGCGAATACGGATTTCACGGACTTGTGGCTTCTTTTGTCGGAAATACATCCACAGAATATGCTAAGGCTTCCCACGAGGCTTTCATCGCAACTATCAAGGCATATTGCACTGCCAGTCCTCAACTCAAGACAGTTTTCAGAGGAAGTGCACGTAATGTCGTAGACACCGACTTCCTCAAAATCTGCTCATACGTCATCATTGTTGCTGGCGAGGAGAAAAAACTCACTCCTTTGGTGGGCCGAATCCTCGGAAGAACTCCGGCGAACAACAACGTAGTTATGGAACTCAGCGTTCCAACAGTTTCAGAGCCTGAGCAGAAAGGCGCCACACTTTCAGACGGAGCCGCTTGGGTGCTTTCAGAAGTCGAAAACAATACATTCAAGGCTTGCGGACTTGCGGCCGGGAATGCTTACGACGACTATTTCAACAAAAACTATCCTTTCTGCAATGTACGCAAGGCGATTTCACAGATGAATCCGTCGCAGAAAACAGAATAAAACAAATGCTGATATGAAAAGAACAGGCATATTTATTTTTGCGGCAGCCCTCGCCCTCGTGGGGTGTTCAAAACAGGACGGCAGTTTTGAGAACAAAATGTTCATAAAAGCTGACAGCTACCGGTCTGAAGTCAGGGTTGCAACAGACGAGGGAGTGAAAACTCTGAAAAGGAGTCTTTCCGTTGCCATTGCGCAGCCTCTCGAAAATGACATTGATGTGAAAGTTGTGAAATCTCCGGAATTGCTCGAAACCTACCGCAAGGCTTGGTACGAGCCTGCAGCGGAACTTCTTCCGGATGAAAACTGCGATCTCGAAGGCCTTTCCACGGTTCTTCGTGGTGGAGATGTCGCAAGCAAGGACATTGAACTCACTTTCACAGGGCTTGACAAACTGGACTACAGCAAGGTTTACGTCCTTCCTGTCACTATCGTCTCTGACGGTGTGGCTGTGCTCGAGAGGGCTAAGACAATGTACTATGTAGTCAAAGAAGCGTCTCTGGTGAACTATGTCGCAGACCTTAAGGGTAATCGTTCTTGGCCGGTTTGGGACAATTGGGATCAAGTGAAGAATCTTGAGACCTTCACAATGGAAGCCCTCATCAACTGCCACGCATTCAACAATGAAAGCAAAATCCTCACTGTAATGGGTGTGGAAGACCACTTTCTTGTGAGAATCGGTGATGTGACAATTCCTACAAACCAGATTCAGATTGCTTGCGCCTACAAGGACGTGGAAGGCGGTTCAACGCTCAGGGCAGACCTCACAGACCCATCCTTGCAACTGAAGGTTGACAGATGGTATCATCTTGCAGTCACTTTCAACAAAGGTTACATCAAGGTCTATCTCGACGGTCGTCTCCGTGCCGAAAAAGATCTCACAAACATTGGAACGGTTGTAAGAGACGGTGTTCAGATTCCGATTGAGTTCAAGGCTGTGGATTTCAGCGCTCCACATTCAGACGAGTCTGACGGAAAGCCCCGTTGTTTCTGGATTGGATATTCCTACGACAGCAAGCGTTGTCTTGACGGTATGATTGCAGAGGCACGTTTGTGGAACAAGGTTCTCTCCGCAGAGGAAATCAATGCTCCAAACCATTTCTACAAACTCTATCCTTCCGACATCAACGCAAGTCTGCTTGCCTACTGGAAATTTGACGATGCCGCAGGAAAGGCTGTAAAGGATTATTCTATCTACGGAAATAACCTCAGCTCCGACCACGACATCCTTTGGAGACCTGTTTCTCTTCCTTAAAAAAACATATAAAACACTTAAATAAACCATCTTAAAAGATAACCTAATTATGTTAAAAAGATTTTTTAAAGGTATGCTTGGCATCGCAGTGATGTCCCTTACCCTTGCTTCCTGCACGAAGGCTCCTAATGAAGTTGTGGAGACCCTCACAGTGACTCCGGATGCAGCAATTTCTTTCCTTGCGAAAGAAAATTCCGAGGTTGTGCTCAAAGTCGTGACTAATGCCGATTCTTGGAAAGCGACCCCAACGGCTGACTGGATTGTCCTTGTTCCGGATATGGAAAAAGGGAATCTTCACGTCAATGCAAAGGATAACAACACCACTGAGCAGAGAGTGGCACGTATCCGCATCGAAGCAGGTCTTGCACAGCCTGTTGCAATCAATGTCGTTCAGGCTGCCGGCACCGGAGAAGTGACTCCTGAACCGTCAGAGGGCGTGGCTGTGAAGCTCGTTTCTATGGGCGAGACCACTATCGCAACCAAGACTGAGACTGAACTTTCAGTGAAAGTGAAGCTTAGTGTTACAGCAGCTGCCGCTTCTGATGTTGAGGTTAAGCTTTTCTACGACGAGGGATACCTTCGCGAGTACAACTACATCAACAAGGAACAGGGCGAAGCAGTCCTCTATCCGAAAGAGAAGGTTACCATTCCTGCAGACGGTAAAATGGTTATCAAGGCCGGTCAGACCGAGTCTGAGGAAGTTGAGGTAAAACTCGATGCAACCGGTCTTTCTATGGGCTCTCCTTATCTTCTCCCTCTCTATCTCAAGGCGGTTGAGAATGCTGCGGTGAAGCAGGCCGAGTGCCGTGTGAACGTGCTTGTCAGAAAGCAAAACCCTAAGCAGATTAAGAATGTCGTTTACTTTGAGGTTAACGACTGCAACCCACTCAATGCTCTTGAGTATGAACTCGCAGACGGAACTCCGTTCTTTGACGCTGTCATCCTTTTTGCAGCAAACATCAACTTCAACAGAGCAGAAGATGTAGTTTATCTTTCAAATAACCCTAACGTACAGGCTCTTCTCGACGATTCAGAGATTTATCTCCAGCCGCTTCGCAAGAAAGGCATCAAGGTTTATCTCGGTCTTCTCGGAAACCACGACGCGGCAGGCCTTTGCCAGCTCTCGGACTGGGGAGCACAGCAGTGGGCACAGGAGGTTGCAGAAGCTTGTAAGACATACAAACTTGACGGTGTAAACCTCGATGACGAGTATTCAAGTTCTCCGGATCTCAGCAACAAATGGTTCGCACCAAGAAGTGCCGCTGCGGGAGCAAGACTTTGCTACGAACTCAAAAAAGCCCTCAAAGCAACTTGCCCTTGGGAAACAGAAGTTTCAACATTTGCTTACGGACAGCTCTACACTCTTCCTACTTCAGTTAAGGACTTGGAAACTAATGAAGACCAGCCAATCTCCAAGTGGCTTGACTTCCACGTTGCAAACTATGGCGGAACAACATCTCCTTACGGAGACCTCACAAAGGCTCAGTGCTCAGGAATGTCATTGGAATTGAATCGTGGTTATGGTTCAATCACAGAGGACTCTGCAAGAAATATGAAAAACCAGGGCTACGGCTGGTGTATGTGGTTCGCTTTCGACCCTTCGGGTACAGGTACTGTAAACAGCAACAGATATAGGTCTGATGGTTTCATCAAGGCAGCAGCTAAAGGCTTCTACGATCAGGAACTGAAAGAGCCGACAGGAGTTTGGAACAAAATAGGTGAAGGTAAATACGATCCTAATCGTCACACTCGTTAATTAACCATAATAACACGATAATTTAATAAAACAAAAAATATGAAAAAGATATTTGTTGTTGCGGCATCAGTTCTTGCTCTGTTTGCCTGCTCTAAACCGGATGACGTTAAGGTCGCTCCTCCGGTGCAGGAGAAAATCAGCGTCACTCCTCACACTGCTACAATTCCGAACACGGGTGGAAGCTTTGATGTAATTGTGTCAAGTTCCGGAGAGTGGACTCTTACGGGCAAGGCAGACTACAGTTCTTGGGTTGTTCCGTCTGTTGTGAAGGGTGTTGACGGTGACATCGTAAAATTCACCGTGCAGCCTAACCTCGGCCAGGAGGCTTTGGTTTCTGACTGGACCTTCACTTGCGGGAAAGCTGAGGATACATTCAAACTCACTTCAAGCCCGACTGAAATCATTCCTGACCATTTGAAACTTGTCACTGCTCCGTCAGTCATCCTTAGCCACGAAAAAGGCTCTTTGATAGTTATTGCTGAGTCTTCAATCAACTACCGTGACCTCAAATACTCTCTCAGCGAGGGTGCAGAGTCTTGGCTTGTCTACCAGGCTACATTTGAGGGAGACAAAGAAGGTGAGGCGAAGTTCGTGTTCGAGTACACTGAGCTTGCAGGGCTTGACGACAGACAGGCAGAACTCACACTTTCAGCAGAAGGCGTTGAACCGGTGAAGGTCACTGTGCTTCAGGAGGCAAAACACGTTCTTATGACCGCGAAGGACCTCTATCCTGCAAAGATTGACGGTGAAACAATCGGTGTCGGCATCACTGCAAACGTGGCATACTCAATCAACATTTCCGAAGAAGGAAAATCTTGGATTACCCACAAAGAGAAGAAAGACGGTAAGGAGTATTTCGAAATCGCTGCATTCTCTGAGCAGAAGCGCTCTGCAAAGGTGACATTCACCCAGACAGATGCAAAAGAGGGCGAGACTCCGCTTTCTGCAGAAATCACCATCACCCAGCAGAACGCCATCATCAGATGGGCTGTCCGTATGAATGGAAACCGTCTCTTCCCGAAATGGGAGAATGGTGGACTTGGGACCTGCTACAATTTCACTCTCGAGTGCCTCATCAAGCCTGAGTCTTTCAAGAAAACAGGTGCCGTTATGACTGTTATGGGTATCGAGGGACAGTTCCTGCTTCGTTTCGGAGATGTTGGAAACTCACCTAACAAGATTCAGATTGCAACTACAGCAGGTAATTGGAACATCCCAGAAGAGCTTCCTGCAAACCGTTGGACTCACGTAGCCATTACATTTGGTAACAAAGTTGCAACTGCATATTTCAATGGAGTTAAAATCGGGGAATATACATTCCAGAAGCAGATGTATTATGGACCTTCTACATTGGAATGGGTTAACCTTTCTCCATCTTGGAGCTATGAGCCAAGCGGTAACCGTTGCTTCTGGATTGGTTACTCTTATCAACACGATCGTGACTTCCTTGGTCTTATGACAGAGTTCCGTATTTGGAAGAAGACTCTTACTGCAGAGGAAATCAATGCTCCTAACCACTTCTACACTGTAGATCCGGCTTCTGAGGGCCTCAAGTGCTACTGGAGAGTTGCTTCCGGTGAGGGTGAAACCATTCCTAACATCTCGGATGGCGGTAAGAACCCTCTCTATGGCGAGTTGGACGTGCGCAAGCAGGGTGACGACAACAAGGGAGACGCAGGTATCAGATTCGAGGCTGTATCTCTTCCCGAGAACTAACCGATAGTTTAGTTAATTAGTCGAGCGGGGGGGACCAAAGAGTGTTTTGGTCCCCCCCTTTTACTGTTTTTAAGTAAATAGGAGCGTTTCGCTCGTCTATATATGTGAGATTAAACCACATATTTTTATGTCCAGAATTCATTCGACACTCTTTTCGGTGCTACTTCTTTTATTCGTTGCGTTTGCATCTTGTCAAAAACTTCCTGAGGTTCAAGAACCATCGAAACCTTCCGGTGGGTCGGATAATCCTGTAGAACAGCCGGATGCGGAACTTGTGCTGGAGACAGAGGATTTTCTTGCTCCGCTTGAGGGAGGCGTATTCAAATTTGATTTCCGTTCCACAAGAAATGTAAGCCTCAGCCTCACTCCTGAACAGGATTGGTGCAAGGCGATGATATCTTCCACCGAAGATGAATATTCCTTCTTGCTTATCGTGAACGTCGCAGCCCATAAACTCAGGGAAGACAGAAGTGTTACCATCGTGCTTTCCGCTCCAGAATGTGAGAGCCGCAGCCTTGTCATAAGACAGGAAAGAGTGAAGAATTCCACCAACAGCCTCACATCCTTCGTCTTGAAGGCTGCCCCGAACAATCTCTCCAACGACCTTGTTTTCAGCTACGACAATGCCACCAAGAGCTTCAGTGCGAAGTATCTCAAGTGGATTGACAAGGCTCAGCCGGAGATGCTCGTTCCTGAGTTTGTTACAGACGGAGAGACTGTCTTGGTAAATGGTCAGTCGGTGGTTTCCGGAGAGACAGCCATCTCCTTTGCCGACGATTTCGATTTGGTCGTGAAGGCCGAAAATGGCGATGAAAGCAGCTATCGTGTGTCTTTCAACTGCCCGCAAATCAACACCGAACTGCCGGTCATCCGCGTGCACCTACCTCTTCCGAGCATAACTTCGAAAAAAATCTGCACCAAGACAAAATTCGACATCTATCGCCCCGGTTCCGACGAAGGAAGATGGAGTGTGGCTGATGCGGAGATTGAGATTCGTGGACGCGGCAATTCCACTTGGGGGCTGCCGAAAAAGCCCTACCGCATCAAATTCCCTGAGAAATTCAGCCCGATAGGACTCAACCACGCCAAAGCGAAGTCTTGGGTACTCCTCGCTCACGATATGGACAAGTCCCTGTTGCGCAATCATATAGCTTTTGAATTTTCGCGCATACTCTTTAACTCCGCAGAAGGCTACCACGATAAGGCGGCGCTGATGTTCACTCCTTGCTCACAGATGGTGAATGTCTATTCCGGCGACAGCTACTACGGCGTCTACCAGATGTCCGACCAGATGGAAGTGGCGAAGGGACGCATAAACCTCGACAAACTTGTTGCTGCGGACGGTTCCGACCCAAATAAAATCAGCGGCGGACATCTTATTGAAACGAACATCCACCACGACGAAGGCTATCCGGTTTCGTTCACTTCGAGCAGAGGGATTTATATGGACCACAAATACCCGAAAGACGACAATATGGACATATCCCAATATAAGTATATGGAAGACTTCATCCGGAAGGCGGAGGCGGTCCTGTATTCTTCGAATTTTACAGACCCGTCTGTAGGATGGAGGAAATGGTTCGATGAAAAGACGCTCGCAGACTTCATCATCGTCAAGGAATTTGCCGGAGATATGGACGGCTACACGAGCACCTATTTCTACAAAAGGCGCGGAGTGGACAAAATCTTTTTCGGCCCGATCTGGGACCTCGACAAGGGCTGGAACAACGACAGACGCACCCCGCACGGTGACACGCTCACCCAGCTGATGATTTTCGGCGGATTCTATATGCCTCCATACATCAACCCTGACTGGTTCCACCGTTTCTGGCAGGACGCCGAATTCCGCAAATTTGTCGGAGCAAGATGGGCTGCGAAAAAAGACGAACTCAAGGCAAAAGTGCTTTCTGAACTTGAACAGAAGCCGCAGCAGATGCGCAAGGCAATCGAGGCTAACTTCAGCGTCTGGCCGTTCTACTACCAATACAGCGGCGAGGCGAATATGCCTGCCAAGACCTACGAACTGGAAATCGAAAGGATGAAACAGTTCACCGAGCAGCGTGCAAATCTCCTCGACAGGAAATTCCAATAACTCCGCTTTTTAAAAGTGACTCATATTTGTATATTTTCGCTTACCTTTGTCTTTTGATAAAACTATGATACAATGAAGAAAACACTGATTGTCATCGCATCGCTTCTACTCTGCGGGGCAGCGTATGCTCAAAATCCAAAAGCGGCGGACGATGCTGTCGTGAAAAGCGGAAACGCACGTTTTACTGTATTGACCGACAGGCTGATACGAATGGAATGGGCGGAAGACGGACAGTTCGAGGACAGGGCCTCGCTTGCCATTATAAACCGAAATCTTGACGTGCCTGCATTCAAGGTCAGAAGAGACGGGGGTAAAACGGAGATACGCACGGATGCAGTCACGCTTACATATTCCGGTAACGGGAAATTCACGGTCGACAATCTCAGTGTCTCTTTCCGCATGAACGGCAAGAATGTGATTTGGAAACCGGGGATGGAGCCTACAGGTAACCTCAAGGGCACTGTCCGCACGCTTGACGGAATTGACGGGCGCATAGATCGCGACAATCTCAAAATCTTCAGTCGGAGGAAAGACACCGCTGATGCGCTGCCTCTTGAAGACGGGCTACTGTCCCGCGACGGCTGGGCGATAGTCGATGAGAGCAGTCGGCACATACTGGAAAAGAATGACTCCGACTGGGGCGAGTGGGTTGCCCCACGTCCTGAGGGAGACCGTCAGGATCTCTACATATTCGCCTATGGACACGACTACAAAGCGGCCCTCTCTGATTTTACGAAAATTGCCGGCAAGATTCCTATGCCTCCTAAATATACTTTCGGATATTGGTGGAGTCGTTATTGGATTTATACCGATGATGAGCTGCTTGCCATCGCGACCGAACTTCGTGAACATGAGGTTCCTGCCGATGTTTTCATCATCGATATGGATTGGCATCTCACATGGAAACAAATGGACAAACGAAAGGGAAAGGATGAATTCGGACAGTTCCGGGGCTGGACCGGATATTCCTGGAATCATGACCTTATCGAAGATCCTGTGGGACTTCTCCACGACATTCACGCACTGGACTTCAAGACAGCGCTCAATCTTCATCCGGCTTCAGGAATACGTCCGTATGAGGATTGCTACGAGGCTTTCGTGAAAGACTACACCTCCCGTACTGACGATTATGACGGTCCGAAGGGATATGTCTACGGAAGTGAGCCTTACACGTTTGTGGGGAACGACAGGAGCTTCGCGAAAGAGGGTCATTTTGCTCCTGTACCTTATCGTATGGATCAGCAGGAATGGGCTGATGCCTATTTTAATTCCGTTATTCATCCTCTTGAGAAACAGGGAGTTGACTTTTGGTGGTTGGACTGGCAGCAGTGGATGGACAGCAAGTATATGAAAGGTCTGAACAACACCTTCTGGATCAATTGGACATTCTTCAACGACAAGGTTCGTCAGAGCGTCACGCGCGGAAAGGATGCCGACCGTCCGTTCATCTATCATCGCTGGGGAGGACTTGGCAGCCACCGCTATCAACTCGGTTTCAGCGGGGACACATACGATGAGTGGAGCGTTCTCGAAATGCTTCCGTCGTTCACGGCCACGGCTTCTAATGTCGGCTACGGCTATTGGGGACACGACATCGGCGGACACATGCAGAAGAAAGGTCACGACACAGACCCTGAACTATACACCCGCTGGCTCCAATACGGCGTGTTCACCCCTATCTTCAAGACTCATTCTACCGAAAGCAAGTTCCTTGAAAGAAAGATTTGGGAATATCCGACGCATTACGAATACATGAAGGCGGCAATCGGGTTGCGCTATGCCCTCACGCCATACATCTACACGCTCTCCCGTGAGGCGTACGACACGGGAGTCAGCATCTGCCGCCCTCTCTACTATGACTATCCGGAGATGCAGCAGGCATACGACTGGGACGAGGAATTCATGTTCGGTGACAACATCCTCGCCACTGTTCTCTGCCAGCCGCTCGACCCGGCTACAGGCAAGACCGAGCGCAGAATGTGGTTCCCTTCCGGCAGCGACTGGTATGACATGGCGCACCACTGCACGCACAGGGGAGGCTCGACCAAGACTCTCTACTACACGATTGACGAGAACCCTTGGTTTGTGAAGTCCGGTTCAATAATTCCTCTTGCAGGAGAAGGCATTCAGAACCTTCAGAAGGCCGACAACCGTCTGCGTCTGCTCATCGTTCCGGGAGTCGGAACCAGCAGTTTCAGCCTCTATGAGGACGACGGCGTGAGTCAGGCCTACGACACCGACTACGCGACAACCCTCATCGAGAAGTCTCTGAAAGGAAAGAAATTGCAGGTCGTGGTGAATCCTCGAAAAGGGGAGTTCAGAAATGCTCCGGCGACCCGCCGCGTTGAAATTGTCCTCGAAGGAATGTCCGTGAATCCGGCAACCGTCAGGGTTAACGGCAAGAGCGTGACGGCAGTGAAGAAAGGCACCTCGACTGTCATCAGCATACCTGAATGTGCAGTCGGTGAGAAGTCTGTTGTGACTGCCACTATCTTTTAAGGAAATTACATGCATTGCCGTGATGCGGTCTCGGAATCACGGCAGTGTCTTTAAACTATATGCTCTATAACGAAAAAGACATATTGGAACGTATCAGCGAGGGTGAAGAGCCTGCGTTCAGGGAGTTGTTTTCATGGTACTACCCGAAAGTCCGCGTATTCCTCACGGAAATTCTGAAGGACAGGGAAGTCGCCGAGGATATAGCTCAGGATGTTTTTGCCAGAGTCTGGCTATTGAGGAGCACAATTCCGGAAATCCGTTCCTTTGGTTCTTATCTCTATGCGATGACTCGCAACTCGGCTCTTCTTTACCTTAAAAAGCACCGTCCTTCCGTGACGATAGAAGACTTTGATTTTGCCGTGGACCAGAGCGTGGATTCTCATTTGGCTGCAGAAGAGAAGGCCGAGAGGATACGTGAAGTTGTCGGGAATATGCCGGAACGCCGAAGGCGTGTATTTACTCTTAGCCGCGATGAGGGCAAGTCAAACGACGAGATTGCGGAAATTCTCGGGATAAAGAAAAAGACTGTAGAAAACCTTATGAACGCGGCGCTCAAGGACATCCGGCGCGTCCTGTGCCTGATGGTATTTTTCATTTAGGAAACCTTCAAAAAATAACCTGCATCATTTTTCCCATTCTTTTCGGTCTATATTCCTTTTCTCATCAGTCGTGTACGTCCAAACTTCTGAATACATATTCATATCCACCGAAGATATTAAAAAAATCATAATCTCCGATGGGTGCGACGACGATTTTTACACTCATATTGTAATAAAGTCGTCATTATATGCGCATACGATTAAATCCACATTTTTGTAACATACGGAAAATGAAAGGGATATATCCCTTTTTTCTTATTCTCGCGATCATCGTCTCGTGTACCGAAGGAAAGAACAATGCCGTGAAGCCGCCCCTGATGGGCTGGAGCTCATGGAACGCATATACCGTCAACATCTCCGACTCGCTCATAAGACATCAGGCGGACCTCCTCGTCGAACGGGGGCTCAAGGACGCCGGCTACACAAATGTGAACATCGATGACGGATTCTTCGGCTACCGCGACCAGCGCGGCTACATGATTCCGCATCCGGTGAGATTTCCGGGAGGCTCAGAGCAGATGCGCTCGCTCTCGGACTACATCCATTCCCTCGGGTTCAAGGCCGGAATCTACTCCGACGCCGGGGACAACACCTGCGGGGCGCTCTCGAAAAATCTCAGAGATACCAGCGGGATTGGCGCCGGATTATGGATGCACGACGTGCAGGACGCGGACCAGTACTTCAACAACTGGAACTTCGACTTCATCAAGATTGACTACTGCGGGGGCTTTCACCTCCACCTCGACGAACAGGAACGCTACGAAAGGATTCGTCATGTGATTGACAGCGTGGCCGGGAGGCATATCGACATCAACATCTGCCGATGGGACTTTCCCGGGACATGGGCCGAGAAGATTGCCGACTCCTGGAGAATGTCCGGGGACATCCGTCCCGTGTGGTCGTCGGTGGCATCCATCGTGAAGAGAAACCTCTACCTTTCGGCCTATGCGCGTGAGGGGCACTACAACGACATGGACATGCTCGCCCTGGGCTACAGCATAAAGCCGTCGCCGTTTTTCTGGGAGAAAGGGCTGGGACTGAGCTATGCCGAAGAGGAGGCTCATTTCGGGATGTGGTGCATAATGAGCTCACCGCTGCTTCTGGGCTGCGACATCGAGTACATTCCGGAGGAGACGATGCGGATAATCACCAACCCGGAGCTGATTGCCGTGAACCAGGACCCGCTCGGGCTTCAGGCCCATGTGGTTCAGCACGAGGGAGATACCTATGTCTTTGCGAAGGACGTCCTGCGGCGCCACGGCCGGGAAAGAGCCGTCGCCCTCTATAATCCTTCGGACACGGCCGCATCGTTCAGCGTGCCTGCACAGGTGCTGGAGTTCGACGGCAAGATGAAGCTGCGCGACCTCAACCTGCGCTCAGACCTTGCTTCCTGCGATGTCATAGAAATGACGCTGCCGCCTCATACGGCAAAGATTCTCAAGGCTGCGGGCAAACGCATTGAGCCTGCGCTGTATGAGGGCGAGTGGGGATACTGCCCCGATTTCACGGACATACGCGGAACCGGTGTGAAATATGTCCCTGTCGAGGGGGCTTCCGGACGGGCTGTGGCGACGAACCTCGGCGGCTCCGGAACTAACTGGCTTGAGTGGGGCGATGTGTTCAGCCGCCGTGGAGGAAAGTATGGCCTGGCAGTTCTCGTCTCCTCACCTGAGGCGTTTGACTTTGACCTGACGGTGAACGGAAAGACGCATCACGCGACGGTTGAGGCGACGGACTCCGCATTCGTGGAGATTCCGTTCGACGTGGAGCTTCGCAGGGGAGAGAATGAGGTCCGTATATCCGGCGTGACGTCACCGAAGGCGGCATTTGACTGCATAAGAATGGCAAGAAAAAAGTGATATGAGGAATATGAAAGACATTTTCATCGGGTGGGACGCGATTGACGGCTCGTCTGTAACACAGGAGGAAATAGACACGGCGTTTGCGCGGACAAAGAAACGCGCGGCACGGCTGGAGAAAGAGGCCGGACTGCGCAGAAACGGTCTTTGGCGCGTGGTGGCGGCGGTTTCCGCCGTGGCTGCGGCTGTCGCGCTCGGTGTCTTTGCGGGGATGCGCATCTCCGCTCCGGAGGAAGCCCCCGGACAGTTCGAGATTGTCGCCGACTGCGGGCAAAGGAGCGATGTGCTGCTTCCGGACGGCAGTCGGATAAGACTTAATTCTGCAAGTCGCGTCTCATATTCAACTGAATACGGAAAAACGAACAGGGACATATCCCTCGATGGCGAGGCCTTCTTTGAAGTGGCGAAGAACGCCGAGCTTCCGTTTGTCGTCAGCACCGGGAACATCAGCGTAGAGGCTCTCGGAACGAAGTTCAATGTCCGTTCCTATAGGGATGGCGACGAGACAGTCACGCTCGTTGAGGGCAAGGTCCTTACAACGGATGGAGAGAGCGAAGCTGTGCTATTGCCGCATCAGTGCGTCTCGTTCGACAAGGCAGTTGGGAAACTCGGACAGCCGAAGTCGACGGACGTCTCTTCTGAAGTGCCGTGGTTGTGCAATGAGGTTGCGTTCAACGACGACAGCCTAACCGAGGTCGCCGCCGAGTTGGCGCGCCTCTACGGCGTGCGGGTGGTCTTTGTGGACGAGGACATAAGGGACTTCCGCTACACCGGTGTGATTCCCAATACATCGCTCAATGCGATTCTCGGGATAATCACCGAGACCTCCCCAGTGTCATGGACAATAGAAGGGAGTATAGTGAAACTTTCAGGACGTGACCGGTAGCATGCCTGGAAAGCCTGACACAATAATACAAATAATAACCAAACAAAGCGATGCACCACAGATTAATGAAATGGGTATTGGCAATACTCGTCGCGACGGCTTTCGCCGTGCCGTCGTGGGGACAACAAATTACTGTTTCTGTGAAGAATAGCCCTCTTTCAGAGGTCCTTTCTGTCGTTGAGAAACAGGGCGACTTCAAATTCTTCTATAGCAGTGCACTTCCTGATTTGGACAGGAAAGTCAGCATTGACGTACAGGACAAGCCATTGAAGGCCGTTCTCGATGTGCTTTTTTCAGGAACTGCGATTTCATACGAAATCAAGAATCCGAAACTCGTAGTGCTTTCTCCGCGTCTGCGTAAGGAGGAGGCTCCGAAGACTCAGGAAAGGAAAGTAAGTGGAGCGGTTATCGATTCGGACGGAGTTCCGGTTATAGCCATGAGTGTGCTTGAGGAAGGTACGTCCAATGGCACGATGACCGACGCGGACGGAAAATATACAATAACGCTGATTGGAAAAGATCCCTCGCTGCGTTACGAGGCTCTGGGCTACAAGGTTGTGACAGAGAAAGTTGCCGGACGTGCCGTTATTGATATCACCACCGAGGTTGAGGCCATCGCCCTTGACGCAGTCGTCGCAATAGGTTACGGAACTGCGAAAAAGCGCGACCTCACCACTGCAATCTCTACCGTCTCCACCGATGATATGAAGACACGTCCGATTACCGACGCAGCCGGCTTCATCCAGGGAAAGGTTGCTGGAGTCACGGCACAACAGACAAGCGGACTCCCTGGCAGCGGAATGACTATCCGCGTGCGTGGTGCCTCTTCCATCGCCTCCAGCAATGATCCTCTCTATGTCGTTGATGGCGTGCCTGTCGGAGAGGGAAGCTACGCGATTGCCTACCTGTCTCCTTCCGACATTGAATCCATGCAGATTCTCAAGGACGCCTCCTCTGCAGCGATTTACGGTTCGCGTGCCGCCAATGGAGTCGTGCTGATTACTACAAAGGGTGGAAAGGCCGGCAAAGGAACGCAGATTTCCTTCAACTCATACGTTGGACTCACGGCAGTGGCCCGCACCTTCGATGTTCTGAACCATGAACAGTATAAGGAACTTCTTGTGGATGAGGGACTTCAATCAATAGTTGAGGAAATGCCATACGGACTGAAGGACGAGACCGACTGGATAAAAGAGACCTATAGGAACGGTCTTGCGCAGAACTATCAACTTTCAGTCTCCAACGCGACTGACAAGGCGAAGTACTATGCCAGCGCAGGCTACTCTGACGAGACTGGTGTCATTCGTTCCACCTATAGCCGCCGTTTCAACATGAAGGTCAATACCGAGTGGAAGCTTTTTGACTGGCTTCGCTTCGGCACCGACATCGCCTATTCCAATGGACGTTCAAATGGAGTGAACACCGGAATGGGCGCGAATAATGGAGGCGTGGTCATCTCCGCGCTCTGTACCCCGACCTACGCCAAGGTCTGGGACGAGGCCAACCCCGAGTATTATTGGACGAATTTCTATGGTCTGAGCGGACTCAACTCTCCGGTCGAGAACATAGCACGGACGCAGAACAATTTCTCTTCATACGATCGTCTCATCGCCTCTGGGGCGCTGACCGTTGATATCGTGAAGGGGCTTCGCTTCAAATCAACGGTCTCAATGGATCGCCGCTGGGGTCATGGTTACACCTATCTTGACCCGGTCAGCACCGTGTTCGGACGTAAGGCCCATGGTTCAGTGACTGACACCCGCAACGACGACAGGAGGATGATCTATGACAATATCCTGACCTACAACGGTCTCTGGGGAGGGCACAGCCTTGAGGCCATGGTCGGAACTTCCGCTACAACTTCAGACTATCAGGCACTCACCGCAGGCAAGAACTATCTGATGTCAGACCACAGCGTCTTCGGCCTCAATGCTGGCAACAAGCCGGGTTCAATTGGACAGAACTGGTCGAAGTGGTCTATCATGTCCTACCTCGGCCGAATCTCCTACAATTACTCCAGCCGTTACTACATCACCGCCAACTTCCGCGCAGACGGCTCCAGCAAGCTCGCTCCGGGGCACAAATGGGGATTCTTTCCATCGGTTTCTGCGGCGTGGCGAATCAGTGGGGAACCATGGATGGAAGGTGTCTCATGGCTTGACGACTTAAAGCTACGTGCAGGATGGGGACAGCTCGGCAATCAGGCCGGCCTCGCAGATTATGCATGGGTGGAGAAATATGGCATCACCTATTACGACTACACCAAGCCTGAATATGCCACGGCCGTGCCTACCATCGGCAACCTCAGTGCCATGGGCAACACCGACCTGACATGGGAAACCACCAACCAAGCGAATGTCGGAATAGACTTCTCTATGTTCGGAGGCCGCCTGAATCTCACGATGGATGGTTACTATAAATACACCACCGATCTTCTTCTCAATGTTCCGCTTCCTTCCACAGCTAAGGTAGGCAGCATCTACCGCAATGAGGGAGAAATGTCCAATTGGGGAATAGAATTCTCCCTGAACTCCGTGAACATCGACAGGAACAACTTCCGTTGGAACACAGACTTCAATATTTCTATGAACCGCAACAGGCTTGAAAGTCTCCGTCTCCAGAAGATATACTATTTCGCCGGCACCTCTGACCAGCAGGGACGGGAGTCCGTAATCAGAATGGAGGAAGGGCATCCGCTCTCGCAGTTCTACGGATATGTTTCCAGAGGCGTAGATTCACAGACGGGAAACATAGTCTATGAGGATAGGAATAATGACGGGCGCATAACCGATGCGGACAAGATATTATGGATAGGTGATGCGAATCCGGACTTCACTTTCGGTCTCACCAACACCCTGACCTGGAAGGGGCTCAGCCTCTCTTTCCTTATCACCGGTTCTGTGGGTAACGACATCTACAATGCCTCACGTGTCGAGCTTGTCAGCATGAACAACGGATATAACCAGATTACTGATGTTTTGCGGCGTTGGCGCAGTCCTGGTGATGTCACCGATATGCCGAAGGCCGGCGGAACGGACAATCTCAAGGTGTCCTCACGTTTCGTGGAGGACGGTTCTTATGTGAAACTCAAGAACATAACCCTTTCATACGACATACGTCACCCTGCCCTCAAGAAAGCCCATATCTCAAGCATACGACCATACATAACCTGCGGCAACGTGCTGACCCTCACCAAGTACAGCGGCTATGACCCTGAAGTCAGCGAATACACGGCCGCAACAAAGATGGGAGTCGATTGGGGATCATATCCGAATGTGAAGACATTCATTTTTGGACTGAATGTAGAATTCTAAAAATGGGGAAAATGATTATGAAGAATATATATCGCACATCTGTAATCGCAGCAATTGCTCTGCTGGCGCTTTCCTGCCAGCTCGACCTGATGCCGATCACAGAATATGGAACGGAAAAGAAAGAAGAGGGCGGCAGCGAGAATCCCTATGAACTGCGAGCCGACATTGAGGGTCTGCGCAACGCAATGTACAATAGTTGGGTGCCGACCATCACTTTTGTCGGAACGCTCTACTATCAGGTTATGTCAGAGTGTCGTCTCGACAACTCCTACAACGGGACGAACAACGCCAAGCTTCTTGACATCGAAGGCAACAAGATAAGTCCTTCCAATGAGGATGTGGCCGTCACGTGGACTCGCTATTTCCAGCAGGTGAGCAACGCTAACACCCTCATCAACTATGCAGACTCCGTCTTTGTGAAGGATGAGTCATGGAACGATGAGCAGGAGAAGAACCTTTGGCAAGCCGAGGCATACTGTTTCCGCAGTTGGCTATGGCTTCAAGCGACTTCCCTCTGGGGAGACATCCCGATGACAACGGTGGTGCCGCCTTCAATCACGACTGAGAATGTGGAAGAAGTCTATCCTCTCTATTATCCGGAAGCCACGCCAGTCCTTGATATCTATCGCAAGATTATCAACGACCTTGAATTTGCTTGCCAGTACGCTCCTGACACCGATCCGACAAACAAGGCATTTTTTACCAAAGCATTTGCGCATGGTCTTTTGGCTCGTTTGTATGCCCGCGACACCGAACTTCGCGACTGGAGCAAAGTTGCCGATAACTGTGAGGCTCTGGAGAAGTGCGGCTATACGCTTTCTCCGAAATACGATGACCTCTGGGGATTCAACGAGACAGACGCCTTCAGGAATAACCCCGAGACCATCTTTGAGCTCCAAAGTACGAAAAGTTCCGGAGACCGACTGGCCTATATGTACTATTACGACCAGTACAGCAACCGAACGAACTTCGGATGGGCAAAGTACCTCACTCCTTCCCGCAACCTGCTCGCCGCCTTTGATAAGGCCGGTGACACAGAACGCCTGAATGCCTCAGTGAAATACGACCAGTGCACATGGTCGCTATACTATCCTTCAAGCAATTATCCGTTTGCCTATAAGGTCCGCACCAATGCCAGCAGCATAATCTTCATGCGCCTTGCCGAGATTTACCTGCTTCACGCTGAGGCTCTTGCAGCACAGGGAGACCTCAAGGGCGCGACCGGCTATGTAAACAAGGTTCGCGAGCGCGTGCATCTGAAGAAAATCGATCAGCCGTCAGACTATGAGACAATGCTCGGTCTCATCCTAGACGAACGCCGTCTTGAACTCGCATTCGAGGGTTTCCGCTTTTTTGATGTGGCCCGCTACGGATGGGAGAAAGTAAAGGCCATACACGACGCGATGCCGGAAGAGGATTCATATTGGCAGGCCCGTCGTCCGTTCGAGAAGACAGACCTGCTTCTTCCTATTCCCCAGGGTGAGATTGACAAGAACCCGAACCTCAGGCAGAACGCCGGGTATTAATGCTTATAAAAACCTAAAAACGCCTCAATTTGAGGATTATTCAGATAAATTGAAATGAGAAAAGTTGTTTATATTGTTTCATTAATTTTTGTGTTGGCCGCACTTCCCCTTTCGGCGAGGAAAGGGGAAGAAAGGTGGAGCCGGGAGAAGGCAGAGGAGTGGTATGCCGGGCAGGGCTGGATCGTGGGATGTAACTATGTTCCCTCAACGGCGATAAACCAGATTGAGATGTGGCAGGAGAGCACTTTCGATCCACAGACCATCGACCGCGAACTCGGATATGCCGAAGGGCTCGGATTTAACACCATCCGCGTGTTTCTCTCACATCTTGTCTATCTCGACGACCCCAAGGGATTCAAGTCTCGCTTCAGCCGGTTCCTTGACATCTGCGAGAGTCACGACATACGGGTTATTGTCTCATTCTGGACCAACGGCGGGAAATGCCTCGAACCGCATCTTGGAACGCAGCCGGAGAGTGTTCCTGGAGTGCACAACTCCGGATGGTGTATGGTTCCTGGGGCTGAATGGGTGAACGACCCATCGACATGGCCTGAGCTAGAAAAAATGGTCAAGGACATTCTGCACAGCTATAGGAAAGACAGCCGAGTGCTGATGTGGTGTCTCTACAACGAGCCGGAGCATCACCGCCGTGGGGTTACTGATTCCGTTCCCCTGCTTGAGGCGACCTTTCGTTGGGCGAGGGAAGTCAATCCGTCCCAACCGCTGACCGCACCGCTCTGGTCGTGGGTGGGCAACAATATCACTTCGCTTCCCGAGGTTTCTTTTATGCTGGAAAACAGCGACGTCATCACATTTCACGCCTACGACACTCCGGCATCGCTTGAGCGCTACATAAAGCAGCTCCTGCCTTACCGCAGACCGATGATCTGCACGGAGTTCCTTGCACGCGGGAAAATGAACTCGACATTCGAGGGTTCTTATCCGATATTCCGGAAATACAACGTCGGCGCGGTGAATTTCGGACTTGTCGCCGGCAAATGTAATTTCCACTATGACTGGAATAAGGTTGATGCCGATGGAAACTCTATTCCATGGACCGAGGAACCTGAGATATGGTTTCACGACATATTCCGCCCCGATGGGACACCGTGGAGTGAGACGGAGGTTGAATATATACGTAACTTCATAAAAGACAATAAATAACACAGAACCATGAAAAAGATTTTTTTGATATTTCCGGTATTGGCGGTAATGCTTCTGTTTGCCTGTCAGAAAACGCCGGATGTGCATATAACAGAGCATGAAAAGGCAAAAACCGTGACGGTCGAGGCCCCTGCGGGTTTCGTGTGGGGTGAGGACGACAGGATTGTCGTAAACGGTATGAAGTCGTCGCTCACGGAACTTGACATGGAAGACGACACGCGGGTCACATTTTCATTTAACGTTGGAGTGGAGGTGCCTCATTGCGCCGTCTATCCAGTGTCAATGTTTGATTCCTGGTCTAAGGAGGACAAGACTGCTAAGGTGGTGATTCCGACGGTGCAGACTTCGGATGGAAATACGATAAACACGGAGACCAAACTGATGCTCGGATACGGCGACGAACTCGGAAAGGTTGAGATTTCGGATGCTATGGCATATATACGCCTCACTCCGACCAAGGGAGAGACGGCGTTCAACATCAGTTCGGTGAAGGTTAGCGACCCTGAAGGATATGCCGTCAGCGGCAAGTTCACCGCAAGGTTCTCGGAAGAGGGGTGCACGCTTGAGAACACGAAACAGGACGGGAGCATCATCAACGTGACTTGCGGCGCGACCGGGGCGGCTCTTGGCTCTGACATATTTTTCGCTGTTCCGGCAAAGACCTATTCCAAGGGACTACAGTTTGAGATTTATGACATGGACGGAAGTTTTCAGGACATGATTTTTCCTTCCGAGGGCGAATTTGTGGCTGAGGCTGGCAAAACCTACACTAAGGCCTTCGTATACGAACCGAAGAGCATACTTGACCTCGGAGAGATTCCGAACGTCGAAATCTGGAACAGGTTCGCGGCAAAGATCAGAGGAGGCGAGGATTTCACCGGACGCAGTTTCAAGCTCACGGCCAACATATCCTCTGACAACCTTGAAATGGCAGACGGTGTGTTTAACGGAAAGCTTGACGGCAACGGGAAGACAATCAGCCGTTCCGCAGCCACAAGACCTCTGTTCCGCGAACTCGGCGCCGAGGCTGAAGTCACAAACCTCACGCTTACGGGAGAATTTTCCGCATTTGAAAAACCTTATGAGTATGGCAATGCCGCCTTGGCTCAGATTAACCTCGGAAATGTAACAAACGTGTCAGCAAACTGTTCCGTGAATCTGAGGCTTGACGGCGTGCCGTCTTTGCTCGGCGGGCTCGTCGCGCAGAACGGAGGCGTGATGAAAAGATGCACTAACGACGGAAATGTCACGCTTGAGGTTGCAGTAGGTGACCAAAACGGAAAGGATGTCGCTTGCGCCAACTTCGGAGGCGGACTCGCCGCATACGGACATACGATTGCCGGACTTGACTCCAATACGGGTCTCTATTTCGCCGATGCAGAGTGCAAGGCTGGTAAGTTCGTCGATTGCGTGAATAATGGAAGCATCAGCGTGAAAGCCACATCTGGTTCAAAGGCGCTGGGCGTGTCAACTTATGGTGGAATCTGCGGAGTCGTCGAACTTGACGGGGCCGTGTTTGAAAACTGTCGCAACACCGGGGCGATTTCCCGCATTTCTGATGGTGAGGGCTCAAGCGGCGGCTCAACTTGCGTTGGAGGCATACTC
Source organism: uncultured Bacteroidales bacterium (assembly GCA_900545245.1). Classification (GTDB taxonomy): domain Bacteria; phylum Bacteroidota; class Bacteroidia; order Bacteroidales; family UBA932; genus Cryptobacteroides. Next base: position 85,418 of record UQYV01000006.1, read on the forward strand.
GGACGTTGCGCGGGAACATTCGCCAACGACTGGAAGGACAACGGTGCGCAGATTTGCATTAACGGTGGCAAGAGCTACTCCATGACAGTCACGGGGTGCGAGAATTCGGGCGCACTGCTCAGCAAATGTCGTCACAGCGGGTGTCTCAACAACGGCAATTCTCCTGCTCGTCTTGACAATGTGGGTGGTGTCGTTGGTGCTGCGATAGGAAAGGATGACGGCAAAGTGACTCTTTCTGAATGTACCAACACAGGCGCGGTGACAGGCGGCTGGGCAACTTCCGTAAACACGACTGTTCTTGGCGGAATCATAGGTCTTGCGCAGAATGTGAAAATGACGGATTGTGTTTCAAACGGGGCAGTCTCGGCGCTTGAAAACACCTGTGTCGGTGCCGCAGGAGGCTTTACGGGATTTTCGTTCAAGGGCGTGTCTGTGACTGGGGAAAGCAGCTGCGGAGCGACATTCAAACTGGCCAAACTCAACGAGGATTTGGCGATGCTCTGGGGACTTGCATTCGGAAACGTCAAGGAGAACGCCACAATTGAAGGAGCGTCATTTAGTTGCTCGGCGAATATCGATGGGGCTGAGCTTGAACTTACCGCCGACAACTTCGCGGACTACATCTGCAACACAGCCAGCAAGGTTCAGCCAACGGTTTCCGGCTGCAAGTGGACGAAATAAATAGGATGATAATCCAGCTCCCCTCATCGAACTTGAAATGGGGGGAGGAAAACTAAAAACATAAAAATATGGAAAACACTAAAATTTATTGCCCTCCCCAAATGTGGTGCGGCGAAGTGAGAGCGGAACAAGGTTTCGCGGCTTCCGGATTCAGTGATACGGAAGGAACGGAAGATGTCACGATAAATGGTGCCTACATCGGCCTGTAGTTTAACCTCTAAAACTATGATGATTATGAAAATGAATTATGCCGCCATGGCATTTGCACTCGTAGGACTGTGCATCGCGTCCTGCAGCAAGGAACAGATTGGCGATGGGCGGATTGAGTCTTCGTCAGAAAAAGTTGAACTCCGCATCGCCGCGGGCAATCCGACAAAGACCACGTTCACCGACCCTGCTGTCGGGGATTACAGCGTGAAATGGGAAGATGCGACCGACAAAATCGGGCTTTTCATCGCGGACAAGACCGCCAATGCGGAAGCAGGACTCACGAGAAATGAGGGTGAAAAGGCGTATTTCCTTTCCGAGGTTTCCGGATATGCTGCGGAAGACATGCTCTACGCCTACTATCCGTATGCTGCCCCGGCCGAGGGAGAAACGGTGACCGCCAACGCAGTCAAGCTGTCCATTCCGGCCGCACAGACTCAGAAGGCCGGATTTAACGGTATCTATAACCCGATGGTGGCCGTTCCTGTCGCGCTTCCTGCCCCGGGCACTGTAGTTGAGGAGCCGCTCAAGTTCAGGCATCTCGGTGCGATGGTGGAGTTGAAGATAAAGGGCGACGCGACGAAGCATGCCGGAGAAAAAATCACTTCCGTATCATTTGTTGCAAAGGACGGCGGCAAGGTTGCGGGTGAGTTCTCTTTTGATCTTACGAAAGTTACAAAGACTGGAGCACTTGCCGAGTATGTCGGCTCGTCAGAGACAGTTAGCGTTTCTCCAGAGACTCCGATTGTTGTTTCAGCCGAGGGTGTATCTGTGTTCATGACGGTCATTCCGGGCTCATACACAGGCGTTTTCACTGTCACGACGACTTCCGCTGCAACGGAAGGGGAAGGCGCCGCAACCGAAGAAACTACAACCAAGGAGAATACGCGCACCTACTCATATGCTTCCGGATACGACTACAAACGGGCGAGCCTCACGCGCTACATCCTTGACCTTGACAACGCTAAGGAAATGGCTGACGAAATCAGGACGATTGCCGATTGGGAAGCCTTTGTTACAGCTGTGAAGAGTGGCAATAACTACGTGGGTAAGACTGTCAGCCTCGTCAACGACATTATCGCCGAGAATCTTTCTATTGCGACAGGAACTTTTGACGGCAAGTTCGCAGGCAATGGTCACACAATCACGCAGACTGCAAACACTCGTCCGCTTTTCGAAACCCTCGGGGAGAATGCCGAGGTTGCCAACCTTAAGCTTACGGGAGCATTCACAAGCTTCGAAAAGCCATACGAATGGGGCAACGCCGCTCTTGCAAAAGTAAATCTCGGAACAGTTTCCGACGTCACCGTGAACTGTCCGGTGAACAATATTACGGTAAACGAGGCTATGCTCATCGGTGCTCTTGTCGCGCAGAACGGAGGCACGCTTCAGAGCTGCAAGAACCTCGGAGATATTATACTGAAAATACATAACCCTAATACTGACAAGCATATCGCGAACCTCGGAGGCGGTCTTGCGGCGTTCGGAAACACGATGGGCGCGGTAGTAGAGGCATCCGGAATCTATGGAAAGAAGGATGCCGTTCTGAAGCCGGGCAAGTTCATCGGATGCGTGAATGAAGGAAAGATTTCTGTGGCAGCATCTTCTGAGGGAAAAGAGAAAGTTGTCGGAATATCTGTCTATGGCGGAATCTGCGGTTCAGTTCAGACTGACGGAGTTGTTTTTGACGGCTGTTCGAACAGCGGAACCATAAGCCGTATTTCTGATGGAGAACAGTCACTCAACGCTTCCACATCCGTCGGTGGTATACTAGGATGCTGCAACGCTGCTAACTACGGCAATAATGGCGACCAAACATATGTGAATGTAGGAGGTGACGGGGCAGGCATATCTGTAGTTATCAAAAACAGCTCGAATACCGGTCAGTTATTCAGCAGTTGCCGTCACTGGGGTGGTGTAGGAAATGGAAACTCCGGTGCGAGACATGACAATGTCGGAGGAATTGTCGGCGCTGTGATTGGCGGGGACACGAAACCATCTTCTATCAGCGGCTGCCGCAACAATGGCACAATCTCAGGAGGATGGATGAACGTAAACACCACGGTACTCGGAGGTATTGCGGGCCTTGCAAAGAACGTTAATATTGAAAACTGCGAGTCTGCCGGCGTACTGAAGAATGGCAACAATCTCTGCGTTGGCGCTGTCGGAGGTTTTGTTGCCTATGCAAAGAAAGCCGTCGCTATAAGCGGGAATAGTTCATGTACAGCATCCTTTGAGATGAAGAAGTTGAGTGATAATCTCTTCTGGGGGCTTGTATTCGGAAACGTCACAGAGAACGCTGCCATTGACGGTGCTTCATTCAGCTGTTCGGCGAATATCGATGGGGCTGAACTTGAACTTACCGCCGACAACTTCATGGACTATCTGTACAACACAGCCAGCAAGGTACAGCCGACGGTGAGAAAATGCACTTGGAGCAAATAATTTGAACAACCCGGCCATCACGGCACGAATTTATGTGCGTGATGGCCGGACTTTCTGAAGAATAACTGATTATGGACAGATGTTGCGCAACTAAGAAATATGAGAAAAACAAACTGCTTCAGATTTTTTGGAAGGTTTCTAAACGTATTTGGGAAATTACAACTTTGGCAGTCTTTGTAGCCTCGGGAGTGGTCTCCTGCACCAAGACACCTCAGGAACAGAGAGTGCCGGACAGACCGGAGAAGACAACTCCTTCTGAGTACATTTATGTGCAGGGGCGTTCGCTGATGAAACCGGACAAGACCATATTTCTGATGAAAGGAGTAGATCTTGCGGGGTGGCTGAGTCCGGACGGGGCGCTGTTCGGATTTACGAAAACCCGGGCCGAAAGGGACCTGAACCTGATGTTCTGTCAGATTGCAGGACCCAAGAGAGCAGCGGCGTTCTGGAAGAGGCATAAGGACGGCTTCATTACGGAGGAGGACATACGCTACATCGCGAAATGTGGGGCGAACACCATCAGGGTCCCGTTCGACTGGCGGCTCTTTTCTTCCGACACGGACTTTATGGGAATGACCGCAGATCAGGACGGATTCACGCGGCTCGACAATCTCATGAAATGGTGCAGCGCGGCAGGGCTTTATGTGATTCTTGACATGAAGGCAGCCCCTGGTGGGCAGACCGGCGACTGGAGCGACAACGGCTGTGGCTACCCATGGCTTCTCGGCGGAAAGGCCCAACAGACGGAGATGACGAAAATCTGGAGCGAGATGGCCAAAAGATACAAGGCCGAAAAAAGCCTTCTGGGATATGAAATTATGGACTCCCCTCTCTGTGCCGATGCCAAGTTCAACGCTCTTCTCTCCAAGGTTGAGCCGCTCTGCCGCAAGATCGTCAAGGCCATACGCGCAGCCGACAAGAATCACGTGATAATCCTCGACGCCGTCCGTGACGGACAGGACTTCAGTTGCTACAGCGACTTCGAGTTCGATGACAACATCCTCTACACCGGTCATGCCGACACCCCGTCAGCCTTTGATTCGGCTTTGGACGCAATCGTCCGTTTTCGCGAGTATAACACTGGACTTCCCGCACTGCTTTCGGGGGTCAATCCCGGTGCAAACGGCAGCCGGATGGCAAAGAAGATGAACGAGAATAATGTGGGATATACATTTACTCCCTACAAAAGTTATGAGGGCGACTGCTCGCTCCTTTCATTCGGACCCGTGACAGGATGGAACATCGTGACGAGGTTTGCGGATTCCAAAAGAACGACGTTCGACGACCTGCACGCCCTCGGAAATTTCAATGTTGGAGATGTTGCTGAATCCCTTGTGGACTTTTCCAATGCCTGTCGATTCTCCGAATGCAGGAAAAATAAGAGCGTCGAAGCCGCTTTCTGACGATGCCGACGAAAATATGATATATCCGTATAAAAAGAAAGAATCTCACAAATGAAACGAAAACTCGCACTCATCACTCTGATTTCCTCGATATGCCTATTCCTCTTTACCACACAGGCCGCATTCGCACAGGGAGGATTTCTCAAGGTTCAGGGAAAAGACATCGTGAAGCCCGATGGCACCAAATTCTTCATCAAGGGGACGAATCTCGGAAACTGGCTGAATCCAGAAGGGTATATGTTCGGATTTACGAAGACGAACTCCGCATCGATGATTGACCGCATGTTCAAGGAACTTGTCGGCGAAGAATACACGGCATCATTCTGGAAGAAGTTCAAGGATAATTACATAACACGCGAGGACATCCGTTTCATCAAGAGCACTGGCGCGAACACCATCCGTCTTCCGTTGCACTACCGCCTTTTTACCGAAGAGGACTATATGGGTCTCACTTCGGAGCAGGACGGATTCAAGAGAATCGATGACGTGCTGGGCTGGTGCAACGAGTTCGGGCTCTACCTCATCCTCGACATGCACTGCGCTCCGGGAGGACAGGGCGGTGGAAATGTCGATGACAGCTTCGGCTATCCGTGGCTGTTCGAGGACTCCGAGTGTCAGGATGAGTTGGAGAAAATCTGGATGAGCATCGCTGAGCGCTACAAGGATAACCCTCTCGTGCTCGGTTATGAGTTACTGAACGAGCCCATTGAGCACCGTCCGACGACGGATAGTTGGAACGTGCTCTACTACCCGAAGCTCGAACCGCTCTACAAGAGGCTCACGGCGGCCATCCGTGCCATCGACAAAAACCACATCATCATCCTCGGCGGAGCACGAGGCAACACTGAGTTTTCGATGTTCACCGACTGGAAGTTTGATTCGAATCTCATGTACACCTGCCACTGCTATTTCAAGGACGCGCCTGAAAAGAGTGTGAAGTATCTCGTGGAGTTCCGCGACAGGACAGGAGTTCCGATGTTTGTTGGCGAGACGGGGCATCTGACGATGGAACAGCAGCTTGCGATGAGCAAGTATTTTATTTCCAATAATTTGGGTTATACCTACTGGCCGTACAAGAAGATGAAGACAGGGGGCTCTTTCGTAAATTTCACACCGTCCGCAGGCTGGGACAGCATAGTCTCCTTCTCCGAAGCCGACCGCAGCAGCTACCCTGCCATCCGTAGCGCCCGTCCGGACCAGAGTATAGCGAAGAACGCAATGCAGTCCTTCCTTGAGCAATGCAAGTTCTCCAACTGCAAGGTGGACCAGAACTACATCAACACGACGCTGATGAAATAGTGCGGAAAAGAAAAACTATAAGATGAAAAACGCCATTATTCAAACTCTTCTGACAGTTGTTGTGCTGTCCTTGTTGCCATTTGTCTCCAATGCCGAACCGGACAGACTGCCGTGCGACAATCCTGTTGCGAATCCGGACGCGGTCGTAGTGTCGGGGAATGCCAGATTCACGGTCCTCACGTCGCGGCTCGTGCGTATGGAATGGGCGGATGACGGACATTTCGAGGATAATGCAACGCTCGGAGTCGTTAACCGAAGACTTGACGTGCCGCAGTTCAAGGTCAGAAAGTCGCGTAACAGGACGGTCATCGAGACGGAGGACTTGAAGCTCGTCTATTCCGGAAAGGGAAAGTTCGACACATCAAATCTCTCCGTGACGTTTAACATGGTTCAAGGCGATAGTGCGTACAGAATAGTATGGCGTCCGGGAATGGACGAGGGAGGCAACCTGCTCGGCACCTGCCGCACGCTTGACAGCTGTGACGGGGAGAAGACCATAGACCCGTTTGACAAGGGAGTTGTATCCCGTGACGGCTGGGCTGTGATTGATGAGTCGGAGCGCCATATACTCAAGCCGGTAGATTCGGACTGGAAGAGTTGGGTCGCACAGCGTGGGGACGGGGAAAGGCAGGACTGGTACATCTTCGCCTACGGACATGACTATAAGGCCGCCGTTTCGGATTTTACGAAGATTTCAGGAAAGGTTCCTTTGCCTCCTAAATGGGCATTCGGCTACTGGTGGAGCCGCTATTGGCAGTATTCGGACTTCGAGATTGTCGGTCTGTGCCGAGAAATCCGTTCCTACGGAATTCCGATTGACGTGATGATAATAGACATGGACTGGCACGAGGTGTTCTCGCTGAAACTGGGCGGCTGCCTGAAAGATGACTTCGGAGAGTCTATCGGGTGGACCGGCTACACCTGGCAGAAGCAGCTTTTTCCGTCACCTGAGAACTGTCTTTCCGAACTTCACGGGCTTGGCGTCAAGACTGCGCTTAACTTACACTTCAATGAGGGAATACAGCCTTTTGAGGAACCTTATGGTCGTTTTGTCAAGGACTACCTGTCAAGGACTTCTGAATATGATGGTCCCCAAGGCTATGTCTATGGCACGGAACCATATCATTATGCAGGAGTGAAGAAACCTGCCGGTGAGGGAAAGGCTGGGCAGCCGGCACCGGTTCCGCATAGGATGAGCCAGATTGAATGGGCTGATGCCTATTTTAATTCCATTATTCATCCTATTGAAAAACAAGGAGTTGATTTTTGGTGGCAGGACTGGCAGCAGTGGAAGTATAGCCGCTATGTTCCCGGACTAAGTAACACTTTCTGGCTGAATTGGTGTTTCTTCAACGACAAGGTGAGGCGTACGGAGCACCTCGGGATTCAGGCTCCGAGACCTATGATATATCATAGATGGGGAGGAATAGGAAGCCACCGCTACCCGGTCGGATTCTCCGGCGATACCTACGCCACATGGAAAGTTCTCGGTTATCTTCCGTATTTTACCGCTACAGCCTCGAACGTGGCATACGGCTACTGGGGTCATGACATCGGGGGATTCAAGAAATATGAGGGGATGAAGTCCACAAACCCTGAACTCTACACCCGCTGGCTTCAGTACGGCGTGTTCACCCCCATTTTCAAGACGCACTCCACAAAGGACCCCGTGATTGAAAAGCATTTTTGGAAATTCCCCGACCATTTCCCTGCTATGCGCGACGCCATCCGCCTGCGCTACAGTCTATCACCATACATCTACACCTCCGCCCGCGAGGCCTTCGATACCGGCATTTCCATCTGCCGTCCGCTCTACTACGACCATCCGGAAGTTCCCGAGGCATACTCCTTCACGCAGGAATATATGTTCGGTGATGACATTCTCGCGACTGTCGTCTGTGAACCTACGGACAGCGTTACAGGGTTAGCACCACGCACAATATGGTTTCCGGAAGGATCGGACTGGTTCGATGTGGCTTCGGGCAGAATGTTCCGTGGCGGTGTCACAGAAACGCTCCGCTACACAATAAACGAGAATCCGTGGTTTGTCAGGGCCGGAGCCATAATCCCTATGGCATCCGAGAAAATCACATCCTTGCAGGGCACAGACAACACTCTGCGGCTGTTAGTTGCTCCCGGCTATGGCAGCAGCACAGCGAAAGTTTATGAAGACGACGGCCAGACGCAGGCATACGTTTCAGAATATGCGACAACGACAATAAGCAAACGTTCCGACGCACGAAGCACGCATATAGAAGTGACTCCGCGCACGGGCCGGTTCGCCTCCGCCGCGCAGTCCCGCCGCGTCATAATTGAGCTCGCTAACTCATACGCACCGTCAGAAGTTCTTTTCAACGGTGTCCCCGTCCGCTATTCGCGTTTTGCCGGACAGGATTTTTCCGGAAACGAAGCCCCCTCCGAGGCACTATGGACCTACGACGGGGCGAACGTGACCTTGAAGATATATCTCCCTGAATCCGATATCAGCGAATGCCTCACGGTGGATTGCAGATTTCCTGAGTTTTCTCCGGAAGATATTGCGCTCCTTGACGGGGCGAAGGGGCGGATTGGCAGGATGAGGAAGTTCGCTCCGGAGGCAAAGATGGCTTTCGGAACCTATGTGGACCGCATCTGCAAGATGCCTGATTCCTTTCTAGCGATTCTCCAATGCGGCAGCTTCATAACTGAAGACCCACATGGCGCCCCAGCCTATCTCTCTGAATTTGACTCGTCTGCAGCCTTGGATGATCTTGAATCCATAGGTAAACTTCCGCCAGATTTTATCGTCCGCCTCCGTGCCCAATTGATTGGCGAATAAGGGCGCGTCCTCGGCGTCTGCGATGCTCTCAACAGAATCGAAGCTCACGTATGTATCTGCTTTGTGGCATACACTATTATGCTTGAGGAGGAACCCAAGGTGGCGCCCTATATTCATCCGACTATGCCGGCGAGGAGGGATGCAAAATCGTTTATGTCA
>UQYV01000007.1 GCA_900545245.1 uncultured Bacteroidales bacterium
AGGAGAGGGGTAACGTGGACAGAAAAAAGTGCGTGGGATTTGAGAGTTTGATAAATGAGATAAGTTTAATATTCGCAAGAAGTTAGAATACTTGCGAAACATGAGAAACTAATAATATTATGGAAACCACAAATTACAAAAGGCCTTTGTTGGATGTCGTGGCCTTTTCTCCGGAGGGAGGTTTCGCCCAAAGCGGGGTGATGACAATCCAGAAATGGGTTTATGACGACAGCCAGAGTGATCAACTTAAATTTTAAATCGTTATGAAAAAGATATTTTACTTCTCTCTTGGGGCGGCTATGATGTTGTGCCTCACGAATTGTGCAAAAACAGAAGAACCGGGAAAACCGGACATTGTTCCGGGACCGGAAGAACAGGTGCTTGATTTCAGTCTCTATGCCGCAACTCCGACTTTGAAGACCGTAAATGACGGACTTGACACCAAATGGGCTTCAGGAGACGCAATCAATCTCTTCCACGCAGCAGCAGGGCAGAAAACATACATCAACGACGGAAAGTTTTCTCTCTCTTCCGAAGATGTCGTGAACGGACTTTTCAAAGGAAAATTGTCACAGGCTCTTGCAGGGGGGGGCAGCTATGATTGGTATGCGGTCTATCCATACAATTCTGCGAATACGACCCCTGCCGGAACATCTGCTTCGGATGCGGCTCCGGTCAAAATCGGAGACCTTTCGGTGACGCAGAACGGCAACGACAGCAAGGCACATCTCGCAGGTGAAATCTGCCCTCTTTACGGAGTGGCAAAGGCTGTAGGGAGCGGTGATGTCCTTTCGATTCCGATGAGACAACTCACATCTGTCGCAGCCGTCAAGGTCATCAACACTGCCTCTGATCCTCTTACTGTTTCATCTATTTCATTTACTTCGACAGAGGATATCGTAGGCACATATTTCATTGATTACTCCAATCCCGAGTCTGTCGTCTATACCGCCACCTCCACTTCTGACGTGTCTTCGACCGCTCAGCTCAACATAGTCGGTGGTGCGGAGATTGCCAAGGACGGAAATGCTGTTTTCTACATTCCTATAAAGCCTCATAAAGTCGCGGGCGGGAAACTCTCCATTGCCGTAAATGGGGTCAATAAGGAAATCGATGTCGAGAATATCTCATTTGCAGCGGGCAGTATAGTGCCTATGGAGTATAGCTATGTGGTGGAAGAACCTGCACCTGCTGTAAATCTTGCATTGCGAAAGCCTGCCACTGCCGACTGTGAACACAATCCTGGCTCAATGTTTCACATAACGGATGGTGGACTTGCCAATATGTGGCAGTGTGACAAGACTCACGCGGAGCATTGGGCAAAGGTCGATCTCGGAGAAAAGCTGGCTCTCAACAACATCATCATCTCCTGGGATGGTGGTGCATACGCAAAGAACATCAAGGTAAGTCTTTCCACAAACGACGTGGACTACACTGAGGTCTATTCGGTTACTGACTGGTCGCCGGTGGCGGAACCGAGAGAGCCTGGCGAGCCCACTTGGACAAAAGTCGTTACAGATGCCAAGTTCAGCGCCACTGAAGCACAGTATATAAAGGTGGACTTCAATGGAGATTCTTTCGTCTATGGAATTACAATTTACGAACTTGAGGCATACTGCCGCAACTGACGAATGACACCACTTACTCTTTCCAGACCCTTTTCTTGAGCCAGAGCTTGAGGATGGGGTCTGTGATTTCTATCGTGTGGGGTGCTGTTATGGCGATGAGGTCCTTTTCCGTGAGGGACTTTTTCAGACGTGATATGTTGGCCGGGGTGCCCAATCTGTAGGCGTTCATGACGGAACTTTGCGTGAAGCCGTTGTGAATGCCGTCGGAAAGGACATGCAGGAAGTTCATCTGGTAGGACGAGAGGGATTCTGTCTGCTGGATGAACACAGGTTCGCAGGCGTCGAGAAGGCGGTCAGTTCCATATTTCAGGTCATCTTCTGTTGCGGAACCGTCCGTCCTCAGCCAGACGAACCATGCCAGTTGCTGCACATACGACGAGTATCTGTCCGTTATCTCGCAAATCTTGCCCGCAAGTTCCGGAGAGATGCTTTTCCCGGAGTTCGCGAATTTGCGGCAGATATATTCGCTCCAGTCCGACTCACTGATTTTCTTGAGGTAGAATATGTCCCCGAACCTGTAGAACGGGTAGCTCTGGTTCTGAAACATCTTCTCCATCATGTGCTTCTTGCTGCCGTAGAGACAATATGTCACATTGCTCTGATGCTGCCAGACACTGCGCAGTTTTTTCTGAAAAGTCAGTGAATCAGGAAAGTCGCCGATTTGCTGGAACTCGTCAATGCAGACGACTATCCTGATTCCCTTTTCCATCGCAATCAGTTCCGGAAGCTGCAGAACCTCTTCTGTAGTCCTGTTATCAGCATTATACTCAAGTGATACGGAGAAATCACTCAGCGGATCAGGGCCGATGCTTATCTTGGGCACGAACCGGCTGAGAAACATTTTCGCGTTCTCCATCCATTCTTCCCATTTGCCGGATGTTGCCCTGATTACAGAAGTGGCAAATGCGTTCACGAAATCATTCTCCGAACGGCATCCGAAAGCATCCATCCTTGCAATCCTGATTTTCTCGTTTTCAACGATTGAGCACACCTTATCGACAAGCGATGTTTTGCCCATTCTTCTCGGAGAAATGAGTATTGTATTCACTCCGTAGGTGAAATTCATTTTCAGGTTTTCGGTTTCCTCTCTTCTGTCTGTGAATGCGTCACCTTTGACCTTGACTCCGAAAACAAATGGTGATTCATCGTCCTTTATCATATCTTTAGTTTTTTCTGTTCGCAAATATAAACATTTTTAACAAACCTGTTTATAACAACCTTGTGAAAAATGTTTTTTCTTGGGAAAATGCTTTTTTTCCAAGAAATTCGATATGAAAAATATGACTTACCCCGATTATAGTTCCTCTTTCGGCCAGCCCTGGGCGTGGAGAGGGAGTTCGACGCCATCTGGGGTGACTATGACGGAGCCTACTTCCGGTTTGGCGCGGTGACCTATGATGTCGAAAAATTATCTACTTTGGAAAATTATTAACACTTTAAAAATTTTTCGTGTCTACTTTTCGGATCTGGTACAGAACAACTTGAATTATTGTTCAGTTTCCGGCAGTTCCAGCAGATCATCTCCGTCCATCAACCTGTCGAAGTCAGACTGGAAGAGGCGGTCCTGGATGACGCGGTATTTCTCGAATTCGGTTTCGGCGAATTCTTTGGCGTAGTCTGCGGAGACGTGGCCGGCGGTATCCAGGACGGGGTCTCCGCTGGCGTTCAGGAAGATGTCCACACGGTTTGCCCAATCCTCCATCGTCATCGGGATGTGACGGTTGGCCATACGCTCCGCCAGGTCCAGGAGGGCGTTGACAAGGTGGCCCATATCATCCAGCTCGGATTCCTTGAGGTAATTCTTGGCAACGCTTACATCGGTTTTGACAATCTTGCCGGAGGGGGCATTCTCCCATGTCGTCAGACCCATGTGTTCTTTCTCTGCGCTGGCCCGCTCCACGATTAACTCTGCGGCCGTATGACCATGTACGGCAAAATGGATCTTGTTTTGGATCCGCTTGTAGAAGAGCCTGGTCGTGGGAGCATCTTTGTTGTAGTCGATGGCCGTGGCGTAGATGTCGGTGATCTTTTGGTATGCACGGCGCTCACTGAGACGGATTTCCCGGATTTCGGCCAGCAGGTGCTCAAAATAGTCCTCTCCCAGGAAGGAGCCGTTCTGCATCCGCTTTTTGTCGATTACGTAGCCACGGATGGCGAATTGACGAAGAACATAGGTACACCATTGGCGGAACTGGGTGGCCCGGATGCTATTCACGCGATATCCGACACTGATAATGGCGTCCAAGTTATAGAATTGTGTCTGGTAACTCTTGCCATCGGAGGCAGTTGCCGAGATTTTCTCGGTAACTGATTCCTTCTTCAGCTCGCCTGATGCGAAGATGTTCTTGAGGTGAAGGCCGATGTTGTCTGTACTACAGTCAAATAGGACGGACATAGCCTTCTGGGTGGCCCAGATCGTTTCGTCGTGGTAAACCACTTCCACGCCCTGAGATTTGTCCTGGGCTTGGAATATGAGGAATTCGGCGGTGCTGTTGCGTATTGTGAGGTTCTTTTCCATAGTTGATTGCTATTTTGTGAGTTCCTGGTACATTTTGAAGAGGCTGGCGACGATGTCGGATTCGGTAGCGTCTTTGGGGAAGCCGTAGGCTTCGAGGACGGCAGCGTCGTTGGCGCGATGGGCCTTCATAAGCTCCGGGAAGAGAAGGAGATTGCCGTACATGTCAGCAAAAGTAGCATCCGGGTATAAGTCCCTCGCATCCAGAATAGCTTTAGCTGCCTGTTCTATCTTCTGCCTCTGAATATCTGTAGGTTGCGGCCAAGGGAAGTTGTTGTAGACATCTTTTACCGTGTAGCTATAGTCACTCTTCAGACGGCAGCAAATTGCCCTCATCCATCCCATGTGGACGGATGACTCAAGAACTCCAAATAGATAAAGACTTCCACCAAGAAGAATTCTAACCTTGTCGCTACAAAGCACGGTGTCATCCATGTAGCCCATTGGTATGTAAGGACGACGCTGAGATGAAACTTGTGGAATGACGATATAATGCCCCTTGGGCATGTTCTCAACGTGAAAACGAGTAGGCTTGTCTGCCAGCTTTACTGTTCCAGGACTTGGACTTGCTAGACGATAGTCTCGTACCGCCTCAATGCGCTTCATGCATTCAGGAAGCTTAAGTAAGTCAACCGGATTAGCATCGCCCAGCCATAAGCACCAGCGAGGACGACGGTTGATAAACTCATCGGCTCCGTACCAGCGTTTGAAATACCGCTCAGAGCCGGGCTCTTTCTTTACAAACTCCTCTTTCTCATCATCTTTGAAGAGGTAAAAACCGCCGTCAATGGGTTTGTTACCAATGCCAATTTCTGGCACTGCGCAAATAGGATGGCTTCTTGCCTCAATGAACACATTGTCACCATCAATAAGATAGCCATTGATATTCGATGCATCAATTACATCCTTTCCATCAAAGATTCTTCGCTTGCGCTCAGAATGACATAGGGAAAAGCCAACGATAACACAGTGAACATGTGCTTTCTGCATTGCCTCACTATCCCAAATGAAGGTCCGCCAAGCAAAGTCTATCTGAACGCCTGATTCCATCAATGGTTTCCATAGAGCGGGAACTTGTTCACCTTGGGTGATTGAGTTTGTTGATACGAAAGCTGCCCTGATTGAGGAATGGATCTTCATCATCTCCCAAGATTTCTTATACCATCCGGTCACGTAATCGAGGTTCCCGATGTTTTTCCACTGACTACCAAAGACGGCCACCAAGTCATCGCCCTGTTCGGTGCTTTTGAATCTTGCTCCCACAAACGGCGGGTTGCCCATAATATAATCCAGCTCAGCAGCCGGGACCACCTCATTCCAATCCATCCTCAGGGCGTTTCCTTCATGGATATTCGTATAGGTTTTGAGCGGCAGCGGGTCGAGGGAGAAGCCGACAATCTCGTCAGTCTCCTGCATCATCTGCGCCTCAGCGATCCAGAGGGCGGTCTGAGCCACGGAGCAGGCGAAGTCGTTGATCTCAATGCCGTAGAACTGGTTGATGGAAACCTTGATAGGGTCTGCTAGTTCACCGATGACGCGGTTGTCACCGTAGATGATGCGCAGGGCTTCATTCTCCAGACGGCGGAGCGATGTGTATGATTCCGTGAGGAAATTGCCGGAGCCGCAGGCGGGGTCAAAGAATTTCAGCTTGGAAATCTTATCCTGGAAAGCAATAGCCCTGTCGCGTTTGGTCTTGGCAACAGAAGTGGCCTTGATATCCGCCAGCTCCTGTTTCAGATCATCCAGAAACAGCGGGTCAATCACCTTGTGGATATTCTCGATGGAGGTGTAGTGCATACCACCGGCACGGCGGGTTTCAGGATTCAGAGTGCTTTCAAACACGGCTCCGAAGATGGTGGGGCTGATGAGCGACCAATCGAAATCGTCGCTGGCACGCTGCAGAATCAGGTCCCGAATCTCTTCCGTGATGCGGGGAATCTCTATATCAGATCCTTCGCTCCGCTCAGGATGACAGCAGGAGGGGCCAAAAAGGCCGCCGTTGACATAGGGGAAAGCCAGCAGTTTCTCATCCTCGTAGGGGTCGCGGTCTTCAGGTTTGGTGTCGAGGATGCGGAAGAGTTTGATAAGTTTTTCTCGGAATTCGCTGGCGCTGAACTGCTCCATATAATCATGGAACATGTTCTTGCTTCCGAAGATGCCGGCATCTTCCGCATATAAGCAGAACACTAGACGAACGCAGAGCTTATTCAGCGCCTTCTGGCTGTCCTGATTAGTGGGATCTTTGTACTGGGCAAGAATCTTATCGTACAGCGCACCCACGATTTCACCGGCCTGGATGGAGACTTCCAACTCCTTCTTCAAGTGGACGTTGGTGTCATCGACCAGAAAACTGAGTCGCGTGTATTCTTTCTCCAGAGCTGCCAGCTGAATGACCTCCGGAGCATCGTTGGGATGTTCCATGTCGTGCACCTCGAAGGTGGTGAAGTTGCAGGCCACAATCCAGCGGGGATGCAGATTCAGTGGTAAACCGGCGGCATAGCGGCGACCCTGCTGGTAGGGCGTGAGTTCGGCACCGTCACTCTGCCGTGCCTTGGCTCTCAAGTCCACGTGGGAGCCCTTCTGCTCGATCAGGACTTTGGTAGTGGAGATATAGCCGTCGATGAAATCGGAGCCTTTTTCCTTGGTGATGGTCTTTACAGGCAACTCGAACTCCATCACTTTCGTGGGGTCATCGATACCAAAGACGTTATGCAGCAGTGAGAGCCAGAAACGCTGGGTCTCTCCCTTCTCATATCCTTTGCCGGACCATTCATGGGCGAAGGCTTTGGCGGCTTGTTTTTGTGTATTCGTGGTTGCCATGTCGGTCGGTATGTCTATAAATCCTCCAAAGTTACTGATTTTTCACGATTTTCTTGCAATAGATTGCAGGGAATCGGAGTCGAGAATATCTCATTTGCAGCGGGCAGTATAGTGCCTATGGAATATAGCTTTGTGGTGAAAGAGCCCGAGCCTGCTGTAAATCTTGCATTGCGAAAGACTAGGCCTATGGGGAATTACAATTTACGAACTTGAGGCATACTGCCGCAACTGACGAATGACACCACTTCTTTGAGTTTGTATTCCAAGGTTTTCCCGAGGAATACAAACTCATTTTTTATTCCCCTTCCCCTCCAGCGAATGTCAATGTGTTCTTGCTAGGCTTAAAACTAACGAAAAACCACCGCAACAGCACATTTCTAAGTAATTTTACTTATTGATTTCAATGCTCAGAGTCAATATCTTTGCCAGCCTAATAAATAAGTACAAGCGCGGATTTAAACGTTATAGTATATAAACTCATAAGCAAAAACTATGGCATTAGCCAGTTACATAATTTTTTCAACTAATAACCAAGCACCGCCCTACATCGGTGCACAACAGCAATGTCTATCTATGAAAAGAATCGCATCTTTTTCACTACTCGCTCTTTTACTGCTTTCCTGCACTAAAGAGCCGTCTAAAGAAAAGGGGGAATTCACAGGGCCTGTCGCCACTTTGGATGCCACCAAAATCACCCAAACATCCGCCATTCTCAATGGCGAAGTAGACCCTTCTGAACTCGTGCAAGGAGCGAAGATTGGATTTTTCTTGTCCACGAATGAGAATCCGTCACACGAGAACAGTTCAAGACAATTCAAGGTCAAACTCGACAAAGACAGCAAGTTTTACTACGAAGTCAAAGGCTTGGAGTTTGGCACCCAGTATTTTTTCAAGGCTTTCATCAAGGCCGACGGCACATATCGCGAGGGAGATGTCAGGAGTTTCTCAACGCCTGATTTCAAATTTGCGGCAGTTGACCTGGGTCTGAGCGTAAAATGGGCAAACTGTAATGTTGGAGCCAACGCTCCGGAAGGTTACGGAGATTTTTACGCTTTTGGAGAAACTGAGATAAAGGCAAAGTATGATAGATACAATTACAAATGGTATGACAAAGCCAGTGACAGTGTCTTGGAATACAACTACTATAGTGGAGGTCAAGCTCTTAATGGATTGAAGAATCTCCTGCCGGAAGACGATGTTGCAAGTGTGAAATTCGGAGGGAAATGGCGCATACCAAGATATGAGGAATGGAAAGAACTCTTTGACAATTGTTCCAAGAAATGGACCGAGCGCAATGGTGTTATGGGCGCAGTTTTCACCGCAAGAAACGGCAATTCCATTTTCCTTCCGGCTTCAGGTTCAATGGAATATGGTAATGAAGTAGATGCACGAAATGTAGGTGGCGAATATTGGTCAGCTACAGTCCAAGGGGGATATATGGCTTTTACTGCCAGATTCGATGACGGTCCAATAGGCGGTGGTCTAAGTGATAGTGAACGCTACAACGGCTACTCCGTAAGACCAGTAACAGAATAAGCAATTCTAATTTTGACAATATGAAAAAAATCACATTTATAACAATTGTCGCCTTACTGTCTTTTGCTTGTGCAAAAGATAAGATTGACCCGGAACAAAACGGGAATGAACCAGTATCCGGATTGACAATCAAATATGTTACGTACAATTCCGCAGTCATTGAAGGATATGTAAACACAACGCCTTCTGTTCAGGGGACTGGGGCAGGGATTATCATTTCCACTTTTGCCAATCCTACGGCGCAGAACGGAACGATATACAGCAATTTCGAGCTTGATAAAGACAATAAATTCCACATAAAAGTCACAAACCTGACGGCAGACACGATGTACTATCTGAAATCGTTTACCACAGAAAACGGCAAACCTAGTTTCGGCAAAGTGAGAAATTTTGCCACAGACATCTTCGAGTTTAAGGCGGTGGACCTCGGATTGTCCGTCAAATGGTCAAATGTCAATCTCGGGGCCTCAGTTCCTGAAGAAACGGGACAATTCTACGCGTGGGGCGAGACCAGGAGTAAAGAGACATTCACTGACGAGAATTATAGGTTTTTTTACAATGGCACCAATAATATCACGAAATACAACAATACAATGTTATATGCTTCTAACGAGCATAGCATAGACAATAAAACCGTTCTTGACCCTGAGGATGATGCAGCCACAATGGAACTTCGAGGCAGATGGCGCATTCCCACAGAAGAAGAGTGGAATGAACTTAAGAACAATTGTAAAGTTGAGCAGACTACTATCGGAAACGTGACTGGGGTGCTTTTTACAGGAAAAACAGGCAACAGCATTTTCATCCGCAATTACAATAAAGGGTCCTATTGCCCAGACGGCGCCATCAATGACAAATATTGGACAAGTTCCCTATCCGAAGATCTTCCTATTTATGCTAAACATATAAGCATTGATGACCAAACTGTGAAGTCTTCGAACGCAACCCGTTTTTGGGGCTTTAACATCCGTCCTGTATCAGAATAATCAACAACAGTAACTGACATTTTATGAAACGAATTATATGTTTTTTAGCGACATCCCTTCTTCTCCTTTCTTGCGTTAAGGAGAAGATAGACATTCCGAAAACCGGTGATGGCCAGGTCTCTACATTGGAAGCGACAAAAATCACATTAAACTCTGCTGTTTTGTGGGGAAAACTGAATGCTCCTGAACTTGCAAATAATGCAGAATGGGGAGTTTTCGTATCAGTAGACAAAAATCCTACTGAAGAAAACGGGTATAAATTTCTCGCGAGCAACATTGACGACGATGACAGATTCTTCGTCGACGCCGACGGACTGGACTTTGGAACAAAATACTATTATCAGGCTTTCATTAGTCTGAATGGCATCTGTAGGGTCAGCGAGATAAAAAGTTTTGTGACTGAAACCCACAAAGAACCTGTTGTCAATCTCGGAGTAAGAGATTTAAAGGGGAAAAGTGCCACGTTATATGGCTACGCAAACCCGGTGCTTTTGTCAGCCGGTGCTGAGGTGGGATTCATTGTTTCTACAGACAAAGAGCCCGCGCTGGGAAACGGTGAGAGAAAGGTCGCAATAGAGAGGGATTCAAATAGCCGTTTTTTCGTTTCTTTGTCGGGGTTAAGTGTTGGCTGCGAGTATTACTTCAGACCATATGCAAGAATCGGCAACACCATCCACTATGGCAAGATCGAGAGTTTTACCACAGCTGTCTTTGCAGAAGCAGTATACACTCTTTACGCAGAAGCGAGTTATCGTAGCGCAAGATTGATGGGAAAACTCAACCCTAAATCTATGCTTGCACAAATAGGAACACCGGGCTTTATCATATCAACACATCCACAACTCTCGAATGAGCAATATGGGAAAATATATTATGGCACAAAGGGCGATGATTACACTTTCTATGCCGACGTCCCGCTGGAAATAAATACAAAATATTATTTCGCAGCCTTTATAGAGACACAATACTCGAATTTTAAAGAGAAGAGTTTCTCAAAAATTGTCAAGGAGTTTAATACAGTCGCTCCCGAAACGAAAGCCGTAGACCTTGGCCTTTCTGTCAACTGGCTCAGCCAGAACGTCTGGGCCAAATATCCCGAAGATTTCGGCGGATTTTACTCTTGGGGAGAGAAAACCACAAGCACCTATTGGTATTATCTCTGGTTTGACAAGCCGGAACCTGGCAAGATTCTTAAATATAATACTCAGTTTGAATATGGCCCGGTAGACAATAAGACTGTTTTGGACGCCGAAGATGATAAAGTCCGCCAGGGAAATAAGAAGTGGCGTATGCCGACAAAAGAAGAATGGCTGGAATTGAACCAAAAATGCAGTTGGGAATGGACTTCGCTAAACGGGGTGAACGGAATGCTTGTCAAAGGAAGAAATGGTAACAGCATCTTCCTGCCGGCAGGCGGATTCAAACAAAAGGATGAGCACGCACAAGAGAATGATACAGGATACTACTGGACATCTACCCTCGATGAAGCCAAACCAACTGACGCTTGGACTGGGATTGTCGGTAATGGTTACAGCGATGCTTCCATCTTGGGACGTCTTCGCTCCCGGGGCCACCTGCTCAGAGGCGTCGAAGACAAATAAATTGCAATTGGACCAAATTCAATTAAGAAAAAAGCATCCACGAGGTGCAAAAAAACGTAAGAATATTTATGAAAAGAATCATATTCATTATAACGGCTTCAATTATGCTCTTTTCCTGCGAGAAAGAGAAAACGACTCCTCCACAGGCAGAAGGGGAGCAGGCAGAAGCAATCGTCGCATTGAATGCGAATGAGATAACCAGACATTCAGCCAAACTTTGGGGACAAATAGACCCTTCCGAACTGCTTCGAGGGGAGGAATTCGGCATTCTGCTTTCCACAAAAAAGAAAGCTTCAGAGACCGATTTCATCAGATATGTTATTGATGATTTGGACGCGGAAAACAGGTTTCACGTCGTGGCGGAAGACCTTGAATTTGGCACGACATACTACTATAGAGCGTTTTATACAAAAAAAGGAAATGAAAAGTACAGTGAAACATTGAGTTTCAAGACCGCCTCTTACGACGAAGATGTCGTCACATTAGAGCCGGAACACATCACATTGGATTATGCCATCCTACGCGGCTATGTCAACCCCTCCTTTGTCGGACAGGGGATGGAATTCGGAGTGATTATTTCCACCAGTGAAAACCCATCTCTGACAAATGGAAAGTTATATGTCGGTAAAGAACTTAACGACAGGTATATCTTCTCCGTAAAAGCAGATAATCTCGAGATGGGCAAAAAGTTCTACTACCGTGCATTCATCAACCAAAACAATAGATACAGTTTCGGAGAAGTCAAGACTTTTGCTCCGAGAGATTTATTGGAAACCGAAACAATAATTAGCCATAAGATAAACCAAAGTCAAAAGACGGTTGAGATTATGGCATATGTCAGTCCTTCAGAAATGCAACCTGGCGTACAGTTCGGCTTTGAGCTTAGCGGGAGAAACAAATATGGTTTTTATTTGGAAAAAGAGAAATTCTACGCTACAGATGTAAATGCTGACGAGTGCAGTTTTTCATTGACTCTCAAAGATCTGAAAGCAAATGCAACGTACACTTATAGGGCTTTTCTCAAGAGTAAAGACGGGACATTAGTCTACCTTGGTTGGTTTACAGATTTTACAACCACTTGGGATTTTAGCATTATAGCAGTAGATCTTGGACTTTCCGTGTATTGGGCAAATGCAAATGTAGGAGCTGTTGATGAAAGCGATTGGGGCAATTTTTATGCTTGGGGTGAGACTGAACCAAAGAGCAATTATGGTTGGTACAACTATAAATATGCAAAATATGACGATAAGCATCTCACAAAATACAATTACTCGGCAGAGTATGGGGTAGTAGACAACAATAAATCTCTTGATAGCAAAGATGACGTCACCAAGACCATGTACGGAAAACTTCTCATTCCAATTATACCAAACAAGCAACAATGGGAAGAACTGTTTAAAATGTGCTCAAAAGAATGGGTCAGTCAAGATGGTGTCAATGGTATGCGTTTCACCGGTCCAAATGGTAACAGCATTTTCATTCCCGCGAGCGGTATGATGTATGAAGAGCAAAAAATGCATCACGATAGAGGATTTTATTGGGCACGTGAATTAAGCACGACGCGTCCATCTCTGGCCAGAACAGCTGAAATTGGAAGAGATGAAGAACTTGATTTATATGCCAGGACCTCCGGATATGAACGCGCGATGGGGCTATCTGTTCGTGCGGTATACTTCTTGCGCCCATCAAAACCTATAAAATAACAGTTAAAACAAACTATATCAACCCTCAATTGTTTCGGCCGGTTTTTGACAGTTTTCATAGCTTCTGTCAAAAACCGGCCGAACTTAGATTGTTGTTCGCAGCGCCCATCACAATTGCACTGCGGTCAAAGACCCTCACTGACTTTTCCCGATTTCTGTTGCTTGATGGGTTGTTTTGTAAAATGCAAGTTTGTGAGGATGCCGGCATCGTTCAGATAAAGTTTGATGAGACTCTTTTTCTGAGAATCCTTCAACGGGAAGCGCGGATTGGATTCAGATAGTTATGTATATCTTCTTGTATCTTTCTTTTAAGCATAATGACTTTTTTCTGAAATTCACTATGCAAAAATATGACTTTTTCTGAAAAATCGCCATATAAAAATATGACTTTTTCCGAATTATAGCTCTTCCTTAGGCCAGCCTTGGGCGTGGATGGGGAGTTCGACGCCGTCGGGAGTGACTATGACGGAGCCGACTTCCGGTTTGGCGAGGTGACCTATGATGTCGAAGGTCTGGAAATCGTGGCGGAATTTGTCGTGCTTCCCGATTGGAATGGTGAAGAGAAGGCGGCAGTCATCACCTCCGTTGAGAGCGGCAGCAAGCGGATCTATTTCAAGTTCCTTGCTCAGATCGATGGAATTGCCCATAAAAGGCACTCTCTCGGCGTAAATCTTCGCACCGAGACCGGCATCCCGGACGAGGCACTTGACAGCGTCAGCGAGGCCGCGGGTGACGAAATAGCCGAAACTTGGCACAATCTCCGAGTCTTCGAGAAGTTTGAGTATGTTCGGCGAGAGGGACGGCTTGAGGTATTCGCCGACGAAATCCTTGTACTTGTCAAGCTGCGGCTGCTCGTGGTCGTCCTTCGTCTTGTCAAACTTGCGCTTTTCGCGTTCCAACACGCTCAAGCCGAGGTAGGCTCCTCCGAGGCTGCCCGAAACGCAGAGCAGGTCCATGCTCTTTGCGGGAGCACGACGCTTCGCCGTGAGCAGCGACGTCTCTCCACAGGCACTTAAACTGATGCTGAGGCCCACCATCGACGGCACCACCTCAAGGCTCAGCTTTTCGTAGCCGTGTTCTTTGGCGCAGGCGACAATCCCGCTCCAGAGTTCCTTAATGTGGCTGAAGTCCAGTTTGGCCGGCACTCCTATGACAACGGCGAGAGTGCGCGGGGTGGACAGCTCCGCATAGAGCTCGCCGGTCACCATGGTCACGCATTTGTGACCGAGGTGCTTGAGTGGGAAATAGACAAGGTCGAAATCCGTTCCCTCAATGAAACAACGGCTCTTCTGGGTGGCATACGCCTGCCCCTTAGTTTCGAACCATGTACTCTCGAACGGCTTGTAGCCCGTTCCGTCAAAAAGCCTTGCAACCGCCTCCACTCTTCCGAGGCTCGCGAATCTTTCCTCTACCATCTTATATATTATTTATCTTTTTTTCTCGACGTCGTAACTTAGTCCCATCGCTTCAAGCGTCGACACAAAATCGTTGTTCACACCGACAGTGAATTTCCGGGAAGCGAACTCAATGTTCCACTTGTGCACGGGGTCGTAGAGCTTCATCGAGAGCGGGATAGGCCCCTTGTTGTCCTTGATGAGCTGCACAAGCCTCTCGCGGAACTCCGGTGTGAGCTGCGGCGTGGAGAGCTGGATGGTGAAGTTCTTGACCTTCTCCTCCGCCACATTGCCCAGAAGCACAATCCTGTTCACTCTGAACCCGTAAGGAATCTTCTGTTGAGGCTGTGCGGACGCTCCCTCGGCCGGTTTCTGGTAGAATCGCGGTTTAATCTCGCCGTCAATCCAGATAGCGTTGTGCGGCAGGAGATAGGCCATGAACGCCTCGTGGTCCTTGCCGAAGAGAGCCAGCTCGAAACTGCCCTCATAGTCCTCAATTTTCGTCTTCGAATAGGCCCTGCCTGTTTTGGTGTTGAAAGTTCCGGTTTCAGTGATGAGCCCCGCCACGCAGACCTTTTCCCCGGCCTGACGATCCGTACACTCGTTAATCCGCGCGTCAAGCTGCCCGAGCGAACAGCCTACAAAATTGTCGAGTTCAAAGCGGTATTTGTCAAGCGGGTGTGCCGAAAGATACATTCCTACGAGTTCCTTTTCCTTCTGAAGGAATATCATATCGTCCACCTCATTCAAAACATCCGGGACATCCGGTCGCGTCGGTTTCATTTCCTCCACCTCACCGAAAAGCGAGATCGCCGAACTCTCGGCATCCTGACGGAAAAGCTCACCATAGCGGATGAGAGCGTCAAGAAAGGTGTCGCCACTTGGACACGGGGTGAAGAACTGCTGCTTGGATATGTGGAAACTCTCGAATGCCCCGGAATAAATCAGGGACTCCATAGACTTGCGGTTTACGACGCCGGACATCCTTTCGATGAAGTCATATATATCTGCGAACTGTCCGTTCCGTGTTCTTTCACTGATGATGGCCTGCACGATGTTGGAGCCGAAGCCCTTGATGCCTCCGAGGCCGAAGCGGACGTGTCCCTCAGTGTTGACGGAGAATGCGGAGTGTGACTCGTTGATGTCCGGATTGAGAACCTTGATGCCGCCCTTCTTGCAGTCATCCATGATTTTCTTGATCTCGTCCATCTTCGAGAGGTTGTTGCTCAAGTTAGCCGCCTGGAACTCGGCAGGATAGTGAGCCTTGAGCCAGCCCGTCTGGTAACTGACCCAGGCGTAGCAGGTGGCGTGGGACTTGTTGAAGGCGTACTGCGCGAACTTCTCCCAGTCCTTCCAGATTTTGTCGAGAGTCTTTTCCGGGTGACCGTTCTTCATCCCGCCCGTCATGAACTTTTCTTTCAGGGAGTTAAGGATGTCAATCTGCTTCTTTCCCATAGCCTTTCGCAGTTTGTCGGCCTCACCTTTGGTGAAGTTCGCCAGTTTCTGAGAAAGAAGCATGACCTGCTCCTGATAGACCGTGACTCCGTAGGTATCCTTGAGGAACTCCTCCATCTCAGGAAGGTCATATTCCACGGCCTCCTGCCCCTGCTTTCGGGCGACGAATGACGGAATGTAGTCCATAGGGCCCGGTCGATAAAGGGCATTCATCGCAATCAAGTCCTCGAATCTTGTCGGCTGGAGCAGCTGGAGCCACTTCATCATTCCCGGAGACTCGAACTGGAACACGCTCGTGGTGTCGCCGCGTCCGTAGAGTTCGTAGGTCATCTTATCATCGATGGGGATGGCTTCTATGTCTATATCAACACCATATCTTTCCTTTATGAGGTCGAGACAGGTGTGTATGATGGTCAGCGTGTTGAGCCCTAGGAAGTCCATCTTGAGCATGCCGACGTCCTCGATGTAATGTCCGTCATACTGCGATGTCCAGAATTCCTTTTTCTTTCCGTTCTCGTCAACTATTTCCTTGTCCTCCGAAAGGCAGATGGGGATATAGTCCATCAGGTTCCCGCGTCCGATGATAGTCGCGCAGGCGTGGACTCCCACCTGACGGATGCAGCCTTCGAGCTGAAGAGCGTAGTTCAGCACCTCCTTAGTCAGTTCTGTGCCGTTTTTCAGTTCTTCCTGAAGTTCCGGAACCAGCCTGTAGCAGTTCTTGAGGGTAATTTTCGCATTCGCCTCTTCCTTGCCGACCTGATAGTGCTTCTCGACGAACATCTTCTGTCCCGGATTGTCCGGATCATCGACCTCCACCTTCTTCACGACCTCGCTGAATCCCTTTTTCAATTCGTCGAGCTTTGGGTTGAATGGATATTCCTTCTCTACCATTTCGCTCAGACGGTCGGGAATCATCTTTGTGAGCCGGTTGGAATCATCGATGCTCATGCGGCTGATTCGCGCCACGTCCTTGATTGCCGACTTTGCCGCCATCGTTCCGAAGGTGATGACACGCGAGACGTGGTCAAGACCGTAATGGTCCTCTACATATTTATGCGCGGCTCCGAGGTCTTCGAAGTCCACGTCAATATCCGGCATGCTGATACGGTCCGGATTGAGGAAACGCTCGAACAGGAGCTGGTACTTGATAGGGTCGAGGTTCGTAATCCAGAGGCAGTAGGCGACCACCGAACCGGCGGCCGAGCCACGTCCGGGGCCCACCATCGAACCCATCGCGCGGGCGGCAGCAATATAGTCCTGAACGATGAGGAAGTAGTCCGGGAAACCCATGCGGCAGATTGTCTTGAGCTCGAAATCGATTCGCTCGCTCTGCTCCTCTGTGAAGGTCTCCCCGTAGCGGATGTGCGCGCCCTTGTAGGTCAGATGGCAGAGATACGCCACCGAGCGGCAGAACTCCTCCCCCCGGTCTGTGCCGTCCTTGTCGCAGCGTCCTACGTCAATCACGTCCTTATACTTCTCCAACTGATTGTCTATGTCCGCAAGAAAGTCCTCCGGCAGATCGAACTTAGGCAGCACGTGACCCCTGTCAATCTTGTAGCTCTCAATCTTGTCCGCGACCTCAAGCGTGTTGGCCAGCACTTCAGGATGCTCAGGGAACAGTCCCGCCATCTCCTCCTCGCTCTTGAGGAACTCCTGCTGAGTGTAGCGCATCCTGTTAACGTCGTCGAGATAAGCTCCTGTGTTGAGGCAGAGAAGCCTGTCGTGCGCCGGCCCGTCCTCCTTCTTCACGAAGTGCACGTCGTTAGTGGCCACGACCTTGACTCCCATCTCCTCTGCGAGCCTGAATATCCCCGCATTGACAACCTGCTGCTTTTCCCAGACCTCCTGCGTCATTCCCGGAACTTCTGTCCTGTGGGACTGTACCTCAAGGTAGTAATCTTCACCGAACAGGTTCTTGTGCCACCGGATTGCCTTGCGTGCCTCTTCCTCATTCCCGTCTATGAGATCTCTCGGCACCTCTCCGGCAATGCAGGCGGACAGACAGACGAGATTCTCGTGCCATTTCTCCAGAACCTCGTGGCTCACCCTCGGCTTGTTGTAGTACTTGCCCTCAATGTGCCCCGTGGAGACAATCTTCATCAGGTTCTTGTAACCCTCGTAGTTCTTGGCAAGAAGAATGAGGTGGTAGTAGCCCTTGTGGTTGTTGTCCTTGAGATGGTGGTCATAGTGGCGC
Source organism: uncultured Bacteroidales bacterium (assembly GCA_900545245.1). Taxonomy (GTDB): domain Bacteria; phylum Bacteroidota; class Bacteroidia; order Bacteroidales; family UBA932; genus Cryptobacteroides. The sequence continues at coordinate 17,833 of UQYV01000007.1, forward strand.
GTGACATAGACCTCGCATCCGAGAATAGGCTTTATATTCGGGTGCTTCGCGGCATATTTCAGGAACTCCTTGATTCCGTACATGTTGCCGTGGTCCGTGATGGCAAGCGCCGGCATCCCCAATTCCTCAGCCCTGTCAAATAGTTTCGGGATGGCGGAGAATCCGTCGAGGATGGAGTACTGCGTATGGACGTGGAGATGTACGAATGACATATCAATCAGGTAGTTAATGTGTTGAAGGCTTATTTTTCCCCGCAATCTGAAGGCTTCTTTTATTCGAGCATATCACATCGTCGCGGAACTACAAAGATACTCAAAAAAGAAGCGTCTGAAAAATTTTTCAGACGCTTCTTTAGAATTTATATTTCGCCGGGACTAAGCTTTCTTCTCCTTGCGTTTCGTTACTGAGTTTACAACATCATACATCACCGGAGTACCGATGAAGATAGAAGCGTAAGTACCGATGATGATACCGAGGATAAGAGCAACCGCGAGACCTCTGATGACCTCACCGCCGAAGATTGCAATTGCAAGCATGGTGACGAGAGTCGTGAGGGAGGTGTTCATCGTACGTGAGAGCGTGCTGTTGAGCGCGTCGTTCACATTGTCCTTGAGAAGGGACTTCGGATGATCTGTCCTGTATTCACGGATTCGGTCGAAGATGACCACGTTATCGTTGATTGCATATCCGATGATTGTAAGGATTGCCGCGATGAACGTCTGGTCAACATCGAGGGTGAACGGAAGGATGCCGCTGAAGAGCGAGAAGAATCCGATCACGATGATTGCCGTGTGAGCAAGTGAAGTCACACCACCAAGACCCCATGTCCAGTTCTTGAACCTTATCGCAATGTATGCGAAAATCACAAAGAGGGCGATGATGACGGCGATGATCGCGTCGCGCTTCATATCGTTTGCGATGGTAGGACCGACCTTGTCGGAAGAAATGATACCGTTAGGGTTGTCCACTGTAGAACGGAACTCGTCGAAAGTCATATCCTTTGCGAACATTCCCTTCAATGCCTCGTAGAGCATCTGCTCAACCTCTGCGTCAACCTCAGTCGATTCCTCGTTGATTTTGTATGCCGTGGTAATCTTCATCTGGCTGTCACCTCCGAACTGCTTTACCTCGACAGCCTCGTTGAACTCGGCGAGAGTTGCCTCACGTACAGCCTCAGCAGTGACAGGTTTGTCGAATCTCACTACATAAGTACGGCCACCTGTGAAATCGACACCATAGGTAAAGCCCTTGATGCAGATTGAAAGGATGGAGATGAGGATGAGAGTTCCTGAAAGCGCGTAGGTAATCTTTCTCTTGCCGAGGAAATCGACGTGAGTGTTCTGGAGGAAGTTCCTCGTGAGCTTGTTGTCGAAACTTACCTTCTTGCCCCTTGCGAGCCTGTCGTCAATCACGATGCGGGTGATGAAGATAGAGGTGAGGACAGAGGTTATGATACCGATGATGAGGGTGGTTGCGAATCCCTTGACAGGACCTGAACCGAAGACGAGGAGAACGAGACCTGTGAGGGCTGTCGTCACCTGACCGTCGATGATTGCGGAGTATGCGTTCTTGTAACCATCGGCAACAGCTTTGCTGAGACCCTTACCGGCGCGGAGTTCTTCCTTGACTCGCTCATAGATGATGACGTTCGCGTCGACCGCCATACCGAGGGTGAGGACGAGACCGGCAATACCGGGCAGCGTGAGGACGGCTCCGAATGAAACGAGAGTTCCGAAGAGCAGAAGTACGTTGCACAGGAGGGCGAAGTCAGCGATGAGACCTGCTCCCTGATAGAAGAACACCATGTAGATGAGCACGAGGAGGAATGCAATCACAAAGGAGATGAGACCCGCGTTGATTGACTCACTTCCGAGTGAAGGTCCGACAACCTGCTCCTGAATGATGGTTGCAGGGGCTGGAAGTTTACCGGACTTGAGGACGTTTGCAAGGTCCTCGGCCTCTTCGAGGGTGAAGTTACCGGTGATCTGTGATGAACCGCCGGAAATCTCGCCCTGGACAGTCGGGTAGGAATAAACCATTCCGTCGAGTACAATTGCCACCTGACGGCCGATGTTGTCCTTGGTAAGGCGTGCCCATGTCTGTGCGCCTTCAGCGTTCATTGACATTGAAACCTCAGGACGTGCGCCGCCGTCGCCATACTGTACACGTGCCTCCGTGACAGCGTCTCCGTCAAGAGGAGCCTTGCCGTCGCGGGATGTGTTCCTGATTGCGACGAGTTCGAAATAGTTGCCGCCCGGAATCTGGTCTGAAGGTTTCACAGTCCACATCGGAGTAAACTCATGAGGGAAGCACTCGCGGATTTGTGGCATTGCGAGGTATTTGTTCACAAGTGCAGTGTCTGCGTAGCTCGCGAAACCGACGCAGGCGTTGGTGTTGTAGCCTGAAGGACGGAGAACTGCGAAGAGCGGGTTCTGCTTTTTGTAGTTTTCAAGTTCCGCGTTCTCGCTTGCGGCAGCCTTCACCTCATCCGCGAGGATGTCGCTGCTGTCTGCAGGCTGAACTTCCGCAACAGTCTCCGTTGCAACAGTCTCCGTTGAAGGGAGAATCTCGGCGAGTTTTGCGTTTGCTTCGTTGAGGAACGGCTCGATTTCAGAGAACTGGAAAGTTGTCCAAAATTCGAGGGAAGCTGTTCCCTGGAGGAGTTTTCTCACACGTTCAGGCTCCTTTACGCCCGGAAGCTCAACGAGGATACGTCCGCTGTTTCCAAGTTTCTGGATGTTAGGCTGGGTGACGCCGAAGCGGTCGATACGGTTTCTCAATACGTTGAATGAGTTTGAGATAGCGCTCTCTGATTCCTTTTCAATGACAGAAAGCACATCCGCGTCGGATGTCTGGCTCGTCACCTTGTCCTTGAGGTCAAATGTGGCGAAGATGTCTGAAAGCGGACGTCCTCCGGCAGTCTCCTGCCAAGCCTTTCCGAAGAGGGTGATGAAGTTGTCCCTTGAGTTGACGCTGCGAACCTTTGCACTGTCGATTGCCGCGAGGAACTGAGGGTCCTGGCTGTTTCCTGCGAGGGCTTTCACGAGATCTTCAAGCTGCACCTGAAGCATGACGTTCATACCGCCCTTGAGGTCCAGACCGAGGTTGATGTCCTTGATCTTCACATCCTTGTAAGTGTAGCCGAGGTAGACTTTCTCGGCTGAGATTGAATCGAGGAACCTCCTGTTGTTGACCTTTGCGATGGAGTCAAGAACATAGGCTTTGTCCTCGTCCGATACAGAGTTGAATTCCGCCGATGCGCTGAAAGCCTCCACGGCCTTCTCCGCATATTTGTCAGCCTTGTGTTCCTGTACCCTTGTCACAACAGAGAACGAAAGCTGCCAAAGACATGCGAGCGCAAGGCAGATTGCAACGAATCTGATGGCACCTTTACTTTGCATAATTGTTATAGTTTTAATTAATATTTTATTGTCTTTTTTACTCCCCGGACTGCAATCCGTTCTCATTCTGCAATGTATGGCACGAATTTACGTCCGGCAAATAGGGCACAAATTTACGATTTTTTTCTTATAAACGCACTTTTTCTTAAATTTGTAGTCCTTTTGGAGATTTCTTTGTGGGTAGTAGGTTAATGAAATTAGGAAAGATAAGGGCTTTGGTCATTATTTTGTCGGCAATTCCGTCCGGCATCGCGGCGGCGCAGTCTCAGTTTGCGGACCGTGCCGACACCTTGTTATCTTCAGTCAGAGACACGGCCTTGGCTTCGGCCTCCGCAAGCTGTGACACGCTTCCGGCCCCGGTCATCCCCTCCGCAGCGTCCTTGCAGGACACCGTAGCCGTGCCCATGCCTGACGCTCCCATGCAGATTGCCATCCCAATCCTTGAGGCCTCCTCCTCTCTCACCGACACACAAAAGCTCGCCCTCGCGGACTCCCTTCATGGCAATTACCAATTTCGCCGTGCCATCCAACTCTGCGACGAACTCATTTCCGAGTCTCCCGACAGCCTCGTGAGGCTCTACGCCGAAGAACTGCTGTCCAACTCTGAGAACGGCTTCGATTTTACCTCCACAGTGGCCGTCCCGACAGTAATAGCGCGCCAGAAGTTCACGCTCCGGGACTTTTTCCTCTACTACCCTTTCCCCGACCGCTCTTGGCATGACCTCCGTTCGAGCGAGGGTCTTCGCGACAGTCTTCAGACTCTGTCTGCCCCAAAGGCTCTCGGAATTCTTCCGGACATCGCATATTTTCAGGAAGATGACGACATAATATATTTTCATTCCCCCGACACTCTCGGACACATGAAAATATATTCTTCCGTAAAGGATACTCTGTGGAGTCGCCCGCGTCAGGTCTTCGCACCAAAGGATTCTCTCTCTGCGGCGAAGGACTCAACGCTTTTCGTTTCGGCACTCAGGGACTCGACGACGACGCCTTTCGTGTCCGACGAGATATTCCCGGTTCTTTCGGCCGATCAGCGCTCGCTCTATTTTTCCGCAAAACGGAAGGACAGCGCCGGAGGATACGATCTCTACGAATCCGTGTGGTCCGAGGCCGACAGCTGCTGGACCGAGCCGGTGAATCTCGGATTTCCGTATTCTTCGGTGGATAATGACTACCTGTATATGAACACGGACGACGGGCGGTACATCGTCTTTGCTTCGGACCGCGGGTGTACGAAAGACAGCGTGTATGTCTATGTTCTTGAATATGAGTTCACTCCACAGCGTCAGAGAATTACGGACTCGGAGAAGCTGCGCCGGATTATGGAACTCGCTCCATCTGACGGGACGGATGTGGTCGATGCCGGTTCCGCCGTGGGAGGAGGCATTCCGGAAAACGCCGACACGAAGCGCTATATGGAGAAGATGGCAGATGTGCGACATTTCCGTGGCCTGCTCGACAATACAAACAGAAAATTGGACGAGATGAGGGAGGAATTCGCGCTCAGCGATGACGTGGAGCGCCGTCAGGAACTCACCTCGCGTATTCTTGAGACCGAGGCGGAGATTCCGCAGATTCAGTCCTCGCTCGACAAAGCCGCCTCGGAAGTCCAGAAAATCGAAATGGAATTCCTTTTCAGCGGCGTGGTCATCGACTACAACCTTCTCTCCTCCGAAGCCTCCCGCAACCTCGTCGGAGACAGTTCCAGCTATGTCTTCAAAGAGCGCCAGGCGGGCTCTCCGCTACGGCTTCCGGTCAGCGCAGAATAGTAAAAATTAGTCAAATGGTGTGAGATATCAGTACATCACATTATGAGGCCGTGTGCCGTCGGGCGTTTTGCCGTGGAATTTTCCTACTTTCGTGGGATTTTATACGATAACACTACGGACTTATGCTTGTTCTACGGAATATTGCAGCGTCAATTTCACTGATGCTGGTTTCTTCTTTCATCGCTTTTGCGCAAAATGGGGAGGACTCGGTGGCGGAACTCAGAAAGGTGAGGGAGTCGTTTGTAGCGGCGACGCTTGACTCCTGTTCGCCTTCCGACGAGGTCACTGAAAATTTCCTGACCTATTCGGAACATGGACGGGCGGCGATAGATGTGCTTCTGATGCAGCTCTATCTTGCCGTGCAGTTGCCTCAGAGCGAGGTTGAGAGGGTCGTCGGACTATTCGACTTCGACCGGAGGCAATGGCGGGACATCGACTATACGGACATGTCGCGGGGAGGATGGGACATGACCCTGCATATCACCAGGATATATGCTCTTGCAAAGGCCTACAAGTGGCCTCAATCGTCTTTCTACAAGTCTCCGCTGCTGAGCGAACTGCTCCACAAGGCGGCAGGTTGGTGGTTCGACAACCGGCCGGTGAACCCTAACTGGTGGCACAACGACATCGGGGTGCCCAAAAAGCTGACCGCGGCGATGCTGCTCCTGAGGGACGAACTTTCCGAAGAGGAGATTCAAGGGACGCTGCGGGTGCTTGAACGTTCCCGTTTCGGACGCACGGGGCAGAACAAGGCGTGGCTTGCCGGGAACCAGATGATGAAAGCTCTGCTCATAGAAGACCCGGAGCTTGCACGGGAGGCACGCAGGCAGATAGGCGAGGAGATATACGTGACGGACAACGAAGGCATCCAGAAGGACTGGTCGTTCCATCAGCACGGCCCCCAGATGCAGTTCGGCAACTACGGGCTGGCATTCGCAGACGGTGTCTCGTTTTGGGCGCGTGTGTTCGAGGGAACGGACTATGCCTTTCCTGAGGAGCAGGTTGAAATCATTGAGAACTACATACTTGAGGGTCTGTGCTGGCCGATATGGAAGGGCGTGATGGACCCGAGCGCGTGCGGACGTCAGCTCCATATTAATGGTGGCCGCGGCAAGGCCTATTCCTGTGCCGTAGCCTTGTCGAATATGGCTGCGATGAATCGCCCGCGCAGCAGAGTGTTCAGGCATATCGCCCTTCAGAACCTCCAGCCGGGACTTTATGAAAACGAACTGGTCGGCGCACGGTACTATCCGCGTTCCGACTTCGGAGTCTATCGTGCAAAGGATTGGTATGCCTCGGTGCGTATGCAGTCCGAACGGACAATCGGCTACGAATTTACCAACGCCGAGAATCTGCTGGCACAGTTTTCGGCCGACGGAACCATCATAATGATGCAGTCCGGGCGGGAATATGAGAACATCTTCCCTTATTGGGACTGGAGGATGCTGCCCGGAGTCACCGCCTATGATGACGGCACCCCGCTGCGCACCGATGATAGCCGTGAGGACAAACAGAACAACACCGGGCACGTCGGAGGACTTTCCGATGGTGGGACAATGGTCACGACAATGGAACTTGACCGCCACGGGCTTCATGCCTTCAAGTCTGACTTCTTTTTTGACGACATTGTGGTGTCGCTCGGGTCGGACATACGTTCTTCGCGCAGCGAAATCAGTCGCATCACCACGGCGGTTGAACAGAACCGTCTCGTAGGGGAGCCTCTCTCCGGAGCATTCCGTTCGGGAAAACACGGCAACACGGAATGGGTGTGGCATGACGGGCGCGGATATGTCGCGCTTGAGGGATTCCCGTTTCGGGTTGAGACGTCGCTACAGAAAGGAAGTTGGGCGAACATGGCTCCGATGTACACGCAGGTGGACAGCGGACGCGTGTTCAAATGCTGGTTTGAGCATCCGGCGGACGGGACATCCTCATACGCATACGCCGTGCTTCCATGCCGGGACGCAGCGGCCACAAAGGCTTTCGCAAAGGCGTATGCCTCCGGAAAGACATTCGTGAAGACCTCCACCGGAATCTGCGGGAAATCGTCGAAAGCCGTCCTTCCGCAGATTCTCCGCAACGACGACAGCTGCCAGGCCTTGTCCTACAGGGGAGAGATCTATGTCATCGTGCATAAGGCCGGGACGTATTCATTCGACGGCGGGCGGCACATCTTCTCAAATCCCGGAATCTATTTCTGCACCGGTGGAGGGGTCGTTTCCGAGTCTCTTCCGTCGGCCGCCGGGCAGGACTGACCTTCCTCGCTCTGAGCCTTATGCAGTGCCACGAACTCCTTTGGGAGTATGCCGAACTGCTTGAAGAAGCATGACGTGAAATAGGAAGGAGTGTTGAATCCGCACATATAGCAGACCTCGTTGATTCGGTAGTTGTCCGAAATCAGCAGACCGGCCGCCTTCTTCAGCCTGAACAGCTTGATGTATTCGTTAGGAGCCATTCCCGTGAGTGACTTCATCTTGCGCTGGAGGTTGCTCCGGCTGACGAACATCCCGTCCGCGAGTTGCTGGACGGAAAAGTCAATTGAGGACAGGTTTGCGCCTATGATTGCGTCCGCCTTCGACAGCCATTCTATGTCAAGAGTTCCGTATTTCGAGAAGTTGAGGCTTTCTTCCGGAGACGACGCGAACTTCTCCATAAGCACTTTCCGGTTGTTTATGATGCTGTCTATCACCGCCTTGAAATGACTGATGGAAAACGGCTTCTCGATGTAGGCGTCCGCTCCCGAGTCGAGACCGCGAATCTTCGACTCGACGGATGATTCGGCAGAAAGGAGGACGAACGGGATGTGGGAGGTCATCGGGTTCTCTCGCACTTCCTTGAGAAGTTCAAACCCGTCCATGTTAGGCATTGCGATGTCGGAGACAATGATGTCGACATTGTGTTTTTCGAGCTTGGCAGTCGCTTTCTTTCCATCGGTAGCTTTGAGTATGCGGAAGGACGACTTGAGCTGCCCGGCGATGAATGAGAGTATGTCGGTGTTGTCCTCCACCACAAGAAGCGTAATCTTGCTTTCTTGCTCTGAGACTGTTGACTTCACCTCCGCCTCCTCTTCCTGCGGCAGGGCCTCGGTGCTATCCGCCTTCACCCACGGCAGTTCAACACAGAACCGGCACCCGTCGGTGCAGTCCGTGTCCACGTATGCCCTGCCTCCTGACTTGTCTGCAAGCAGGCTTACGAGCGACAGCCCTATGCCGAATCCCGGTTTCCTGTCTTTTCCGCTGCCTTTGTCCACCTGATAGAAAGTGTCGAAAATTTTTCTCGCCTCCTCTTTCGGGATGGCCGGGCCGTTATTGCTGACCGACAGCATCAGCATCTGTTGGCCATCGTGTCCCGTTTCGTCGTGCAGCTCGACCTCAATCTTGTCCTTTGTGTATTTCACCGCGTTTTCGACAAGGTTGCTGAGAATCTTTGATACGGCGTCAGGGTCGAACATTCCGAAATATCCCTTTCCCTTGTCAGCGCTTGAGAACCTTATGTCCACTGCCTTGCCGGAAGGTGTCCTGAACCTGCGCAGGACATCCTCGATGACCGAAATCAAATTCACTGGTGTAAGGTGCAGGAGATAGCCCTCGTTGCTGATTTTCTTGAAGTCGAGCAGCTGGTTTGTGAGTTCCGCGAGTCTGGTCGTGTTGGCCTCGATTATGCCGAGGTTTTCCTCTGTCTCGCTGTCCCAGGTGCGGTGCTCCATCACAATCTCAAGAGGAGCCTTGATGAGCGTCACCGGAGTCTTTATTTCGTGCGCTATTTGCGTAAAGAACTGAATCTTGGCATTATAGGATTCTTTCTCGTTGCGCAGTTTCATATCCTCAATCCTGCGTGCCTCTTCCTTGCTGCGTATCTTCAGATAGGTGTAGACTCCGAATGCCGTGGCAGCGGCCAGAAGCAGGACATAGAGACATATCGCCGCTATGCTCCTGTACCACGGCTCGTTGATTTTCAGCCTGATGGCGCAGTCGTCCACGCTCACGTAGCCGTCCGAATTGACTGCTCTCAGCAGGAATGTGTATTTCCCGGGCTTGAGGTCCGCGAACGAGACTGAGGCCTGCCCGGTCTTTGTCCAGTCCGCGTCCTTGTCGAAACGGTATTCAAAGACAGTCTTTTGCGGAGACACGTAGCTGAGGCAGTCGAAGTCTATGGAAAAGTTGCCGATTCCGCTCGGAATGGTGACGTCCTTTCCGAAAAATGTCTGTCCATGGTATCTCACCGACGCAGTGACTCTTGGAGCCACGCTGTTGTCCTTTATATTCTCCGGAAAGAATGCGTTGAAGCCGTCGACGCCGCCGAACCAAAATTTTCCGTCATCAGTCTTGAAACTCGACTTGAAGTTGAACTGGTTGCTCTGCAGACCGTCTTCATAGGTGTAGAGCCTATAGTCTCCGGTCTTTGGATCCAGACGTATTATTCCGGCGTTTGAACTCATCCAGAGATGTCCACAGCTGTCGTCCAGAATTCCGAATATGACACTGCACGGCAGTTTTCCGTCCGGGGAGGCTACTGGAGGGACGACGAATGAGTCTGTCCCATAGTCATATCTGCACACCCCGTTTCCCTCGGAGCATAACCACAGTTGTCCCTTCGCGTCGCTGTAGATGTCTATGATTCTGTCGCTGCACAGGCTGCCTTTGTCTTCGGGGTCGCAGCGGTAGCGTTTCCACTGACCGGTGTATCTGTCGTGGCAGTATAGTCCGTAGCCATGGCAGCTGAACCACATCTTGCCGGTGTAGTCCTCAAGCATGTCGTAGATCATGTAGCCCTCAAGTTCCGGGACAGGGGTCATCGTGCCTGTCTTGTAGTCATACACGCTGCATCCTCGCTTTGTTCCGACATAGAGGCAGTCGCGTCCGTCCTTTTCGCTGTGGTAAAGGGAGTACACGGCGTTCTCGCTGTCAGGCACATTGCCTTGGGTCATGTAGTATCGGGAAACGGCGCCGGTCCGGAGATTTATGCGTTTGAGTCCCGACGAGAATGTCGCCACCCAAAGATCCTCACCCTTCTGGCAGAGCGCATGGATGTTGTCGTTGTTGTCGTGCCAGCGTATGGGAACGAATTTTCCGGTCCTCCTGTCGAGAAGGCTCAACCCTCCGTTCTCGGTCCCGACCCAAAGCCTGTCCTCTCCGCAGCGGCAGAACTCGCTTACGGCAGTGCCGGATAACGGGCTGTTCGGATCCGGACGGTAGAGCTCGATTTCCGCGGCCTTCGGGGAAATGTACAGGACTCCGTTGAAATAGGTCCCTATCCACAGTCCTCCCTCGTGGTCCTTGAGGCATGAGTAGAAACTGTCGTTGGGAAGCCCTTCCGAGAGTTCCATCCGCTTGAGTTTCCCGGTGTTGCGCTCATATTCGAAGAGTCCGGAGTTGGAACAGATGATGATTGTCGCGCGGTCATTGTGATGCAGCCATCGTATCAACGGCACGGCGTCCTTCTTTCTCCCGTATGGCGAGAGGTAGTTGTGTACGCTCCCGTCCTTCGGATTTATGCTGTACATCCCGTCATCCCATGTTCCGGCCCAGATGATGCCGTTCTCGTCCTCGCTGATGCAGAGGAAATGCTCCCTCCGTCCGCTTCCCGTATCCACCGGCACCAGGGTATCGCTACCCTTTGGCTGGCGCACAATGCCGTTTTCTGTGCCGATCCACACATTGCCGCCCCTGTCGCAGAGCAACGACCCCACATTGTCTGAAGGAAGGGTGCGCGGGTCTCCCTCAACGTGCTTGTAGACGGCCACGACCTCATATTCCGCAGCATCCGCCCCATGAGCGGGCCCGATGACAGCCAGCCCCTCGTTGGAACCGACCCATAGCCTTCCCTCGCTGTCGTAGCATAGTGTTCTGAAACTCTTGCATATACCGAATTCGCTCAAGTCCTTTTGGGTGAGCCTTCCTGTTTCAACGTCGAGCAGTTCGAGAGAGTTTCTGGAAGCGATCCAGATCTTGTTCCCGTCCGTGTGCTCGATGAGAAATTCGACATTGAGCTGTCTGGCGTCGGACCGGTTTCCGTAGACCTTGAATTCCCGTCCGTTGTAGCGGCTCAGACCATCCTTGGTCCCGAACCACATGTAGCCTTTTCTGTCCTGCATTATGCAGCGGACGCTGTTTTCCGAGAGTCCGTCCCTCACGTCGTAGCTCCTGCATGGAATCGCTGCAGAGACGGCGTTCATGAGACTTCCCGCGAGGAGGAAGACCGCCGCTATTGTTCCGTATATTCTGTCCGTGTTGCGCATGTTATGGGTCTGTATGCAAATCTAATAATATAGAGGTCTATATGCAAATCTAATAATAAAAAGTGTCCCGATTGACAAAGAATCCGTTTAAATTTCCGCAATGGAAGAATGCACGCCGTCTGTGCTTAAAAAATGAAATACTATGCCTAAAAACTGATAGTGCAAGACAAGCATATTTGCGAATTTTGCAAAAGTAAAACTATGTAACCAATATGAAGTTCAAAAACAGCTTGTTTCTTTTAGTGGTGTCGGCTCTTGCGGCTTCCGCAATTTCCATGTCGGCACAGAATAGTCAAGTCATCAAGGGTACTGTCGTTTCGGAAGACGGTAAGCCGCTTCCGGGCGTTGTGGTACTGCCTGATGGCGGTAAGGCAGATGCAGCAGTCACCGACGAGAACGGCGCATGGACAGTCAATGCCGCTCCGTCTTCGGTCGACGGGATTGAGGTCTCTTGCCTCGGCTTCATTACGGTCCGCGAGCAAGTCGGCGGCCGTTCTGTAATCAACATCATCATGAAGGAGGATACGCAGCTGCTTGACGAGGTTGTTGTCGTCGGCTACGGCGTCCAGAAGAAGGGCAACCTCACCGGCTCCGTGACCCAGATCAACTTCAACGATGCCATCGAGAGCCGCCCTGCGATGACCACATCCTCTGCGCTCGCCGGACTTTCTGCCGGACTTCAGGTCCGTCAGACTTCAGGCCAGCCGGGAGAGGACAGTGCGAGTCTCCGCATCAGGGGAAACACGACTCTCAACAACAACAGCCCTCTCGTTCTCGTGGACGGCGTGGAGTGGAGCATGGATGACGTCAATCCTGCCGACATCGAGAGTGTGACGGTGCTCAAGGATGCGTCGTCTACTGCAATCTACGGTTCTCGTGCGGCAAACGGAGTTATTCTCATCACTACCAAAAAAGGCTCCGGCAAGGCGAGCGTGACCTACTCGGTGCAGGCAGTGATGCAGACTCCATACAACAAGATAGGCTGGCTCAGCGACTATGCCACTCACATGGATCTCGTGAACGAGGCTGCCGACAACGTGGATCAGGCACACATCTTCTCGGATTCGACCATCGCGGCTTGGAAGGCGGCTCAGGCAAATCCGGACGGTGTCAACGAATACGGCGTGAAGAACAGCATTGCCTATCCGAACACCGACTGGTTCAAGGAACTTTTCTCCACCGGATTCTCGCAGGAGCACAACGTCTCGGTGCAGGGAAGCAGCGAAAAGGTCAGGTATCTCGTTTCTCTGGGCTATCTTGACAACAACGGAGTGATGACCCGCTTCAAGGAAATTGACTCCGGCACAAGCAAGTTCAACATCAGGACCAATGTAGAAGCGAAGGTGACGAACTGGCTCACTATGGGAGCGCGTATTTTCGGACAGAAGCAGGACTATGGTCTCGCAAACGTGAAGAACGCCTTCAGCTACATCTACCAGACGACTCCGGGAGTCTATCCGGGCGAGCCTGACAAGTGGGGACGGGCCGTGGCCACTGAGGAGTCTACATCCGCAAACAACATCTTCGCCCAAATGGCCGGTCCTGCGGGACACAAGACGACCTACAGGATGAATGCCTCTCTCTACGGAGTCGTGAACCTCTACAAAGGTCTGACGTTCGAGGCAACAGGCAACTATGCGCAGATTTATACGGAACAGAACAGTTACGCCAGGAAAAACGGGATGTGGAACTATATGAACGACACCCGTTTCAGCGAGTCCAATCTCGCCAACGCGAACAACTCGAATTCATATAGTATGAACTACCGCATCAACACCGAGATGCTGCTCCGCTACAACAATACATTCGCGGAAAAGCACGAGGTGGGGGCTCTTGCCGGTTTCACCACAAACTACTATAAGCAGCGTGCGTTCAGCGTCAGCAAGAAGGGTGCTGCAGACTGGTCTATCTCCGAGATGGATAAATACACGGACTATGACTCTTCTTCCTCCTCCACCGCGGAGTGGTCGCTTATGTCGTGGTTCGGAAGGGTCAACTACGCATACGACAGCCGCTACCTCGTGGAGGCAAACTTCCGTGCGGACGGCTCGTCGCGCTTCTCTCCTAAGAGCAGGTGGGGCTTCTTCCCGTCCTTCTCTGCAGGATGGAGAATCAATCAGGAGGAATTCATGCAGGAGGCAACCTGGTTGAGCAACCTCAAGCTCAGGGCTTCATGGGGAATCACGGGTAACAACAACGTTGGTAACTACTCATGGCAAAGCACCTACCAGTCAGTAAAAATCGTGACGGGGGGGGCAGGAACTACAGGCTTTGTACAGAAGGAGTTAGGTAATGACAACCTCGAATGGGAGACGACCTACACGACCAATGTAGGACTCGACTTCGGAATATTCGACAACATTCTCACCGCCGAGATGGACTTCTACGTGAAGAACACCAGCGGCATTCTCTATCGTCCTACCGTCTATGAGACGATGGGTAACATCACCGGTGCCTACGCCAACCTCGCTGCCGTTCGCAACACCGGTTTCGAGCTCACTCTCGCGCACAACAACACCATCGGCAAAGATTTCCGTTACGGAATCAGTCTCAATCTCGGCTACAACAACGGCATCGTCACGAAATATCAGGGACAGCTCCAGCAGTACTGGACAGAGGTGGACGGCAAGAGGGTCTATGTGAACAACCTTGCACAGGTTTCGCAGGGCAGCAACACCGCGAAGATTCTCGAAGGACACGTTTACGGGGAGCACCTTCTCTATCAGGTCTATAAGGGCAACGGCCGCGGCTACACCGGAGGCGAGGTTGACGTGAACGCCGGACCGAAGGACGGAATGATACGTACCGAGGCCGACATGGCATGGGTCAAGGCCATGATTGACGCCGGCTACTCGTTCCGTGGGGTGAAGAAGGTCGGTAAGGACCAGCTCTGGTATGGAGACCTCCTCTATCAGGACGTCAACGGCGACAAGAACTACGGCGACTCCAACGACCAGGTTCTCAACGGACACACCAACAACCCGCTCGTCAACGCCGGACTCAGCCTCAACCTTTCATGGAAGGGCATAGACTTCTCGGCGGTCTTCTCCGGAGCGTTCGGATTCTGGCTCAACTGGGGCACGCAGTACTACAACACGACAAAGGTTACTAACGGACACGGCATCGCCCGTCACATCGCTGCCGACCACTACTTCTACGACCCGGACAATCTCACCGACAGCCGCACCAACATCCACGGCAAGAATCCGCGTCTCACTCTCAACGACGATTTCAGCAACGCGATGACGAGCGACTTCCGTGAATATCGCGGCGACTACGTGAAGCTCAAGAACCTTCAGATAGGTTACACGCTTCCTCAGAACATCAGCCGCAAAATCGCTATGCAGAAATTCCGCGTATTCATCTCTGCGGAGAACCTCTTCACAATCACTAAATACCCGGGGCTCGACCCTGAAATCGGCACGACAATCGGCTATCCTCTCATGCGCAGCGTGAGCCTCGGAGCGCAGATTTCATTCTAAATGTATGGTGTGTAAAAGAATATGGATATGAAAAAGATAAATTTGACTATACTTATTGCTGCCGCTTCACTCGCGGCCGCATCATGCTCCGGATTCCTCGATACCGTGAGGACGGACGCCGTTTCCACCGGAAACATGTGGACGGACGAGTCTAAGGCAGACGCTGGCATGGCGGGAATATATTACCCTCTCTACAAGACCAACCTCACGAGGACACAGATTCGTATGGAAGACTACGACGGACTGAACAGGACGGGAATGGAAGGAAACGGGTTCACTTCGGACGAGTATTCGACGAACTATCCGCTGCAGTACCTCTACCGCTCGACCAAACAGGCTATGGATTTCCAGGGAAGGCTCGAATGGCAGATTATCTTCCGTCTCGTGCACGACTGCAACGATGCTGTCGCCAATCTTGGACGAGCCGGACTTTCGGAAGAAAAATACAACCGCTACCTCTGCGAAGCGAGGCTTTTGAGGGCGTGGGCATATTCCCGTCTGAACATGATTTATGGCGGCGTTCCGCTCTATCTCGAACCGGTCACGAACGAGGAGTGCAACCGTGTGCAGTCTTCATTCGTGCAGGTATGGCAGGCAGTCATCGATGATTGCACCTTCGCGATAGAGAACGCATACTGTCCCAACAATACACTTACATCCAATTACGGGCGGCCGTCAAAGGGCCTTGCCTACTCTCTTCGCGGAATGGCCTATATGTGGCTGGCCGCTATTGTTCCGGACAGCGTCAATCATCCTTTCAAGTCGGGCATTATCACCGACCCTTCAGATGTGAAACTGTCTGAGACTGAGTACTATACTCTTGCGGAGGCTGACTTCGCGAAAGTCGAGGAATGTGGCTACGGACTCTGGCAGGGCAAGTGGGGCGACTTCTTTACGGAGAAGAACGAAAAGTCGAAGGAGATGATTTTCCCGCTCCAGTTCACTACAGATCCGGGATTCTGTCACAATTGGCAGCAGGTCATCGGCTGCACGGACCAGTACATCGGCTGGCAGCAGCTCAAGCCTTCGGCTGATTTTGTCAACACATTCCAGAATGCTGATGGAACGCCTTTCCGTTGGTCGGATGTCCCGGGACTTGAAGACTGGGACGCGATGGACGTGACGGCAAGGGAGGTGTTCTTCATTCGTGACGGGATGAACAATGTGGAAGCGAAAGTTGAGGAATATGATGCACTTATCAAAAATGCGACGGAAGAGGAGGAGATAGCAAGGTTAAATTCAGAGAAACTTGTCTATACGGAACTTCGTACCCGCAAGGAAGAATGCATCAAGCGCATCGGGCAGGACAACTGGGACAAATACTATCTCAACTCCGGCAATGAGGCACGCATCCGCAAAGCCTACGAGAACCGCGACCCTCGCCTTGAGCAGGCTGTCATAACCCCATATCAGAGGCTCGACTCCTACTCTCCTTATAGCGAGCCTCAGAAGGTTCTGAAGAAAGTCCTCCGTTGGCCTGTTTCCGTGCAGGACAACACCAAGTCTGAGACCGATCTCTACGTGTGCTACAGGAACACGCTGTTCTATGTGTGGAAAAAATACAATGTTCTTGACGATTCCCTCCCCGGAGGTACGCAGGGGCGTCAGCGCTGCGGTTATGACTGGCCGCTCGTGCGCTTTACCCAGGTTCTTCTCCAAAGGGCTGAGGCTCTTGTCCATCTGGGACGGGAAGGGGATGCAAAGGCGCTTGTAGATCAGGTGCGCAGCCGCGCCGGAATGCCGGGCGTGACGGCTTCGGGAAAGGAGGCAATGCTTGAGGCAATCCGCTATGAGACCCGCATCGAACTTTGTGAGGAAGGAGTGAATTACTTTGACGAAATACGTTGGGGCACCTACAAGGACTCCAAATTCCAGGGAAAGGATGTGCACGGAGGAACAAATGTTTGGGGTGACATGCAGTACGAATACAAGTGGTACTACACTGACACGATGTGGCCTTGGTCCATTTCCGACCGCGAAGCTCAGAAGAACCCGAACCTCATACGCAGGGATGGATGGCTTTATTAAGAAATTTCTAATTATTTCATAGTTAACGATTTATATGATTAAGAGACTTATATCAATGACGCTTTCTGTGCTGCTTCTGTCGGGAACGGCGTACGCGGTGCAGTCATGCAAGACGGAGGAACCGGTTGAAAAACCTGTGGACCCGACTCCGAAACCGGAGCCGGAGCCCGAACCGGAACCGACGCCGGACAGCGGAGACTTTGATAAAGTGCCGGAAGGCTTTGTTGAGGAGCCTGATGCGACTGTGGCAAATCCTGCCGGAACCGCAGACCTCGCCTCCCTCGAAAAGATGGGGCATCCGCGTGTGCTTATGAACAGGGCTGATTTCGACCGTCTTAAGGAAAAAGCTCTCAACAACCGTTTCCAGAACAAGACACTGTACAAACTGCACAAACTGCTCATGGATGTGGCCAACGAATCCGTGGCTGACAACACCCAAATTGTCTATCAGCTGGATGCCGCCGGCAAACGCATACTCGACAAGTCGCAGCTCGCGCTCAAGAGGATAGGCTCTTGCGCATACGCCTACAGGATGACAGGGCAGTCGAGGTATCTGGAAAAGGCCGTCTCGGACATGAAGACCGTCATTGCCTTCACGGACTGGAACCAGAGCCGTCATTTTCTCGATACTTCCGAAATGGCATTTGCTGTGGCTCTCGGCTATGACTGGCTCTACTACAGCCTCGACTACGACCTCCGTGTCAGTGCGCGTAAGGCTCTGCTCAACAACGACATCATCAATGCCCGCAGCCATTGGTCCAACACCTCCGCGGGGAACTGGAATCAGGTCTGCTACGGAGGCTCCATCGCGGCGGCTATCGCTATCTACGGCAAGGAAAAGAGCGCAAGCGGCGGGCTGCTCAACGACTGCATAAAGAACAACGGCGACATGGTAAAGGCCATTTACGACCCGGATGGAGTCTATCCCGAAGGGTATTCCTATTGGGGATATGGCACCGGCTACCAGGGCGTGATTTTCACCCTGCTTGAGAATTCTTTCGGCCAGCTCTTCGGAATGGATGCGTCGGCCGGACTTGCCAAGACTCCGCAGTGGATGCTTATGATGACCGGCATCGGTAACCGTACATACTGCTATGGCGATTCAACCGGTTCGTATGCCGTTCCCAAAATGGGAATGTGGTGGTTTGCAAAGCATTATACCAACACTGCCCTGCTCAAGAACGAACTGGCTCTTCTTAATGGCGGTGGCTATACGACAGCCTGCGACGAGATTCGTCTGCTTCCTATGGCCATTGCCTGTGCCAACGATATTGAAAATCTCGACACAGTTTCCGAAGGGGAGAATGTCAACCTCTATTCCGGTGGCGGAGAAGTTCCGGTCGTGCTGATGCGCACCGACTGGACAAATTCCGACACGGACCGCTATCTCGGACTGAAGGGTGGTCAGGCTAATTCCAGCCACGGCCACATGGATGCCGGCTCCTTTGTCTATGACGCTCTCGGGCTTCGCTGGTCGGAGGACGTGACAAGAGAATCCTACGCCAGGGTTGAGAATGCCCTCAAGGCTGCGGGCGGAAGCTTCTGGAACATGGGTCAGAATTCTCTTCGCTGGCAGGTGTGGAGGCTCAACAATAGGGCACACAGCACCTTGACTGTCAACGACTCCGATCATTTGGTAACAAAGGCGGCAACGGTCGTGGAGGCTTCGGGGACTACTGCCGTGCTTGACCTGACCGGTCCGCTTTCAAAACAGGTGGAGTCTGCCCGCAGGACATTCAAGATTGTTGATGGCGAACTCTATGTGATTGACGAAATCACGGCAAAGGCGAGCCTCGATGCGGCCGTGGAGTGGAGGATGATGACTCCGGCGACTGTTTCTGTCGGCTCAGACGCCGAGACGCTTACGCAGAAGGGCAAGACGATGTATCTGAAGGCGACTTCTTCAGACTCATCCGTCCCTGTCTCCTACACGACATGGGCGGCCAAGGGCAGCAATTCCTGGGATACGCCTTGCACCGGTTACACTGTCGCCGGATTTACGGCCACCGTTCCGAAGGGAACAACCGTCACGTTCACGACAAAACTGACTCCGTCCCTATAGGGCGCGATGATTTATTGATATTAACTAAACTCATTTTAATAACAACATTAGGTTTATGAAAAGATTCTTTTTCTTAAGCATGCTTGCGATGTTCTTAGGAACATTTGCGCTAACCTCCTGCAAGAAAGAGCAGAAGGAAGATCCCACTGTGGTCGCGGTGGAGGCTACGGAAATCACTGCCACTACCGCCACTGTAACTATTTCGGTGACGGGCGCTGTCCCGCAGATGGTTCGCTTTGTCGCTCCTGTTTCAGTGGAGTCCCTCGGCTTTGACGTTGAGGATGCCGCTGCCGTTGCTGAGTATGCATCGAAGGGTACGGCCGTGGCCACCCCTTATTCCTCAAAGGTGACTGAACTTGCCCCTGCAACTGAATATTTCACCGCAGCTGTGGCATTCGACGCCAATTTCAAGGTTGTCAGCACCTCTTCCGCCGTGTTCACTACGGCCGTTCCGGACAATGCCATCGGAGACAATGCCGGAGCCGGCGAAATCACCAATGACCGCTGGTAGTTCTCTGTTTAACGACCTGAAGTTGTCCTCGCATTAATGTTTTGGGCAGCTTCTCACTAAAAAGAAAGAATTTATGAAGAAGATAATGATTTTCTGCACGGCGGCCCTTGCGCTGGCAGCCTGCACAAATGAACTCACGGAGACCGTCGGCAATTCGACCCAGCCTGCCGTGACACTTGAAGGAGGATTCTCTTGGGCGGACACCAAGACGGCGTTCACCGATGCGGAGGCTTCTACAAACAAGCTCGTGTGGTCAAAGGATGACGCCATCGGAATTTTCACCACCTCCGGAACAACGAACAACATCAACTATAGGGCCTACCTTCTCCGCAGCTCCATCGGAGCCACAAACGGAGTCTTCATCCCTGAAGAGCCTGTTTCTGAGGATGTTCCAGGACTTCAGCTTCCTGAAACAGGTTCTGACAATTTCCTCATCTACTATCCGTACAGCCCGGCGACCGACATCAACGTCGACGACGTCAAGATTCACTTGACCGTTTCGGACCTCCAGACCCAGTCTGAAGTCAGCGACAAGGAAATCGGAAAGAATGGATTTGCCTACGGAGTCGCAAAGGTTGCTTCCGACACCAAGAAGATAAACTTCTCGCTCACTCACGCGATGTCATATCTCCGCTTTGTCGTCGCATCGACGGACTATTCAGCCTACATGCTCAAGTCAGTCCAGCTCTACGATGTTGCAGGAGAGGCAGTTCTCGCTGGAGACTACACTTTTGACGTTGCAAGCAGCACGATAGAGGCCGTAAAGGGCGCGACCAAGTCATCTGCCAAGGTTTCCCTCGCAGAAGGCGCCAAGTTCCAGGCAATAGGTTCCGGCAAGCAGGAACTCTATCTCACTCTCCTTCCGGGCGCGGATCTTACTTCCGCAACTGTCTATGCTGTAGTCACCTTTGTCAATGACAAGAAAGAGACTGTCAGCATTCCTGTAGAACTTTCAAAGAAGGGCAAACTTGCAGCCGGAACAATGACCACAATTGACCTCGGCTCTGTCAATGCTTCAAACAACGCATTTGCGTGGTATGAGCCTGTGGAGAAGAGAAATCTCGTGAACGGCTGGTGCTATGGTGCGCAGAACACCTATTTCGTTGAGCGCAGCGCGGATGGCAATTGGAATCAGGTGACATTCGAGGTGAAGGCTCGCGGTGACTTCTCTCAGGTTGCCGAGCCTAAGTATGTGGGCCTCCTCTCTTCTGGAGATGTTGGAGCAAATGGTCTCATCCGTCTTTCTGACGGCACAGCTATCTACAACGACAAGCCTACCACTCCTGTGAGCGACAACTATGAGGTCACTGTGGAGATGGCTCCGACGTCAAAGGGCTGCGGAAGTTCCGCTTGGGGTACGGTCGCAATTTATGACAAGGACTACAATCTCCTTTGGGCATATATGATTAACTCTTATGAGCCTGGCGAAGAGCCGAAGGCCAACGCATATCCTGGTATCGGCAAGTCCGTTATGGACCGCAACCTCGGTGCAAAGAGGCCTTCTACAAAGGAGATAATCCCTGCAAAGGGTGATTGGGGAGCATATTTCCAGTGGGGACGCCCTTCTCCTCTAATGTGGTCGAACAGCAAACAAGAACACTATAACGGTGCCTATGTAACAGCAGATACGGATCTCAAGGCTGCTCTTGCAAAGCCGTTTATCAAATGGCACTATTCAAAGGGAGACGGCTGGAACTCAAATGGCAACTGGTATGTCGGAGAATTCCGTAACCTTTGGGGTAGCAATGACACGGAAGACTACTATGATAAGAACAACGATATGGGCAAGACAGTCTATGACCCATGTCCGGCAGGTTATCGCGTGGCTTCCGGCGATGTCATAGAGTATGCAATCAAGTATGGAAAACGCAATGAGATAGACCACCTTGATGTTACTCCGAAAGACGATATTCTATTCCCGAGCATTGCATCAGTAGTCGAGATTCCTCTTGACGGCGAGGCAAAGGACTATTGGATTTACATCGGAGTGCATTGGGCCTCAGGTGGCAATCTTTGGGGAAACAGGACACCTTCTAACAATAGGGCTGGAGCTCTCTATTGGTCAAATTCTCCGGTGGGCAATCAAGGATATCTCCTCCAGCACTGCTATTTCTCAGCAGGCTATGGTGGAGCAGACGGCGACAAAGACGGCAAGAAGACTTACACTGCCAATAGGGCACAAGCTATGGCAGTTCGCTGCATGGTAGATACCGACAACCGATAGGAAATCATTGAAATTTTTCGGGATTTCGCGGAAATTCTGGAGAAATCCCGAAAAATTTGTTAAAGCAATTATTTTGTTGTACCTTTGTCGTCCCTTTGCGGAACAGATTGGTACAACAACTGGTGAGATGGGTGAGTGGCTGAAACCAGCAGTTTGCTAAACTGCCGAACTCGTTTGGGTTCCGGGGGTTCGAATCCCCCTCTCACCGCAGGGTCAGAAGGCCGGCTAATTGCTTATTAGTCGGCTTTTCTTTGCATAGGGCCTGCTAGTTCGACGATATATTCATAACTTGATAACATAAACTGATTTATTATGAGAAAGAAACTTTTGAGAATCGCTCTTCTTGCCTCGGCAGTTTTTGCCTGCACTCCGAAGAATGACATCGTGAACGACAACATCAGCTTTGCAGAGAAGCAACTTGCCGGGCTCATCGCCGAATCGGAAGAAGACGACACAGTCAGATTTCCTTCGACCGTCAAGGACGGCAAGGTGGTTTTTGTCCCGATGAGGGATTGGGTCAGCGGATTCTTTGCCGGGACGATGTGGTATATGTATGAGCTCACCGGCAACGAAGACTATGCGGTTCATGCCCAGAAGCAGACCGAGGCACTGAGAGACCTTCAGTATTTCACTTCCCACCACGACGTCGGTTTCATGGTCTACGACAGCTTCGGCAACGGGCTCAGACTCAAGAATATCCCCGGATATGACACGGTCGTTGTCAACACCGCGAAGTCTCTCGCCACCCGTTTCCGCCCGAACGCCGGCATCATCCAGTCCTGGGACGTCGTCGGAGGCTGGCAGAAGGAGAGGGGATGGAAGTGTCCGGTAATCATAGACAACATGATGAACCTCGAACTCCTTTTCCGCGCAAGCGAGATTTCCGGAGACCCGACATTCCGCAACATCGCGATAACTCACGCCGACAAGACGCTTGAAAACCATTTCCGCAGCGACTACAGCAGCTACCATGTTGTTGACTACGACCCTGAGACCGGCGCTGTCCGCAGCCGCGAGACCGCACAGGGCGCAGGCGACGAGTCTCGCTGGTCAAGAGGCCAGTCTTGGGCGCTCTACGGCTACACCGCCACCTACCGCTACACGAAAGAGCCGCGCTATCTTGAGCAGGCCAAGCATATCGCCGACTTTCTTGTTAATGAGAAGAATATGCCGGAGGATTTCGTCCCGCTTTGGGATTATGATGCCGTGGAATATGCCAAGGTGACGCCGGCGTATGAAAAATATGTGAATCAAAGAGACGCCTCTGCCGGCGCAATCATGGCATCTGCCCTCTATGAACTCTGGCAGTACACTAAGGACAGCAGCTACCTCAAGACCGCAGACAAGATTGTCACTTCCCTTTCTGCAGCCCCTTACCGCGCCGAACTCGGCACGAATGGCGGCTTCCTTCTCCAGCACTCAGTGGGCAGCATCCCTCACGGCAACAGCATCGACGTTCCGCTCAACTACGCCGACTACTACCTCCTCGAAGCCCTAGTCCGCAAACGTCACATCGAACGCGGCGAGAATCCCGTAGAGTAACATTTCATCGATATTTAAGAAAGGGGCCGATAAAAAGTCCCGAATGGACCGCGCCGGGGGCGCGAGATACCCCTAATAGGGGTCGCAGACATTAGTCTGCGGGGGTTAGGAAGTCCGGAGGAGGGAGAACAAAAGACTTTTTGGTCTCCCTCTTTTCTGACGACTTCATCAATGCGTCACCCTAAATCACCCATGTTACATGGCTCTTACCCTTTCCTGCAATTCCTCTATCCTGTGCATCAGATCATCAAATTCCAGAGACTTCCCGTATATGAAGGCGCGTCTCATGTCTGCATAGTCGGCTTTCCAAGCATCAATTGACGATTCGGGGATTGTGAACTTGATTGCTGATGGTCTATGAAGGTCATAGTTGACATATTTCAGAGCATAGCATGATTTGCGGTGTTCGACTATTGCTTCATACAACGCTTTGTCCAACAATGCTTCTTTCCCATATTTTGTATCCATAAGTTTCTCTATGTCATAAAGATGGCGGGACATACGTAAATATCGTGGCCTTTCCTTCTGGAACTCTTCGGAGAGCAGGAATATTTTTTCTAAAAAAGTTCGTGTCGGCAAGACAGTCCTAACCTTGCAGCTCGTGCCGGAGTCTTCTCCTGCAAAACTTTCCTCAATTAGGGAATGTATGTCCTTCAGCTCTGTCGGCTCATCCATGGAGAGGGCACTGATTTCAATCTTTACACGAGGAGGAATGTAGTTTATATAGTTTTCAATGATTGAAGGATAGTGTAGCAGGATGACCGTCGGGTCTTTATCGGAGTCTATCGTGTGCCATTCTCCATTCTTATCCTGCGCTTGTGTTACATTCTCTATGCGGAATCCAGAAACGCCCATTTCTTTCAGTTTCGCATCCAACTGTGGTGAAAGTGTTTCGTGGATATAGGAACGCGCTGTCTTTCGCAGTTTCTCGCGCTGGCTCTTGCTGTTATTCTCGATGCCGAAGAACGAGCGGCTGATGGCCAGGTCTATGTCTTCGGAGAATCGTTCAATGAGGTTGAAACCTTTAGAAAGTGAAGTCCCACCCTTGAAAGTCAATGAATTGCAACAGTCTGTCAGGAATAGAGCTTTGAGGGTTGCCGTTACCCACCAGTCCTTTTCTATTGCCACCTGATTGATTCCCGGATGTCCTGATTCCGTTCGTTGCAACATGGCCAAACGGTCCGTCAAATTGTTGGTAATCCACAACTTCTCCATATTATTCTATTTGTTTAGCATTGGTTTTATAATTCGTCTCATCCAGCCCGGCATCATCTCCACGTCCCTGATAAGACTGCTCCTGTCAGCTTCTTTTGACACAAGTTCACATATAATCTGCAATTCTTCGTCTCCCACATTTTCTTTTTTCAACTCTTTGAGAGCCTGCACCAGCAGGGCGGCCAATCGTGTTTTATAACAAAAATTTCTAGGAACGCCACGCTTCAGCACTACCTGGCTATTGGCAAGCCTGACAATCCTTTCACTCCCTGTTGTCAGGTATATGTAGTTCATCGGCACTTGGGTTGAAAACCCCAATGCATTCATGGCTGTCATTCCCGATGGCAGCACCTGTGCATTGTCACGAACCGCGATTGCCTGGACAATTTTCTCCACTGATGGCAACACCAGTCCAAAATGACTCGTTCGTGGCTTTACATATATTCCCTGTGCAAGTTTATATAAAGTTCCGTCATGTGTCAGTTCCGTCAATATACTTCCGACAAACTCGGGGTGATATTCAGGAAAGTCTGAACGAAACAACACACTGTCCTCCGGAAGTTTCTCTATTCTGGACTTTAAAGTTGTTCTTTCTGAATCCATAACATCCATTAACCTTTGAAATTTTGTTAATTTTTCCAAGGCAAAGGTATGCATTTATTTTTATCGATGAAAAACTAATTTGAATTTTATGTCTTTCTATTTGCCGAGCGTAAGTTTGACGCTGTGGCTGCCGGAGACGTATTTCTTAGGAGCACTGCCATCTGGGAGGAAGACTATGGCGGTGCTGCCTTCGGGGATGCTGAAATGCCATTTCCAGATGTCTCCGTCGTATTTCCATTCGCTTGTGATGAGCCCGGCGGCGGATTTGTAGGAGGCCTTCAAGAAGCCGAGGCGGCGGTCAGGGACTGGCTTCATGATGATGTGCCTGAATCCCGGAGCCTCGGTGTCGGCCGCGATGCCTGCGGCGGTCTTCCAGAGCCATTCGCAGACGCAACCGTAGGCGTAGTGATTGAAGCTGTTCATGCCCTTGGGTCCCATTCCGCTCTCGATGGTGTAGCTGTTCCAGCGCTCCCAGATTGTGGTTGCCCCGTTATCGACGGAGTAGAGCCAGCTCGGATTCTTCCTTTGGAAGAGCAGGTTCCAGGCTATGTCGTCCATTCCGTTCTCCGAGAGGGTTGGCATCAGGATGGATGTGCCGAGGAAGCCCGTCTGGAGGCACATGTCGTGCGTCTCGAAGTTCTTTCTGAGACGCGCGGTCATGTTCTCCTTGGCCTTCCCCTCGACAAGGCCGTTCTTTAGGGCGAAGAGCGCCGGAGTCTGCATCGTGTTGAACACGGCGTTACGGAAGCTGCCGTCTGAGATGAGGAAGTTCTCCCGGAGGTAGGCCACAGCGTCGGCTGCCATTGCCTCGTATGCTTTCCAATCGCGCCCGGTGGCCTTTGCCATGTCGCGCATCATTGCAGCGTCAATAGCCCAATAGCTTGCCCCGAGATAGTCCCAGTACTCGTCATAGTCCTTCTTCAGCGTCCTTTTTCCTGAAGCATCCTTGTCGAACTTGGGAGCGTGGCTTTCAAGAGCCTCGTAGCTGAGCCAGTCCGCATATTGGTCGTTGCCGTTTTCCGCTGCGAGTGCCGCATGATCATATTTTGTCTCATTCACATGATTCATGAACCTTTCCATCGCTTCCCAGTTTTCATCAACAATAGAATTGTCTCCGAACTGTTTCCAGACCACCCAAGGGACGATGACTCCGGCATCCGCCCAACCGACCCTCATCATTTCTGTCGGGGCCGCACCATATTGCCCGTAAGGAGCAACGCCAGGATAGCCTCCGAGTTCCGTCTGGGTGTCGCGTATATCGCGTGTCCATTTATGGAAGAATCGGTCGGTGTTGGCGAAGAACGAGCCTGTCTCCGCAAAAACCTGCGTGTCTGCGGTCCAGCCGAGACGCTCGTTTCTCTGTGGGCAGTCGGTGGGGATGGAAAGATAGTTAGAACGTTGTCCCCAGACAGTGTTGGAAATCAATTGGTTGATAAGGGCGTTACCGGTTGTGAGCGTGCCCGTTTCAAGTTCTTTTGTGATTGAACTTACAGGAAGCGTCACGATTGAGCGAATCTTAACCGGTGCTGTTGCGCTGACTGATGCGTAACGGTAGCCGAAGAAAGTGCTGCTCGGGTGGTAGGTGACATATCCCTTATCTGCTCCGAAGGTATAGATGAGTCGTATTCCGATTTTATGCGCCCGCAGGTTCTCCCTGTGTATGCTACCTTCAGGTCCGTCCATTCCGCGGCTCACCGCGCCGTTCCCGTCGTTGAGGATTTCCGAAGGTAGGAAGGTCAGAACCGTTCCTTCGGCCGCGCTGAACTCAAACTCCGGGATGCCGGCGGTGTTCTGCCCGAAATCGAGGACGAGGTTTTCGCCCGCCTCAACGATCATTTCCTCACCCGGAGCATATTCTTTGGCAATCACTACTTTACCATATTCCTTTTCCCCCGCGTCCTCAACATCCTTCCAGACGTACGCCGCCTGCGGCTTGAGCGCAAGGTCGCGGCGAAGATAGACTTCTGCTCCGTCAGACGGGAATATGTTTCCCTTGAATTCGTCGAATTTCTCCGGCACTCCGAGTTTCTCCGGAGTGAGATAGCCCTGAGGTATGCGCGCATCATACTCCTCACCGTCAAAAATGGCGGCATGAGTCACCGGCCCCGCCACGCCAACTTTCCAGTCGGTGCAGTTTGTTCCGAAATTCTGTATTCTTCCGTCTGCGAAGGTGATCTGGAGAACTCCTCGAAAGGCGGGCTTGCTGCCAATCATTCCATCATTCCCGTAAGGGGTTATGATTTTGTCCGCCCACCATCCCGGAGTCGCCTGAGCGGAGAGACGGTTGACATCTCCGGCGCCTTTCTTGAACGACTCAGTGATGTCGTAGGTGAAGGAAAACCGTGTCTTCTCGTAGTGGGTGAATCCAGGTTTGAGAAATTCCTCGCCGACTTCGACACCGTTGATGAATATGCGATAGACTCCAAGCCCGGTAGTCATCCAGACCGCTTTTTTCACATTCTCCGGATTGGTCAAGTCACTGACAAACCAGCTTGCACCGTCTGCCGCCCTCTCATTGTTCCCCATTATTGCTCCCTGTACGATGGGGGTATCCGCAGCGGCAATCCATTCTGACTCCTGCCAGAGCGAACTGTCAAGTGCTTCAGTGCGTGTTCCTGTGTTTTCTTCGCTTTTTTCTGTACAACTGATTACAGAAAGAGCAGCCACGATGGCGGCAGTGATTTTCCTGTTCATTCCGATGTTGACGCGATTTACGCACCACCGATGGAATCAAGTTCCGAAGGTGGTGCGCGATGTTGAACTTTAATGATTTACTTTGCTATGGTAAATATGCCCTTCAGGCTTGCGTGCGAATCATGTCCGATGAAAACATCGAAATCGCCGGCTTCCTCGCCCCATGTTTTGTTCGCACGGAAGAACGAACGGGATTCCGGAGTGATGTCAAAGTCAACCGTCGCGGACTCACCGGCCTTGAGGGAAATCTTTTTGAAGCCCTTCAGCTCGCGGTCCGGCCGGGTGCGGCTGCCGATGACGTCACGGATGTAGAGCTGTGCAACTTCCTCGCCGTCGCGTTTGCCGACATTGCTGACTTTAACGCGCACTTTCACCGTTTCTCCGAGCTTTGCCTCCGGGTTGAGGACTTCAAGGTCGGAATAGGCGAACTCAGTGTAACTCAGGCCTTCACCAAAGGCAAATAGAGGCTCGTTAGGAGTGCGCATGTAGCGTGAGACATACTTCGCGTTGTTCGTTGGAGTTTTGCGCGGCCGTCCGGTGCTCTTTGCGTTGTAGTGGATAGGAACCTGACCGAGACAGAGCGGGAAGGTTATCGTCAGTCGTCCTGAAGGATTGTAGTCTCCGGAAACGATGTCCGCGAGAGCCATGCCTCCCATAATGCCAGGGTGCCACGTTACAAGCAGTCCCGTGGCGGCTTCTGTTTCCTCCGCGATGGTCATAGGACGGCCTGTCACGAGCAGAATCACAATTGGCTTGCCGGTGGCCTTCACAGCCTTAAAGAGTTCCTTCTGTGCGGAAGGAATGTCAATGTTTGCCATCGAGGCCGCTTCTCCGCTGTAGGCGTTAGGAAGTCCGAGTGTCATAAGGACTACATCTGCGCCACGAGCCGCTGCAACGGCTTTGGAAATGCCTCCCTCTATCGGGTCGAAGAAGTTGCAGCCCTTCTCGCACTTGATGTCGTTGTGAGGGAATTTTGCCTTCAAGCCTTCAAGGAAGCTTACCGGCTTGTTGTAGTCGGCAAATCCCGCCCAAGTTCCCGTCATCTCGCTGCGGGAGTTGGATGCCGGTCCGATGAGCGCAATCCTCTCACTACCCTTGAGCGGAAGGATATTTCCCTCGTTCTTGAGCAGAACCATAGAACTGCGTGCCACCTTACGTGCGGTCTCAAGATACTCCGGAAGCCATGTTTCCTTTTCCCAACGGCCTTCACCGCCGTAGCGGAACGGGTCGTCGAAGAGACCGAGCTTGAATTTCACGGTGAGGATATCCTTGCACAGCCTGTCAATCTGAGCCTCGCTCACGCGGCCTTCCTTGACGAGTTCCTCTGCGAACTTGTAGTAGTCGCCATCGACCATATCCATATTCAGACCGGCGTTCAGCGCAAGTTCAGCAGCCTCTTTTTTGTCTGCCACCACACGGTGGTTAATCATCTCGTTTATCGAGCAATAGTCTGAAACGACAAATCCCTTGAACCCGAGTTCACCGCGCAGCAGATCTGTAAGCAGCCATTTGTTGCCGCTTGCCGGAATGCCGTCGAAGTCATTGAAAGACGACATCACGCTGAGTGCTCCGGCGTCGATGGCAGCCTTGTATGAAGGCAGGTGACGCTCACGGAACATCATCTCGGACATATCCACCGTGTTGTAGTCCCTTCCTGCCTCGGCAGCGCTGTATGCCGCAAAATGCTTCACACATGAAAGGATGGTGTTGCCTGCGGAGAGGTCGTCTCCCTGATAACCACGAACCATCGCGGCAGAGAGTTGTCCGGAAAGATAGGGGTCTTCACCCGAACCCTCGGAAACAC
Organism: uncultured Bacteroidales bacterium; assembly: GCA_900545245.1. Taxonomy (GTDB): domain Bacteria; phylum Bacteroidota; class Bacteroidia; order Bacteroidales; family UBA932; genus Cryptobacteroides. The sequence goes on from UQYV01000007.1 coordinate 47,409, forward strand.
GTCCCCAGCGTGGGTCAATCGCGACGTCGCACATTGGAGAAAATGTCCATGCGAGTCCGAATGCCGTGGCTTCAGCGGCCGAAATCCTTGCGACTTCCTCCGTCATTGCAGGGTCCCACGAGCAGGAAATACCGATGTTTTCCGGGAAAGTCGTGCGGCATCCGTGGATGATGTCGTGGCCGAAGAGAATAGGAATCCCGAGGCGTGAACTGTCTACGGCAAGTTTTTGATATTCAATAATCTCCTTTGGCGACCACGCGTTGAGCATGGATCCGCACATTCCTTCTTTAATTACATTTTTTACGTCAACGGGGCTTCCGTCAGGTCCTGTGACAATCGAATTTTTCGGCACAAACTGGCTAAGCTGCCCGATTTTCTCGGCGAGCGTCATTTTCGCCATAAGTTTCTCCGCCCTCAGCTCGTCGGCGTCCCTTTTTTCTGTGCAACCTACAGCCATAAGCGCGACTGCGGTCATTAATAAAAGTGTTTTCTTCATTGTATTATGATTTTTGTTATTGTCAACAGCGTCTGCAAAGATAGATATTATAAAGCAATAAGAATGTAAGGATATTTTCAAAAAATGACATAAAAACGTTGAATTTTGATTTTAAATTTGTCTCGATTTGTCATATTCCTTAATTTTGCAGAATTCGGGTTTATCTGATTCCGGTATCATATATTCCCGCATCCACGATAATTACAAAAACTGATAATATATGATAAAGAAAAGTCTTCTCTCACTTTCAGCTTTGGTGCTGTTCGCGTTGTCCGCATGTTCTGTAAAACAGAGCGTTCCTGTCTATATGGACGAAAGCCGCGACCTCGATGAGAGGGTTGCCGACGCGCTCTCCCGAATGACAATGGAGGAAAAGGTGGCGATTCTCCACGCCCAGAGCAAATTTTCGTCTCCAGGCGTGCCGCGTCTTGGTATTCCTGAACTCTGGTGTACCGACGGCCCTCACGGAATCCGTGCGGAAGTGAAATGGGACGAATGGAATCAGGCGGGATGGACGAATGACTCCTGCACAGCCTACCCTGCACTCACTTGTCTTGCAGCGACTTGGGACAGAGAGGCCGCCGCGCTCTACGGAAAGAGCATCGGTGAGGAGGCACGCTACCGTGAGAAGGACGTGCTGCTCGGCCCTGGCGTGAACATCTACAGGACGCCTTACAACGGAAGAAACTTCGAGTATATGGGTGAGGATCCGTTCCTTTCGGGAGAGATGTGTGTGCCTTATATTAAAGAGGTGCAGAAAAATGGGGTAGCGGTATGTCTGAAGCACTATTGCCTCAACAACCAGGAGTGTAACCGCCACATCGCGGACGTAAAAGTCTCTGACAGGGCTCTTTACGAAATCTATCTCCCGGCATTCAAAGCCGGTGTGGAGAAGGGTGGTGCATGGTCAGTTATGGCTGCCTACAACCTCTACAAAGGTCAGCACCTCTGCCACAACAAATACCTTCTCGACGATGTTCTGAAAGGGGAGTGGGCATTTGACGGGGCTGTCATCAGCGACTGGGGAGGAGCACACGACCCCGACCAGGCTGCCGCTTACGGACTGGACCTCGAATATGGAACTTGGACAGACGGACTCTCGACCAAGGGAAAGAAGAGTTATGACAGCTATATGCTTGCAGACCCCTATCTCGAAAGACTTCGTGACGGCCGCGCTTCACTCGAAACTCTCGACGATAAGGCAGGCCGCGTGTTGAAACTCATTTTCCGCACGGCGATGAAAACAGACAAGCCGTTCGGTTCGCTCAATTCTCCGGAACATCACGCCGCAGCCCGCGCAATCGGAGCCGACGGTATCGTTCTTTTGAAAAACGATGCGCCCGCTCAGGGAGTTAAGGTTCTTCCGGTGGAGTTGGAGTCGACAAAAAAGATACTGGTTGTCGGAGAAAACGCTCTGAAGATGATGACTGTCGGTGGAGGTTCGTCGTCGCTGAAAGTTCAGCACGAAGTTTCGCCGTTAGAGGGAATATTGGCTGCTGTGGGCGACAAGGCCGAGGTGGTTTATGAGAGGGGATATGTCGGAAGTGCTTCCAACGAGTATAATGGTGTGACTACGGGGCAGGACCTTTCGGATTCACGCAGCGAGGAGCAGTTGATTGAGGATGCCGTCAAGGCCGCTGCAGATGCCGACGTGGTGCTTTTCTTCGGCGGACTCAACAAGGACGGCCACCAGGACAGCGAGGGAACAGACCGCGTCTCTTATGGTCTTCCTTATGCGCAGGACAAGGTGATTGAGGCTCTCTCAGCGGTCAATCCGCGCCTTGTGGTTTGTCTTGTCAGCGGAAACGCAGTCGCAATGCCGTGGGTAGAGTCAGTCCCTGCGATTCTTCAGTGCTGGTTCGGCGGTTCGCAGGCCGGAAACTCCATCGCTGACGTGGTCTTCGGCACTGTCAACCCAAGCGGAAAACTTCCGTTCACTTTCCCTGTAAAGATTGAGGATTCCCCTGCGCACGCACTCGGAGTCTACAGCTGCGGTGCGGATGTGAATTATGCTGAGGGTATCTATGTGGGCTACCGCTGGTTTGAGGCGAAGGGCATCAAGCCTCTTTTCGCCTTCGGTCACGGATTGAGCTACACGGAGTTTGAGTACAGCGATTTCAAGGCGAGCAGAACTGTCTCTGCCGGTGGTGTGTTGAAGGCTTCGGTGAAAGTGAAGAATGTAGGTTCCCGTGAGGGTAAGGAAGTCGTGCAACTCTATGTCGGTGAGCATAATCCTGTCCTTGACCGTCCGGTGAAGGAACTCAAGGCGTTCGACAAGGTGAGCCTCGCTCCGGGAGAGACAAAGACGGTGTCGTTCGAGATTCCGGCTTCCGGCCTCGCCTACTTCAACGAGGAGAAACACGAGTGGGTTCTTGATTCCGCTCACGATTTTACGGTGTATTTTGCGGCAGCATCTGACGATGTGCGCGGGACCGTTAATTTTATGACGAAATAGCGTCCGGTTATGAGACTGAAAAAATATGTTGTCATTACGGCGGCCATGACTATGGGCTGCTGTCTTGCCTCTTTTGCCCAGTCGCCTGAGCACAGGCAGGAAGTCATGGCGCTTCTGAAGGAAGACCCTACGAGAAGCGTCAATCTTCACCACAATTATGAGGCGCCGTCGAAGATTGTCGACACCCCGGCTCCAAAGGGCTACAAGCCTTTTTATGTCAGTCACTACGGCCGACACGGAAGCCGTTACCACTACACCTACAGTTATATGGACAAACCCCTCGCGGTCTTCGACAGTCTTGACTCCAGGGGACTTCTCACTGAAGAGGGGCAGGCAGTTCGCAACGACATCCGCTTCCTTCGCAAAGAACACGAGGGACAGCTCGGCTACCTCACTCACAAGGGAGCCGCCCAACATCAGGAAATTGCCGCCCGCCTTTGCAGGCGTTGCCCGGAACTTTTCCATCAGAAAGACCGCAGGGAAGTATTCTGCGCGTCGACTGAAATCCAGCGTTGCATCCAAAGTATGGCAAATTTTTGCGTACAACTTTCCCGCGAGAACCCGGGACTCGACATCACTATGGATGCAGGGGAGCGCTTCAAAAAATATCTTTGCAACGACGAGGGCGTTCCTCGCATAGGGAAGAGGGAAATTGCCATTATGGACTCTGTGCTCAATGCGAATCTCAATCCCGAGAGGCTTTTGAAAGCCTGGACAAAAGACCCTGGTGAGGCAGTCAAATATATGAAAAACGGCGACGCCTGCGCTTTCTTCTACGATGTCATCTGGGCCGGCAGCACCGGTCAGTGTCTTAATGTCGAAGACCCATACATCTACCGTCATTTCACTCCCGAGGAACTCTACGCCCTTTGGGCCTACAACGACGTCCGCTACTATCACTATATGAATTCAAGTGTAGAAAACCATCGCACGAGAGACCTTATCGGTAAAAGAATCCTCAGAGACATTGTCGAAAAGGCAGATGAGGCAGTCCGGGGGAACAATCGCGTTGCGGATTTGCGTTTCGGACACGATTCGGGTCTTGGCCCTCTATTCAGCATAATGCGTGTCAAGGGAATGGAAGAGGAGCGCAAGATGGCGGAAGCAATCGACGGCGTCTGGTATGGTTTCCGCGATATGCCGATGGCTTCCAACCTCCAGATGATTTTCTACCGCAACAGGAAGGGCGATGTCCTCGTGAAGCTTCTCCGCAACGAGGTCGAGACCACCATTCCGGCACTCCGCTCCGTCTCAGGCCCGTATTACCGATGGGACGACCTGAGAGGCTATCTGTTGGAACTTGTCAAATAATCAACATAGGTAACTGAAAGTGGCTGATTCCAACAGCGGTTTCAGCCACTTTAGTAAACACAAAATGTATGAAATTCAGAAAAATTCTATTATTCGCGGCAATCTCTTTTATCGTAGCACCCGCCTGTGCACCGAAAACAACGGAATGGACGGGATGGACAAACCCGCTTTTCGAGGGGCAGTATGCCGACCCTGAGGGGATAATGATTGGAGATGAACTGTGGATATATCCCACAACATCGCATCCTTTTGAGCAGCAGCTCTATATGGACGCCTTCTCCTCCAAAGACCTCAAGACATGGACCAAGCACAGCAACATCATCACCAACAAAGAGATAAGCTGGCTCCAGAAGGCTCTCTGGGCACCCGCAATCGTGCATAAAGACGGAAAGTTCTTCCTTTTCTTCGCGTGCAACGATGTTTATGAAGGAGACACGGGCGGCATAGGTGTAGCTGTGTCGGACAAACCCGAAGGCCCTTTTCGCGACCTTCTCGGCAAACCGCTCCTGAACGACATCGTCAACGGTGCCCAGCCTATCGACCAGTTTGTCTATCAGGACCCGGCATCCGGTGACTGGCTGATGTTCTACGGCGGTTGGGGGCACTGCAATCTCGTCAGGCTCGCGGATGATTTCAAATCCATTGTCCCGTTCGAAGACGGAAGTCTGTTCCGGGAGGTTACGCCTGAGGGTTATGTAGAAGGACCGTTTATGATCCAGCGTGACGGAAAGTTCTATTTTATGTGGAGCGAGGGACAATGGCGCGCGGACAACTACTGTGTCGCCTACTCCATTTCCGACACTCCATACGGCCCGTTTGAAAGAATAGGAACCATTCTGGAAAGTGACCCGGAACACGGAACAGGTGCCGGACATCACAGCGTAGTGCGACGTGGCGATGATTTCTACATCATCTACCACCGCCATCCGCTCGGCTCCACCGACGGAGACAACCGCGTGGTCTGCATCGACCGTCTCGAATTTGACGAAAACGGCCTCATCCTTCCGGTGAAGATGTCCTGATTTCGGCAAAGTATCACAATGAAACTTCGCCAAATGCCGCTAAAAACAGTGTCATTTGGCGAAGTTTGCTTAAACTGACATCAGTTGCTCCGCTGTAATCACGTTCTGAACTATCCCTGAGTATTTGTTCTGTTTCAGAGCGTATGTTGTTATCAGAGTGAGATGTATGGCTTTTTTTGTCTTGGACTCTTCATAGAGCCTTTGTTTTCTGTTCCTGAGCTTTTCTTCCTCGTCTTTGTCTATGACATATTCCGTTTCGGAGAATTTCAGTTCACATAGATTCATTATTCTGTCATCCCTGTCAATCAGGAGGTCAATCTGTGCTCCGCGGTTGCCGTCATTTCCGGGAAATATGCAGCAGGATGTTTCCGTATAGACTCCAGAAATTCCCAAAGCGTTCTTAATCTGTGGAATATGGTTGAAGCACAGGTTTTCGAATGCAAGTCCTCGCCAGGATTTCAGTTCTGAAGTATTCTCAAACCTGGACCAATATCCGTCTCCTTTGACCTTCTTCCCGTCTGAAAATTTCAAGTAAAACAATATGAAGTTGTCCGTCAGTCTGTATCTCATTTCCCGCGTATTCGAAACCAACGGACGGTAGGATGTTATGAAATCGCTTTCTTCCAATGCCTTCAGAATGGTTGTCAGCCCACCTCCGGATTTGATGCCGGTCTCCGAAGCTATTTCCCCTCTTGTGTACCCGATGCGTCTTCTGCTCAAAAGCCGTACTGCCTTGATGTAATTCTCAGGATGCTTGAATAGGGACCCCATCAGGCGGTCGAACTCGTTTGCAAGCCGGCTGTCCTTATTGAAAAATAGCAAGTCTATGTTGGCGGCAAGGCTGAGGTCTTTTCTCAGCATATTCATATAATAAGGTATTCCGCCCAGTATCATATAACACTGAATTATATCGTAAAGGCTGAACTCAATGTTCCTGTATGTCAGAAATTCCGAACATTCGGCGACAGTCATCGGGTGAAGGTGTATCTCGCTCGTCACGCGTCCGTACAGCCCGCCTTTATTGTTCATCAGATTTTCCATTATCCACGATGTCGCCGAGCCGCATACAATAAGCATAAAATCGTCTCTGGAAGACCCCCAGCTGTTCCAAAAATGCTCGAAGGCTGGGATGAAACCGGACTTCTGCACATCAAGCCATGGTAACTCATCCAAAAATACAACCATTCTTGTGCCGTCCGCCTTTTTCTCTAACAAGGCCTCCAGACGGGAGAATGCCTCTATCCAGCTTGCCGGAGGCAATGTGTTGTCGTCCCCGTATTTGACCAAAGAGACTTGAAAATTGATAAGCTGCTGTTTGTTGAGCTGTTCTGGAGAAATGTCCTCATACGGAGATAGTGCCGTGTGAAAAAACGCGAAGTTGTCCCGAAAGAATTGTCTTATCAGAAATGTCTTTCCAACCCGTCGCCTTCCATATACTACGGTAAATTCCGGATGTTTGTCTTCATACAGTCTCTTCAGGTCATCCTGTTCCTTTCTTCGTGCAATAATTTCGCTCATAATGGTCAAACTTTGCCACAAAGGTATAAAAAATACTCTGTTTGGCAAAGTATCACAATGAAACTTCGCCAAATACCGCTAAAAATAGTGTCATTTGGCGAAGTTTGTTATTGTTGAGAATCGTTACTAGGTTCTGCTTGAGTTTGAGAACCGCTATGTCGTCCTCGAATATGTCAGAATGAGGGAGCTATTTGTTGTACCCTTTCGCAGTGAGGAACTCCCAAATGCGGTCGAGGTGGGTGTAGCTTCCCGTGCCTGGAGAGCAGCTGCGCTGAAAACAGTGTCCGCGCAGAGCGAGGGTGTGGAGCTCTGACTGAATGCCCATCGCCCTCATCTTCTCCCAGCATTTCACTGAGTTCATCGAGGCCCAACCGTCTGCGTCGCCGTGAATGAACAGCATCGGAGCCGTCTTGAGGTCGAAACTGAATTCCGGGACAAGAACTGCATCGTCTTCATTTCCACCGCCGGTGTTGTTTCGGTCGATTCCGTCGGTGAGCGCGTATGCCGGGTAGATACCGATTCCCCACTGGACACTGCAGGAGAGTTTGTCGATGTCATCCTTTGGAAGATAGGATTTATGGAGGGACGATGTCACGCCCATAAGCGTGAGGTGTCCGCCGGCCGAGCTGCCCATAATTCCGATTCTGTCCGGGTCAAGCCCCCTCGAAGCAGCCTCGCTGCGGACAATCTTTATCGTGCGTTGGAGGTCTTCCCACGCCGTGGTGTGCTTGGACAGGCCTTCCGGACGCGGTGTGCGGTATTTGAGAGTGACTACCGTCATTCCCTTGCTGTTGAGGTAGCGGCGAGCCGGCGCAACTTCGAATCCGTTAGGGTCGTTGCCCTGATACGAACCTCCGGAGTAGATGATTTGAATGGCTGTGGTCGTGAGCTTCGCCGGGATGTGCCACTCAATATAAGGCGTGCACTGTTTCTCCTGCTCATTTGGCATCATTCCCTCCGGCCATACATTCTCTCTTATAAGCTCGGCCCTGTCCTCGTCGGAAGAATACACGTCCATAATCGGCACTTCAGCGGGCACCGGCCCCATATAGCCCATCTGCCTCATAAATTCCACAGCACGGTCGAAACCAAATGCGCCGTGTCCCTTGTCCGGATAGAGATGAAGTTCCGCCGGAATATTCATACGACGCAACTGCCTGTAGACCAGAGTGGAAGCCGTTGGGGTGTAGGGATCCAATCCGCCGTGGTGCAGACTCATCGGGCAGGTTTTTTCGTCGAACTTAAAGACAGAACTGAGCCTTACGTCAGTCCCGTAGCCTTCCCGTGTGGCAGGAGTGCCGGTTTCCCCGTCCGTTGTGGCGTATGCCGGAGCGTTGACAATCGCCCAGTTTATGTGGCAAGGAATGCTGTCCAGCGCATCCACCGGCTCATAAGCCTTTGTCTGTGAGGATGTTCCAAGAAGCAGCGCAAGGTGTGAACCTGCCGACATTGAGATTGTTCCGATTTTCTCCGGGTCGAAGCCACGCTTTTCCGCGTCTTTGCGAACCATACGGACAGCCCTCTGCCCGTCTTCCCAGGCCGTCTGCCAGATAGGGAGACCCGTCGGCCGCGGGGTGCGATAGACAAAATTCACGCACTGGAAGCCGAGCGCGGTCAGTTTTTCCGCCCAACCGGCCACAAGTTTCACGTCGCAGCAGCTGTTATAACCTCCTCCTGAAATGAGAATCATACAGGCGCCGTTGCGCACATCCGCCTTCGGGGCGTCGTACCATTCAATGTAGGCCGTACGATGTTTGTCTGCCTTGAATCCCTTCTGGGCGGCCTCGTCCGTCATCGCGGCAATCTGATTTTCCTGCCTGTGAGGCATCTTACCCTTCGGCCAAACCGCTACTCTTTCGCCAGCAAAGGCAAGTGAAGAAAAGAGCAAGAAGGCGGCAAGAGCCGATGCAATGCAATTGTGTTTCATAAAAAGTTGTTTTTAGTGTATTTATCTTTTATTTCTTCTGTACTGTCAGAACATATTGATGCTGAGGACTGGGCCGATGTAGAACTTCGAGACGTTCGGAATGCCGAGGGCTTTGCCGACAGTTGTGAGGCCGTTCCAGCCGGGGGCACCGTTGAAATTGACGCTGACTCCGAGTGTGCAGGGGATGGTGAGCCAGAGTATGCACTGGATGTCGAGTGCTAAGTCGAAGCCGTAGGTCATCAGGACGCCGGGGCCGCTGCCGAGTCCGAGCGCTGAGTTGCTGAAGAGGGTGCAGTCGAAATGCGGGGTCAGCAACAGACGGCGGACGTAGAGACAGCTCCAGAGGAGGGAGCGGTCGCCGACGTAGATGGGAATGGCATAGTCGGCGGTGAACTTCGCGAGGCTTTCGGTGTGCTGGACGAGGGCGGAGCGAAGCGACGCCTCCTGGATGCCGCGCGGGAGGATGTTCAAGGCCGAGGTGCTGAAAGGGGCACCGGTGTAGAGCCTGCCCTTTTCGCGTGTAGGCATCTGTCCCTGCCACATCCCGGTGAGCTTGAGCCCCTGCTCGGGAACGGCTCCTGGAAAGTAGCCGTAGGCATAGCCGAATGCTGCGGGAGAATACCAGTGGGTCATTCCGAGAGGGTAGCTCAGTCCCGCCTGGACGCCACCGCCCCAGCGCGGGAAAACCCCCGAATTGTTCACAGGAAGAACTCCGTAGAGACTTGCCGAGGCGGTGAGGTTTTGTGCCGGCAAGTTCTTGAACGACTTCATCTTGCGCTCCGGCACCCAAAGCATTGAAACACCCTCAGGCGTGACGGTCTTACCGTCAGAGACAATGCCTGCCTTTTTGAAAATGTATGCGTTGGCGTCTCGGCGGTCGTTGCTTATGTAGTAGCTTACGCGCGGGGTGAAACCCCTGCTCCAGCCGCCAGAGGAGAACTTGAACGGAATGTATGCGCTGATGCTTCCTGAGATGTTTGGGACCGAAGGATGTGCCTCGGAGCGCATGGTGATGGAATAGGCGTTGTCTGACACCTGGTGGAGTGCGATGCCGCTTTGCCGCGCCGCCCTGTCGTTGAAATCGATGTTGAGTTCAAAGACGGGATATAGCCCCGTGTACTTGAGGTTGAGATGCGCGGAATGTCTCCAGCGTGCCTTGTCATAGGGGTCCTTGTGCGCCGAGTATCCGACAATGCCGGAAAATGTGCCGAGCTGGTTCTGGAGAACCGCCGTCGCTCCGAGGTTTACATAGTCGAAGATGTTGTCTCCCAAATCGTTGGCATTCATCAGTACGGGGATATTGGCATAGAACGGTGCCCACGAGTGTACGCGGAACATCTGCGGGACCTTGTGGTATCTGCGGGGCTTGGACAGTGTCATGGTGTCGGCCCGTGCAGCCTCTGTCTCAAGCAGTTCCGCATTCCCGTAGAGTTTCTCGGCCCGTCTTCGCGCCTGCTCCGAGAGCTTTTCCGCTATTGGCCAACTGTAGCGTTCATTCCAATCCGCCTCTTTGTTGAAGAGTTCGTAGGCGGCCGTTCGGAAAATCATCTTTCCCTTTGTTGTCTGCGAAGAGTAGTAGAGCCATTTGCCATCCTCGTCAAACTGATAGTCAGAGGCTCCGTAGCGCGTCGAGGTCAGCTGCCGCAGCGTACCGTCCGCCGGATTGAGGCTATAGAGTTCATTGACTCCTGTCCTGTCGGAGGTGAAAAGAAGCACAAACTTTTCTTCTCCGGCCTTCCTCGCGCTTTCACCGGACTGCCTTTTCCCGCTCTGCAGGTTCTTTATCTGCACAGGCTGCGGTTCCAGCACCTTCTCCCAAAAGAACTCTCCCGCAGGGACTTCGTAACAAAACTCATTCGGACTGCGGAACGCTCCCGCGAGATTGTAGCGGTGGTCGGGAGCGACGTCGAGTCGATATATCCCGAACCCGTTCCCCGATATTCCCGAAACATAAACTTCGTCTCCGCTCCACGCCGTCTCGACGAATTGCAGCGAATCCGGCGCATCGAACGCCATTTCACGTTTTCCGCTCTTCAGATTTATGAACGTCAGGCGTGAGCCTCCTTCCGGACGGTTTTCGACTGCAACCGCATGCGCATATTTTTCCGAAGGCACGGGATTATACATCCACCCCTTATTCGTCAGACTCTTCGTCGTCTTCCCATCAACCCGTATATTCCTGATTCGTGAAGTGTATTTCAGCGTCCAGCGTGCGTCGGACACCGATTCGCTCCAATAGAGTCTGTCCGTTACTGGCGAATGCTTCAGTGCTCCGGCATAACTCCCGAAATGTGTTACAAACCTTTCCGAAAACATATTCCTCGACGTCGGCTCATTTTTGGGGGATATGTCGTCGTCCGCATCATTTTTCGGGGATATGTCGTCGTCCGCATCATTTTCTGATATATCCGTATCCGTTGGGAGTTGAATCTTTATGAGTTGGTAATTATCTGTATATCCGTGTTTTACGGCAAAAAGTTCATCCCCGACAACCAGCAGGCTCTCATAGTCCGCAGGCTTCTTCGGCGTTCCCGTAACCTGCTCCATAGCCATATAGGGCCGCCTCTTTTCGGCATCGGCACGCCACACCGCCGTCACACTGTCGCGCACCGCCGGGAAGGAGTTCACAAGGTCTTTCCCAGTCGTCCGTTTCGCAACCACCTCGCGCACGTCGAACCTCAGAGGATGCCGGGAGGCGTAGTCCAGATACTCGGCCATGTAGTCGTCCCTGTCGTACATCCATCGCAGCCCGCCATAGGTCAGATAGCCGAGCGCGTACCAGTCAGGGGTGTAGTTCCGCTGAGAGCCGAACCTCCACTGATCCCAGTCACGCAGGTCGCCTTGGTCGAAGCAAACCATGTAGTAGTTCAGAAAATCGGCCTTACGTCCGCGTCCGGAGCGTGTCAGTTCCGTCTCTGCAATGACCGCGTCCCCCTCCAGCAGCGAGTTCTCAGTGTAGAGTCCGGCCGTAAGCCCGTTCCACATCTCGCCGAAGAACCATCCGAAAGGCCTCTGCGCATGGCTTAGCCCGAACTGCATCTGGCTGATGTGCCGCGACTCGTGCACCGCCAACTGTGCCGGCCAGGGAGTTGCCTCTGCACCATAGACCTGCGGCATCGTATAGGCATCCATCCTTTTCGGTGCCCATGCCACGGAACCATTTGACACAGAATTGTATGCGTGCAGCACCACCGGCATTTTCCCGCGTATGCATTCCCCCGGCAGGTAGCCGCTCGTGAGCCCCACAGGCTTCCTGAAACGCTCCATCTCCCGTGCATACACCCGTGCCAGAGAGTCCAGCCCGCGCGGGTAGATGATGCGGTAGTTCTCGCTCTCTATGCTGTACCATCTCCTGCATCCCGGGTCGTCACCTGCCGTGAAGAACTGTGCCCTCGCCGCGAGCGGCAGAAGTAGCAGAAGCAGTGCTACGGCTGTTTTTTTGTATGCTTTTTTCATTTATGTCATTCAAAAACCAACTCGACAAAGTTATTGTTTTCTTGCGGCAATTCCCAAAACCGGCGTGATTTTCGGAATATAATTCCCCAAAATGGCGTGATTTTCGGAATATATCTTCGCGTGAGACAAATCATTTGACACGAGAATTGAGCAAAAATCATCGTAACACGAACATTTCTTTGCTTATTCGGAGAATCGTCCGTAACTTTGCAACCCGTTGGCACTGTGGTGTGTGTCAACGGATTTTTGTATATGAGAGTGTCCGTCTCCTTTGTGAACGGGGCGGCATTACGGTCCGGGGAAGTGTCGGACAACGAAATAAAAAACAAACAACCTTTATAATTTCAGTACTATGTTCACAAAACACTCTATGTCTCACGGCTATGAGACACCTTTGGTGTGCATGCACCAAATTTCAGCCGAATCCGGCTTCGCTATTAGCGGTGATGGCGCGAATTCTCAAGGTCTTTTCGATTTCTCGGGAGACGATGTTCATGACCAGACAAACAATTGGGGACTCTAAAAACTTTCTGCCTTATGAAGACAATCTTAAAGACTTTTGTGGCAACTGTCGTTGCCTGCGCTCTTGTTTCTTGCAATAAAGAGGCTGTTGCCCCAGACAATAATGGTGAGTATGTAAAGGTCAGTTTCTTGGCTGATGCTCAAGATGTTTCTACTAAAGCCACGCTTACACCAAATGATGAAGACGCTGTGTTTTCTTCCGCTTGGGAAGTGAAAGACAAGCTTAGTGTCGAATATATGAGTTTTGCTGGAGAAGGTTCGAGCGGTGTTGTTGATGCTGTTTGGAATGGGACGTCTTTTGATGCAGTCATCAATGATGGGGCAAAAGGAGAATGGTCGTATGATGCGATATTCCCTGCACCGCAAGTTAGGTCTGATAAGACTAGGTCTATTGATTTTGGCTCGTCAAGAACACAGAAAGGCAATAGTTACAACAGTAAGTATGATCTCATGGAGAGCGGTGCCATTGTTTTTACAAATGCGGAAGCTGGAAAAACTGACGATGGGAAACCAGTAAAGTTTCAAATGAACCGTCAGACAGGAATCGCTTATTTTCATCTCAAGAGTAGTCTTGCAGAAGAGACTATTGTTTCTGTAACCCTTTCTGTGAAAGGTGGATATATCGCAAGTTCATCAGTGACGGTTAAAGATTACGCGAACGGCTATGACCTTTCCACCAAAGACCTGGATTCAATCACTCTCACATTTGAAGATGGCACAGCTCCTGCTGCGGATGATTTCAAACTTTGGTTCAATGTCCTCCCTACAGATTATACTTCGCTCACTCTCGCTATTGAAACAACCGGACACACGGCGACAATCACCAACGCTACTGCCGGTAGCTATAAAGCAGGTCAGCTCTACAAGGTTGCCGGGAACATTGACAGCAAGCTTGTTGCAAAGCCAGTGGAAGAGGATAAGGTGTTCTTCTATGAATCATTTGATACGAATGATGGAACTGGTGGCAATGATGATAAATGGAATGGGAGTATTGCTTCCCAAAAGATTTCTTCTGATAATAGTGGTTGGGCTTTTTCTTATGGGAAAGGTGCTAATCAGTGTGCGAAGTTTGGAACAGGTGATGCGGCAGGAAGTGCAACGACTCCTAAATTGGGCATTACATCTGGGGAGGCAACTCTTTGGTTTAAGGCCGGTGCTTGGAATGGAAATAAAGAAACTCTAAATATCAGCGTCACTGCAAGTGGCGATGCGAAAATCTCACAATCATCTTTTGTTCTAGTAAAGGGTATGTGGACGGAGTATTCTTGCGTCATTTCGGGGGCTGATGAAACAACTAAAGTCTCTTTTGCGGCAATGAATGCTAGCAATAATCGTTTTTTCCTCGACGAGGTCTATGTCTATACCGGGAAAAAGCCGACAGTTAAGGCGAACCAGACAATTTCTTTTGCACAGACAGACTGCTCATGTTATGTTGATGAAGTTTTTGCATCCCCAGAACTTTTAGGTGCGAAAACAGATGTGACTTATTCTTCATCAGATGAAAATGTGGCAACAGTTGATGCCACGACTGGCACAGTGACAATTATTGCTGCCGGCTCTACAACCATAGAGGCATCAGCAGTGGAGACGGAAGAATACAGAAGTGCTTCTGCATCATATAAACTTACGGTCAGCAAGCGCACTCAGGCCATCAGTTTTGAGAAATCTCATTATTCAGTAGTATTGGCAGATAAGGATAATTTTGCATCGCCGAAAGTCAGTGGTGCGGAAACAGAAGTGACGTACTCAATTACTCTTGCTGACGGAACGGCTGCAGACGCAATGACGATAGATTCCAAAACCGGCGAAGTTACGATAAATGCCATCGGAACAGCCACAGTGACAGCCACTGCTGTTGAAACAAATATTTATACGAAGAGTTTCGCAAGTTACAATCTTGAGGTAACGGAAGCCGCATCGGCTGAGACGACTTCATATGAGATTGTATTCAAGACAGCAACAACAGAGGGCTCAACGGAAATATCAAATACAACGAAATCTTCAACGGTTGTTTCTAAAGGGGCTGACTATATTTCGTCATTTACGAAAAATTGTAGTAAGGCTTATTATGCAGGAAAATCAGGAGTTAAGATTGGTTCTAAAGGAAATGCTGGGACATTTGAATTCAACCTTGCTGAAATGTTGGCAAAAAATGTTGTTTCAATACAAATTGTTTCGGCAAAATATGGTTCTGACACCGGCACATTAACACTTTCTGCAGATGGAACTTCTCTCAAAACAGGTATTTCTCCTGCAAGTGGTTATACTCATACATTTGCTACTCCGACAAAAGTCTCAACGCTGACTTTGAAGACATCTACAAAACGAGCTTATATATCCAAGATTATTATAACGGTGTCTTCTAAGTAGTTAATTTATTGAATTCTGCAATGACCACATCCCCGCCCAGCCAACGTTCCGGGCGGGGATTCTTTTACGGCATCATAAAACCGCAGCCACAATTCTCCGGACTCCCTCCAGGCGCTTGAGGAAGGATTTGTCTTGTCGGGCTGTCTGCATATCATACTCAGCTTGAAGGCCTGTCAGGATATGTGCCGGTATTCCAAGCGCGGCTTCACAAAGCAGAGCGAACTTGATATTGACTGAGCGCTTGCCGTTCACTATGTCGTTGAGTACAGTGTATGATACGCCCATGTCCGCAGCTAACTGTTTCTGGGAAATATGTCTGCATTCAATCTCGTCTTTCAATAATTCTCCCGGATGTGTCGGTGTGAATGGCTTAAGATTGTTTGCTGCCATCTTTACATCCATATTCTTAGACTGTCTCATAATGTCTTTATTTATAATGATTTGACAACTCAATGATTTTTGTTAACGATTACAAATGTAATGCTTTTTCAACAATCCGCGAATTTGTTGATTCTTGGTAAGCCCTCTTTGCGAAATTTCTGCAATTATTGCAGGTCACATCTTGCCATTAAGGATAAAAAATTCCAACTTTGTAGAATAAGTTTGATGGCCGTAGATCCAAGAGGATTTACAACGCGATAGAGGTATAGTCGTATCTCTGTCGCGTTTTTGGTTTTTATTGTGTTAGGTTGAATAAAAATGTAAAAATTCCACTAATTAGTGGAATTTTATAAAATAACTTTTAACTTTGCGGAGGAACGAATATGGAGCGAGACTGTATTCATAAATTTTTGACAGAATTTAAAGCGCTGGCTAAGATTTATGGCGTCTATTTCATTGACAGAGAGAAAAATGACAAGGCATTGTTCGAATTGGACATAAGCCGGTGGAGGAGGAATGAGGAACTCTTGTCCTTGACTGTTGATGATTACGTGAGTGGGCCGTCGCGAAACCAGATACTTGGGATGAATGGGGATGTATGGGTGTTTGGCAGGTTCGTTTGTGGGAAAGAATGTTATATAAAGATTTGTATCAATACGATTGTTTCAAGAAATGGATATAAACGGAACTGTGTATGTATTTCATTCCATGTTGCTGAATATCCATTGAAGTATTATTTCAAAACAAAAAGGTTATGAAGGAAGTGATTGAGAGTCCGTTTTGTGATGGTACCGCTCATTTGAAGAGCGAATTATCTACGGTGGAATATAGAAAGGAACAGTACTCATATACCCGTTACTATTATGTGTGTGATGGGACAGGGATTGAGTTTACTGATAATGATGCAGACAGGGCAAGTATAGAGCAGGTATATTCTCAGTATCGCGAGAAGTATGGAATACCTGCTCCTGAGCGGCTGATGGATTGGCGAAAATCTTATGGACTATCTGCGGTCATGATGTCAAGACTGCTTGGGCTTGGGGAAAATCAGTATGGGCTTTATGAAAAGGGGGAAATGCCGGCGCTGTCTATCGGAAGACTTCTTTCGATAGTCGGAAATATGAGTTTTATCATCTATTGTGTGAATAATAGTCCTCTCACTGAAAAAGAGAAATCTAAGGCCTTGAAATCAATTAGGTGCTTTTCTGGCAGAAAGGAAGCCGAGTCATCAAGCCTTGCTTTTGTCGTTTGATGCGCAGGATGTCATTTTGTCGTTTTCCGAAAAACGATTCGATTCATTGAGAGGATGGCGGGCGCGACTAATTCTCACGATGTTTGGCTCCGCCGTATTGATTTGCCGATTAGGTTTGCTAAATTTGTAGGGAATATGCTTCCGGGAAAGTGCACTGAGGTTCGCCCGGGTGTCGTGACGGAAGGAAATGAAATGTTGAAAATGAATCGTTTTATCGGTAAAATGCTGAATGTCAGTGTTATGACGTTGGCGGTCGTGGCCACTGTGGCCTGCGGTGGACGCGGAGTGAAAAAGGTTGGTGGGGCTTCGGGAGAGGTGCGTACCTTTCCGCAGGTTAGTGTGCCGGCGATGATGGAGTCTCCGGAGGAAAGGGCGGAATATGCCGCGCTGCACTATTTTGACCCGCTTACGAAGATTGAAAGTGCGTCGGCTGGCGGGAAGTCTTCCGGGCGTGGCGATTCCGGAAAGGGCGATTCCGGAAAAGGCGGCTCTGCCTCAGCGAAATACCTCTGCGACTCGACCCACATTGCAGGTGTGCCGTCCGACCAGATGGAGCAGGCCTTCGCCACATGGTGCGGGCTGTTGGACATGGTGCCGCTGGAGACAGCCGAGAAGGCTGCCGGCCATCTTTTTGACAGAATTGCCGCCTGCGAAGCTGCGGACACGTCTTCAAACATCTTCGAGCGGATGAACGAAATCGCGGACAAATATCTCTACGACCCAAACTCTCCTCTGCGCAACGAGGACTACTACCGTCCGTTCGTGGAGGCACGCTCCCGATCCGAACTCGTGTCCCCAGAAATGCGTTCGACCGACGCTGTCACGGCGCATAATTGTTCGCTCAACAAAGTGGGCACAAAGGCTGCGGATTTCCGTTTTTCCGACAACCGCGGACGTATATACACTCTCTACGGAATCAAGGCCTCCAAGACCCTCCTTTTCTTCTCGAATCCGGGCTGCAATGCCTGCCAGTCGATAATCGAGTCACTCAAGGCCTATCCGGAAATGGAGCCGATGATTGCCTCCGGGGAGCTTGCCGTGCTGAACATCTACATCGACGAGGACCTCGGTGAATGGTACAACTACATGCCGATCTACCCAAGTTCGTGGTACAACGGCTACGACCCCGACTATGCGATACGCACCGACCGCCTCTACGACGTCCGCGCAATTCCGTCGCTCTATCTCCTGGACAGCGAAAAGACCGTCCTCATGAAGGATGCACCGACCGAAAAGATTCTCCCCGCGATATTCGGGCGCTAAAATTTTTATTATGACAACTGCGGAGTTTAAGGAGTTACTAAAGAAAGGCGAAGGAAGTCAGACTGAGTTCAAAAAATGCCGGTCTGATGTCAGTTTGTCGGTATATGAGACAATATGCGCATTCAGTAACCGTTTGGGGGGCGTTTTGTTGCTCGGGGTGGATGACGACGGCACAATCTTAGGCATTAATCCGCAGACGGCGGATGGGATGATTAAGAATATAATTAACACGCTTGGTAATAAAGAGACATTCCAGCCTACGGTTCGAATTGAACCTGAGTTGGTTTATGTTGACGGTCGCGCTGTTATTGTTATAAATGTTTTGCCAAGCCTTGTTCCATTGAGGTACAAAAACAGGTATTTTGACCGCAACGGTGACGCCGATCAAAATATAAGTGACAATTCCGAACTTGTATTATCTTTGTTTGAACGAAAAAGCCATCATATTTTTGAAGAACGGATCGTCCCTGGTCTTTCATTGGCAGATTTTGATGATGAAACATTTGACTTTTGCCGAAACCAAGTAAGATCCACATCTTTTTCTCACCCTTGGCTTGAAATGAGCAATGAGGAGATATTGGAGAGCTGTAATCTTGTAAAGAAGTCAGCAGCAGGAACCATAGAAGGGTATAAGTATGCGGCACTGATAGCCTTTGGCTCGGAAAGAGCACTTGCCGAACACTTGTCTGGTTATCGATTTGAACTCCTATTTCACAAGATGACATACTCCCGTTATCTGGAAAACCGTCCGGAAGATATTACTCGTTATGATGACCGTAAGACATTGCGTAAAAATGTGATACAGTCATATCGAGACATGATGGACTTTGTTGAACGATATTTGCCTGATAAGTTCTATCTTCCAGGAACTGGCGGGACGGAACGTCAGGATTTGAGAGTTCAGTTGTTTCGTGAGATTGTCGGAAATTTGTGTGCACATACGGATTATGGCCGTCGTGCTCCAGGATTCATTGAGATTTTCTACGATAGGGTGATAACACGTAATTCAACCCGTATAGTTCCGGAAATCGGTGAGGGCGTGATGTCTATTGACGACATAGGTATCTATACCAAAAATCCTCTGCTTGTCAGAATTCTTTCTCAGTTGTCTTGGGTGGAGGATTTGGGATCCGGCAAGCGCAATATAAAGAAGTTTGCTCCACTATATTATTCGAATTACAAGATAGAGATAAATAGTTCACAACAGTTTGTGTTTTCTATCACATATCAGGATGATATTGAGCGGGCTGTAGCAGGTCAAGTAGCAGGTCAAGTGACAGGTCAAGTAACAGGTCAAGTAATGCGACTGCTTAATTTGTTGCGGAACACTCAGTTGCCTGCTAAGGCAATAATGGAGAAGATGAACTTGAAAGGGCGGGACAATTTCCGTAAGTCTTATCTTATGCCGGCACTTTCTGCTGGCCTTGTAGAGCGGGTTGATGAGGCCAGTCCCAATAGTCCACAGCAGAAGTATCGTCTAACTGATGCGGGGATAAAACAATTGAATGCGAAAAAATAGATAAATATTTAAAACACATTAAGATATGGCAACTGTAACCAAAGAACTTTGGGGCAAGGCTCCGGACGGGAAGGAAATCTTCCGCTACACATTAAAAAACGCTTCGGGTGCATACATCCAGGTTTCAAGCGTGGGGGCCGGCATTGTAGCCGCTGTCGTTCCGGACAAGGATGGCAAACTTGCAGACGTGGTGTTGGGCTACCCTGATCCGCTCAGTTATTTCAGAGACGGCCCGTGTGCCGGCAAGGTGCCGGGACGCTATGCCAACCGCATCGCCCGCGGAAAGTTCACTCTCGACGGCGTGGAGTATTCGCTCCCGATAAACAACGGCCCGAACCATCTTCATGGCGGTCCTGAGGGCTTCCAGAACAAGGTCTGGGAAAGCCGCGTGGAAGGCGATGGTGTGGAGTTCCTCTACTATTCAGAAGACGGAGAGATGGGATATCCCGGTGCGCTGAAGGCTGTCGCACGCTATGAGTGGAGCGAGGACAACGAGGTCAGGCTGACCCTCACCGCCGAGTGTGACAAGCCTACGGTGGTAAACCTCACGAACCACACCTACTTCAACCTGAACGGCGAAGGCTCCGGTTCTGTGCTTGACCACGAACTGCGTCTGAACGCATCCGAGTGGCTGCCTACCGATGACTCTCTCATCCCGCTCGGCGAGTCCGTTCCGGTTGCCGGCACACCGATGGATTTTGTCGTCGCCAAAAAGCTCGGCCGTGACATAAAGGAACCATTCACCGCCCTCGAATACGGCAAGGGCTACGACAACTGTTGGGTCATTGACGGTGGAGAGCCGGGTCAGATTCAGGAGGCTGCTGAACTTTATTCCGAGGCTTCCGGACGTGTGCTCAAGGTCTACACCACCCAGCCGGGCGTTCAGGTCTACACTGGAAACTGGCTTGCAGGCTGTCCTGTGGGCAAATGCGGTCGCAGTTACGAGGATTATGAAGGCGTGGCTCTCGAATGCCAGAACTTTCCGGATGCTCCTAACGAGCCGGAATATCCTTCACCGGTGCTCCGTCCGGGTGAAACCTACGGGCAGGCAATAATTTTCGCATTCAAAACCAAATAAAAGGCGAGCTGCTGCGTTGCGAGGTTTGATAATGTCCTCACAACCGAGAGGTTGCTGCGGGATTATCTTCACCTCGCGCCTTGCATCTCATCCTTTTATTTGATTTTGAAATCTCTGCATTTTTGTGGCGAGCTGCTGCGTTGCGAGGTTTGATAATACTTTTTTTTGAAGATGAAACAATATCTTGAACTTTTGAAGCATATCCGGGAAAATGGGGTGATGAAGCACGACCGGACCGGGGTCGGAACGCAGAGCGTTTTCGGCTATCAGATGAGATTCGACCTTTCTGAAGGATTTCCGTTGCTGACGACGAAGAAAGTGCATTTAAAGTCAATCATTTATGAACTTCTGTGGTTCATCGCCGGTGACACGAACATAAAGTATCTCAAGGATCACGGAGTGTCGATATGGGATGAATGGGCGGACGAAAATGGTGACCTCGGACCTGTTTACGGACATCAATGGCGTAGTTGGCCGACTCCCGACGGGCGGACGATCGACCAGCTGTCGCAGGTGATAGATACGATAAAGAACAACCCTGATTCGCGCAGGATGATTGTGTCGGCGTGGAACGTTGCGGAAGTGGAGAAGATGGCGCTGCCTCCTTGCCACACTCTGTTCCAGTTCTACGTTGCGGACGGGAAGCTCTCCTGCCAACTCTACCAGCGCAGTGCCGATGTTTTTCTCGGAGTTCCGTTCAATATAGCCTCTTATGCCCTTCTCACCATGATGGTTGCGCAGGTCTGCGGACTTCAGCCCGGTGAGTTCATCCACACCACCGGCGACACCCACATCTACCTCAATCATTTTGACCAGGTTGCTGAGCAGCTTTCCCGCACCCCGCGTACCCTGCCTCGGATGGTGCTGAATCCTGAGGTTAAGGATATTTTTGATTTTACTTATGAGGATTTTAGGTTGGAGGGTTATGAACCATATCCTGCAATCAAAGCTCCCGTCGCCGTTTGAGACAAGGCGGATTGCTGCGTTGCAGGTTTTGCTGAAATCCTCACAACCGAAAGGTTGCTGCGGTTTCATCTTCAACTGATATATAAATAGTTAAATATAAACGATAACTGATGAACAGATTGAACTTTATGACGGCTGCGGCTGTCGTCCTGATTGCTGCGGGCTGCGGCAATGATGGGAAACCCGTCATTCCGAAGGATGCCGAGCTCGAGAAACGGGTCGAAAAAACGCTCTCGCGGATGAGTCTGGACGAGAAAATCGGACAGATGACCCAGATTACCATTGATGCGGCCTCTGAAAAGTCCGCTGACGGGAACTCCTACACGCTCAATGAGGAGAAATTGGCTTATTTTATAGACACATACAAGGTGGGCTCGTTCCTGAACACCCCTGTAGGAAAGGCGATACCTGCGGCGGAATGGAATGTGCTTGTGAAGACTCTGAATGACAGGTCATTGAAAGTAATGGGCATACCGACACTCTACGGACTTGACCATATCCACGGGACGACCTACATCAGCGACGGAACGCTCTTCCCTCAGCCGATAGCGGTTGCCGCGACTTTTGATAGGGAGTTTGCCCGCCTGTCCGGCGAAATCACCGCCTACGAGTCCCGCGCCGCCGATGTCCCGTGGTCGTTCAACCCGACGCTCGACTCCGGCCGCGACCCGCGCTGGCCAAGGTTTTGGGAAAACTACGGAGAGGACTGGTATGTGAATGCCGAGATGGGAAAGGCAACGATTCTCGGAGAGCAGGGGAGTGACCCCAACCATATAGACGACAAGCATATAGCTGTCTCCGTGAAGCACTATCTCGGCTACGGCGCACCATTCTCCGGCAAGGACAGAACCCCGGCCTACATTTCGCCTCTCGACCTCCGCGACAAGTATTTCGCCCCTTATCTTGAGGCTCTCCGCGCAGGCGCGCTCACATTTATGGTGAATTCCGCTTTAATCAATGGCACTCCGGTTCATTGCAACCCGGTTCTGCTCACTCAGTGGCTCAAGGACGAGACGGGCTGGGACGGAATGATTGTCACCGACTGGGCAGACATCAACAATCTCTACACGCGCGAAAAGGTCGCCGCTGACATGAGGGGTGCGGTGAAACTCGCGATAAACGCCGGGATTGACATGTCGATGGTCCCGTATTCCTGCGATTTCTGCGAGACGCTCAAATCTCTGGTAGAGGACGGCGAGGTGCCGATGAGCAGGATTGACGACGCCGTGCGCAGAGTACTTCGCCTAAAGTACCGCCTCGGGCTGTTCGACACACCGGACACATCGCTTGCGGACTATCCGGACTTCGGCTGTGAGGCATTCTCCGAGGCGTCTCTCCGTGCTGCGGAGGAGTCTGCAGTGCTCTTGAAGAACAATGGCATTCTTCCGCTGCGCAAGGGTATGAAGATTCTTGTGACAGGACCGAACGCCAATCAGATGCGCTGCCTGAACGGCGGGTGGAGCTATTCTTGGCAGGGACATCTCGCTGATGACTACGCGGGACGCTACAACACAATCTATGAGGCTCTCTGTGAGAAGTTCGGCGCTTCAAACGTTAGGCTTGCGCAGGGTGTCACTTACAATGAAAAGGGCAAATACTACGAAGAGAACTTCCCGGCAGACTTCAGACCGGCGGATCTTGCGCGCGGAGCCGACGTGATTGTCGCCTGCATTGGGGAAAACAGCTACTGCGAGTCTCCGGGCAACCTCACGGACATCAACCTGTCACCTTACCAGAAGACACTCGTCAAGGCTTTTGAGGAGACGGGCAAGCCTGTGGTGCTGATTCTGAATGAGGGCCGTCCGCGCTTGATTTCGGAACTTGTGCCGAAGGCCGCAGCCGTCGTGGACGTGATGCTTCCAGGCAACCGTGGTGGAGATGCACTCGCGAATCTTCTTTCCGGTGAGGTTAACTTCAGCGGAAAACTTCCGTTTACCTATCCGAAGGAGATCAATTCCCTTATAAACTACGACTACAAGGTCAGCGAGGAAGTTGACAAGATGGAGGGCGCCTATGACTACAACGCTGTGGTTTCGGTTCAGTGGGCTTTCGGATATGGCCTGAGCTACACGACTTTTGCCTACAGCAACATGACCGTTGACCGTACGGAATTCAGCGACGGCGACATTCTGACCGTTTCTGTCGATGTCACGAACACCGGCAAGGTGGTCGGCAAGGAGTCTGTGCTCCTTTTCAGCAGCGACCTCGTGGCCTCCATAGTTCCGGAAAGCCGTCGTCTGCGCGAGTTTACCAAGGTTGAACTTCAGCCTGGCGAGACAAAGACCGTCACGTTCAGCCTCCCTGCCAACCGCCTGGCATTCGTGGGATTCGACGGCCGCTGGACTCTTGAGGAGGGCGACTTCCGCCTTCAGGCCGGCACCGAGACTGCGATGATTCACTGCACCCGGACAAAGGTCTGGGACACCCCAAACATCTAAAGACCCCTTGACGTCCGATGCTATCCAGTCGGTTTGTAAGACTGCGACTACGATTTTAGGGAAAGTCCGGAAATGAAAAACCGGTCAGTTTTCATTGGAAACTCTGACCGGTTTTTATCGTATGGCTTTGATTATTCTTTTACAAAGAGGGATGGGATGCTGAAGAAATCAGGGTCAAATCCACCGTATAATTCAACATAGTCGCCGTCATAATCCCTAAACTCCACCACGAGGCCTTTGTCCGTGAGGTTGAAGATTATAGTGGCCTCTCCAAGTGACTCCGACTCTGCGCTGAAGGCTCTGTTCGCAGAGGAAAGCTTATAATAGGTGTCGTACTGATATGGAGTTCCGTCAGGGTCGGCCTGGATGAACATGTTGCAATCAAGTGATGTGTGCTTTCCGAGGACTATGCTTGGTTTCGTCTGGTTGATTGGTGCTCCAAGCGTCACTGTCGCCTCTCTGAAGAAATTTGCGAAATCACCATTGCCGGCGGGGCTGAGTTTCACTGAACCGTCGTCCTCTTTTGTGAAAGTGAGTGTGAATCCGTCATTCTTGCAAGGGACCTCACTTTCGTCAATTTCAAACAATTCGACCCAGTTGCTGACCAGTTCTTCCGTCGAGAATACCTTGCTGAACTTCCAAGTTCCCACGAGTTTATCCGGAGTCTGGAGGCCGCGCACTGCGATTGAGACAGTCTCGGTCGCGCCGCCCTCAATAAAACGTGAGTCTGCATCCGAGTCAACCGCGAGCAGGGCTTTCTTGTCGCCGGAGTAGCCCTCTGGGACGGTAAACTTGACAGTTGCTGATGTCTGTCCTGCTTTAAGGACTGCGTATGGACCCTTGGCCGGTGCTGCAATTGACCTCGTGTCTGCACCTTCTTCAACAAACTGAAGTACAGATGCGCCTTCTCCTGTGAGAGACAGCGGGATGATGATGTCTTCGGCAGCCTTGAAATCCGTTCCGCTTACCGTTCCCGTCACCTTTATTGTCGTGACGAAACTTTCGAGCGCATAGCCGCGTGCCATTTGGAATGAATATACCAGCGCCTCCTGCGAGTCAGGAGCGACGACGGCAGTCTTCTTTGTTCCTGCGGCATATCCTTCAGGCACGGCGAATGAAACGCTGATCTGCTTCTTCTCGCTGAGTGAGATATTCTTGACTGTTATGGCTCCGGCCGTCTTGCCTGCCTCGATGGTGACGACATCCTCTGCCGCGATCTCATTTCCTTCATCGTCTCTTGCGACAATCTTATAATCCACGCCTTTTTCGGCTTCTCCGCTGAAAGTCACCGGAATAGTAACGTCCTCCGCAACAGCGACATTGGATTTAATCACCACGTCAACTGTTCCTTTGTCGTAGACTGTGTAAAGAATTTTCTCAAACTCGAGAACTGGAGTTTCTTTCCCGCCTTCTTTCTCGCAGGACGCGAGTGACAGGGCTGCTACAGCCACTGTCACGAATGTCATAAACTTCTTGAACATGACACGAACAAATTAAACACTATAATACCAATAAAAATATATCTTCTCAAATGTAAGCAAAAGAGTCGATTTTATTATAAATCGTAATTCTACTCTTTGCTTTTTCCGCTTGTGGCTGCCTCGTACTCGGCTTTAATGGCCTTCACGACCTCTCGTTCCTCGGCTGTAGGTATCTCACCTTTCGGTTTTATGTAGCTCTTGGATGCGTCCGAAGTCTTCGGTGGAAGTTCGTTATACGTGCATCCACAAACACATGCGCCGACCAAAGCGACCGCTAATATAGCAATTATATTTTGTTTTGTTCTCATTTTCTTAAAATTTGTAAGTACTTTAGAAGCTAAATGACGGGCAAAATGGGAAAATATGACCCAAAAGACACCCAAAGAACGCTAATAAACATATCCCGGGTTTTGCTCCAGTCCGGGATTCAGGTCAACATCCGATTTTGAAATAGGAGATGTGTAGAGATAGGCCTTCGTCGTGTACTTCAGCCCATTACTGATGATCCACCATTCCGGGCAGCCGTTGCGTTTGAGTTCATACCAGCGGTCACCCTCCATGTACATTTCCTTCCTTCTTTCGTCAAAGATAGCCTGAAGCAGCGGTGTCAGAGGCTTTCCGTAGCAGTCCACGACAATCCTGTCGCCCTCCCTGACCTCCGGAAGCGTCCCGACAGTGAGGTCGGAGACTCCCTCAATCCTGTTCCTGCGAAGTTCGTTCAGCCACTTCAGCGCCTTCTCGGAGTCTCCCTTGTGACAGTACGCCTCGGCGAGCATCAGCACCATCTCAGAGAGCCGAAGCTTGCACTCCGGGGTCTTGACGTTCATCCGTTTGCTGTCGAAGCTTGCCCCGTAGCGCACGTCTTTCTCCGGCTCGCCACCGAACAGCCGTATGAGCGCGGCACAGGCAGGGCGCGAGGAAAGGTAGGTCTTCGTGTAGCTGAAATACCAGTCCAGCTCGCTTGAGTTGTTGATGTGCGAGCGCACCAGCACTTCTCCCTTCGTATCATACTTCGAGTTAATCATATCCGCATATTCGGAAATAGGGGTGAGCGACACCCCACTGTGGGAAAGTATGTCCTCACATTCCGAAATGACCCTGTCCCATTCGCAGCACCAGAAGTCGAGCTTGGCCTCGTAGCCTTTCACTATCCACTTTGTGAACACATACTTCGGGTCTGTCGGATCGAGGGCAAGGGCAGCCTCGAATTGGGCGCGGGCGTAGTCGTAAGTCTGCCGCAAGGTACCACGTGTGGGTTTGTCGCTTATGCTGAAGCGGTCAACGACCGGGATTCCAGGAAGTTCGTTCGCATCGTTGTCAGTCCAGCTTTGGCAGAACTCCCGCATGAGGTTGTAGTAGATGATTCCCTTCATCGAATAGGCCGCCGAAAGCGCTCCCTTGGCAACATCGCTGTCCTTTCCTGAGAGGTTCTCGATGACGATGTTGCAGTCGCGGACAATCTCCCAACTGTCTTCGTAGGCCCGCTGCCTGGCAGTGATTTCCTCGCCGGCGTAGAATGTGAGCGACGAACTGCTTTTTATGTTGGCGTCGAGGTCGTCGGCGCAACCTTCGAGGTGCTTGAGCGCGTCCATATTACCAATGACATATTCATCGCCCCCACCCTCGATGTCGCGAAGACGGTTGTGGATGATGGACGCGAACTCCTCGTCGGTCGTCGGTATGACTTCGCCCTGCGGCTGGACGTTCAGATAATTGCGGCACCCCGAGAGCCCCGTCATCAGGACGGACGCCGCAAGCGCATATTTCGTAAATCTCGTATTCATAATCATATATACACTTAAAACTCCAGACTCAATCCTCCCGTGACACTTCTGGTCGTCGGATATGTCGCCCCCGGTACTTCAGGGTCAAGTCCGTCATATTTCGTGAACGTGAAGAAGTTGTTCAGCGACACGTTGAAACTCAAGTTCCTCATTTTCAGTTTCCTGACAGCCTTCTGCGGAAGAGAGTAGGTGAGGACTATCGACTTGACGCGAAGATACGAGTTGTCCTTCAGGTATACGGCGTCGATGATGCTCATGTCCATAGGGTTATAGGAGGCAAAATTGTACTTTGCGTCGAAATAGTCGTAGATCCGGGGGTATTTCACGCCGCTCGTGTTCGTGGTGGTCCATCTGTCCGTGCGGTCCTTGCTGACATTGAGATGATTGCCGTAGAGGTCGCTGAACTGTGACTGGACCGGCTCGGTGCTGATTCCGCTGTGTTGGGCGCTGCTGTAGGTGGCGGGGTAGCGCAGCTTCTCGTAGGTCTTCGAACCGAGGGAGAACATTCCGCTGACGTTGAGTTTGAGAGTGCGCCATGCCACGCTGAAGTTGAATCCGCCGGTGTATGGGGCTATGGTGGTGCCGAGGTAGTAGCGGTAGTTGTCCGGCTTGTTGAGGTCGGCTGCTGTGGAAATCTCGGCGTCGGGGCGGAGTTCGAACTGGTAGAGACCTGTAGAAGAGTCGATTCCGCTGTATTTTCCGCTGAATATTGCGCCGGTCGGGTAGCCTTCGACATAACGGTCCTTAGAGGTTATTCCGCTCTTGGATACGGGATTATACTTCAGGACCTTGTTGTAGTTGTAGGCGAAGTTCACTCCCGCGTTCACTGTCCAGTCGTTTTTCTTGAGGACTTTTCCGTTGATTGTCAGCTCCACTCCGCTGTTCATTATGTCTGCGGCGTTGAAGTAGACGTAGGTGAAGCCGTTGGTGCTTTGGACGGGTGAGGAGGTGACTACATCGGTGCTGAGACGGTAGTAGTATTCGGCGTTGACAGTGAGTCTGTCTTTCCAGAGTCCGAAGTCGAGTCCTGCCTTCGCGTCCCGGGTTTTCTCCCAGCCAAGGTCGGGATTTGGTGCGGAAGGGACTGTCCCGAGGTTGAAAGTCTCGTCACCGAAGTAGCGGTATTGCTGCTGAAGATATTGAATGACAAGAAGATGCGAAGTGCTGGTGTTCACATCTCCCGTGAATCCGTAGGCCGCACGAAGAGTGGCGTGTGAGACCACAGGCATTGCCCTCTGCAGCCATTTCTCTTCTCCTATGTGCCAGGCCGCTCCTGCACTCCACGTCGGGTTGAACTGCCTGTTGCTTCCGAAGTTGGAACTGCCGTCGGTGCGGAAAGATGCGTTGAGGACTATGGTCTTACCGAGGTAGTAGTCGGCCGATGCGTAGAAGGATGCGTAGCGGGTCTTGCTGAAATACTCGCCGTTGAGTTTCTCGACTTCTCTTGTCCATTCGTCCTGCGGGCCGCTGATTGCTGGGAGCGAGGTCGTGCCGGTCTTCGGGTCGTAGTTGTACCTTTTCGTGAATATGGTGTTGGCGTCCGAGCCTCTGAGTTCAGCCCCGGCGAGGACGTTGAGCGTGTGAATCTCCGCGAAGGTTTTGTTGAAGGCGAAATGTCCCCTCGCCACATAGCTTCCGCGGTTTGTCCTGTTTTGGGATATGTTGCCGTAGAGATTGGTCTGTGAACGGTCGTCGCTGCCGAGACGGTCGCGGAATGCGGAGTAGGTGTATTTGTCGACAATCTTGTCCGTGGAGTTATTGGCAAAGGAATATGAGACGAGTCCGACGAAATGAAGAGGTTCGATGATCCGCAGGTCAACCTGCGCACGCGCCGTTCCGTTGGTGTTTTTTGTGGAGCTGTAGTTCGAATTGAGTTCGCGGAGTATGCTGAACCCGTTCTTCGGCATCACCTGCTCTGCTCCGCGTCCGTTGTAGTAGCCGAGCGTGAACCAGGTGTTGTCTGCGGCGTAGGAGCCGTCGTCGTTGTATGCCTTCTCGTAGGGGTTTGAGAAATATGCGTAAAGGAACGGGTCAACGCTGGAATACGGCATCTTCGACTCCTGCCTTGCCGCCTCAAGACCGAGGTCGATGCGCACCCAATCCGTCGGGACGAGAGAGGTTTTGGAATTTATGTTGTAGCGCCTGTAGTCGTTGTTTATCAGCATGCCGTTCTCGTCGTTGAGTCCGAGGGCGACGTAGTAGGTGACTTTGTCAGAACCTCCGCTGAGCGAGAGGTGGTGTCCCTGCGAGAACGAGTTTCTGAACAGCAGCCCGTACCAGTTGGTGTCGGTGCCTTTAAGCGATTCTATGCAGGCGTTCTGCGCCTCGCGGTCTCCCTTGAGGTGGCTGAAGTCCCCGAGCCCGGCGCGTATCTGGCCGACGATGCCGACGACAGGGTAGATTGCCGTATTGTCTGTCAGTGACTTCTGATATTTGGCAGCGGAGAACTCGTCCCAAAGTTCGTCCTCCCAGGCGAGTTTTTCCGCCGAGTTCATGAGGTCAAGTGTCCGCTGCGGTCTGAACGAGACGGTGAAGGTGTTGTTGTAGCTGACGCGCATCTTTCCGGCCTCGCCTTTTTTTGTCGTCACGACAATGACTCCGTTGGCCGCCCTTGAACCATAGATGGCAGCTGCCGCCGCGTCTTTCAGGATGGTTATGCTCTCGATGTCATTAGGGTTTATGTTGCCGATTCCGTTGACGAAGATGTCGTCGAACCCGCCTGTCGCAAGCTGCTCTGCGCTGAGGGACGGCGATTCGCTCTGCATAGGCACACCGTCAACGACCCAGAGCGGCTGCCCGCTTCCGGTCATGCTGTTCGAACCCCTGATTCTGATGCGCGATTCTGTTCCCGGCTGTCCCGAAGTCGCTGACACCGCAACTCCGGCGACCTCTCCCTGCATAAGCGCATCGACTGAAGAGATGGCCTTCGCCTCGAACTTATCCGAACTGATGACCGCCACTGAGCCGGTGATTCTCTTGACCGATGTCTGGGCATAGCCGGTGACTACCACCTGGTCGAGCTGTGTGCTCTCCCACTCCATCACTATCTTCACGCCCGTCGTGTTTCCGTCAGCAATCCTATAGACGACGTCCTTCATCCCGACCGACGAGAATAGCACCGACTTTGTACCACCCGGCAGCATGAAACTAAAATTTCCGTCCATATCGGTGACTGTGCCGGCCGACTTCTTTTCCATAGACATGACCCCTGCACCGATTACCGGTTCTCCGTTCGGGTCAGTCACCTTTCCTGTGAGCCTTGTCCCCTGTGCCGCAGCGGTGAGGCCCGCGAGGAGAAGCAAGGCGAGGCTGACTAAATGTGCTGTAGCCTTCATAATCAAAACTCTTATCCCACTGTTTGGAAACATTCCAATTCCCTGACCCGCAAATATAATAAGAATCTGATTATGTGTTTCTGAAACTCGATGGAAAGTCAACAAAATGTTCTAATTTTGCGGATATGAAAAAGGTCTTGATTATCACATACTATTGGCCTCCGTCCGGAGGTTCAGGCGTGCAGAGATGGGTGAAGTTCGCGAAATATCTGCCGCAGAATGGTTGGCAACCGGTGATATATACTCCTGAGAATCCGGAACTTACGGTCGTGGATGGGACATTGGAAGATGATGTTCCGGAAGAGGCCATAGTTCTGAAACGTCCGATTTTCGAGCCCTACGGGATTTACCGCAGGCTGACGGGGAAGGGAAATTCCAAAGCTTCCGCGGGTGATGCGGAGGGAAAATCCGTGCATGGAAAGGCAGGGGAGGCCACGGCATCGGAAGTTAATCCGATAAATGCGCAGAAAAAGAGCCTTTCTCAAAAGATTTCGCTGTGGATTCGCGGCAATTTTTTCATCCCCGACCCTCGCTGCCTCTGGATTCGTCCGTCGGTGAAGTTCTTGAAGAAATACCTCAAGGAGCATCCGGTCGATGTGATTGTCAGCACCGGCCCTCCCCACTCGATGCACCTCATTGCGCAGAAGGTGGCGGCGTCAACTGGCATTCCTTGGGTGGCGGATTTCCGTGATCCGTGGACGAGGATGTTCTATTTCAAGCATCTGGAACTGTCTTCGTGGGCGGAGCGGCGGCACGAAAGACTGGAGAAGGGCGTGCTTGACGGGGCGGATGCGATTGTTGCCGTGTCTCCCCTTGTTCAGGACGATTTCAAGAAGATGACAGACACTCCTGTAGAGTTGATTACCAACGGTTTCGACGATGACGACTTCGACAGCGCCTCTGAGGAGATGCGCGTCTCGGAGGAAGAGACAGGAAGCGAGAACGAGGATTTCTTTAACATTGTCCACACGGGGCTTTTTGCCGCGGACGGGAATCCGCTTGAGCTTTGGAGAGTTTTGGCAGAGCTTGCGGCTGCGGACGAAGAGTTTGCGTCAAAGCTGCGCATACGGCTCTCCGGGAAGACTGATACTCAGATTGTTGAGGCAATAGCCGCCGCTGGGCTCAGGAAGTCTCTCGTGAACCGGGGCTATGTCAGTCATGATGAGGCTGTGCGCGAGCAGTGTGGGGCCTCCATTCTGATTCTTCCCCTGCGCCATGAGCCGGAATACCGCGCGACGCTTCCGGGCAAGCTTTTCGAATATCTCGCCTCACGACGTCCCGTGCTCGGAATCGGGCAGACCGACGGGGCTATGGCGAGGCTGCTCGGCGATGCTCATGCCGGCGTGACGTTCGACTGGGACGATGCCGACGGCATGAAGAAGGAAATTCTCCGCTGTTGGACGCTTTCCCGCGCAGGAAAACTCGACGACAACGATGGTGACATTGACCGCTATTCTCGCCGACGGCTCACCCGCCAGATGGCTCAGCTGTTTGACTCATTGATATAGAATATAAGATGACTAAAATTAAAATTAACGATGCCCTCGTGAAGAAGATATTGGTTTATCTTGGCATTGTCGTGTTTTTCGTGGTCCTGTCGTATGCTTTTGTACCTCAGGTTTTGAGCGGAAAGATTGTGAATCAGGGAGATATATCGTCGTGGAAGGGTATGGCGAACGAGGCTGTGACCTACAACGCGCAGCATCCGGAAGACAAGACGCAGTGGACTGACTCGATGTTCGGCGGAATGCCCACGACTGCGACGATTGACGATTTCGATGGTGATTGGACGAAGTGGATGTATAATCTGCTGCTGACCGGTAGGCGTCCGGCGACCTATTTCTTCATCGCTCTTCTTGGCGGATTCCTGCTGATGCTTTCGTTTGGCTGCGGTCTTGTGCCTGCGGTAGGAGGTGCGATTGCAATCGCATTCTGTTCGTATAATATGCAGATTATTCAGGTGGGGCACAACACTAAAATGCAGGCGATTGCGTTTTTCCCTTGGGTGCTCGCCGGAGTCGTCTACACCTATCGATGCGCGATGGCAGGACTCAAAGGCGGCTATGGGTTGTATAAGGCTG
This sequence comes from uncultured Bacteroidales bacterium, assembly GCA_900545245.1. Classification (GTDB taxonomy): domain Bacteria; phylum Bacteroidota; class Bacteroidia; order Bacteroidales; family UBA932; genus Cryptobacteroides. The sequence continues at coordinate 80,064 of UQYV01000007.1, forward strand.
ATGGGGCTGCCGGTCAGGATGATACAGGAAAGACGGCTACGTGGAAGCCTTGGCTGCCGAAGACGGTGCTCGCATCGGTGTTGTTTGCCCTCGCACTGAGCTTTCAGATAAAGGCGAATCATCCGCAAATTACTTACTATCTGGCGATTGTAATTTTTGTCTATGCGCTGACGCTGCTAATATGGGCGTGCGTGAAGAAAGAAGAGCGCGGACGGAGGCTTACGAGGTTCTTTGCGGCCTCGGCTCTGCTGCTCGTCGTGGGCTGCATCGGAATAGCGACGAACGCCAACAAGTTGATTCCCACATACAAATATTCAAAATACACTATGCGCGGGGGATCGGAACTCGCAGCGGACAAGGCTGAGCATGCGGGTGACGCGAAGGCAGTGAAAGAGGCTAAGGCAGCTGCCAAGGGGCTTGACCTTGAATACGCCACGGCCTGGTCGTACGGGATTAACGAGATGCCTAACTTGCTGATTCCCAATTTTAACGGCGGGGCCTCATCCTGCGATCCGCATCTGAAGCACGGAGCCACGGAGGAACTTCTCCGGCGTGCCGGACAGCCTAATGTGAAGCAGACAGTAAAGCAGTTGCCTATGTATTGGGGACCGCAGCCTTTCACGGCGGGTCCGATGTATCTCGGTGCCGTCACCATATTCCTTTTTGTCCTCGGACTGTTCCTCTTCAAAGGCAAGGACAAGTGGTGGATTATCGTGGCGACCCTCATCGCGGTTTTCCTCGCATGGGGCAATCATTTCATGTGGTTCACGCGGCTGTGGTTCAACTACGCGCCGATGTACAGCAAGTTCAGGACGGTGTCAATGGCGCTGACTGTGCTTCAGGTGACTGTGCCGCTGCTTGGATTCCTTACGCTTGACAAGATTATAAAGGAAGATTACAATCACAAAAAGATTATCCGTGCCGTGCTCTGGGCCGGTGGGCTGACGGGCGGTTTCTGTCTGATTATGGCCTTGTTCCCCGGACTTGCAGGGAATTTTACGTCCGCATCTGACGCCGGCATGCAGGATATTCTTGTGGATGCGCTTCGCGAAGACCGCAGGGCGATGCTCCGTCACGACGCCCTCATAAGCCTGTGTGTCATATCCTTGGCTTCAGTAATACTGCTGTGGGTATATTGGAAGAAAGAGCCGTTTGTGCGCACCGGAAGGGGCTATGTCGCGGGAACGATAATCGGAGTTCTGGTCCTTTTAGACCTTTTCAGCGTGGGCAAGCGCTACCTGAACAATGACCATTTCATCTCGCCGAAAAATTGGGAGGCGCAGTTTAAGGAGAGACCTGTCGACAAGAGCATACTCGCGGACAGGGATTTGTCTTATCGCGTCCTCGACTTGAGCGTCAACACATTCAATGACGCGCATCAGTGCTACCGCCACAAGTGCATCGGCGGCTACAGCCCGGTGAAACTTCAGCGCTATCAGGATCTCATTGAGCGGTACATTTCCGGAGAAATCAACGCTCTCTACAAGGCGGCCGGTACCTGCGCGACAATCACTGAATTAGAGGAAAATTTGCCGTATCTTCGCATAACATCAATGTTAAACGGCAAATATATCATATTGGGAGAGGATATGGCCCCGGTTGTTAACGACTATGCCTGCGGAAACTGCTGGTTCGTTAATGACGCCCGCACAGCGGAGTCGGTTAATGAGGAGATTGATTTTCTGGGAGATACTGACCTTGATAACACGGTGGTTTTAGGCCCTGATTTTAAAGGTATTGCATCAAAGATTGAAGAGGGCTCCGAGAATCCGGAAGATTTCATCAGGATGACCTCGTATGAGCCGAATGAACTTCACTACGAGTGTCGGCTTTCGTCTCCACGTGCTGTAATGTTCAGTGAAATCTATTATCCGGACGGATGGAAGGCATGGGTCGGCCCTGTCGGCGAGGTGGGCGAGACTGTCGGAAACCGCTTCGAAGCGACCTCGTCTGCGGTGGAGACGGAGGTTTTCCGTGGCGACTGGATGCTCCGTGGAATGATTCTTCCTGCCGGTGAGCATGAGATTGTGATGCGTTTCGAGCCTCAGTCTTATGTTGTAGGTGCGCGCATATCCACGGCAAGTTCTGCCCTGCTGATTCTTCTTGTGCTTCTTTCAGTGGCAGGCACAGTTGTTTTTTCAGATAATGCGGCTTCACGCCGGAGACGGGAACCCTCCGCTCATGAAAAAATCGCGTAGGGTTTCTCGTCTCCGGCTTCCTTGAAGCCTTTCGCTGTTTATATAGTTATGGGGCTGTATTTTTCTGTTGAGATAAATTCTTGAGGAAAGCATGAACAGATAATAGCATAGAACAAAATAGATATGGGGAAAGGAAAAATATGGAAAAATGTATAATTGCGGCGGTGGCGGAAGATGGGGCTATCGGAAAGGACAACGCCCTTCTGTGGCATTTGCCGGAGGATCTGAAATATTTCAAAGCGACGACGATGGGGTGTCCTGTCATTATGGGACGACGTACATTCGAGTCCATAGGACGTCCACTTCCCGGGCGGCTCAATATTGTCATATCCAAGACTTTATGCTCCGACGACGAACGCATTTCCGTGTTCGGAGACTTGCTCTCTGCAATTAGTTTTCTGGAACAGAAGGACGGGGTGCAGCGCTGTTTTGTCATCGGCGGTGCGCAACTTTATGCGGAAGCGATGGGCATTGCCGACAAACTCTATATCACCCGCATCCTCTCCGCAGCCCCCGCCGCCGACCGTCATTTCCCGTCCATTGACCCCTCTACATGGCGTCAGGACAGTGTTTCTCCCCTGCACACCAACCCGGAAACCGGCATCGCATTCACGTTTGACATCTATAGCCGGCGGGTATAGTGCCGGCCCGTTTTCGTTATATGAAATATTTGTTCTATTTTTGCCTACGGATTTGTAACTGTATAGTGAGGATTTTTGGCCTTGCATAAACTTTTTAGACAACATAGACATGAAAGTGCTTATACTGTCCTGCTCAACTGGCGAAGGACACAACTCTGCAGCGAAAGCCTATCTTGAATACCTTCAGTCACAGGGAATTGAAGCTGAAGTTCAGGACACTATGGGGCTAGTAAGCCCTGAGGCGAAGGAACGCTCTTCCGAGATATATCTCTTCTCGACGCGCACAAAGCTCTTTGCCATGGCCTACCGCGCGGGTGCGGCGGTGAGCGATGCTCTCGAAACGTCGAAATCTCCGGTATATTACGCAAATAAACTCTACTGCGACCATCTCCACGACTACATCGAGCAAAATGGATTCGACGTAGTGGTCTGCGTACACATATTCCCTGCGGAAGCCGTCACTGCCCTCAAGCGCAAGGGCAAGCTCACCGCAAAGTCCGTGTTCGTGATGACCGACTACACCTGCATCCCGTTCATGAAAGACACCGAGCTCGACTACTACATCGTTCCTCACGAGCACCTTATTGAGGAATGTGTCAAGAAAGGTCTCCCGCGAGAGAAACTGCATCCGTTCGGCATCCCGGTGAGGAGCATTTTCCATCAGCCTGCAGCCGACAAGCGTGAGGCGAGGGGACAGTGCATACTTGACTATGGCTATATGGACGCGGACAAGAAATGGTTTCTGATTATGTCCGGCAGCATGGGCTTCGGACACATTCAGGACACGGTCAAGGAAATCCTCCGTAAATGCGGCGATTCCGTCGAGGTCATTCTTGTCTGCGGCAACAATTCTGAGTTGCGCGCTAATCTTCAAAAGAACTTTCGCCACAGTGATAATGTGGTTGCGCTCGGTTTCACTGACAAGATTCCGACCCTTATGGATGCCTGTGACGTGATCTTTACCAAGCCGGGCGGGCTTTCCAGCACCGAGGCCGCTGCGAAGCGCATCCCGATCATCCACACCGCGCCGATTCCGGGCTGCGAAACGATGAACGCCCTGTTCTTCCACTACCATGGCCTCTCTTACGCCACCACCGACATCCGCGAGCAAGTCCGTCAGGCTCTCCTCCTCTGCGAAGACCCCGTCCGCCGCTCCCGCATGATTGCCGCCCAGGCCTCCAACATCAACCCGAACACCTGCCGCGACATCACTGAACTGTTGAAATAAAAAAATTCCTATATTTGCAGCGGATTAGTTGCACATATAGGAGATGAAAAATCTTAAATTCATCATCCTGGCAGGCTCGCTTTGTCTTATTCTTTCGTGTCGGGAAAGCTTTGTGCTTCCTGTGCCGGAAGGCGGTGGAGTAAAAATAGCCTTGACGCAGGATGTCCGGTCAAATGAACTGACCGTAAAATCAACCACGAATCTTCCATCCGTGGAGGATTTCGAGGTGGAAATCTACAATTCGCGTGCTGTGCGTCTCTATCGTGACACATACGCAAACACCGTCGGAAAGGAAATACCACTGAACGGCGGCGATTATCGTATTCTTGCACAGCATGGTGACTCTCTTGGAGCGGGATTTGACATCCCGTACTATGTCGCTGACGAGAATTTCACGGTTCATGGGCAGAATGTTGAGGAAATAAATGCCGTAGCAAAGCTCGGAAATGTCAGGATTGCCGTGAATTTCGGTGAGACCTTGAAGACACAGTACTCGTTTTTCTATGCCAAGGTCAGGCGAAAGGCTGGGAAATCCGTAACTTACGCTATGGACGAGACAAGGTATGCCTATCTTCCGGGCGGTGAGTTCATCCTTGAACTCTATGCCGACGTTGACGGCTCTATGAAGTACTATCAGGCAGAGCCGATTACCTGCTCTCCGAATGATTTCATCACCTTCAATGTTGAGACCTCGTCGCGAGAAGGCTCACTTTCGGTAAATGTTAAAATTGACGACTCCGTGAACTTTGTGGAGAAAACAGTCGAGATTCCGGCTTCCGCTTTGCCTGCGGATAATCCACAGTTGACAGTCACGGGATTCAATGATCGTGAATACAAGTTTATTGAGGGCGTTCCATCCATAGTGACAGGCGTTTATGCCAATCTTAGCGCAGGCAATGGGATCGCGCATCTCTACATGGATTTCAAATCCTCCTACCTTGAATCTCTCGGACTTAAGAGCCCACTTGATATCGCAGTTCTTTCCGATGGGGATCGCGCTCTTCTTAAGAAAAGCGGTATTATTGTCCCGTCCGATCTTGCCGGCTCCAAGTTCTCGTTCGTCAATTTTGCGGGATTGCTTGAGAATATATCGTCTGACAGTAAATATTCCCCAGACGCTCCAGCTGCCGAGTTCAGTCTCCGTCTTGAAGACAACGAGGGCGTGTCCGTCTCGTCTGAGAATTACAAGGTTACATTGATTCCCGGCAAGGCCACTTTGACGGAAATATCCGAACTTGATGTGTGGGCAACTAAGATTAATTCAGTTTCGGCGGTGGTTTCCGACGGTGCTCCGGAGAAGTTTGTCCTTGAATACAGCATGGACGGTAATTCCTGGATGGCGGTTAACCCTACGTCTGTCAGTGATCATACTCTATCCTTCGGCACGGTCGCAGGTTTCGTTCCGGGCACCGAATACAAGCTTCGTTTGAAGTATAACGACAATGAAAACTCTGTGTCAGAGCTCGCTACTGTTAAGACGGAGGCTGCGCAGCAGATTGGAAACGCGGGCTTCGAGGATTGGACAGAGTTGACGTATAATTATAATATTATCATAAGTACCAAGGCGTCATATACATATTTTCAGCCTTGGAGTAACGAATCTTCCGCATGGTGGGCACAGAATAGTGCCGTTGCAATGAAAAATGATGTCACTGGCTTGACGCGCAAGACGGTGAAATCATTCTTGACTGTCGGGTGCTCAACGGATTCACATTCGGATGCGAAATCGGCTGTTGTTTTCTCATGCAATGTCGGGAATGCCAACACAAATAGTACTGCAGTGGGGACAACGTATGTCGGAGACCTTTGGCTTGGCAAAGCCTCCGGGAATGGGTCGCATGAATCCGAAGGCCATTCATTTATGTCGCGGCCTACAGCGCTTTCTTTCTATTACAAGTTCAGTCCTAAAGGCTCTGAGAATTTCTATGCAAAAGTAGAACTTAAGGCGCAGGACGACAGCATTCTGTTCTCAAAAGAAATTACTGATGGCCAGTCGGCTTCGGAATGGACTGAATTCAGGATTCCGTTTGAATACACTGACTTGCGTAAAAAAGCTGCTTCGATTTATCTTCAGTTCAAATCCTCTTCAAGTAAAAAACCTGGTGTAAGTACAGGAAATAAAATAGAACTCAACGGCTCCGAACGCGAGGCTCACGTTGGAAGTGTGCTTCGGATAGATGATATAAAAGTTGAATATTAAAGAATAGAAAACGATGAATATGAAAAAGATACCATCCATAATCGTGTTTGCTCTCGCGGTGCTTGCGGGATGCAGCAAAGTTTCCTTTTTCGATAACTCAATGCCGGGTTATATGAGCCTCAGCATGAAAGCGGAAGGGGATTATGTGGACGTCGCTCTCAAGTCGACTGCATCCAACCTTGATGATTTCACTGTAACGATTTCAAAATCCGACGGAAAGTACAAAAGTTCTTGGAAATACTCCGAGTTTCCCGCGGCCGTAAGTCTCGCACCCGGACAGTACACGGTTTCTGCATCGTCTCCTGCTCCTGAGTTCCCTGTCGGCTGGGACCAGCAGACCTATGGAGGAAGCCGTGACTTCACGATTGTTTCCGGCGTATCGTCACCTGTCGATCTCGTGTGTGGGGTGTCTAATGTGAAGGTTTCTATACGGCCTACCGAAAGGTTCCTTTCTGAACTCTCGGATTATGAGATTATCGTAAAATCTGACGAAGGCTTCCTTACTTGGCATGCAGCTGAAATTGAGGCCAAGAAATCCGGATATTTCCCGGTTTCAACTCTAACCGTGACCGTCAAGGGCAGTCGGGCGATTGATAATTCTGAGACAAATCTGAAGTACCCTATCGAGGGCGTAAAGGCCGCAGACCATCACATAATCAACATTGATGCGGATGTTACGGGCAAGGCCGGGTTTACATTGAGCGTCAGCGACACAACCAATGACAAGGAAACGGACATAAAGGTTCCAGGGCTCGTGGAGATTCCCGTTGAAGGCGGTGACAAGCAACCGGAGACTCCGGAGCAACCTGATATTCCGGACCAGCCGCAGTCTACCGCGCCTGTCATGGAATGGCCGGCAAATCCTGATTTCGCAACAACTGAACTGAAGTCTGAGGGTATGGATGTCAATCTTGATATCAAGGCTCCTGAGAAAATCAAGACATTTATAGTTACTGTCGGTTCTAAGACGCTCGCTCCCGTGATTTCACAGCTTACGATGAATAGCTCAGCCAATATGGATTTGATAAACGATACAAACCTCACATCCGGTCTTGCAGGCATCGCTCCGTCACTGCCTACCGGGGACAAACTTTATGAGCAGACGGAAGTTAAATTTCCTCTGTCAGACCTGCTTCCTCTCATTTTGACATATTCTCCAGAGGTTGGTTCCGAACATCCATTTACATTGACTGTCACTGATTTCAAAGGGCAGAAACTTGAAAAGACACTCGTGTTCCGTTATGAAGGTAATTAAGAAATTATTCATGCTCGCGACCTTTGCCGCCGTGGGCGCTTCTTGCTGCCGGGTCGCAGGGGATGTGGAGCCGTCAGGCTACTTGTCCGTCAGCGTGGAGCAGGACAGCAGGTTGATTCCGGTACTGAAGAGCACACCGGAAGAGGACGCGGTCTTTTCTCTGACCGTCTTTGACAAGTCCGGAGTTTCCGTTGCCGAGTATGCTGATCTTAGGGAACTTGTAGCGTCCCCTCTGCAGCTTCCGATGGGAAACTATTCCCTTACGGCTGCATCCGGAGCGGTTCCATCTGCGGCTTTTGAATCTCCGGTTTGGGCTGGAAACAAGTCCTTTCAGATTAAGCCGGACATCGTCAATAGCGTTGATGTGACGTGTACGCTTGCCAACATAAAGGTGACTGCGGAGTTCTCTGACGAGATTAAGGCTGATTTCCCGAAGTATGAACTGACCGTAAGCAATGGCGCTGGAAGCCTTGTCTACAGCAATGTGGACGGCACAGTCTCAAATGCGGGATATTTCTCAGTGACAGACAAACTTGAGTGGAAACTTTCCCTCGTCAATGCCGAAGGCAGAAGTTACATCATGACGGACTCCTACAGTGCACCAGCCGCAAGGCAGCACTACAATCTGAAATTCGCTCTCGCACAGAGGTCTGACGTCGGCAATACTGGAATACGTCTTGTGGTCGATAATAGCCTGACTGTGTATGAGCATGACCTTGTGCTGGACTTCTCCATACCTTATGACCCGAGCCTCGATGCCGACGGGAAAATAGTTGCTACTTCTGCTTTTCCTTGGGCAATGTTCGCCACATTGGAGGGGAAATGGCTCTCCGAAGGTGCTCCTGAAGGGATTGGATTCGAGTACAGAAAAAAAAAGGAGACCGATTGGCAGGCCGTTGACGCGTCACTGATTGTAAGGGATGATGCGAAAAGAACCTTCTCCGCGGAAGTACGTGGACTTGAGCCTTCAACTGAATATGTATTCCGTGCGGTCTCTGCCGATGAGCATGATACGACTGTCAGAAGTTTCACAACCGAGGCTGCTGCCGTGATTCCGAACATGAGCTTTGACAGCTGGTGCCAGAAGGACGGAAAGATATGGTATGCCAATGAAAGTCTTGACAACATCATATTCGACTCCGCCAACGGTTCCGGAATGATTATAGGAACAGTTCCGGAGGAAACGGATGTCGCGGTCGCCGGAGCCGGCAAGAAGGCATGCCGTATGGAAAGCAAACTCGGTCCGTTCAACATCTTCGCCGCGGGAAATATCTATTCCGGACAATTCGTCAAAGTTTCCGGACTCGGTGCCGAACTCAAATGGGGCTATCCTTTCACTTCGAGGCCGCTTGCCCTCAAGGGATATTACAAGTATGCTCCGAAGACTATCGAAAATGCAAAAGATCCGTACACGGACAAGAAGGGCCGGATGGACGAATGCTCGATTATAGTTCTTCTTACCGACTGGCCGGCTCAGTTTAACATTAACACCACGAACAAGACATTCGTTGACTACGAAAATGACGAGCACATCATAGCAATGGGCGCTCTCTATTCTTCAAATACGGATTCGGAGTATGTCCCGTTCACACTTAAGCTCGATTATAAGGATAGGACACGCATCCCGACATACGCTGTCGTTGTTTGCTCTTCAAGCCGTTACGGCGACTATTTCACAGGAGGCGCGGGGAGTGTGCTTCTTATTGACGAATTTGACTTTATTTACAATCCGGATGAACTGTAAAATTATTCACAGCCTTTGTGCGCTTGCCGTTGCAATGCTTCTTCTCCCGCTCTCTTCGGAGGCGAAGAAAAAAGACAGTTTGGAAAGGAAACCTTTCAGTCGCGGCATAGACAACACTCCGACCGTGTTTATCCCCAAGGGTACGATAGGCACCGGTGTGGCTTTTTCCTACAATGAATACAATATCGGAAAGGCTTCGGACGACGTCGGCTATCAGATGCTGTTTTCGATGCTTCAGGGAATGAAGGGAAACTTCATGAATTGGAGTGTCGCGCCTCATATTTCCTATTTTGTTGCGGACAACGTATCCATCGGTGCCCGTTTTGACTATTCGCGAACTTCAGCAAATCTCGCGAACGCAACTCTTGCCGTCTCCGATGACCTTGCCCTAAACGTGAGCGACTTCAACTATTTCAAGCATTCGTATATGGGGGCTCTCACCTGCCGCTACTATATGTCCTTGGCGAAGAGCCGGCGTTTCGGTGTGTTTATGGAACTCCGTGCTGCTGGCGGATACGGTCAGGCGGAGAACTACAGACAGCCCGGAGGCAACAAGTTTGGCACATATCAGGATATCTATAAGATGGAAATCGGTCTTGTGCCCGGTTTCATCGTTTTCGGTACTGAGAATGTGGCGGTTGAAGTCTCTGTCGGAGTGCTCGGCTTCAATTGGCAGAAGGTATGCCAGCTTACCAATCAGGTGGAATACAGCGAGATGAGCAAGTGTGGTGCGAACTACAAGATAAACCTGCTTTCCCTTGCTCTCGGAGTATCATTCTACATTCCGACTAAAAAATAAGGAGCTATGGACATGAGAAAATCATATCTGTTTATCATGGTTTCGGCATTTGCTGCCGCTCTGACGTGTTCGTGCATAAAGAATGACATGTCATATCCTATTGTTGAGGCATACGTTGACGAGTTCAAGGTTGAAGGGCAGAAGTCCGTGGAGATAGACAGAACTTCCCGAACGATAAGCCTTGTTTTGGAGGAGACTGCCGATATGTCATCACTGAAGGTCGTGAAATTCTCAATGAAGCCTGAGGAATATTACCACAGGCCTCTCTACTCCACAGCGGAATTCTCCGTCGGCGGCAACATTGACCTTACGTCCGAGCTCACCTTCTCTCTCAAGACGTTTCAAGAATATGAGTGGAAAATCACTGCAACTCAGCCGATTGAGAGGTATGTCAATGTGGAGAATGCCGTTGATGTCGAATTCTATCTCCGTGAGCACAAGGTGCTTGTGAGCGTGAGTCCTAACCAGTCCCTATCCGAAATCGTGATTGAGGATATGAAACTTGGTCCGGAAGGCTCCACTGTAACGAAAACTACCGGAATTGAAAGTGGCGAGACCATCACTCGCGACTGCATTTTTCCTATGACTCTCGACTGCCTTTTCGAGCGCACGTTTTATGTCGTATATAATGGTGAGTCAGAGAACTGGACGGTGTCGTTCGTTCAGAAAAGCGTGGAACTGGCGATTACTTACGTCAACGCATGGGCTCTTGACGCAATGGTGGAGGGCGAGTTCGACGGTAACGGGACTCCTTATGTCGAGTATAGGAAGGCGTCGGAATCGAAATGGAAGAAGAGCACCGATGTGCTTGTGTCGAAGTCATCTGTCACGGCGAACATCAAGGGACTTTCGCACAAAACCGCATACGTGGCAAGGCTTGTCAATGGTGAGCAGGTCAGCGATGAATATTCGTTCACGACCGAGGAAGCATCACAGCTGGCTAATATGAGCTATGACGACTGGTATACCGGTGACCCTAACAGCACATGGTACCCGGGACCATCGGGCAAGAAAATCTGGGACACCGCAAACAAAGGTACGAACATGTTTTCGAGCCAGAACCCATCTCGTCCGGAAGAGGGATTCATCGCCGTCAAAGGGCAGGGGAAGAAGGCCGCCCGTTTGGAAACAATCAGTTTTCTCGGCAAGCTTGCCGCCGGCAACGTGATAACAGGCGAGTTTCTCCGTGCGAGCGTTTCAGGTGGAGTCGGCGCCGAACTGACTTGGGGAACACCGTTCACATCGCGTCCTAAGGCACTAAAAGGCTACTACGCATACGATCCTAAAGTCATTGACACTTATTACGACAAGGAACTTCATGCGGACAAGAAGGGCACAATGGACAAGCTTCAGATTCTCGTGATGCTCACCGACTGGGATGAACCTTTCCTCGTGAAAACCGCGTCAAAAGTTTTCGTTGATCAGGAAAATGATCCTCATATCATTGCGCACGGGACAATAGAAAGCGACGTCAAGACTGTGGATGAGAACGGAAACCTCAAGTATGTCGAGTTTGAATGCAAACTTAACTACCGCGACACTAAGCGCAAGCCTAAATATGTCGTGGTAATTTCCTGCTCAAGCCTCTACGGTGACTACTTCACCGGAGGAGAGCACAGCGTCCTCTACGTTGACGAGTATAGTTTCGTCTATTGATGGCATCCCCATCTCTTCTATTTTTTTTTGAACCATTGGTTTGAATTTTATCATTTTTCGTTATATTTGTGCCTGGTGTCAGTAGAAGATTGATACTCATTAATTTAGTAATCGTTAAAACGGTACTGATATGAGACAACTGATGGTGAAAATATGCCGTGTTTTGCTTACGGCTATGGGTTTTGCTGCCGTGACCGGTTGCCCTAAAATGTATGGTTGCCCTGAAATTCCTGCAATGTATGGCTCTCCTCATTGTGATGTGACTGTCAAGGGTGTTGTTACTGATGAAAGCGAGAACCCGATTAAAGGGATACGAGTGAAGGCCGTGCAAGTCATGCCTAAACAAGCGGGAGTGGAACTGGACAGATATGAATATGATTTATTCAAGTCTCTGACTGACAATGCCGGGGCATTCGAACTCAGCGGTTCTGTGACGTCGTTTAATAATCCGGAAGTCTATGTGATAACCGAGGATATTGACGGCGAAGAGAACGGTGGATGTTTTGCTCCGGAAACGCTTAAAGTTGACATCGTTAAGGTGAAGGATGGCGATGATAATTGGTATTTCGGGGCATACGAGAACGCGACTCCCGTCGAAATAAAACTGAAACCGGAAGAGAAATCCGAGAAATGATGGGTGGGGTAAGCCTTAGACAAAGAATCGCCCTTGAACTGCAGCGACAACTCACCCTTAACTGTGCGCGGGAGCATCCGCTGAGGGAAATTTTCTGGGAATGTACCCTTCGCTGCTGTCTTGAGTGCCGCCATTGCGGAAGTGACTGCAAGGTGACCTCAGGTCTGAAAGATATGCCTTTCGCTGACTTTGAAATGGTGCTCCGGCGTATTAATGAGGCCTATGGCCCGGAGGACAAGATGGTGATTCTCAGCGGCGGCGAGCCTCTGATGCGCCGCGATCTCGAGGACTGCATCCGCAGAATCCGTGAAATGGGCTTCTCATGCGGAATGGTCACAAACGGCTATCTGTTGACAAGGGAACGTGCGGCCGGGCTTCTCCGTGCCGGACTTGGCAGCGCCACCGTTTCGATTGACGGCACCGAAGCCGACCATGATTGGATGAGGGGCGTGCCTGGCAGCTTCACCCGCGCCTTGAATGCAGCAATGATTCTTTCTGGAAGCGGCATCGTCTTCGATGTCGTAACCTGCGTGAACCGCCGAAATCTTGCGCATCTCGAAGAACTTAAAGAAATCCTGATATCCTCCGGCATAAAGGCCTGGCGCCTCTTCACCATCTTCCCGGCGGGACGCGCGGCCGAAGACCCCCAACTTCAGCTCACTTCTCAGGAATTTCGAAGTCTGATGGACTTCATAGTCTGCACGCGAAACGAAGGCCGCATCCGCACGAGCTATGCCTGCGAAGGCTTCCTCGGTGAGTATGAGGGCAAGGTTCGCGACAACCTCTATATGTGTCAGGCAGGTCTCACTGTCGCTTCGGTTCTTGCCGATGGCTCCATCTCCGCCTGTGCCAGCATCCGCAGCGACTACCATCAGGGCAACATCTACAAGGACGATTTCGTCAACGTTTGGGAAAACCGCTTCCGTCCCTACCGCGACCGCCGCTGGATGAAAAAGGACGACTGCGCCACCTGCAAGTGGTTCCGCTACTGTCAGGGCAACGGAATGCATCTCCGTGACTCCCAAGGCAATCTTCTCCTCTGCAACCTCAAGAAACTATAGGCAAAGAGGGTGACCAAAAAGTCTTTTGTTCCCCCTCCTCCGGACTTCCTAACCCCCGCA
>UQYV01000008.1 GCA_900545245.1 uncultured Bacteroidales bacterium
CAACTTCTATCAGGGATAGACTCGAATCCGAGTCAACCTAAATCCGGAAATGACACGATGTCTACTTTGGAAAATAATAACATCTAAAAATTATTTTCCGTGTCTACTTCTCGCGTCTGGTGCATCCTGTAATGATGTCATAATCATTCCTTTTGACAACGAACAAAGCATCATTCCGCACAACTACATTCATCTACAGGATAATATCCACCCAAGTATCTACCATCCTCCTCACTAAACGTGAATCCCACCTTGAGGCAATAAACATAGCCTTTTCTAACGTAATTCGCCGACCAATAGAGTGACGCCCCAAAACCATCAGAAGGGTCTATTTCATACGATACCCCAGAGTTTCCAGATATTGTACCATGCAGAGAAGAGCCTTCAGCGTGAACCACTTGCCCAAACGCTTCGCCTTCACGAGAATATACATCCCGTGTTCGGCAATCAGGGAGCGCTCTGTAAAGGCTTCAGAGATTAGAGGCGTGTCGTTTGGAACGATACCGGATATGCTGCTTTCCATAGGCTGTAAGTTTATAATGAAAAAGTGACAAAGCCTACGGGCGGAAGGGTTGTCGCCCGATGATGGAACGGCCGAGGGTGAGTTCGTCGGCGTATTCGAGGTCGTCACCGAAGCCCAGGCCGCGTGCGAGGGAGGTGACTTTCACATTGAACTGGGAAATCTGACGATAGATGTAGAATGAGGTGGTTTCACCTTCGACGTCGCCGCTCAGAGCAAGGATAAGTTCGAGGGTGCCGGAGTCATATTTCGAGACCCTTTCAACCAGTTCGCGGATTGTCAGGTCAGAGGGCCCTATGCCGTTGATTGGAGAAATCACGCCGCCAAGGACGTGGTAGAGACCGTGATACTGCCCCGTTGCCTCTATGCTCATCACGTCGCGCACCGACTGGACCACGCAGATTGTGCCCCTGTCGCGGGTTTTGTCCGAGCAGATGGAGCAGATGTCCGTGTCCGAAATCATACGGCACTCGCGGCAATACTTCACATTGTCTCGCAGTGCGGAAATCGCCTCAGTGAAATGGTGGACATTCTCCTGCGGCTGCTTCAGAAGATACATCGCAAGACGAAGGGCACTCCTCCGACCGATGCCCGGAAGAGTGCCTATTGCTTCGACTGCGTTTTCCAGCAGTTTAGACGGATAATTGCCGTTCATAAAATCGCTGTTGTCCGCGCCGTACGGAAATCGCACCGTACAGCACAAATGATTTACTTGCAGGCCATTGCGGCGATGGCGATACTGTTGAGCTTGGTGTCAATGCTGTCGCCACGGCTTGAAAGAACGCAAGGAACCTTGGCGCCCACTGCCATACCTGCCTGCTTCACTCCCACTGCGAGCTTTGAATTTGCCTTGTAGAAGACATTTGCAGACTCGATGTTCGGGAAAAGGAGGCAATCGGCGTCGCCGGCAACCGGGCTCTTGAGACCCTTAATCTGAACTGACTCCATATCGATTGCCACATCCAATGCGAGCGGACCGTCAGCCACACAACCTTTGATTTCACCTCTGTCGACCTTCTTTGCAAGTACGGCAGCCTCCACGCAGGCAGGCATACCCTCAAGCATCTGCTCTGTTGCTGCAATGATTGCCACCTTCGGAGTCTCGATGCCCATAGAATGAGCCGCGTTCACGAGGTAGTTGAGTTCCGCCTTCTTCTGCTTGAGGTCCGGAGCAGGAATCACAGCCATATCGCTGAGGAAGATGAGTTTGTGGTAATTAGGATTCTCGAGCACTGCCACGTGACTGAGCACGGCCTTCGGAGGAAGGATGCCGGTCTCCTTGTTGAGGATTGCACGAAGGTATTTGTCTGTAGAGCAAAGACCCTTCATAAGGAAGTCTCCGTAGCCCTCCCGTACCATTGTAACAGCCTGTGCGATGGCCTTGAGCTCAACCGGATTGTGCTCAACGGTGAATTTTGTGACATCGATGCCGGTTTTCTCACAAACGTCGTTTATGAGAGCGGTGTCGCCCACGAGAGTCGCCTCAATCAGTCCGAGGTCAATCGCCTTTGATGCTGCTGCGATTGTGTGCTCATCCACACCCCACGCAACAATCATCCTCTTTTTCGCTCCGCGTGAGGCAAGCTCAGCGAAAATGTGTTCAAATTTTGTAAACATATTGATTTGATTAAGATTACCAGATTATTTTTTAACGATTACTAATTAAATAAAAAAACTATCCCGACAACGCAGCAATTCGCCTTTTGTTAAATTTGACTGAGGACGATGTGCATCGTATCACGCGCAATCATCAGCTCCTCATTAGTCGCAATCACAGCAACCTTCACTTTCGAGTCAGGAAGCGAAATCAGCATCTCGTCAGCCTTCTCGCCCGCATTCGTGTCATAGTCGAACTTAAGGCCGAGATAGGTCAAGTTCTCGCATACGCGGCGGCGCAGACGAGCATTGTTCTCACCGATTCCGCCGGTAAAGACGATGAGATCCACTCCGTTCATGGCAGCGGTGTAGGCTCCGATGAGCTTAGTGATGTCGTAGGTGAGTTTTTTGAGAGTGAGCTTTGCCCTGCGGTCGCCACCGTTTGCGGCCTCGTTAAGGTCACGGGCGTCGGAAGATATGCCTGAAAGTCCCTGAAAACCTGACTTCTTATTGAGAACCGTGCTCATCTGAGCCGGAGTGAAGCCCTCCTTTTCCATGAGGTAGGTCACGATGTCCGGATCGATGTTCCCGCAGCGGGTTCCCATAATCATTCCCTCAAGCGGGGTGAATCCCATAGATGTGTCAACTGACTTGCCGTTTTGGACCGCAGTCACGGAGCTTCCGTTGCCGAGATGGCAGGTGATGATGCGGCTGTCGTTAAGGTCGAGCCCGGCAAAGGCTGCTCCCTTTGCGCTGACATACTTGTGGCTCGTTCCGTGGAATCCGTAACGACGGATGCGGTATTTTTCGTAATACTCATAAGGAAGCGCGTACATATAGGCGTAGTCAGGCATCGTCTGGTGGAATGCGGTGTCGAAGACTGCGACCTGCGGAACGGACGGAAGAGCCTTCGTCACAGCGTCGATTCCGAGGAGATTTGCCGGATTGTGGAGCGGGGCAATCTCGCAGCACTTGCGAATCTGCGAAACCACTTTGTCCGTCACAAGGGCACTGCAGAAAAACTCCTCTCCGCCATGCACCACGCGGTGTCCCACAGCCTCGATGTCGTCAAGCGAGCCAAGGCATCCGTATTCCTTGTCAAGCAGCGCGTCAAGCACGGCCTGAATGCCGACGGTGTGGTCTTGAATAGGCATTTCGCGCACAAGTTTCTCCTTTCCGGCAGCCTGATGCTTGAGACATCCTACCTCAAGGCCGATGCGCTCGACGAGTCCCTTCGCGAGAAGGTCATAGACATCGTTGTTCTTCATGTCCAGCAGCTGATACTTCAGAGACGAGCTGCCGCAGTTGAGCACTAAAATAATCATGTCGATTTATTTTATTATAAATTATTGTTTTCAGCGTTTTCGTGGTCATTTCATATTAAGAAACTTTCCAACTAAAATCGAAACTACACGGCAAAGTTAGCACTTTTATTCGTAAATTCGCAGCGACTTGGGAATTATACATTCGGGCAAAGGCGAAGACCCGCCGTTTATCCGGATGGAGGTGTTATTGACAATGGTATGAACACGCCCAAGGTCCACAGGATTGAAATTTTCGCGCTTCCCTTTCTCGTCGGGACAGTCGCCGCTGTGGCGTTTCCACACTCTTTGCGAATCGGAGCATTCCTGCCTTCAGTCACACTCTTTCTTCTTTCGCTGGCAGTTTTACAGAATCTGCTGATATTCAAAAAATACGGTGCAGAGAACATACCGTCGCCACTTCTTTTTGCAACGCCAGCGCTGTGTGCGGCAATATGTGTATTCCGTTGTGAGGCGACGTCGCTAAGCGGGGGCGGTGCATCCTTTATCTTCGGGAATATATCTGACTGTCTTTATGCCACTTGCAGGAAATTTCAGGGAGTCATCGACAACATCCCCATGACTGACAAAGAAAACAATGCCCTGCTCAAAGCCCTGCTCACGGGAGACCGCTCAGGTCTGTCAGCGCAAACAGCCAATGCCTTCAGAGATAGCGGTGCCGCGCACATCCTCGCCCTATCCGGGCTGCATCTCGGCATCATCTACGGCATTGTCGTCAAAGCCTTTGCGATTCTCGGAAACTCACCGAAAGCAGTGAAGTCCCGCTCGCTGCTGACCATCGCAGCCACAGGAGTCTATTGTATCATGGTCGGTGCCGGACCATCCATCAGCCGAGCATTCCTATTCATTCTGTTAAGAGAATTTTCTGTCATCTCAGGGCGCTCCGCCACTCTCCGTGACACGCTCTGTGGAGCATTTGTCATCCAAATATGTCTCAATGCAAACGCCGTCCATTCCGTCAGTTTCCAACTTTCCTACCTCGCCATCGCCGGAATCGCCTACATCTATCCGCTCCTGCACGGCATTTTTCCGCAGGCCGGAATAATAAAGCACTCCCCCATCCGATGGATTTGGAACAGCGTGGCACTATCGACGGCCTGTCAACTCACCACCGGTCCAGCCGCATGGTTCTATTTCAATACATTCCCGAAGTATTTCATTCTCACGAATCTGATTTCCCTTCCACTGACCGGCATTCTCCTGCCGTCTTCACTCTTGACCGCCCTTCTCTCCGCCCTGGGCATCTGTCCGTCCCTGCTGGTTCGCGCCACAGAATTCCTCGCCACAACCCTGCGTCAATGCCTCGAAATCATTGCCGGGATGTGAGTGTCACTGACGGTCTGAGCGCCAGGTCTTCATCTGACCGTTTTCGTCGTAGATGAGTATGGCTTCGAGGTGGGGGTTGGAAAGGATGAACTTCTGCGCCTGTTCCAGTCCGACAACCATGCAGTATGTCGCGAAGGCATCGGCGTCGGTGGCGTTGCGGGTCGAGGACGGGTCGGAGGAAATCACCGTGGCGCTGAGGAGATTGTGCGCGACAGGAAGGCCGGTGCGCGGGTCTATGGTGTGGGCATATTTACGGCCGTCCTTCACATAGAACTTGCGGTAGTTTCCGGAAGTCACGATGCCGCAGGGAGTGGCAGGAAGTTTATACACATCCTGAATCGAAGCCCCGGGCTCATAGTTGCCGTCAACCGGACTGTCAATTCCTATAGTCCAGTTCTTTCCGCTCGGGTTCACGCCCTGCCCGTACATTTCGCCGCCGACGTCAACGAGCATATTCTTTACGCCTATCTTCCGCAGATAGTCAGCGACGACGTCACTGCTGTACCCCTGGGCTATAGCATTGAAATTTACCTTTTTACGAGATTCGCAACGGGCTTTGGCTTCAGCGATGAGCTCTGGAGACGGAAGAGAGTCGCGGGTGAAACCGAAACCCCAGATGTCGAAAAGCGGAGCAGCCCACACGTTCACGGCATCGTCCGTCAGGGCCGCGTAGCGGTCGCCGAGCTCGCAAAGTTCAGTGAATATGCTGTCCTTCACGACATTCTCCCCGGCATTGAAACGGCTCAGGAGCGAGGACTTGTTGTATCCGGACACGGAGTTGTCCACAGCGGAAAGTATCGAATCTATCTTCTCCTTCACACATTCCGGCGTTTTTCCCGTCCCGTCGAGATCCGCCTTCACGCTGTAGGTTCCGCCCTGTGCATATCCCGTAATCTGCACATATCCGTAACGGGCGGCACAGGAATTGAGAAGAACGACGGCCGCCGCCAGACATATAGCCCTCGACAATATGGTGTATCCATTCATATATTTCTGTATTTTGCGGCAAATTTAGGAATATTCGAGAAAAAATGTGCATATTTGTAAATTACAAGATTTGTAACTCTTAATAAAGAAACTATTATGGAAAAGAAGAAATTGTCAGTGACCGCCATCGTACTCATCGTTTTGGCCGTCATCGTTGTATGGGGCATCGGTGCCTACAACTCCCTCGTAAAGAATGAGGAAGGCGTGAAGAGCGCCTGGTCGCAGGTGGAGAATGTCTATCAGCGCAGGGCGGATTTGATTCCAAACCTTGTGGCGACGGTGAAAGGATATGCCACACATGAGTCGGCGACTCTGGAAGGAGTAGTTGAGGCGCGCGCAAAGGCGACTCAGATGACTGTCAATGTGGATGATCTCTCGGAAGAAAAGATTGCGGAGTTCCAAAAGGCGCAGGGCGAGCTCGGTTCAGCTCTCGGCAGACTCATGGCAATCACAGAGGCATATCCTGACCTGAAGGCAAATGAGAATTTCCGCGACCTGCAGGCGCAGCTTGAGGGTACAGAGAACAGGATTGCCGTCGAGAGAAAGGCTTACAACCAGGTAGCGCAGGAATACAACACATCCATCCGCGTGTTCCCGAGGAACATCATAGCTTCCGTGTTCGGATTCAAGGTAAAGGGATATTTCGAAGCAGAAGAAGGCGCGCAGACAGCTCCGAAGGTAGAGTTCTAATTGACTGACGCTCAAGAAGAAAGGATTGGTATTTTAAGAAGAAAGAATGCATAAGTCAAAAGTCATAACTGCCGCACTCGCCGCTCTGGCCTTGGCGTCCGTATTTTCCTGCAAAAAGGACAATAGCGAGGCAACCCTGCCATCACTCAGCGGGACACTGAAGTTCAAGAAAATTCCGTCTTTCGTGAATCCGCAGGACGAGATAACACTCACACTTAACGGCGTAACCCATCCGGACGGTGGAAAAATAGGCTATTCCATCACGATTGTTGAGGGGTACAAGACAACAAAGGACACGCTTGACGAGGGTGTAATGAGTCTTAAATATGTCTTCAGCAACAGAAAGTACTTCAAGGAAGACACGCTACGGACCGTGAGTGTCAGCGCCTCTGCATTTGCCGATGGCTACTACAGCTCCTCCACGGGCACGCAGAGCATTACTATCGTAAAGGGCGGAATGACCGAAGGGTCAATCAATTGGACTACTCCGCCGAGATTCGACGAGAGTTTTGGGTACGAGGGAATAAAGTATTACGCCAAGAAAAACGGTGACGCAACATGGCTGATGAGGAATGTCGCAAAAAAAGACAAGGGGCTGCCTTATCAGAGCGCACCGGCAATGCTCGATGTCTTCGGAAGCTACCTGAACTGGGAGGACGCGAAGACAGCCTGCCCTACAGGCTACAGACTGACGACGGATGAGGATTGGGTGAACCTCGGCAAGAGCCTC
This sequence comes from uncultured Bacteroidales bacterium, assembly GCA_900545245.1. Lineage (GTDB taxonomy): Bacteria > Bacteroidota > Bacteroidia > Bacteroidales > UBA932 > Cryptobacteroides. The sequence goes on from UQYV01000008.1 coordinate 7,172, forward strand.
GGAGTTACGGACGCAGAAGTCCACAAGACAATTGTCGGAATCGCTCCTCAGCTGATGCTTGACGCGACGTTCAACTACGAACAGACGACACTCTGGACCTACTGGAAAGGGATGGACATCAGCAACAAGTCCGGCCTCAGTGTTCTTCCTACAGGTTGGGCGAATCTTGCCACGGGGCAGTTCAGCGGGGTGAAAGAATATGCCGTATTCTGGACAGCTGATTCATACAGCGACAGCGATGCTTATTGCCGAGTCATTTATGAACGGTCGCAGGATGTGAGCATCGAGCTTCACGACAAGGAGTCCTTCGGAGCATCTGTCCGCTGCGTAAAAGAATAATCAGTCAAGCGGAGTGAAGACGAATCCTGATGGAATGGATTTTTCGTTATATGTGAAAAAATCGGATGACTTTGACTCCACGAATGTCATTGACGGGACAGCAATTGAAACGGCTGTCCCGTTTTTCATTGTAAGGTATATCTTTGTCAGCCGCTTTCCGTCGGGACTCCAGCTGACATTCATTTCAGACTCTCCAGAACCGGCCGAAGGGATGAGTTCATCAACAGAGACCGCTTCTTCCCGGACAATCTCTCCGGCAGCAGAATCTACAGTCCAGATGTGTTCTCCATTGCAGAAGATAGAATATCCGTCGCCCTCCACCCGAAAGAGTCCGCCATTCTGCCACCACAACTTTCCCACATAGCTTATCTTTGTGTTCTTCGGAGCGGAAACAGTCAGATTATAATCTGCACACACGCAGCCGTCCGAAGGCAATGATGCCAGAACATCTGCAACAGAAGTCGGTCCCTCTTGGGCAAAGGCAGAAAGAAACCCGCAGAGCACAAGGCTCAAAGACAATATAATTTGTTTAAACGTCCCGTTATCCATTTTGCGTTGTAAATGCTGTTATTATATTTTCCAGCTCCTCATAGTCGGAGACAAGCACCTGACGCGGACGCGGGCCATCCTGCGGGCCGACAATACCGGCGGCCTCAAGCTGGTCCATAATCTTTCCGGCACGCGCATATCCCAATCCGAGCTTACGCTGCAAATCGGAAGTCGAACCCTTCTGAGTGTTGACAACCATACGCGCCGCATCTCCGAAAAGGGAATCGATGTTAGAAATGTCTATCGGACCGGCCGAGGAGGAGTCGTCCTGACTTGGAGGGGTCGGGAGGTAGTATGGCGTTGTGTAGCACTCCTTGTAGCCGTTCTGAGCCTCAATGAACCTCGTGATGCGGTCTATTTCCTTCGTATCGACGAGCGCGCACTGGACACGTTCCATCTCCACTCCGGCATAGAAGAGCATATCTCCCCTTCCTATGAGACTCTCTGCTCCAGGAGAATCGAGAATTGTCTGGGAGTCCACACGAGAGACAGTCCTGAAGGCGATCCTCATCGGGAAGTTAGTCTTGATGTCACCGGTGATGACATTGACTGACGGACGCTGTGTTGCGATGATGAGGTGGATGCCGGCCGCACGTCCCTTCTGTGCGAGACGGATGATGGCGGTCGATATGCCGCGGGCCATTGCCTTACCCTCGGAGCCGAAACCGGAAGACATCGTGAGGTCAGCGAACTCATCGATAACGACCACTATATAAGGCAGATATTTATGCCCGTCGGTCGGCAGGAGCTTACGATCCTTGTATTTCTCGTTATAGTCCTTGAGCTTGTTTACTCCTGCAAGTGCGAGGAGCGCATAGCGGTCGTCCATCTCAACACAGAGCGAATTCAAGACGTCAGCTGCGTCCTTGGCCTTCTTGATGATTGCATTCTCAGCCTCCTCTTCCTCAGAGCCGGCCGTAGGAAGAACGGCAAGATAGTGTTTGAGAAGGCGCTTATAGGCAGTGAACTCGACCATTTTCGGGTCGACAAACACAAACTTGAGCTCGGAAGGATGCTTGGCATAGAGCAAGGAAGACACTATCACATTAAGACCCACGGACTTACCCTGCTGTGTGGCACCTGCAACGAGAAGGTGTGGAGCCTGCGTGAGGTCAAACACCTTGACGTTCCTCGTTATTGTGCAGCCTATGGCAACAGGCAGTTCGGCCTTAGTGTCGCGGAAGGAGTTGTCGTTGAGCATGGCCTTGAGAGGTACCACGGACGACTTGCGGTTGGCAACCTCGATTCCGACGGCATCGTCAAGTTTCACGACGCGGACTCCCTTTGCTCCGAGCGAGATTCCGATATCGCTCTCCACGGTCTTGATTGAGGCGAGTTTGACGCCCGGAGCCGGATAGACCTTGTAGAGAGTCACCGTAGGTCCTGCCTTGGCCGTGATGTTTTCGACCTTGATTCTGAAGTTCAGAAGCGTCTGACGTATACGATTTATGAAATCCTGCTGTTCTTCGAGCGTGACGATGTTCTGCTTGTCGGCATAATCTTCGAGCAGGTCAAGAGACGGAAAGCGATAGTTTTCCAACTCCATTCTATTGTCTATTCGAGGAAGTTCCTCCACGACATCGGTTGAAAACTTTCGTCCTGCCTCGGCCGTGTCTCCGCCACCATCCGCTATCTCTGCGCCAGAAGCAGGCGTTCCTTCAGAAGCTCCGTCTCCAGAATCCGGACGCTCCGCAGTATGTTTCTGTTCTGTCGGGTCTGATGGCAAAACGTCGTTCCCAGAACGACCGACTTCCTCATACACACTGTCATCATTGCCTTGCTCGCCTTCGGTAGCGCCTTCGTGCAGCGGTGTGCCATCATCCGGAAGTTCAACATCCTCTGCGGCCTCTACTGCAGCTGTCTCCTCGTCCGAGTCTTTATGTTTTTCCCTCCCGGTCCCAATCTGCGCGAACCACTGCGCGAACTTTCCGCTTGCGAACAGCAGCCAAATCACCACGAGGACAGCGAGGAACAGCCCTGTCCCGATTTTCCCGGAAAGGTTCTGACAAAGTCTTACAAATTCAGCCCCGGCAAAGCCACCGAGTCCGCCACCGAAAAATGTGTCTGAACTGACAAGTCCGGAAAAATATGAAAGAACAAACGAAAACAGCGGTGCAGCCGTAATCATCAGAACCGACGGGCGAAGGAACTTCGAGTCAAGCCTCTGCATAAAAATCTTCACTGCAAGGACAGAAAGCAGTCCCGCGATGCAGAAGGCTGAAAGGCCGAAACATCCTCCGACCAAAAAACGCGACCATCTAAGGCCGAGTCGTGAGCCGGAGTTAGCCGGCATTTTGTCGGGATTGGAGATGTCGCCCCACGACACGATGCTGTAATCGCTCTTCCATGTAAAAAGATAGGAAACGCAACTAAAAATCGTGAAAAGCGCAAACACGCCGACGACTAGACCGACGACGCGCGCAATCAGAGTTCTTGTCTGCGGGTCCATATTTCTGAAATATGAGACAATACGCCCGAACCGAAATTTCCTTTTCGTGTTTTCCTTCTGTTTTTCAGACAATGCCATTACCGATATTTCTTCTTGGTGTTATTGTTTTTTCGCTGGTTGTTGTTAGGCCGCTTAGGAGCCTGCCCAGGACGCAGATAGTTCGAATCGGCGCCGACACGTCCGAGCTGGATGCCCTCAGGGACATGAATCCGGTAGTCGGAAAGTTTCTCGATGTCCTGGAATATGGTCTCGTCGGCCACGCTGTCTTTGTTCCAGATGAGGTACTGGGTCCTCATGTAGATGGCGAGTGAGCGAATTACTGCCGTCTTCACATCGCCGTCTTCCATTCCGGCCACAAGGTCAATCATGCTTTCAATGTTGCGTCCGTACTGCGATGCACGTATAGGCTTTCTCTCCACCGAAGGCACTTCGGGACGAGCAAGCGCCTGCTCTGGGGTTGGAACCGGATAGGGTGCGTCGATGTCGAGTTCGTAGCCGGCAATGATGAACAGGTCGTCCCAAAGTTTATGGTCGAAGTTTTCCTGTTTGTGAACATCATAATTGATGAGTTCCATCGCCTTGATGACAGCCTTAGCCTGCTCGGAGCGTTTTTCCTTGTCCTCAATTTTCTTGAGGCTCTTAACCATTTCCAAAATGGAACGGCCATATTCCGGCTTCACAAGTCTCTCCTTTTCAGTGTTATAAACCAAAGTTCTCTTTTCTTCGTTGTTTTCCATATATCGAAATAAATACATTTTTCACCAAGAACCACACGCCATCAAAGAGACCTTCTTTTTCACAGCGTGCCAACTTGCAAAGATAGTCCCTGTTTCCCTTTTCTGCAAAATTATTTTTCGCTCCCGCCCTCTTTCCTACACGCCGCAAGCCTATTCCAAAACCTCAAAGACGTTGTCGTCGGGAACGAACCAGAGGTAGCCGCGGACGGTGGTGTAGCCGAGGGCGCGGTAAGTTCCCATGTAGGAGCGGACCTGGTCGAGATAGGAAGGGTGAGGGCGGCCGAATTTGTAGTCGATGATTAGGACTTCGCCGTTTCTGATGCTGACGCGGTCCGGGCGCAGGGACTCACCCTCTGCCGTTACGAGAGGACGCTCGTTGAGGACTTCGTCCGGCGATTCGCTGAACCAGCCGCGGGACTGGGCGTCGAGAATGCGACGGGAGAGAAGACCGAAGGCCTCATCTGCCTGAAGGGCAGTCAGTTCGCCGGAGTCGACGGCTTCGCTGATGGCGGGTTTGAGGTCTTCAGGGACAACCACGGAGGAGAGGATGTTATGAAGGACTATACCCCGGAGGCGGCGGGATGCATCGGGGCCTACGGTGCCGTCGGACGAGAAAAAGTCGGCAGCGTCGTGGTCTATGCGAAGACGAGAGGATTCTGTGGTATAGGAAGGATAGCCGCTCTGGAGGACGCTCTGAGAAAAGTCCTTACGGTAGGACTTGGCCTTTTTGCCTGCATTGCGGAACTCGAGGTCGGAGTCCCCACAGAACTTTCCGGCGATATAGTCGACGCCCCAGTCGGACTCAGCGACAGAGAAATTGATAGTCCCATATGCTCCTGCAGCACTGGCAGTTTCACCGATGGAGTCCGCCGAGCCATCAAGTCCGGAGATATTGCCGGAGTGTTCAAGTGCAAAGGTCATGAGGGCATCGGAAGCGGTATTTATGGTGCCCTCCTTGTTGAAACCGGATGAAGTGCCACCGCAGATGATGTGCAGGCCTCGGGACGGACGTGTCATCGCGACATACATAAGATTCAGTGCATCAATGCACTGATATAGCCTTTCGCGGTTATAGACAGGGGCGAAATAGGTCTGGGCGCTGGCGGAAGAAATCATCGGCTTGAAGATGCCTTCCTTTATGGCATTGTCAAAATCCATAACCGCCTTATTCTCGGAAGAAGAAGGGACAGACGGTTCGGCCCATACATTTCCAGAACGGAAGAACTTTATGTCCTCGAAATATGGAATTATGATGTAGGGAAACTCCAATCCTTTGGACTTGTGTATCGTGATTATGCGAACGGCGTCCGTGGATGCGGGGGAAGCTATCTTGACCGGAGAGGCGGCATTTTTCTCGTCCCATGCGCGGAGGAACTCCTTGAGCTGGTTGCCGTTTCGTGACACCCAGGACTGCATCCAGTCCATAAAAGCTTGGATGTAGAGAGCATGGGATTCCACAAGGTGGGCATCATTTTCCCGCATGCTGCGGATTATGTCCTCTGCAAGGTCGATGAGGGACGACTGCCCGACAGCATGGAAGCCGAGAGATGCGGCGAGATAGCCAGAAGCCTTATTCTCCGGGTTCTCCACAGAAGAGAGCACTGAGACGAGACGGCGGACGACAATAGAGTTGTTCACTGTAAGAGAGTCATCCGAAATCACCGGTACTCCCCTATCCATCAGCGCATTGGCAATCCGTTCTCCAGGGGCGTTATTGCGGACGATGACAGCGATGTCCCCATATTCCACCCCCTTATCATCATGAAGTTCAATGACCTGCCGCACGGTCCTCTCCAGCACCTTGTCCATTTTCTCCGCACCATTGCCATCTCCTGCATCTTCAGACTTGCCGCCTTTGGAAGCCGCGAAACAAAGGTGAACTTCACCAAGCTTCCCCTTGCGGGCTGCCGTCTGACGGACATCGGCATAGATACCGGAAATGATTTTCCCGACATCTTCCCCAGCAGTGGCCTTAAAGTCCCCGGCGAGGCGGTCACGCAGAAATTCAAAGAAAAGGTCGTTAAACTCCACAATATTCTCTTCCGTTCTGTAATTGGTTGAAAGAGCTGGTTTTCCGTCCTTTCCAAGAAGTTCGCGACTGTCCGGGAACTCCTTTGCGACCTCTGAGTTGAGAAGACTCCAGTCCGACTGCCGCCAGCGGTAGATGCTCTGCTTGACGTCGCCCACGATGAGATTGTCATTGCCGTTGGAATCGCTCTCGTGCAGCAGCGGGCGAAAATTATCCCACTGAACCACGGAGGTATCCTGAAACTCGTCGAGAAGAAAATGTTCATAGCGAACACCTGTCTTCTCATAGACAAAAGGCACGTCAGAGCCGTCGATGATGCGGTTGAGAAGACCATTTGAATCCTCAAGACACAGGATGTTGCGGTCCTTGAGAAGACCGTTGAAAGCCTCCGAAAGTTCGCGGGATATGCCGAATCCGTAAATCATGTCCCTAATCTGGAGCGCTGTACTGTAGGCCCGGTAATATGGAGACGCACCGCCGCACTCTGCAGCGGAAGAAGCCTCGTCGCAGGTCGCGGACGATGCAAAGTCAAAAAAGAGCCCGATGAAGTTCCGTGCCGCGCTTTCGAAGTCAGGGGGCAGCATGGCAGCCTTGGAGGCATTAGCCTTTGCGAACATCGCCTCGCGATTAGTGATTTTGTCGCAGAACCCGGGTTTTGGAGGTTTAATGGAATCCCGCGCCGTCACCGACGCATAGCCGTTCAAGGCACAGGCGAATTTTCTCGTAGTCTCGGAGGGATGGACTCCGGCTGCATCAAATTTCGCCAACAGAACCTCCGCACCGGCTTTCACATCGCGCGAAAATCTATCTATCAGCTCATTGCATACCTTACGCAGCGAACGCATATTTTCCTTGGAGTAGACTTTCGACGGGTCGGATATGCCTTTTTCGGACATATATGACTTGAACTCAGGACTCTGAAGATCGCTGGCTGCGGAGTAGAGAGCAGACTCCAACTGAAAATAGCCCTTTGAGGAAATCTGGGTCATCACCGATTCCTTGAGCCAGTCAATCATCGCGCTGTCCTTGTCGGAGAGATTTTCAAGCATCCGGTCCACGGATTCGCTCACAACGGAGGGTTTGTCGAGTTCGAGCTGGTAGGAGTCGAACTGGCCGAGTTCACGGGCGAAAGAACGCAGAACCTGTTGGAAGAAACGGTCAATGGTGAAAACTGAGAATGCGCTATAGTCGTGCAGGATGCCGTTCAGAAGACTACTACAACGCTTCTGGAGCTGTGCCGTATCGGCACACAGAGCCGGAACGAAATCTTTGTAGTAGTCCGATTCCGTCGGGGCGTGCGCGAGAATGTCGAGTTCCCGGAGAATGCGGGCCTTCATCTCCCCGGTCGCCTTGTTTGTAAATGTCACCGCGAGAATATGCCGGTAGGCATAAGGATCCCTCGACTTGAGAAGCAAAGAAATGTACGTCTTCGCCAACGTGTATGTCTTGCCGGACCCAGCCGACGCCTTTGCTATTGTTATCATTTTCCACAGATCATTCTAAAGTCACAATAATTACATACACTCGTATCCCCGGTTCTTCGGAATGTCGGATTCTTTTCGATGTCAAAGATGCCGTCGAGACAACTTCTCAGCATATTTGAGGCCTTATCAATGACCTCCTGGGGCAGGCTGTATTCCGAATGCTCGTTCTTGAAAAGTCCGGAAACGGAATAGACCTCATTCGTCACCTTCCGTCCGCCGACAAGCGCACGACCCTCCGGATTCAGCGTCAGCATAAGATTGTAGATAAAGAACTGGAGGGCAATCTTAGGACGTTCCCTGCTGTCTTCGGCGAATACGGAATCGAATATGGCAGAGGCCTTTGATTGGTCATTCCCTTCCTCTCCCATGACCTTTGCCTCATCGTCGGAGACCTTTCCTGTCTTGTAGTCAACCACCCGGACAGTGCCATCGTCAAAGCTGTCGAGCCGGTCTATGAAGCCCTTGAAAGCATACTTTCTGTGCGACGGAGCAGCCGTATCCCCGGACACGCCGCCGTCAAACGCCGATCCTTCGAACTCAAACGGCAGGTTCTTCTCAAGGGCGAGCACCGTAAAATGGTCGAGTCCGCGCGACTTCATGATTTCAAGATCATATTCAAGTGTCCTGCGCACATATTGTTCGATGACGCTGCACAGCACGATGTCCTTACCACGCACCTCAACGGACTTTATCGCCTCACATATTTCCCGGCGTATGCGTGAGTGAAGTTCCGGTGCAAATTCCCTGGAGAGCCGCTTTCGGATGAAAGCCTCATCCACCCTTCCGACAGGCTCCTTCTGCGTGCCCGGCTTCGCGTAAATCCACTGCATGACGGCATGGAACACCGTCCCGAGCGTGCCTCCGTCCAGATTGTCGACAGATTCTGCGAGGTCACTGAGTCCCAGGACCTTGTCATAGTAGAACTTCGCAGGGCAGGCAAGATAGTTCTGAAGCGCGGTTGCGGAAAACTTGAAGTCGCGCAGGCTGTCAAGGTCGGCCTGTGTCTTGACAATTTCAGGCTCCGTGTATTCATCCTCCCGAACAGGAGAGGTCACATAGCGGTGAATCTTAGCGTCGAAAAGGTAGGCCAACTGTTTTATGTAGCGGCTCTCTTCACCGGACTTAATGTCCTCGGTGCGGGAATCGAAGAGCATCCAGACATTCTCCGCGCGCTGAATCATGCGGTAGAAATAGTAGGCCCAGACAGAGTCCTGATACTCGTAGGTCGGAAGCCCGAACCCCTTGCGGAGCTCAGGCGGAATGAATGACGAGCTGAACGACCTGCGCGGGAATGTGCCCTCGTTGCAACTGAGGATTATGAGGTTGCGGAAATCCAGAGCACGAGTCTCAAGCGGTCCCATCACCTGAAGTCCCTTAAGAGGTTCGCCATTGAAAGGCACGGAGACCGGTGCGAGCAACTGGTCGAGCAGCCGCAGGTAGGTGGCGGGCTTTATCTCAAGGTTCATGTCTCCGAGAATACAGACAGCTTTGTAGTAGTCCTTGGCGAAGTCTGTGTCAAGTTCCGAATGTCCGTTCTCCACAAGAAGGGCTCCAACGCGGCTCAGCACGGTCTTCTGGTAGTCCGCAAACGAGCGGACAGTCTCTGCCGAAGCTTCCAGGAGATTGCCCGGAAGAGGAGTGAAGAAAAGTGAGAGCAGCGGCGAACCGGCGAAGTCAGCAACCTCGATATAGCTACGCCGGCCGTTCAATACAGCTGAGCAGACGGCGTTGTCCTCATCATTGGCAATTTTGCGGAATATACTGTTGGACAATACGCTGCGAACATACCTGTGATAGAAATAGGTCTTGCGCTCACGAACAAGCGCATTCATCTGCGCACAGGAAAGAGCACCCATGAGCACGCAAAGGTCACTACCCTTCATCGGATAGCCCATCGTGACATTTATGTCCCGGATGTCGTCCGGAATCGAATTAAGCACCGGGAGCAGAAGCTGCTCGTCCGGAAGGACAATCGCACATTCCGAAGAAAGGTCGCAGCATTTTCCATCCGCTGCCGGACCCCCCGATGATGCGCCACATTCCGCCGAAGCCGCCGAGTGACTCAGTCCGAGCCGGGTCAATATATAAGGAAGCTGCTTTGCCTGTCCTATTGACGAAGGCACGCTCACCACATTGAATTCCGGAGTCCCAAGTCCTTCGACATCGGGACGGAAAGCCTGTGGAAACTCGCTGACATTCACCGCCATAAAGAATGAGGCCCGGTTCTCCGGGTCGCGTATCCATTCGCTTGACCAGTCCCAGCAGAATTCAGCCTGTCCGGAATTGCGCAGATGTCTCAGCAGCTTTTTCTCACACTCGTTCAAGGCATTCAGACCGACAAAAACGAATTTTCTGCCTTCCAAAGCCTCACGCACATAGTCCGGCAACGATGCCACATCCCTGTAAATCATCCCCTCATAAGCCATATCCCCGCTGCGAAGGGCGGCGTTGAACGACTCATATAACGGAAGCAGTATGTTCCATATTTTCAAGAAGTTAAGTTTAATTGAACGGTCACCATCCGCCGACTCTCCGCCCGAAGAAACCTTTCCCGCAGCAGCCTTCTCCTTGGACGTCTCCGCCCGGAAGTGAGACAGGAAAGAATGAATTGCCTCACGCTGCGCCTCTGTAAGGTAGCTGAAATCGTCCTCAATGGACTTCAAATCCGAAACGTTAGTGAACAGCTGACGCGGGTCTACAAGATATTTGTCCACATCGTTGAAGTCTCCCAGCAGGACATCGCCCCAACAGATGAAATCATCGAGCGGTTCCGCCCCGGGGTAGAGAGATTTGTAGCAGTCGTAGAGCCGCACCAGCTGAACCACCCTGCTGCAAGAGCGCACCGGAGTAAGTGAGGCGAAGAAGTCGTTGATGGTGAGACAATCTGGCATCAGAGAAGCTCTCCCCGCAGAGGCCGCACAGGCACAGACGTGCTTCCGAAAAAACGCCGATGAACGCCGGTTCGGGAATATGAATGTCAACCGCGAGAAATCCTCGTCCGAAAAATAATGTTCCGCGACCTGTCTTAAGAAAGGTGTCATATTTTCGTTTTTATATCATCAATGTGTTTTTCAAACACTGCAAAGATAATCCCTTCTTGTGCAAAACCGTTTCACAAGCACAAAGAACTGACGCCGTGACTCCTACAATTCATGCCGGGCCACAACCTCGTCCAGCCACTCGGGCAGCAGATTGATGTGCCCCACACGCGAGGCCATGTCCTTCGGTGCGAACCAGTATATCCCCAAATCTTCGCACTTCTCCACAATTGATTTGCTCAGAGGCAGATAGCTGACAAGAATTGCCTTAGAAACCGTGCCTCCGTAGGTCTCCCGTACTCCGTCAATCTTGAAAATGTCTGCCGAGAGCACCTCGCCCGACTTGCACTCAATGAGCAGCAGCCTCTGCTTGTCATTCACCAGCAGATCCACCTCATTCTTCACAGAATTCTTCTCCACATCATTGAAAATCACGTCTCTCCAGATGCCGTGCCCCGACTCGCCGCCGCGCTCCCTGTCCCACCTGGAAACAACATCCGCAACGATTATCTCCCACCAGCGTCCGATGAACATAATCTCACAGCTCCGCTTGCAGGCCGAGTCGAACAGCACGTCGGCACCCTTGTAAATGGTCAGCGTACCACCTTCTGTCTCTATATGATAGCCGCAACGCAACCTGCCCGCGAAATACTTCCCGCGCTTGGACTCAGGCAGGGCGCGGAACCATCTCTTCGCTTCAGAATAGACATCAAAGTGCCTCTCTATGAACTTCTTGGCATAGTAGGCAGTGTTCACATCCAGCGGCTTCATCTTCCCCACATCCTCAAACTCCCGCACGCTGTTGCCATAGAGTTTCATATACTCGGCATTACTGATGGACTGAGTCAGAGGGTTGCGGCGGTAGTCGAAAGTGTCAATCCAGTAACCGTCCTGAGTGATGTAGATTCCCCTTTCGCCAAACTCCATCGCCACTTTTCCTGCCGCCATCGCCATAATCTTCGTACCCTCCGAAAGGTTATAGATGAACTCACAGTCACGGTTGGCCTCCTGAATTTCGCCGCAGACGCGCATGATTCCCTCGACATCGTAAGGGCCCACAACATATTCGTAGACCTTGATTTTCGGAGATATGAGACGGAGCATATCCCGATACGTACCCTTAGTTTCCTTCGTCGCCACAAGATGTATGACGTCGGGAGCGAACTCCTTGATTCCGAGATATATGGAATCCAAATCCTTGCCTACCGTGATTATCTGATGCTTTGGTCTTGCCATGATGTGTTGTGTTATTTATGTCTTTATGGTCATGCACAAATTCGTGGATACAAGAATCCTCCGCGAGTCCAAACGACCCACGGAGGACAAAGTTAACAATCTACCGCGAAAAATCCTTTTATGAAAGCGGAAAATCTCTATTCAGAAAGGATTATTTCTGGAAATATTTCTTCCAGAGTCCCTGGAAACCAGCACCGTGACGGGCCTCGTCGCGTGCCATCTCGTGAACTGTGTCATGAATGGCGTCGAGGTTCTGCGCCTTGGCAAGCTTAGCGATACGGAACTTATCCTCGCATGCGCCCTGCTCGGCAAGCATTCTCTTCTGAACATTGGTCTTTGTATCCCAGACGCACTCTCCGAGAAGTTCGGCGAACTTTGCAGCATGCTCGGCCTCCTCGAAGGCATACCTCTTGAAGGCATCGGCAATCTCCGGATAACCTTCCCTGTCTGCCTGGCGGCTCATCGCAAGATACATTCCCACTTCGGAGCATTCGCCTGCGAAATGAGCGCGAAGCCCCTCAAGAATCTCCGGATCAACTCCCTTCGCAACTCCAAGTTCGTGCTCGCAAGCCCAAGACATCACTCCTTCCTCTTCCTTCACTTCAACGAACTTGTCTGACTTTGCGTGGCAAAGAGGGCACTCTGCAGGCGGTTCAGTTCCTTCATAAACGTAACCGCACACCATACATCTGAATTTCTTAATCATAGCCATTAATATTTAATCGTTTAACTTAATGTTCCTTATGTTTGTATAATTTTGAATAATTCAAAATTATACGGCAAATATAAGGATTATATTTTAACCTGCAAAATTTCTGCCGCAAAAGTTTTCTTTTTTTTCAGCCAAAAACGGCAGCCCCGGAAAATGGAGACTGCCGTAAGACCAATATTTTAGAATACTCACTATTTCACTTCGCTGTAACAATCATTTTTCGAAAAGATTCAATCCTCGTCGGCAGATTCCAGCGCATCCCAAAGCGAATCCATCTGGCGACGGTCTTTTTTTGTCGGACGGCCGGCACCACGATCCCGCTTGAGGAAAAATGTCTCCACGGGAGCGTGGAGCTTGTCCATTTCGGACTGCGGAGTGAGATTGTCGACGAACTGCGGGACGGTCTTTGCCCCCTGGCGTTTGTCAACGAGTTCAATGACCCTATATGTGTAGGTCACTGGTCCCTTGCGCACTACAATGGTGTCGCCGCGATGAACTGCCTTGGACGGCTTCACGTCGGCTCCATTAAGACGAATCTTGCCTCCGTTGCACGCATCTGTCGCCTCGCTGCGCGTCTTGTAGGCACGTATTGACCAGAGAAATTTGTCGATTCTTACTTCTTCCATAACGATTTTAACTGTCTACTCCTCCGGAAGTTCGGCCGGTACATCGGGATTGATGTACTCGTCGATGTCCTCACGCAAACCGTCGGTGGCCTCGAGAAGCACCGTGCCGGGAGCGGTCGGAACGAGATAGAAGTCCGGCATGTCGGCAGGAACAAGTATCGTATCGCCCTTGCGGAACGCGTAGATGTCCATCGCGTCCGTGCCGAACGCCGCCACTGCCTTACTGTCGTCGAAGACAGGAACTTTAGGAACATTGATGGCCGCAGAACCGCTGACGCAGATGTAGACAATATAACTTCCGATTTGTTCCTGGCTGATGCGCAGAGCATCCCTGAGATTGAGCTTGTTCACTGTGAACTGCGGGCACTGGACGAGAGTGTTGTTCACCTTAGTGTCATCCATTGAAGATGCCGGACGGTAGAGGGAAGGGTCGTACTTATCGAAATTGATCAGGTCTATGGCCTCCTCCAGATGCATCTTGCGGGCCGTTGCAGGATTGTTCTCGCGTCCCCAGTCGTAGAGGCGGAAAGTAAGGTCAGATGACTCCTGAATCTCAGCCACGAGTATTCCCCCTTCGGCGGCATGAACAGTCCCCGGAGTAATGAATATGGCGTCACCCTTCTTTGGGTGAATGACATTCAGCAACTCGTGAGCTGTGCCGGCTTTGCAAGCATCGTAGAATTCCTGAGCCGAAGTCTCGCGTTTGAAGCCCATATAGACCTTCGCCTCAGGTTTAGCATCAAGGATGTACCAGATTTCAGCTTTTCCGAGTGAGTCGTAACGCTGTTCAGCGACCTTGTCGTCCGGATGGACCTGAACGGAAAGCTTCTGATGGATGTCGAGAAACTTTATCAGGAGAGGGAACTGACGCCCGAACCATGCGTATGCCGAGTCTCCGGTAATCCTGTCGAGATAGGTTTCCATAATGTCCCCTATCGAATTGCCGGCAAGCCAACCGTTGCTCACGAGAGAGTCCTGCTCACCCATGTCGGCAAGTTCCCAGCTCTCCCCGATGAGATCGTTCTCCGTCAGATGAACCTCGTTTCCGTCCTCGTCGGCCTCCACGAAGTCCTTCCCAAGAACCTTAATCAAAGAGTTCCCTCCCCACACGCGCCTTGACGCGATGGGGATGAACTTCAACGGATACAACTGTTTTTTTGTCATTATATAACAGCTTCTTAGTCAAAGGATTTCGCCTTTTATTAAATCCGTTTCCTTAGTGCGTCACCGGCCTCTTCATAGCCAGGCTTATTAAGCAGCGCGAACATATTCTTCTTGTAAGCCTCCACGCCAGGCTGGTTGAACGGATTCACTCCGAGAATATAGGCCGAAATTCCGCAGGCCTTCTCGAAGAAGTAGAATACCTCCCCGAGGTTATACTCGTCAATCTTCTCGATGCTTACGCCGAGCTGAGGCACGCCGCCGTCGATGTGCGCGAGCTTTGTTCCGAGTTCAGCCATGGCGTTGCACCCCTCCACATGCTTCCCGGCGAGGAAGTTCAGGCCGTCAAGGTTCTGCGCATCGCTCTCGATTACAACGCTGCGCTGCGCCTTCTCCACGGTGATGACCGTTTCCATAAGCATGCGCACGCCGTCCTGGATGTACTGTCCCATTGAGTGAAGGTCAGTTGTAAAACTTACGGATGCCGGGAATATACCCTTGCCGTCCTTACCCTCGGACTCGCCGTAGAGCTGCTTCCACCATTCGCCAAGATACTGAAGCTTAGGATTGTAGGAGACGAGGATCTCGACTGTCTTGCCGTGCTTTGTGTGAAGGAGATTCCTCATTGCGGCATACTGAAGTGCAGGGTTTTCCTCCGAAGGAACCGCACATGCCTTTTCCATCGCCGCAGCGCCCTCAAGCATCTTGCGAACGTCGAATCCCGCAAGAACAATCGGGAGAAGTCCAACCGGAGTGAGCACCGAGAAACGGCCTCCGACATTGTCCTCAATGACGAATGTCCTGTAACCCTCCTGAGTCGAAAGCGACTTGAGCGCTCCTCTGTGGGCGTCGGTCACGGCAACGATGCGCTGTGCCGCCTCGGCCGTGCCGTACTTATTTTCTATGTACTGCTTGATGATGCGGAAAGCGACTGCCGGCTCCGTGGTTGTGCCGGACTTTGAAATCACCACCGTCGCGACATTGCGCTCAGCGACGAGGTCCATCAGTTCGGCAATATATTCCTCAGAAAGGTTATTTCCTGCAAAAACGATTTCAGGAGCCCCTCCCTTGTCAGCGAGCTGCTTGGCAAAAGAATGTGACAGAGCTTCAAGAGCGCACTTTGCCCCAAGGTATGAGCCGCCGATTCCGATTACAACGACAAGGTCAACACCCTTCTTCTTCCAATCGTCGCGGATTGCCTCACACTCGGCGATGAGCGACTCCGGTGTCTGGGACGGCAAGTGCTTCCAACCGAGGAAATCATTTCCCGCCCCGGTTTCGTCTTCAAGAACCTTGAGAGCCTCGACAGCCTTCTGTGTGTATTCCTTAACTTCCGCGGCGTTTACAAAGGAGCCGCAGCCTCCCATATTTACTTTTAACATATTGATATGTAATTAATTGTAATTCGAGTTTCTATTTATAATCCTCCGGGACCTTGGAGAACACGGCATGGATGCGCTCCATGTCAAACTTCTCGCTGCGGTCGTAGTAGTAGAGGCCGTTCTGCTCCTGCTCGACATCGGTGAGCTGGGTGTAGCAGTAGCCACAAATGTAGTCCGAAAGGGACAGGAGCACGTCAGTGAGGGCTTCGAGACGGGTGTAGAACTCCTCAAGTGAGCGCGGTGAGTTACCGTAGCCCCATGAAACGCCCTGATTGTTGGCGGCCTGCTTCATATCCTCCTCGTTCGTCCATTTGATTCCGCCATATTCATCGAATACATAAGGCATCTTGCCGTCATACTCCGGAAAATCGTAAGTTCCGGCAATCGCATCATGGGAGAAGCCGTAGTTTCTTGAATAGAGACCGCCGGTTTTCTCGTGATTGCGGCTCTTGTAGGTGAAGAGCTTGCCGTCGTTCCAGACATCCTTGCGAAACTTCTCCGGATCCTGAGCATAGCCATGGCCGGTCCAGATGTCGGTTTTCACTATGACACCGCCGCTGGCTCCGCTGACAGGACGGGTAGGGTCGAGCTGCTTGGTGAGCGCATATACATCCTCCATAAAACGCGGGAACTGGATGTTGTCCGGTGACCATTCCTCATTTGTAGGAGTCCAGACAATGATTGAAGGATGGTTGCGGTCGCGGACTATGATCTCGCCCCATTCGGTGATGAAATTTCTCGCGGTCTCCGGCTGGTTGGTGTCCATACCCCAGCTTGAACTCTCTCCCCATGTGAGGTAGCCGAGCTTGTCGGCCCAGTAGTGGAAACGCTCCTCGAAGACCTTCTGATGAAGACGGGCTCCGTTGAATCCGGCTTTCATCGAAAGTTCGATGTCGTGGCGCAGTGCCTCATCGGAAGGTGCTGTCCACTGGCTGTCCGGGTAGTAACCCTGATCGAGGACAAGCCTCTGGTAGCGAGGGCTGTTGTTGAGATATATCTTGTTCCCCTCAAGGTGAACCTTACGCATTCCGAGATAGGAACGGACCTCGTCGATGACCATGCCGGCTTCGTCAACAACCTGGTACTTAACATCATAGAGGAATGGATCCTCGGGACTCCAAGTTCTGAACTTCTTCATCGGCAGCACTACCACGGAGTTGTTGGCAGCAACGGCTGTCTTCTGTGCCACCGGCTTCTTCGGTGCTGTCGGGTCTATGACAGTGACCCTGAGCGTGTACTTGCCCTCATGGAAAAAGAGCGGCTTCACGACAATCTGTCCCTGATCAATGTCAGTGTCCACCTGCACCTGCTTCAGGCCGCCGTCGCTGACCGGCTCCATCCACACGGTCTGCCAGATGCCTGTGGTGCGGGTGTAATTGCATGTCATCGAATTGAGCTTAAGAGACTGCTTGCCGGCCGGCTGCTTGCCGCTGCGGAGGTCGCTGGTGGCGTAAACAACGAGAGAGTGCGTCTGTCCGGCCTTCACGAACGGAGTGATGTCGAACGAGAAGGAACTCGTGCCGCCGAAATGACGCCCGACGAGCTTTCCGTCGATATAAACCTCTGATTTATAATACACAGCGCCAAAGTTAAGACGTATGTTCCTTCCGTCCCATTCCGCAGGCACGGTTATGTTCCTATGATACCACACACCTTCGATAAAATCGGTGTGTCCGACTCCCGAAAGCTTGCTCTCCGGAGAGAACGGCACGAGAATCTTTCCGTCAAATCCGGACGATTTGGAGAATCCCTTCTCATAGCCTGACGCGACATTGTCAATCGAGAAGGTCCATTCGCCGTTGAGATTCACCCAATCGGTACGTTCAAACTGGGGACGCGGGTATTCCGGTCTCGGAATCGAAGAATCAGCCTTTGCGGCTGCGGGCAGCGCAATCGCCGCAGTAAGAGCGAGCGCTGAGAAGAATGTCTTGAATTTCATTCCTTTTAACAAATTAGTGTTTGGAAACCTCCAAAAAGACAAATCTGAAGTTTTCCTTAATGAATACCTATGTGTCAGCAGCGGAGGCAAAGATACTAAAAAATCGTCTAATTTTTTGTTCTGTTATTTTGAGTTTCCGTATGCGGCTACGGCATTGCGGACAGAGCCGTGCTCAAGGAGAAGGTCGCGGGCGCGGTCGTAGTCACGAAGACCGGTTTCGGACATTATCATACGAGTGCCGCGATCGATGAGTTTGGTGTTGGTCAACTGCATGTCAATCATTCGGTTGCCGCGGACGTGACCGAGACGTATCATCGTGGCGGTGGAAATCATATTTAGAATAAGCTTTGTGGCAGTGCCGGCCTTCATGCGGGTGCTTCCGGTGACGAATTCGGGTCCCACGACTGCTACAATCGGAATCTCGGATGCCAAGGCAAGAGGCGTGTCCGGATTGCAGGTGATACATGCGGTGAGAAGGCCATTATTGCGGGCGGCCGTCACAGCACCGATCACATACGGGGTGGTTCCCGAGGCAGCAATGCCGACAACCGTGTCCTGACGTGTCGGGGAAAAGGCCTCGATGTCCTTCCAGCCCTGCTCCGGATCGTCCTCGGCACCTTCGACGGCCTTTCGGATGGCCCCGTCACCTCCTGCGATGAGGCCGATTACAAGATCGAACGGTGCGCCGAAAGTGGGCGGGATTTCAGAGGCGTCCACAACTCCGAGGCGACCACTGGTGCCGGCGCCTATGTAGAAGAGCCGGCCGCCCTGCTTCATTCGTTCCACAATGCCGTCCACAAGCATCCCTATCTCCGGGATTGCCTCCCCAACGGCCTCAGGGACACGGCAGTCCTCATTATTGATGCCTTCAAGAAGCTCCTCTGTGGACATCGTGTCCAGACTGTTGTAATTTGATGGCTGTTCAGTTACTTTCATGCTCACTTATTCTCAGCTCATTTACTTTCATGGTCACTTACTAAATATTCGCAAGGAATGATAGGCGACAAGCCCGTCTATCGGCGACTTCACTATCTTGCCAAGAACCATCCCGCGGGCTGAGGCGCATTCGGCAATCATGTCACGGCAAAACCACGCCACAGAGCCGCAAAGGTTCAGAGAATGAACATGACAGTCGTAGCGCTCCGCTATGCACCTGTCAAGGAATTCACCTATTCCCTCGCGAAGAAGCGTCTCGGCATATTCATGCCCGCTCAGTTTCTTTCGATCAACGGGTGTTCCTTCCGTTACAGGCTTCGCCCATTTGAGGACGAAAGGGAAAAAAGACGCGAGGTAGCGGCTTGGAGCCTCTGCGCGATAGACATTCTCCACTATTGTCTGATAGTCAAGCGAATATTCTTTCTGCAGGGCCTCCGCCATTTCCTCCGGCAGCAGATCTCGGATGAAATCGGACAGCAGGCGCTTCCCAAACCAGGCTCCGGAGCCTTCGTCACCAAGGACATATCCTCCGCCAAGTCCCTGTTTCACAATAGCTTTCCCGTCATAGAAACAGCTATTCGAGCCGGTACCCAATATTCCCACAATTCCAGATTCAGAACCGCACACGGCACGCGCTGCCCCCAAAATGTCGGAGAAAACGTTCACCTCCGCATTCGGAAACATCGCGCCGAAAGCATACTCAATAAGCTTTGTCGTTTCATCCGACGTCGCCCCGGCAGAATAAATCCATATTTCCGTGACACACTCTATTACAAATCCCGGTTTTCCCTTTTCATCCGTCCCCAATGACACAAGGTGCCACTCCAACGGGTACTGCAAGGGAAACTGCACAAAAACAGAATGTACTGCAAGAGAAATCGCTTCCGGAGAATTTATTGACAGGTTTACTCCCGGTGTGTCAAACAATTTGACCTTCCCGTCAGGTCCGATTGCAGCCCAGTTGCACTTTGTCGCCCCGCTATCCGCAATCAATATATATTTCCCCCTTTCTACATTCTCGCTACATGCGTCAACATTTTCTTCCTCTGTTTCAGGCTTATAATTATCAGTTTCGGCTACAGACCTTTTTCTCCAGAACTTTCTCATCTCACAACACCTCCCTAATCCTGTCCGCAGCTGCCGCGCCGAGTTTCGACTTCACATCTATATGCTCGCGGATTGACAAGACGAACGAATTCGATTCAAAGCTTGAACCACGCACCTGCTCAAAGTCCTGAAGACGACGAGCCTCCCCTCCGTCCGCTCCGAAACTTGTCATCGCCGAAAGGCCGAACTCCTTTCGTGCATCCTCATAGACCATGTTGTCAATAGCCGTCACAGAGGTCTTCCAACGTTCGACAAGACCGAGCATTTCATCGGCCGAGGCCTTCGAAAGGTCGATTCCGTAATATTCACTGATAATCCTATATGCCCATGTCCACTCGTAGTCGTAGTATTTCCTATGAATTTCGGAAAATCCGGCAGTTATGTCGTCAACAGTCTTCATTTCCCCGTTCTGAATCCTGTCCATAAGTTTCTCTACGGCGGAACGCGGAGCAATCAGACCCGACAGATCCACCCAGTGAACAAGCCCCGTAGGAGACTCGGGCTCAAGCGCCTTATGCAGTTCGTCCATATTTCCAAATGAGGAATTCATCAGTCTCGTTATGAATGAGTTACCGAGAAACTTGTCGATGGCGAGGCCATAGTATTTCAAGCCCTTCTGCAGCGAACTGCGTTTGATTACACCGCTTTGGTAGGAATAGACGGAAGAATTCTCTCCTGCCGTACGCTGAAGTTCCTGCAGGATGTGAATCGCATTGAGCATCTTATTCACGGTGTACGGGCTCAGGAGGTTGTAGTTTATCATATCGAGTTTGTCAGGATCCCTGCGGGCATCCCGTTGCGGCCATTTCTTCGCGTCGCGGATGGTGCCGACAGACTTCAGGTTTGCGCCCGGCATTATGTAGGAAGTACCCTGATTCTCAATAAGGTAGGAAAAGGGCAGGTTCGAAGTGTCCTGATGGCTGACATGACGGCCCATCACAAGAGAGAACGCGCCCACCTTGGCCGGCCAGAGGATGTAGGAATCGGAGGTGGTTTTCGCGCCTCGCTCCATAATTCCCTGATGGATAGGTCCAAGCTTGTACATGTGGTTGCTCTGGTTCGAGCCCGAGCCGGCGTTCATGAACGAGAACATCCCGGCAATAAGAAGCGTTGACTTGTGGTGGGTGACGGTGTAGGGACCGGCAAAGATTGCGCAGGCCTCACCGTTCTCGCCCTGGCAGTTGCTGAAAAAGAGTGAATCGGAAGCGGAATAGTTGTGTCCGAGATGGCAGGCCTGTCCTATGAAACAGCGGGAAAACGTCACGCCGTCCTCGACAGACGAACCGCTGCACACGATGAAGTCATCTCCAATCACGCCCACGCCAATGTGTATCGGGGCCACTTCATTGGAGTTGAGGCTCCCGTTCTTCAGTCGTGCCGCGCCTTCAATCTTACAGAAGTCCCCGACCTTCACGTTCTTAAGGTAGCCAGCATCGACAATCGTGGCGTGTACCCCGATGTGCCCCATAGAAGACGAGACACCGTCAACATATTTTCCTATGAGTTTCTTCAGCTCCTCAATGAGTTCCGGACGGTGACGGTAGAGTGCCATAATGTATGCCGTCTGTGCAGTAAGGCGGTCAAAGATGACGACCTCACGCCCTCCGGTCTCGTTGAGGACAGACGCCTCCACTCCGTTTCCGAACGATGACACTCCGTCAGTCAGGATTATGTCGACATTCTCGATGAACGTGTCATGCCCAATTTCGTAGTTCGCGATATAGTTCTTCACGTTCTCTATGCAGCAGTCGTCCCCTATCGTGACATTATGCAACGTAGCATGGTAGAGCCCCGAATGCTTTTTCATCCCTCCCGGAAGCGTAAATTCCTTTCTGAAAGAGCCGAGCCTTATGTCGCCGGAGAAGCGCACGGACTTCACGAATTCAGTCGAAAAATCATCTGAAACATCAATCTTCGCCCAGTCTACAGCCGAGCATGCTTGCGACTCCAGCGCCGCCACTTCATTTTCCGTAAGTTTTCTGTAGTTCATAAGTCATTGGTTGTAAACATCACATTTCTACATTTTCGATATGACTCAAGGCAGCCGACACTTCGTCGTACTGATAGCCGCGCCCGAGGGCAAAACGGAGCAACTTCAGCTTCCGCTGCGGGTCATCCTTCAACGTCCGGGACTTTGCCGCCAACAGTTTCTCAAGCCTTACGGAGGCTCCGTCCCCATCAATTCCGGCAATTCCCGCATCAATATCTTCACGAGACAAGCCCTTATGGGACAGCATATAACGAATCTTTACGGCACCCCAGCCGGAAATAGAAGCTTTCTCGCGGGCGTATGCCGCACAATATCGACTGTCATCGACATATTTGTCCCTTTTCAGCGATTCCACGACCGTTTCCGCAGCAAACTCATCCCCGTCAAGAGCCTTCATGGCCTTTTCACGAACATCGGAAACACAATACTCGCGACGGGAACACTGGTTACGCAGGCGCGAAAGAACCTTCTGAACTGCAGCAGTCTCAGACATAGCCATCAGAAATTATAGCCGAAGCTCAGATAGAGACCTACCCTATGAATGACGTCCGACCAGTTGATGTTTGCCGTAATCGGGCCAAAAATAGTGTTGTAGGAATATTCGAGGGAAAATCCGTACATGCCTCTGCCGGACTTCAGGTCCGAGAATGAATCAAAGGTGTAGAGATAGTTGGCGGTACCTGTCAGATAATGGTTCTTCGCGACATTGAAACGCAGGTCGGCCTTCGCCAGGCCAAGATTCCGTTCAAGGAACATAAGTTTCGGTATCCCCGCAAAAGAAAGCTGCCGGTCAAAATAGCGTCCGCTAATCTGGCCTCCCACAGCATTCGTGAGGACGACAGGTGGCTTCGCACCGAACTGGCAGCGCGCATTTATTGAAGGAATGAACGCAAACACCTTCCCTACGGGGACAACAGCCTTGAAATCAAGGTTTACCATATGGAGATTGTTTTCCTTTAAAGAGTTTACATAGTCAGTAAAGAGCCAGCTGTATGAAATGCCTGCCTTCACGCCCTTTGTAGGGAAATAGCCACGGTCAAACGTATCAACCGTTCCGTCAATGAAAACGGAAGAGTAGTTCGTCAGCGTTTCCATTGTCCTATAGCGCGAGCCAAAATAATTGGTAAGATAAGGATTTGACGTATTGTCATAGAAGAGGTCGTTACGCAGTCCGAGCCTTACGTCGAAATAGGACCACTTCAATCCCGAGATAAAGACCTCCTGCCGCGAAGAAAGAAGGTCGAATATCGGCCAGTCGTTACGATCGGAGAACACTCTTGCAGAAGTCCACCTCACTGACGCAGAAGCATTCATCGTCGGTATCTTAGGCGCGTCGTAAGAATAACGGAGTTTGAATTCGGGATTCATGCCGAGTTTCGTGTCAAAGTTGAGCGTCGAGCCCTGAATCCTGTTGGCAAACAGCCCTATATTAAAGACCGCCGTCACAAAATCCTCCGTATCCGCCCGCATTCCGATGCCGAGTTGGTGTACAGGACCTTTCTTGCAGGTAATTTCCAGATCGAAAGGCTCTTTCTTTCCATGCAGCTCATAAGAGACATAGTCGTATGCTCCGGTGGCGTAAATCTGCGCTATGGCATGGGAGATGCGGTCGTATGAAATCGTGTCTCCGGGATATATGCCTATCTTTTTCTTGATTATCTTCGCCGCGGCTGCATCCTCTCCGATAAGGTTCACATTGCCGACCATGACAGGGCGGTTGCGGAGGTTTATGGCGTGCGGTCTGGCCAGCCGCAACGAGTCATTCCCCACTCTGCGCTTTATGGCAACCAGAAGAGAGTCGTTCTGCCTTGCGGCCTCGTATCCGTTGCGTATCAGTTTGTCTATGTTCTCCTTGGAGAAACTGAGCATATTCAGTCCCATAAGATCCGGACGTATGGAAACATCCGGGATATGTACATTCCTTTCATAGACCTCCCTCTCCAGCATATCCATGCTGCTTGAGATCACGTCACCGAGGTTGCGGATTTTAGCGTCCGGTTTAGGAGGAGTCGTCACATCAACGCCGATTATTATGTCAGCGCCGAGTTGCTTGGCTATGTCCGTCGGGTAATTGTCCCTCATTCCACCGTCAACGAGGACATAATTCTCATATTTGACCGGAGTGAACACACCGGGAATCGACATCGTGGAGCGTAACGCGACGTTAATCGGGCCATCATACCAGACTTTCGTCTTTCCCGAACTCAAGTCTGTCGAGACACAGGCGTACGGAATCGGAAGATCCATGAAATCCATAGGATCCTGATAGCCGACAGTCAGAGAGCTGAAAAGGTTTGAAATATTCTGTCCATAGACATATCCCGAAGGGAGGCTCCCCAAAAGATTCTCCTTCAGCATGTTGCGTGCGTGTTCATCATCCGCGTCGAGACGTATGTTCGCACTATGTCTCTCGGCCGGTTCAACATCGGTGGTTTCGCTGGTGTAGTAGAAAGGCATCGACACGAGATACTTTTCCTTGTATTTCATCCGGTTGTAGGAGATGTACTCCCTCGGAAGCTTGTCACGCATGAGGGCATTCCAGTCAAGGCTACGGATGAGCGTGTCTATTTCACGGTAGTTGTAGCCCATTGAAGTCAGGCCACCCATCAGGCCGCCGATGCTGGTCCCGAGCACGACATCGACAGGTATCTTGAGAGAATCGAGATAATGCAGCACGCCGATGTGGGCAGCGCCCTTCGCACCTCCGCCGCTCATCACAAGAGCCACGGTCGGTCTATACTGCCGGATGGAGTCGAGGCGCACCTTCATCCTCTCTATGACTATGGAATCCTCAACCGGAGCGACGCTACGGCCGAAATACAGCTTTCGCGAATCCGGACGCCGAGCCGACGATTCGTTGAAAGCCACCGATGCGGCAATGATGACCGCAAACGCGAAGAAAAAAGGCACAAAACGTTTCATATCCATTACTCAAGTTTCGTAAGTATCCTACGCATTACCTCTCCGCAACTCCGCCGGCACTACCCGCACGCGAGGCGTGTTCCCCGGCAAGCAGCCCGCAGGCCGCAAGTATGTCCTCACCGCGTGAAGCCCTCAGGGTTGCCACGATCCCGGCATCGTTCAGACGCTTGCGGAAAGCCTCCATCACTGCCGGCGACGACGTGTGGTACGGAAAATCCGGTATCTGATGGAACCGTATCAGATTCACGCGGCATTCAAGATGCTTCAGCAGCCTTATCAGCGCATCGGCATGGCGTGGAGTGTCGTTGAAGCCGGCAAACATGGTGTACTCGAAGCTGACCCGTCTCTGCCCGCTGAAATCATATTTTCCAAGCAGACGCACCACCTCTGTGATTGACCACGCCTTCTGGGCCGGCATCATGGTCAGGCGTTCCTCCGGGAACGGGTCATGAAGGCTGACCGCGATGTGGCAGCGACAGTCGTCAAGAAACCGTTTAAGATTCGGTAGAACGCCTATCGTAGAGACAGTTATGCGCTTGGGACTCCATGCGAAGCCCCATTCCGCCGTCAGAATCTCTATCGCTCGCATCACATTGTCGTAGTTGTCAAGAGGCTCGCCCATTCCCATAAAAACGGTGTTGGTCAGAGCGTCACTTTCGTCAACCGAAAGGAATTGCGAGATGATTTCCCCTGTCGTAAGATTTCCGTGAAATCCCTGTCTGCCAGTCATGCAGAACTTACAGCCCATCCGGCATCCTGACTGAGAAGAGACGCACAGTGTGGCCCTGTCTCCGTCCGGAATCATCACCGCCTCAACTGCCGAGTCCTCGCCCTTTTCAAAGACAGGGAACAGGTATTTCTTTGTCCCGTCAGCTGAAGAGAGTACGCTCACCGGCTCCACGAGCCCGAGGTCGTAGCATTCGGAAAGCCTTGCACGCGCAGCCTTTGAAAGATTGGTCATCTCATCTATTGACCGCACCTTCTTCCGGTACATCCACTGCGCAATCTGCCCGGCTGTGAACTTCGGCAGCCCGAGCGACAGCACAACTTCCTGCAATTCAGCAATATTTTTCCCAAGAAGCTTCTCTTTCATAGTGACGTTCCTTTCCTGTTTGTTTCTTTCTCCGTCTCCGTCAGCCGAGACCCACGAGTCTATTTCTGTACAAGCCCGAGCTTCTTCATGAGAGCCTCCGGCTGAGGGTCGTGTCCGCGGAAGTTGCGGTAAAGCACGGCCGCATCCTCGGAGTCGCCTTTAGAGAGTATGTTGTCACGGAAACTGTGACTGACTTCTGTGTTAAATATGCCTTTTTCCTCAAATAGGGAGAAGGCATCCGCCTCAAGAACCTCCGCCCACTTGTAGGAGTAGTAGCCGGCAGAGTAACCTCCGGCAAAAATGTGGGAGAAAGAAGTTGAGATGCAGGTTTCAGGCACCGTCACGCTCACTGCATACGGCTCGAGAGCCTTCTTCTCAAAGCTAAGGACATCCACTGTCTCCGGAAGCTTTGCGAGTGAATGCCAGGCCATGTCGAGCAGTCCGAACTGGAGCTGGCGAACCTGCGAGTAGCCTGCAAGATAGTTCTTTGCCGCAACAATCTTGTCTATGAGTTCGGACGGGATGTTCTCGCCTGTCTGATAATGCTTTGCGAATGTATTGAGGTATTCAGGCTCAAATCCCCAGTTTTCCATAATCTGTGAAGGGAGCTCAACGAAGTCACGTGCCACCGAAGTTCCTGTGATTGAAGGATAGCGTCCCTCTGCGAGAATGCCGTGGAGGGCATGGCCGAACTCGTGAAGGAAAGTGGTAAACTCGTCATGTGTGAGAAGTGAAGGGGAAGCCGCTGTAGGCTTGCTGAAGTTGGTCACAATGCTTATGAAAGGCCTCTTCTCGACGCCGTTCTGTATACTCTGACCGCGGAACTCCGTCATCCACGCACCGCCTCTCTTGCTCGCACGCGGGAAGAAGTCGGCATAGAACAGTGCCTTATGCACGCCGTCTCCGTCAGTGACATCATATACCTTGACATCCTTGTGATAACCGGGTATGTCCTTGCGGAGCGTAAAGTTCAGGCCATATAGCCTGTGTGCGAGATCGAAGACTGCGTCAATGCAGCTTTCAAGTCTGAAATAAGGCTTGAGAAGTTCCTCATTAAGAGAATACTTCGCCTCCTGATAGCGCTCAGACCAATATGAAAAATCCCACGGCATAAGTTCATTATCTTCAAAGCCATTCTCCCTGGCATAGTCCAAAATCTCGGCAACCTCGGCCTTTGCAAACGGGAGCGACGGAATCACGAGTTGCGCAAGAAAGTCATTGACAGTCTGCGGGTTCTTTGCCATTCTCTCCTCAAGAGCATAGTCCGCATAAGTCTTGTAACCGAGAATGTTGGATATCTTTATGCGCAAGTCAACTATCTTCTTCACATTCCCAACATTGCTGAACTCTCCGGAAATTGCCCGCGTGTTATAGGCCATATACATCTGACGGCGGAGATCACGCACCTTGCTGAATTTCATGAAAGGTCCGTAGCTCGGGTAGTCGAGCGTAAATGCCCATCCATCGAGTCCCTTTTCCTTTGCAGCCTCGGCAGCAGCCTCGACCACGTATGCAGGAAGTCCGTCAAGCTGAGTGGAATCGGTCACATTCAGTGTGTATGCGTTGGTTGCGGCAAGCACGTTCTTGCTAAAAGAAAGAGTCGCGAGCGAAAGTTCCTCTGAAAGTCGGCTGTACTCGACCTTGTCTGCTCCGTCAAGATTAGCGCCGCTACGCACAAATGAGCGGTAGGAGTTTTCGAGTATACGCATCTGGTCCTGCTCCAGGCCGAGAGTCTCCCTTTTCTCGTAAACTGCCTTAACCCTCTGGAAGAGCTTTTCGTTCAGAGATACGTACATGGAATACTCGTTCAGCTTCGGAGAGACCTCCTCGGCAATTCTCTGCATCTCATCATTCGTGTCGGCTTCCATAAGGTTGAAGAATATCCCGGACACCCGTTCAAGTGTCTGTCCGGCATATTCCATGGCTTCCACGGTGTTCTCAAATGTCGGTGCCTCCGGATTGTCCGTGATTGCATCAATCTCGGCCTTGGCCTCGGCAATTCCCTGCTCAAAGGCCGGCATATAGTGCTCGTTACGGATTTTGTCGAACTGCGGAGCACCATAAGGCAGCTTCGACTCCGTCAAAAGCGGATTTTCCATATTGCAAGAAGTTACAAACGCGAGCGCCACGCCCGCAACAAATACAAATTTTCTCATAACCGACACCTTTATTATATAGTAAACTGCAAAGTTACTCAATTTTTCCCAACCCGTGAATTCTTGATATGGAGAAAACTCTGCTTACAGTCAGATTATAGCGGATGTCAAAGCAGCAGCACTCACTGTATCTGGGACGGCGCTGGCAGAAAGTCATGAACTCCGGGCTGAACCCGCGGCAAAGCAGTTCAGCAACGCCGATGCTCTCTACACGTCCCCGTAGCAGGTCTGTAAGAATCCGATAGTTTTCCGCAAGAATGTCAAGCACCCGGGCGTGGCTCTGCCGACTCACCTGCCGTGTCTCGTAGTTATGGTGGTTCTTGCATGAGTCACAGCAGTAAAGCCGGTCAGTCCTGCTGTCCGGAATCGGGCTTCCACATTCAATGCACAGTCTCTTTTTCTTCGGTCGTCCCATAATCTGTAGTCTAAAGTTCTATCGCGGAGTTTCCGCTGCTGCAAAATTGGCGACGCCGGACGAAAATAACAAGTGCCCGTGAAATAATTACTCCTTTCTGACAAAAGTTTTTCTCTTTTTTGAAATCATGATTATTCTTTGATGATAAAAAAAACATCACGGTTGATTTCTTTTTTATACACGACGTTAAGAAAAATTTATATGCGGCTTAAAGAAAAAGAAAAAACATATAAAAACAGAAATTAATCGACATCGGATGAAGGAAAATCATTGTCTGCCAGGAATTTTTTGCTGTACTTTGCCATTGCCCGAAAGGAACGGACGTCGTGTTCCGCGGGCACCTGGGCTGCGGTGTTCCGGAAACCGCGCACAACAAATCGTTAAATTATAAATCGGAATTATGGAAACAATCAACAGGGTTGAACTACAGGGAACTGTGGGCAACGTAAGGATGCAGGAAGCAGGCGAAAGAAAGGTACTTCATTTTTCGCTCGTGACCAACAGAGTCAGCCGGAACAAGGACGGAGAGAACATCGTCGAGGCATGCTGGCACAATGTGGAAGCGTGGGAGGGCAAGAACATCGCCGATCTCACGAAAATAGACAAGGGTAGCAATGTCCATTTGTTCGGACGCATCAGGTACACCAAATATGTCGGGGCAGATAAAATTGAGCGAATTGGGACGGACATCATCGCCAGCAGGTTGGAAATGGTCGATGACGACGTGGCATAAATACATATTGCCGGAAGCCGCAAAACTCGGGAATTGACAGCGGTTTCCGGCAACATTTCCGGGAGAATCCGTAAAGAAAGTGTATTTTTTGAAGGTTTCTTAGTAATTTTGCGGTGTTTTTGTAGTCCCCACGCTGTGGGAGACAGATATGGCTAACGATTAGAAACATCAAGAAATGCTCAGAAAAGTCAGGATTGCCCTCGCGACAGTTTTCTTCATCTGCATCACCCTCCTCTTCCTCGACTTCACGGGAGTGATCCACCTCTATCTCGGGTGGATGGCAAAGATTCAGTTCATTCCGGCGGTGCTGGCGCTGAACTTCGGCGTTGTGGCAGGACTGCTGCTGCTCACGCTGCTGTTCGGAAGGGTCTATTGCTCGGTAATCTGTCCATTGGGAGTGATGCAGGACATCATCTCGTGGATTCACGGGAAGACAAAGAAAAAGAATCTCTACCGCCTCAAGTACCGCAGGCCGCTGACTGCACTCAGATATACTGTTCTGGTCGTATTCTTCGCGATAATGGCACTTGGAGCCACGTCTATAGCGGCGTTGATCGAACCTTACAGCGCATACGGAAGGATAGCGACTGAGCTGTTCGCCCCGGTTTACAGAGGATGCAACAACCTGCTCGCTATGATTGCGGAGCATTTTGACAGCTATGCGTTCTACACCACCGATGTTTGGGTAAAAAGCACGCTGACCCTCATCGTGGCCGTCGTGATGTTCGTACTGCTGGCAATCCTCTCGTGGAAATGGGGCAGAATATGGTGCAACAGCATCTGCCCGGTCGGTTCGCTGCTCGGGCTCGTGTCACGCTTCAGCCTGTTCGCGCCGGTCATTGACACCGACAAATGCCGGAACTGCGGGCTGTGCGGAAGACGCTGCAAGTCTTCCTGCATCGACACAGCAAACCACAGGATTGACTATAGCCGCTGCGTGGTGTGCATGGACTGCATATCCACCTGCCGCGACGGAGCGATAAAGTTCAGGTTCAGACACGGAAAGAAGCACGTGCCGACAGAAGCAGGCAAAGACGTGGCCGGAAACACGAATAAAACAGGGGCGAATGTCACCGCTGGAACTCCGGTGGACGGCACGAGGCGTGAATTCATAAAAACCACGGCCGTAACAGTCGGTGCCGTTGCTGCTGCCGAGGTCCTGCGCCCAGTTGAAGCCGCGGCGCAGCAGATGAAAGTCGATGGCGGACTTATCACTCTCCCGCAGAAGAAGGCGCCGCATCGGGAAACACCGCTCAAGCCTGCCGGTTCGGGCAGCCTTAAGCATTTCACTTCCCGGTGCATCGCATGCCAGCTGTGCGTTTCATCATGTCCCAACAGGGTTCTGAGGCCGTCAATGGCAATTGAGACCCTGATGCAGCCGGAGATGTCCTTCGAAAATGGCTATTGCCGTCCTGAATGCACAAGGTGCTCTCAGGTATGTCCGGCGGGAGCAATAGTCGGTGTCACACAAGAGGAGAAATCCTCGATTCAGATAGGGCATGCAGTCGTTGACTACAACAGCTGCATTGCGAATGCCGAAGATAAGAAGTGCGGAAACTGTGCGAGGCATTGTCCTGTCGGGGCCATCCACCTCGTAAAGAAGAATCCGGACGATCCGGAGTCCGTGCGCATACCATCAGTGAATGAAGAACGCTGCATCGGCTGCGGCGCGTGTGAGTACAACTGCCCAGTCAGCCCTTTCAGCGCGATTCATGTCGAGGGACACTCCGTACACAGGGGATTATAGCGTGACGTACCACTATAACGATGACGCAGGTAATACGAGCGGATTAAGAAGCAAGGCTATGGAA
Source organism: uncultured Bacteroidales bacterium (assembly GCA_900545245.1). GTDB lineage: Bacteria > Bacteroidota > Bacteroidia > Bacteroidales > UBA932 > Cryptobacteroides. Next base: position 38,016 of record UQYV01000008.1, read on the forward strand.
AGAAGAGATTTCATAAAGATGACAGGAGCGGCTGCTGCCGCTGCCGTGGCAACCGGGATTGCCGGAGGATGTGCCTCAAAGGTGAAGAATAGCGGAAATGACAAGGCAGGAAGTGCTGGCGACAAAGGGATGGCCGGCGGAGGAATGACATACAGAACCGACCCGAAGTTCGGGGAAAAGGTCAGCGTGCTGGGCTACGGATGCATGCGTTGGCAGATGACCAAGGACGAGAACGGAAAGGACATAATTGACCAAGAGTCGGTGAACGAACTTGTTGACTACGCGCTCGCTCGCGGCGTGAACTACTTCGACTCGTCCCCGGTCTACCTTCAGGGGCAGAGCGAGGCGGCTTCCGGGCTTGCGCTGAGCCGCCACCCAAGAGACTCCTACTACATCGCCACCAAACTCTCCAATTTCAGTGACTGGTCAAGGGAAAACTCTTTGCTGATGTACCACAAGTCTTTCGAGAATTTCCGCACGGACCATCTCGACTATTACCTTCTGCACAGCATCGGACGCAGCATTGAAGATTTCGAAAACAGATACGTCAAGAACGGGATGCTGGACTTTCTTCTCAAGGAACGCGAGGCCGGACGCATAAGGCATCTCGGCTATTCATTTCATGGAAACAGGCAAATGTTTGACGAGCTGTTGAAAACCCACGGCAAATACCACTGGGACTTCATCCAGATTCAGATGAACTACCGCGACTGGTCTCACACCGAGGGGAACAACTGCAACGCGGACTATATGTATGGGGAACTTGAAAAACGCGGAATTCCGGTCGTGATTATGGAACCGCTGCGCGGAGGCTCGCTCGCGAAGCTCCCGAACCGCATTGTCGATGAACTCAAGGAAAGAATGCCGTCGGAAAGCGTGGCGTCATGGGCGTTCCGCTTTGCCGGCACTCCGGAGAATGTGCTGACGGTACTGAGCGGAATGACCTATATGGAACACCTCCAGGACAACCTCAGGACCTACTCTCCGCTTGTGCCGCTAACCGCGGATGACATGGAATTTCTCGGAAAAGTCGCTGATAGCCTGAGCAAGTATCCGCTTGTCCCCTGCACCGGCTGCCAGTACTGCATGCCGTGTCCTTACGGCATCGACATTCCAGGCAACTTCAGCCACTACAACAAGTGCGTGAACGAGGGCTACACCGTTTCCGAACCTGACGGGGACAGCGATGAATGCACGGAAGAGATGAAGGCCTACCGCAGGGCCAGACGAGCCTATCTCGTCAGCTACGACCGCGCCATTGAGAAAAACCGCCAGGCTAACAGGTGCATCGGCTGCGAAAAATGTGTCAGTCATTGTCCGCAGAACATCCGGATTCCAAGCGAAATCCACCGGATTGACCATCTCATCGAAAGCTTGAGGCGCCACTCCGACAGGTTCTAAAAAAAACTGCGGCAAAGCCTCAACAGCCCGCCGCAGTCAATGTGATTAATCCAAATTACAGCCATCTTACAGGAGCTGAGGAAAGTTCTTCCTCTACGCCAGATTTGACTGCGCCGTAGTTTTCTGCATCGGAGCGGACGCTGTCAGGAATTGATGCCTGAACATAGACACAGGTCAGCTCCGCATCGTTGACATAGACTGTCATTTCCATCTTGCCGTGATTGACTGAAACGATGTAGTCCTGCGCCCAAGGAGAACCGTCGGAATATGTCCCGCTGAGAGCGCCCTTGCTGTAGGAGTAACTGCCGGTAAAACGGCTGAAATGACCTCCGCCAAGTTTTTGGAAGAGTTCGAAATGACCCTTGTGGAAACTGAGATAGACCTGGGCCGGAACAGTTGCGCTTTCCGCAGCCTTGCCGTAATAACTTTCGAGTTTCCACTCTCCTTCAATGCGGCCTTTTTTACCCTCCGGATTGCAAGAAATCAGGCCGAGCAGCAAAAACAGAACTGTAAATATCTTTATATTTTTCATTTTTCTAAACTTTTTTAAAGATTATCACAAAATCCTCGTGCAGACGGTCTACAGCCAGCCTCCATTTGAGGACAATCCCGGTTTGGAGATGATGGATACGACTCTGGATACCTCTGTTCCTCCCATCTGGCTTCCGGTCGCCACCTTGTTTCCTCCTGCAATAGCCTTGATTTTCAGCCTTGCGCAGCCCGCTTTTGTCGGATGAATCTGGAGTTTGCCAAATCTCATCATAGGTTTCTCCGAAAGACCGAGGACATCCATCGCATCGTCAAGCAGTTCCACTGAAAGATAGGTCAGATTTTCCGAACTTGTGCCGAAATATCCCGAAACGTCTATCTTCTGAGCCTCTCCTGTCGAAGCGAGCAGAGTCGGAGTGCCGTCCATATTCATATAGAGTCTCCAGACATCAGGCACACCGGTACCCATATTATTCTTGAATTTGGAAAGTTTCATAGGACCGTAAATCGGGCCTAAAAAGCCTACATCAACAATTGTCTGCTTTGAATCTGCCGAAGTGATATGAGCGTCGATTCCATAGACCGAAGTCATAAAAAGCGATTTGAACTCCTCATTTGTGTAATGATAGCCTTTCTTCAGCGCGTAAGAAAGCCCGAGGGCAGCTACTCCGCTTGCGTGAGGGCAGGCCATAGAAGTTCCCGACATCCAACCGTAGTCTGTAGGGAGATATTCTCCGCTTGGAATAGGGTTTTCGAAGTTTTCGTCATCTTCTTCATAATAATAATCCTCAATCTTGTCTGTAGGCATAGTTGAGAGGACCTGACATTCATCGCGCTCCTGACCTCCGGTGTAGGGTTCTCCTCCCGGAGCCGAGATGTTGCATCCCGGGCCAAAATTCGTGTAGTAAACCGGAAGACCGTCAATTCCGATTGAGCAGACACTGATGCACTCCCTCAACGCAGCCGGATAGGCAGAGAGAGACTCTCCGTCATTACCGGCAGCTACGATGATGAGACCGCCGTCAAGAGCCGGGCAGTTGGATTTCTCGATGAAATAGCGCATCGCCAGAACCTCGGCTGAACTCGCCTCGTAGTATTTGTCATCGCTTTGGTAATCTCCCGAGTTTGCGCCGAAAGAGCACTGTGCGATGCAGGCTCCGTTGTCGGCGGCATATTTGAAGGCATTTGCAATAACATCTGAAGTTCCGCCATTGAAACCGTCGAAAATCTGGCAGGACATAAGTTTCACGCCGTCATTATTTCCGCTTCCTCCGGCCAATCCGCAGACTCCCGTGCCGTTGTTGTTGACAGCAGCCACAGTTCCTGCAACGTGAGTTCCGTGTCCGCTGTTACCGAAGTCCGCCCAATTGAGTTCCGCGCTGTTCCTCACAAAATTCCAACCGTGCTTGTCGCCGACATAGATTCCGCGTTTTGTCCCGGATTGGGGATTGTTCCAGATGTTGGCCTCAATGTCGGGATGGTTGTACTGAACAGCCTCGTCAATTACAGCCACAATCACCTCCGGATTGCCGGCGCAAAGATTCCACGCGCGGCTGACATTGACGTCCGCACCCTCATAGGCCTCTTTGATGACCTCGCCGTCGCTCTTGTAGCTCTTTCCGTCGTTGTAGTAGTGCCACTGCTGTGCAAGAGACGGGTCATTGAATTTCGGAGCTGAAGCGCCTGAGAGTGTCACTCCGCCACTGCGTGTCACGACATAAGGACGGGGTTTGCCCACATTGCACTTCTTCATTTTTTTGTTGTACTCCACGGTGTTCACACCTCCGCAGGAAGCGAGTTTCATCGCCTTGCCCTGAATGTCAGTTGCTGAGGCAAAACTCAACTTATACCAGTTGTGCATACCGAATTTGCGTTCGAGTTCCTCATTTCCGGAAATACTCTGGAAAAGCGGTTCGCAGCTTTGTGCGCCACATTCCCTGCAAAGAGAGTCCAAAGTTTCTGTTGAAATGTCCTCCGCACAGAAAAGCAGCGATGCCGCATCCGCTCCGGACGGATTGTTGATAATTTTGGCGCTCGCGGCATTTCCCGCCGAACCTGCGAGAGATGCTTCCTCCACAATTTTAGCGCAGGAGAGTGTCAGGATGACTGCGGACAGAACCGCAGCAAGTTTGAATAATTTGTTTTTCATATTCTGCGTTTATAACTCAGGAAAAAAAGAACCGGAGCATTATCCGGTTCGTAAAAAAAGTCCGCAAATATAATAATCTGTTTTGAATATTTCAAAATGATTTTTACATCTTTGAAATTGGACTATATGGCCGGCTGCGACAAAGACAGTTTTGACCGGCAAAGACAATGCGGGATTAGAGCAGTGGGAAATACTCCTCAAACATTGCCGTTTTGGTGCCGTAATCTTCGGCGTCCTTGCGCACGGACTGCGGAATCTCAGTTTTCACATAGACATACTCCCCCGCTCCGGAAGAGAGAGTCGAAGTGAGTCTCAATTTGCCCGCATCGTTCTTTGCCGAGTAATCCGCTGCCCAAGGGATGCCGTCGCTGTAGACTCCGCTGAGCACAGTTCCGTTCAGCGAGTAACTGCCCTTGAAATAGCGGAAATGCCCGGCGTCGCCGAGTTTTTGGAAAAGTTCGAAACTTCCGTCTGACTTAAAATCCACATAAACCTCTTGCGGCACAGAACCGGCAGCCTCAACCCCATAAAAACTTTCAAGTTTCCACTCCCCCTGCACATTTGCCGTCTCGACTTTCATTTTCGTGCAGCCGGAAAAAACTCCCGACAGCACAATGGATAAAACTATGATGATTTTCTTCATATCCCGTTTATTTTCAAGTCACATTAAAACCAAGCTCCATTCTGGGAAAGCTCCGGCCTGGCAATCACTGAAATCGTCCTTTCAATCAACATTCCTCCCGGTGCATCAGGTGTAGGAAGTGAAGACCCCGCAACAGCAGTGATTTTCAGCCTCGCACAACCCGGTTTCGTGGGATGTATGCGCAACTCGCCGTAACGCATCTTCGGCTCCTCCGCAAGTCCGAGCACCTCCGTTCCGTTGTCAAGCACCTCGACACTCTGATAGAGAAGATTTGACGCGTCTTTGCCGAAATAGCCTGAAACATCCACGCGCTTGGCCTGCCCAACCAGCGCAAATACCGAAGGTGTGCCGTCCATATTCATAAAAAGACTCCAGACATCCGTGACGCCCGTTCCCATCTGCTTCTTGTAGGGACCGAGAGCAAGATTGCCGATATTATTGCCTACAAGAGTCTGTTTGCTGCCTGAGAGACGGTCGTTTATGGAACTGACAGAAGAGAGAAGCAACGACCTTATTTCGTCCGACGAGAAGTGGTAACCCTTTTTGAGAGCGTAGGAGAGTCCGAGCGCCGCCACCCCGCTAAGGTGTGGACAAGCCATAGATGTGCCCTGCATATAGCCGTAGTCAGTTGCGGTGTACGAGACTGTGCCGTCTTTATCAATTTGTTTGATTCTCACTGTCGGCATTGTGGAAAGGATTGCGCCCTTGTCATTGTCGACTTTTCCTCCTGTGTAATACTCTCCTCCCGGAGCTGAAATGTTGCAGCCGAAGCTGTAGTTGGTGTAGTAGGCAGGGAGTCCGTCAGAGGCAACCGCGCACACGCTGATACACTGCGGGAGAGCGGCAGGATAGGAACTCAAAGGTTTGCCGTCGTTTCCTGCTGCGACAATCACAAGTCCGCCATCCATCGCGGCGCAGTTCGATTTGGATATGAAATAGTTGATAGCGTCCACCTCGACCTTCGCCAGACTGGTGTAAGCCCCGTCATTCTTGTAATCCCCGGATACACTTCCAAATGAACACTGAGCGATGCAGGCTCCGTTGTCGGCAGCCCATTCAAAGGCCTTTGCGATTGCTGAGAGCGAAGCGCCATCGCCACCTTCGAAAATCTGGCAGGACATAATCTTCACTCCGTCATTCTTCCCGCTACCTCCGGCGATGCCGCTGACTCCTATTCCGTTGTTGTTCACAGCTGCGACTGTTCCCGCCACGTGAGTCCCGTGTCCGGAGTTATTGTCACTGCTCCAGTCGAGCTTGGAACTGTTATTTGTGAAATTCCATCCGTGCGCTCCATCACTCTCCCGGGTCCAGATGTTGGCCCTAAGATCGGGATGGTCTGTCTGAACGGCCTCGTCAATCACAGCCACGACCACCCTCGGGTCGCCCGCACAGAGAGTCCAGGCTTGAGAGACATTGATGTCCGCGCCTTCCCTTGCTGTGGGAGCCCAGGATTTGTCTCCGCTGTTTTTGTAGGACCACTGGTCCGCTGAATAGGGGTCGTTGAACTTGGTCGGGGCGATGCTTTTAGTCTGTGCAGAAGGTACGTAAGGCCTTGACGGACCGACATTGCATTTGTAGAGCCGGGTGTTAAACTGCACCGAACGAACATCTGAGAAAGATGCAAGTTTTTCCGCTTTCTCCTGCAAGGGAGTTCCTTCTTCGAAGAATATCTCATACCAGTGGTGCAGGCCGTGGCTACGCTTAAGGGCAATGTCACCACGGCTCATATCAAAAAGATTGCGCACTGCCTTTGCTTCAAGACTCGCAGCGATGCTGTCAAGACCGGCAGGGGTATCAGACTCGGAATAAAACAGCAGCGAAGTCCCGTCTATATCGTCGGAGCCGCCGCCGGTGATTTTGCTGTTGGCCGCCGGAGCGTCCGGAGATAGAATTTCCCTCTGACAGGAAAGTGCCGCCAGAGAGCAAAGAAAAACAAGAGTTAAATATTTAAATTTCATAGAAGTCAAAGTTATACAAAAACCTAGAAACCTTCAAAAAATAACCTGCATCATCTTTTTCGTTCTTTTCGGTCTATATTTATTTTCTCATCAGTCGTGTACCTCCAGTACACTCCTTCTTCCAAAAGAAATCTATACTCGAAAATAATTGAAAAAACTGAAGCAGTTTATTTTTTTCATGTTTCTTCAAACAATGAGGGTGACCGGAAGTCTTTCGACCCGTCAGCCGCCCTCATTTTTAAGTTATTGATATTCAATCTATTTTGCTACCGCACAACAGCAGGAAGCGCGTCAAGCTCTGCTTTGAGACTCTTGCCCTTGCTGAAGTTGTTGGAGAAATCTCCCTGCACTCCCGGAACCACTGTCGCGGTGTAGGATGCTGTAGTGACAGGCTTGCTGAAGATAACTCCCTCTTCAGGAGCGTAGAGCTTAATCTGACGTTTTGAAGCGTCAATCACAGACCTGGCACGACCTTTTGGAGTTTCCACATAGTTAAACTTCATTGTCTTGGACAAATCTGAGACCGCGTGAAGCCTGTCAAGATTTGCCTTCGCAGCAGGTGATGGTGCAAGACCGTTGTCATCCTTGCTTTCTTCAACAAGAAGAAGGTCGGTGTACCAGAGAAGTTGACCGCGCGGCGATGAATACTCTTTATCTTCGAAGGCAACCATAGCTATGCCGTCAAAGTAGAATCCTTGCTCCTCATAGCCCGGATTTCCCATTATTGCAATGTAACCCTCGTCAACAAAGCCGCCAAGAAGAAGACCACTATAATCCGGCGAGAATGGACCCTGTGCCTTATCAGTAATGAAAGGAGAAAGCCAATAGTCTGAATATTGTCCCAACTGCTGTGCAACTGAATATATCAGTCCATCATAGAAATCCCAAACCATCGTATCATCGAACTTCTCGTCTTTGGTCAGATCGCGCGAGAACATTCCGGAAAAGTCCATATACTCGTCAATCAGTCCGTCCTCATCCGGCTCACTGTCCGGAAGCTTACTGTCTGCAATCGTAACCTTGGAGATGTACTCCCTCAATCCGACTTTCTTATTCTTGTCGACAGCATAGAAATTGTATTTGCCGAAATATCCTTCGGACTTCTCAGGAAGGAGTTCTTCCTTGATGCTGTCAACAGTGAATTCGTCATAAACCGGAAGTGGGTCGCCTGTAGTGAGCTGGGACTCAGTGACAAATGTCTTTATTTCATAGCCGTTGGTGGCAACAAAAACAAGAGTGTAGTTAGTCCCGGGAAGAAGACCGGTGACAGGTGCCGCATAGCCACCGTCATTGATTGCTTCGAGAACCTCCGCCTTAACCGGTGCAGAAGCCTTGACTTGGGCAACTGCAGCCTCAGGGTCGGCAGCATATTTAGCCGTTTGCACGACAGACATCCACGCTTTTTCGAGTTTTTCTCCATAAGCCCAGACTTCCACTGTGTTGTCTGTCTTGTAGCCCTGTCCCACATATCTTGTTGCAGGACCGATTCCGCAGTTGGCAACAACTGGCTTTGTGTCACCATCTTTAAGGTAGCTGAACTGAACAGCAGTGTGTCCGACTTCCTCCCAAGAGGCGTTTCTTGCAACGACAACGCAGGTGTAGATGCCTGTCTTCTCAAGTTCAAGCTGAACAGTTGAAGTGACAGTCACAGAATCCACTTTGGTGTCACGCGCAATTTCTGTAGCCTTGAACGGCACATCGGCAGCGGCAAGAACACCTTCGAAAACCTTGTACTTTGCAGAAGCCACGTCTGCCCCGATTTCAATTGCAAGAGGCAGCTTGCCGGCAGTTGTCAGACCGGCCTTTGCCTTGAGAGTATAGTCACTGTCTTTGCAACCAGGAAGAACGATAACGTTCTTGCCCGATCTATTGCCGGAATACCATTTAGTATCGGCAGTAAAAGTGATGAGTATTCCGTCATCCTTAGGGAATTTGATGACTCCGTTTTTCATACTGCCATAAACATTTCCCTTAGGGAAACCGGCCTCAGGACAGAAGGTTGCAATTTCAACATAACCATCGCTACCGAGTGTTGCACCTGTTGTCTGATATGGAAGATAAACCTTGTCCGGGTCAGTGGCATCGATGTAGGTGAAAGTCCCCGGAGTACAATTCTCCTCAAACTCTTTTTCAGGATACTGTCCTCCAAAAAGTTTCGCAAGCATATAAGGGTTGTAGACATCCGGAATACGATAGTAGCCTGGTTTGTCCTCCCGTTCGTAGATTTGAATCTTATCATTGACAGCATATTTGCCAGGGATTCCGAAAGCTGATGAAAATATGTCATCGGTCCACGAACCATACTCCTCGCCTTTTTCTCCCTTGACAAGATTCCATTTCACTCTTGTTACTTCGAAGGCAACTGAAGTCGGTTTGTCTGAATAGATGTGGACATATTCTCTGTCTGTGCACTCAACAGCAACACTGTAGGTTGTACCCATCAGTGCATTAGGGAATTCTACCTTAAATTTGCTTTCCTCCTGGCCGTCCTCGAAAAAGAGTTCACCAAGAGCGAAGATAGTCTTGACCTCCTCGATGCCCTCCTCGGTTTCGATGGTAGCTGTGAGTTTGAGAGGAACAGTGATGTCCCCGTCCTTTTTCTGCCTGAAAGCTTTGAAAGTCAAGACAGCCTCATCCGCAGGGTCAAGTTCGAAAGAAGACTGAGCAGCAGAGAGTGTTTCGAAATAAACACCATAGCTGTCGTTCTCAGGCTCTCCCACCTCTATCTTCTCCCTTACGCAAGAAGAAAACAGAAGGGAAAGTGCCGCCACGGCAACAAATATTTTTGTAAACTTCTTCATAATTTCTCAATTTTCAATTATTCCAACCATTGTTCAATCTTGTCGGTAGGATCAGGATTGTTGAGTTCCTCTGTCACACCGGTATTGCTCTGATATTCGCCACGAGCGATGACAATGTTCCACTGAGGTGAACGTCCCGTGCAATTGAAACGATATGCCGGAGCCTGATTTGTTCCTGAATAACCGCGTTCGATGCCTCCGTTAAGACGTTTATAGTCATAGATGAGGATGCCTTCGCCCCAGAACTCGATTCGTTTCTGATAGAGCAGATCGTCAACAAGGAAGTTTTCCAGACTGTTTGCTCCGCATTTGAATTCAGGATCACGGTATTTCTGAACGAATTCCTCAAGCTTTTGCTTGCCCTGCGAAAGTCCTTCAACCTGGGCTGTGGCCTCAGCGAGAATAAAATACATCTCTTCAATTCTCATAAGACAATGGTCCGCACAGTTGCCGACGTTATAGTCGCTCACGTTTCCTTGAGCCGGACGGAACTTGATGCTTTCATAGGCCTTTGCCGGAGGATTCTCCGAAGTTCCATAGATGAAACCCTTTCTTCCGCTTGCTCCTCCGGAGAATTTATAGACATCTGCAAACTCCTCCGCTTCCGGGTCTGCAATGAATTCAGGCGAGAGCCAGCTGGCTTTTCTCCAGTCGCTGTCATTGATGCTTTCGTAGAATTTGCGATCTGCACCAATCTGAGCAGGCGCAGCATATCCCCACGCAGCCTCGTTTGAGAGATGGGCTGTAAAAGTCACGATATTGCCTTGATTCTCAGATGCGAGTGTCTGCCCCCAAATCCAAGCGCTGTTTGAAGCGCCGTTATTGAAACCATTGGTAGGGTCCTGCCACTGGTCCTTTGTCAAAGGAGTACGTCCGCCTTCTGTGATTGCAAGATTGGCATATTTGATGGCCTGTTGGAAATCCTCCTTAGGAGTTTCGCTCCAGTAGCCCATCTCGATGTATGCTCTTGCCTTCAAACCATAGACGAGCGTGAGTGAAGGAACAGTGTAGGAAAATGTCTGGCCTTTGAGGTACTCCTCGGCATCGCTGAGGTCCTTGAGGATGAACTCATACATTTCCTTTCTCGTTGCACGCGGGTTGTTGCGTGCAGCCGCCTCGTCGGTCTTATCTGTGATGATTGGAACTGTAAGATCCTTAATTGCATCAGGGATGGTATAACCCTTACCCAAGGCATAAGGGTCTGTCACCTCTTTAGGAGAATAGAGTCTCGCAAGGTCAAGGTAGAAAGCAGCCCTGTAGGCGAGAGCCTGACCGAGGTATGCCTTTTGGGCGCTGCTTGCAGAAGAAGGGTCAACCACAACAATGAGGTCGTTTGCAATCTTAATCCATTTGTAGTACAAGTCCCAATAATAAGCAGTCACAGCATATCTCGCATCCTGACCAGAATTCATCGCAGACTGATAGAACCTGTTATAGAGCGGTTCATCACCCATTGTTGCGAGGTCGTTGAGCATATACTCTGTAAACAGATGGATTGCCGGCATTCCAAAGTCAGTATGCCATTCATACGTGGTATAATATCCTGACCAACCCGAAGTCATCATCGCAGCAGGGAGACCACGAAGGATTCCTTCAAGCGCGAATGTCGACTGCGCGACCTGCTTCTTCGTCTGAGTCGCTCCCTCCGGCAGAGTCTCTTTGATACAGCCGGCAGTTACGGAGCAGAGCGCTATGATTCCGATTGTTTTAAAAAATATCTTTTTCATATTGTCGCCTCCTAATTAAAATGTGATGTTGATACCTCCGGAAACCGTGCGAATCGTTGAATTCGTCGTGTAACTTGTCTCACCATTGAAACTGTAACGAGGGTCAAATCCCTGTCTTGCTGAAACATAGAAGATGTTGTCAGCCGCCACATAAAGGCGCAGTTTGCTAATCTTGATCTTCCTGGTGAGTGCCTCCGGGAAAGTGTAGCCAATCTGGGCATTCTGGAAGTTCAGATAGCTTGCATCGGTGAGGAACCTGTCAGAAGTCGAGTTGAAGTTCTTGTCGAGGTATTGGAAACGAGGGATGTCTGAGTTCTTATTCTCCGGGGTCCAAGCATTGAGAACGTCCTTGTGGATGTTTTCTCCGATTTTTGTGCCTGGAGCATTAAGCGAAGCAGCATATCCCGAGTCATAGTACTTGCCGCCAATCTGATAGGTAAACTGGACAGAAAGGTCCACTCCGTAGAATGAAAGAGAAGTTCCGAAACCTCCATAAAGTTTTGGAGTAGGATCACCTGCGAGATAGTCGGTTGCTTTTGAGTAATCCTTTGTCGTGGTTTGAGTTACGACTCCGTCCTTATCTTTTACATCCATATACCACATCGGTTCACCGGTCTCGTGGTCAATTCCCGCATATTTCGGCATCTTACGGGTGTAGAGAGGAAGTCCCTCGCCATAGAAATAGGTGCCGCTTGCATAACCCTGATATCCTTCCATCGTGACAGTTTTTCTTTCATCCGGAAGACGGAGAATCTTGTTGGTGTAGTGGGTGGCATTGAGGTTAGCCGACCAAACGACATTCTTGCTGCGGATGATGTCACCGTCGAGTGAGAACTCGATACCGCGGTTTCTCATATCGCCGATGTTAGCGTAGTAGCCGTCATATCCGAGGGAAGTCGGAACGGTGAAGAAGAAGAGCATATCGGAAGTCTTCCTGTAGAAGAACTCTACGCTACCGTTGAGTCTGCGCTTGAAGAACTCGAAGTCCACACCCGCATTGATGTTGGTGTTTGTCTCCCAAGTTATGTTCTCATTGCCCTTGCTTACGAAAGTTACACCGACCTCATCGTTTGAATTTGTGACTTCGTAGGTGTCGGTGTAGAGGTAGTTACTGATATTGTCATTACCTTGCGAACCGATGGAAGCCTTCACTTTGAGCATATCCACCCAAGAGGCATTGAACCAAGACTCGTGATTGATGAGCCAGCCTGCTCCGAGTGACCAGAAGTTACCCCAACGATGGTCAGGATGGAATCTCGAAGATGCGTCGCGACGATAGGAAGCACTTGCATAAACCCTGTTCGCAAAGTCATACTGCACTCTTCCGAAGAATCCTTCGTTGTTGTACCAAGAGTGCGAAGACGCAGCTTTCTTTGCATCAACAACAGCACCATTGAGTTCAAGGTTAGTGGTTGAGAAGAGCTTGGTCTTCGATGCAGAGAGAGAATATGAGTGCTGGCGGTAGTACTCGTGTCCGAGGAGGACATCGACCGTGTGAACTCCGGCGAATGTGCGGTTCCAATTGAGGAGCTGCTGGAAGTTGAAATACAATGACCTTCCGTGTCCCACCGAGATGTTACCGCCATTGGTCACGAACTGACCATAATATGGGTTGGACATACTCCTCGACCTCGTCTCATCAAGACCGAGACCACCATTGAGAGTGAAGGTGAAGTCGCGGAGGAATTTGAATTCTGCGTATCCGGTGCCGTTAACAGCGTTTCCTTCACTTACGTCAAGATCCAAAAGATTGGTACAGAGCGCGTTTGAATTTGTTGCATTCGGACGTGTCAAACCTGCGTTCTGGCCGTTACCGAAGTCATATCTCTTGTAGCCTTGTGCATCATAAAGAATATTGCCATTTCCGTCCCTGATGAAAAGAGGATAGATAGGTGCCATTCCGATTGCCATTGCGAAAACGGAACCCGTGGAACCTGCAGACTCATCCGGGCTGGCATTCTTCCAATTATATTTTGCATAACTTGCGTTACCTCCGACTTTCAACCAAGATTTTGCCTGATAGTCAGCACGAAGTTTTGCAGTGTAACGCTTCATACTCTGGCCTTCTACAATACCCTTATTGTCAAGAACACCGAGAGACGCATAGAAAGATGCCCTTTCAGTGCTGCCGGAAACGCTGGCATTGTACTCCTGACGAAGAGAAGGTGTGTAAACATTGTCAAGCCAGTTGTCAGGCTGGACAAGATATTCCTTGTCTTTGTAAGTAATCTTGCGTCCGAGTGTCGCCGCAGGATTCAATTTGCCGTTGCTTCCGATAAGAAGCTGTCCCTCTGGAACAGTATATACATTGTAGGCAAGACCACCATTTTTTGAACTGCCGGCAACATTTGTGGCAGCTCTCAAATGGGCGTCACTCTCCGAGAAACCTTTAGACATATAGTAGCTCTTGAGAGCCGCGTAGTGCGTCTCGTAGTACTGCCCAGGGTCGGTGATGTAGTCGTAGGTCTTGAGAGCCTTTGTGTTGACACCCCATTTTGCGTCGATATTGACTACCGCCTCGCCTCGCTTTGCCTTTTTGGTGGTAATCATAATGACACCATTGGCTCCACGTGCTCCATAGAGGGCGTTTGACGCAGCATCCTTGAGGACGGTCATTGACTCGATGTCCGCAGGGTTGATGTTATTGATGTCGCCAGGATATGGAACTCCATCCACCACATAAAGAGGAGATTTACCTGCGGTGATGGAACTTGTTCCACGGATACGTATGGATGGTGACGAGCCGAGAGCTCCTGAAGAAGTGGTCATCTGCACACCTGCAACGACTCCTTCGAGCGCTCTTGTCGCGTTAGAGGACTGCACCTTGGCGATGTCAGATGACTTCACGACTGTTGCGGAACCTGTGAAGGACTCTTTTGTCGCAGTACCGAACGCGATGACAATTGTCTCTTCGAGTGCGGTGGCGTCAACCGGAAGTTCAACATTGACAACTTTCAAACCGGCGGTAGCAGCCTCTACCTGCTTGTAGCCGACCGAAACGAAAACGAGCACATCATCATCTGACTTCACGCGGATGCTGTAATTTCCCTCAGCATCGGCCGATGTGCCAATCATTGTGCCTTTGACCTGAACTGATGCGAAAGGGATGCCTGTGCCTGAAGAGGCGTCGGTAATCTTACCGGAAATCTCCCTGTTCTGCGCGAGGGCAAGTCCGGCGGACATCATGATGGCCACGAAAAAAAGAAGGATTTTTTTCATAAGCAAAAATTTAATTAAACATATAATACCTTTGATGCGATTTTCACATTCACTACTGCTCCGCACCTCGTCCGAAAGCATCGAGTCCGTGCACCAAAAAACGGGCGTTTTAATGTGCGTGCGAATTGCAAAGTTTATGATTAATTTTCATAAATCCAAATCTTTTTAAGCTGTATGATAGGCTTTTAACGAAGCTAATGGGTGCATCTGAAATAAAATCAATTTATATTTGTTACAAAATGCTATCAGAATGTTATGATCTGATAGCGTTTGGGCTTCAAGAACGAGAATTAAAAATTTTTGAAAAACGTTCATTTCTCTTCAAAATAGTGCATCCGACGGCAGCGGGCGAGAGTGTTGCGGTGGACTTTGTAGAGTTTCGCGACTGAGGATAGTGTTGCACCGGAGGCAAGCAGAGCCTCAATATCACCGGATTCGCTGCATATTCTCTGAACTTTCTCCGAGCACCCTTTCGGGCGGCCGAGGTTCACGCCGGCGGTCTTTTTCGCTGCAAGGGCCTCGCGGGTCCGTTGTGAGATGAGGTTTCTTTCAATCTCGGCAGCAAGGGCGAACGCGAATGCTATAATTCTGGAGTTTATATTGTCGGCAAGGTCAAAGTTGTCCTTTATAGTGTGGATGCGCAGCCGTCTCTGCGAGCAGACGTTGAGGATTGACATAATCATGAGCATATTCCTTCCGAGACGGGATATTTCCGAACAGACGAGAAGGTCGCCGGACTTCATTTTCCGTATGGCCTTTCCGAGCATTCGCCTTTCCCACGAAATGGTCCCCGACACGGATTCTGTCACCCACCTGTCAATGGACAGTGAACGTTCCTCACACCATTTTCTGATTTCATACTCCTGACTCTCTAAAGGTTGCACTTGCGTACTGACCCTAATATATGCAATGACTGACATGGTTATTTTAACTTGTAATGTATTGAAGATACGTTTGTTATAGGACGATTTCGCACGCACATTAAAACGCCCGTTTTTTAGTGCACGGAGTCGAACATTAGTGCGGAAAGGAAGCGAAATAGTAGTGAATGTGAAAAATCGCATCAAAGGTATTATATGTTTAATTAAATTTTTGCTTATGAAAAAAATCAGACTTTTTTTCACGGCTCTGATGATTCTGGTCACGGGAACGGCTCTTGCCCAGAACATTCAAGTGAGCGGAACAGTGACGGAAGCCTCCGGAGAGGCCGTACCTTTCGCTTCTGTGCACATTAAAGGCACAACCAATGGGGTAAGCTCCGATACTGACGGACATTATTCCATAACAGCCGCACAGAATGCAACCATCGTTTTTTCTTCTGTTGGCTACAAGACTCTTGAAGTTCCTGTAAGCGGAAGAAGCCTAATTAACGCCACCCTCGTCGCTGACTCCCATTTCCTTGACGAGGTTGTCGTCACAGCAGTCGGAATCCAGCGTTCAGAAAGATCTCTCGGATATTCTGTGACAAAAGTAAATTCAGACGAGACCGTACGCAGGGCAGAGCCGGACCTTCTCCGCGCACTTGACGGAAAGGTTGCCGGCGTGCAGGTCAGCGCTCCGTCCGGAGATGCCGGCGGTGCGACGAGAATCACCATACGTGGAAACTCCTCGTTCCTCGGCAACAACCAGCCTCTCTATGTGGTCGACGGCGTTCCGTACAGCAACGACGGGACATCAGCAACCGACCGCGCCAGTGGACTTGGCGGAGCATACGGTTCGGGAATATCAACTCTCGACCCTAATGACATCGAGTCCATGAGCGTCCTCAAAGGCGCGGCTGCCTCTGTGCTCTATGGCTCAAGAGCCGCCAATGGAGTCGTGCTCATAACCACTAAATCCGGAGCGAAGGACACCGGCGGGAAGAAAGACTTCGAGATTAATTTCAACGGTTCTTATTCAATCGAGACCATAGCGTCGCTTCCTGAATACCAAAACACCTACGGACAGGGCAACAACTTCATGTTCTCCGGCAGCAACGGCTCATGGGGAGCAGCATTTACGGAAGGCGCAACAATGGATATGTACGCGGCCATCGCCGCCGAATATCCAGACTTGGCGCTTCAGCTCTACCCCGACCTCGGCGGCAAGATTCCTTACAAAGCCTACAAGAACAACGTAAAGGATCTTTTCAGGACAGGAGGAATTTGGGATATGTCACTGAACGTGAGAAGCACCGGGGAAAACGGATTCTTCAATGTCACCGGATCATGGCTTTCTCAAGATAGCTATATTCCAGGTTCCGACTTTGACAGGTACTCGTTCAGCGTCGGCGGTTCTCAGAAACTTAAGAACGGTGTCCGATTCGGCGGGAATGTCTCATTCTCCTACACTGACCAGCAGAGTCCGATGTACGGCAGCAACCAGTCTTCTGCAAGTCTCGGAGGTCTGTCGTCTCTTGCAAGGGCATTCATTATGCCGAGGAGCTGGGACATTCAGAATTTCCCTTATCAGAAGAAGGATGGAAGCAATCTGCTGTTCCAACTTTCAGCTCAGGCAAACAATCCTTATTGGGCTTGGGAGAACGACAAGATAAACACACAGCAGAAAAGAACCGTTGCCAACTTCAACATCGGATACGACATCACGAAATGGCTGTCCGTTGACTACACTTTAGGATATAACGGTTATGACCAGAATAGAAAGACTATTATCAACAAAGGGTCACGCGGATATGCCGGAAAAGGATACATCGGCAAGAGCAACTACGAGGACAGCCAGATAGAATCGACCCTCCTGCTCTCCGGCGGACATCGGTTCGGAGGCTTCGGACTCAAAGTCACTCTGGGACACAACTACAACCAGGAGCTTGTCAAGAGTGCGGCTTCCACCGGTACGGAAATTGTCAACAAAGGCATCTTCGCCATTGACAACACAAAACAGCAGACCGCTTCCGAGGCATATTCAAAGTCACGCAAATGGGGCGTGTTCGCGGATGTCGTGCTCGATTGGAAAGAGTGGGCGTTCCTCAACCTTTCCGCAAGAAATGACGTTTCTTCAACACTCCCGGTCAGCAACAGAAGCTTCTTCTATCCTGCAGTTTCCGGTTCATTCATCTTCAGCGAAGCTTTCAATATCAAGAATGATATCTTCAATTTCGGAAAAGTGAGAGCCAGTTGGGCAAAAGTCGGAAACGACGCCTCTCCATATTATGTAAACGGAACATACACGGTCGGAAGCCCGTATATGGGAGAGGGTCTTATGGAACTTCCGACAATCTCATTCGACCCGAACCTCAAGCCGGAATTCACAAGCGAAGTGGAGGTCGGAGCGGAACTCAAGTTCTTTGACGGAAGAATCGGATTTGACGGAACCTGGTACAACAGGGTGTCTGACAACCAAATTGGAGCCAAGACATCCGCACCTTCAACCGGCTACAGCAGCTATGTTACGAACTTCGGTTCAATCCGTAACCGAGGCTGGGAGCTCGGACTCGACCTCTATCCTGTTGTGACAAAGGATTTCAGCTGGAGCATCTATACGACATTCACGCAAAACAAGTCAAAGGTGCTTTCACTCGCGGACGGTCTGGACAAGATGTATGTCGGCGGTGACTTCACAACCCCGAGACCGGCACTTATCGTCGGACAGCCTTATGGTGTGCTCGAAGGCACGAAGCTCGCGCGCGATGAAGAAGGCAACCCTCTTGTCGATCCTGCTACAGGAATGTACATAAACGATACCGAGGTCGGAATTATCGGTGACCCTAACCCTGACTACAAGATTGCGATGACTCATTCATTCTCATTCTACGGATTCACGATCAGTGCGATGATGGATTTCCAGAAAGGAGGATGCGTATACAGCTCCTATCTTACAGACCTCCTCGGACGAGGCGTGACGAAGGATACTGAAGACCGTCTCGGTTCAAGGATACTTCCAGGTGTATATGGAGACGCAAAGACTCTCACACCGATACTCGATGCTGACGGAAACAAGATCAGGAACACTACGACCCTCTCGGAGTCAGACCTTTATTTCTCAGACGGAACATATTCGACATTCGCCATCAACTCCTGCGACGAGGTTGCCACCTATGACGCCACCGTTCTCAGGCTCAGAGAAGTGTCGCTTGCCTACAAGTTCCCGTCAAAGTGGCTGAAGAAAGCAAAGATTTCCGGTGCGGAGATTTCTGTTGTAGGAAGGAACCTCTGGTTTTGGGCCCCGAATGTGCCTAAATATTCCAACTACGACCCTACAGCCAACTCATACGGAGAAACAAATGTTCAGGGAATCGACTACACGTCAGCGCCTTCGACAAGGAGAATCGCATTCAATCTGAAGCTAACTTTCTAAAAAAGGATTATTGAAGTATGAAAAAGATATATAATATAATTGCGGTGGCACTGCTCTTCCCGGCTTTGGGAGGATGCAGCCTGAACATCAACAATGACCCGTATGCTGTCACTACGCTTGACATTTCACAGCTGTTGACGGCGACGGAATACGAAGTCAGTGCGACATTCGCGGAAGGACATTTTCTGAACTCCAATTTCTCGGCCTATGTTCATCACACCTACAGCAAGGAAATAGACAATTATTCACTCATTTCCACTTATGCGACGCTCACTAACACATGGTCTCAGGCATATAGGTATGCAATCAAGAACTGCGATGCTCTGATAAGCAATGGAGATGCCAACGGGGATGCAGTTTACGCCGGCATAGGCCGTGTTCTGCGAGCTCATGTCTATATGGCAATGACCGATCTCTGGGGAGACATTCCTTACAGCGAGGCAAACATGGTCGGAATCGAGACCCCGAAAACCGACTCCAGCGAATCAATCTATAACGACCTCCTTGCCGGTCTCAACAAAGCCATTGAGGATTTCAAGAATAAGGAGGCTGCCAATCCTAACGTGCCGGCATCAAACGACCTGTTCTACGGCGGCGATGTGGATAAATGGATCAAGGCCGCCAACACGCTGAAGCTCAAGCTTCTCGTTCAGTCAAGGCTTGCACAGGACAAGGTGACGGGTTGGAAGTCTGAACTCACCGCATTGCTCGCAGAGAATAATTTTATCGGCGACGGTGAAGATCTCCAGTTCCCGCACTCCACGACAAAGGCTCCGATGGACGAGAGAAAGACGGGATTTGTCGATGAATACGAGGGCGGTCAGAAAAGTGTTTTCATCAGCCCTTGGCTCTATGAGACAATGGCAGGAAAAGCCTACAATTTCAAGGCGAACCCGCTCCGTGGCATAAGGGATCCGAGAACCAATTACTATTGGTATAATCAATGCACCGCGGACGGCGATGCGGAAAACAGGACCGACTATAGGGACGGAGCTTTCATCTCAATCATTCTCGGCAGCAACTCAGGTTTCTCATCCCTGACACAGGAAAGCAAGATGACGACACTCGGAATCTATCCGGTCGGAGGAAAGTATGATGACGGCAAGGGTGGAAAAATCGGAGCATCTTCCGGAAGCGGAGTGGCTCCTGACAAGATTCTTCAGGCCTATTCCGTACCGTTCATGAAAGCCGAGCTCGTGCTCGCGGGCGAGACTTCCGGAGACGCAGCGACACTCCTGAAAGAAGGAATCCTGTCATCAATCTACCATGTCAACGCGGTCACCTCTAAAGCAGATGCGGCAGCGCCGCTCATAGCTGCGGGCACTGCTGACGAATTCGCGACAAAAGTTGTAGAAAAATTCAATGCGGCCACAGACAACGCCAAGAAACTCGAGATCGTAATGACCGAAAAATGGATCGCAAACTTCTTCAATCCCGTCGAGGCCTATAACGACATCCGTCGTACCGGATATCCTGTCCTGTTCAAGGGAGACGAGAACAACATGGCATGGACTCCTTATAAACAGACTGTCGCTGCCGAGGAGGGACTGACATCATACAATCTCGTGAAGATTCTTGACTACCCTCGAATCATGTGGTACCCGAACAACGAGACAACCACAAATCCGAACCTCACGAACAACGGAAGAATAGTCAGCGAAAAGACTGTTTTCTGGGATGTTAAATAAATTCAAAAATTGAGATTATGAAAAATTACAAGATAGTTTCAGCATTGTTTTTCGTTGCAGCACTGACAGGTTGCAGCCAGAAACTGCCATACGACCTCGACGGGGTGGAGAAAGGAGTGGTGATCAACATCCACAAACCGCTCGGAGCCGCTGCCGCGATGCAGCAGGACAAGAGCGACGTGTTCGACGTGATTCTTGACATCCCATCGCAGCAGGGAGACTGGTCAATGCTCGACAAGGCATTCCTCACGGCAGTATATACACATAATGGAGAAAAGACCGCAGCAGATCTTGACGAGGTCGTCACTGAATTCCCTTGCACGCTCAAGGTGAAGATTTCCGATGTCTGCGCAAAGCTCGGACTTAGCGGAGACCTTTCTGTCGGGGACAGAATTGAATTTACTCCGAGCTACACGCTCAAGAGCGGAACAACGGTCCGCGGATGGACATCCCTCATCGGATTCAACAACAAGACATTCTCCGGATGGAAGATGGAAGACGGTTCATCATATTCCTACCGCATCGCATACACGGCATTCGCGCCATTCGACAAGGCAGATTTCATCGGTACCGGAACTCTCGATGACGAAGGCAGCTCACCGGTGACGATCACGGAAATCAGTGAAAAACCGGATGCCGCCTGGATACCGACAGGAGTCACGGAGGACAAACTCATCGGACTGCAGCTCGACGGAGATATCTGGTATGGCGGCGACAGAATCAAAGTCTGGATTAACACGCTTGACTACACGCTGATTGTCCCGGATCAGGTGATATGCGAGAACTTCACTTACGGTACTTTAGGCACCTACGATGGTAAGATAGAGGATGGAGAGGGAGAGATTGACACATTGAACAAGACGATTAAATTCTATATCTATTCAGTATGGGGTCCATATTCATTTGGAGACGGGACGCTCACAATCTCCGACATACATTAATATGATGCAGGTCATTTTTTGAATAAAGTCCCGGAACTCGTAATGTGATTGAGTTCCGGGACTTTTTATCTACCTTTACATTTAGTTAAAATTTCGTATATTTTTAGCCCACTCTTTTATTCATTTTTACCCCACTATCATTCAATAACTTATCCATATTTAGCATAATTTTTTCTATTTAAGCCTACTATATTTTCATTTTTCAGCCCTTATATTCTCATTCTGATACATTTAAGTTAAAAATCGTATTGCATAAACTTTCAGTAAAAATGCTTGAATACAGGTTTTTTCATATAACAGTACGGATGCCCGTACAAGTCACCGGCTATCGAATACATTGAATGACGACAATCCCACGCCCTGCCAAACTTGCTGTGACAAATACCTGAGTCAATGATACGTGCAGCATGAGTCCATTGTCCGTCTTTTCCATACAGCACTACCTTATCGAAACCTGCTTCCGCAGCATCATCAGATGCCTTAACAAAACCTAAAGCCTCAAATGCAGATACCACAATGCACTCTGTGACAAACTCCGTTCAACACCATCTGGCCACCAGTATTCATGATGCTCTTGGGGTTCAACCCATCTGTCCTCAAACCCCATAGCCCAAGCTATGCAATTATATCTTGTAGTACGTTCACTTAATATCTTGAAGTTCACGTCATTGGCAAGTCCCGAAAAAGCGCTAATCACACACTTCCTGTTCTCCTGCGTATCTAACAGTTCTTCAACACCTCCAACCATCTGTTACACGCATCTGTAGGATTCTTGCACCCAGAATAATCAACAGTTCCAGGAAATAACTTGTCCAAGGCATAGACAAGGAAAGACGGCTCCTGTCTTAATTTCTCTACTATGAACGGAAAGGCAGACATTCCCATTGAAACAATAAGCTTGAAATATCTGTTGCCTAAAATGGCTGATGAGGATGACAGGAACATCGTCTCCTGATTCCATTTGTCATAATACATGTTGAACTTCCTTCTGTCACTTTCAGATTTTCTTCTTGTGGCAGAGGTCATGTGTCGTGCATCAAATCCTGTGGCAAGAAACTTCAAATGTTCGGTAGTCAATGCGTTAATGTCGGTTCCTTTCATTTTTCTTCCTATGTTTATGATATCAGTATCAATGCTCATAGACATCACAGAAATTATATTCTATGAACACAATCTGAAATGTGTTTCCGTCCCTGTAGCCAAGAAAAGCGTGATTATTGCCGGTTGCACGAAAAACCAAAAGGCTATCCATACCTTCAGGGACATGATTTCTTGCAGCAGAAGTAAGACACTTCGTGTCTATCTTTTCAAGTCCGAAGGAATGGCGAGCAGACGTATTTATAGTATTCCAGTCAACTGAACTTAATTTCTTCAATCTATCCAAAAAAGAAATAAAAAACTTCGAATCATGCTTATTGTCAATATAGCTGAATGAACGCAATTCGGCAAAACTGAAAGCTATCTTCTCGGATTCCTTTACAATATTAAATGCTGACGGCTTGTTTCCCTTGAATGAAAAGTCTCTTGCCATCTTATTGTATCTGAGTACGAAAATACGATTGCATACTTTCCAAAGGAATTATTGTACCGCGGTCATGCGGGACAGCCTTCACCCAAGGTCGTTCAGAGTGCGTTCGATTCATAAGACCTATAGCCGAGAACTCTCTGTAGGCATCATAAACCTTGTTGAAAAGTTCCTCCTCGTCATCTGTAAGATATATGACATCATCGACCTCTGGAAGTGTCGAAGCAACATACTGAGAATATACCTTATACACAGAAGGAACCACAGGTCCGTACATCCAGGCCTCTATGTCGTCATCGAAAAGCGGAGTTCCGAAGAAAGCCAGATGATAACCCTGTTGGTAATACAGAAGTTTCTGCAACTTGAGGTTAGTCATCCTGTCACCTCCATTAGGCTCGTCATTCTGTGCCTTGAATATAATCTTCCTCGCTATGTCCAATGCCATGTATGCCATATCGCTTTCGTTTAATTTTTGCAAAAATAATCATTCAGACTCACTTATCAAATAGCAATTTTTATGCAGATGATAAAGTGAGCAGACACATTTTTCAATACGAATAACAAACATATTTGTTTCTTGTATTGTTCTTACACAAGATACACTTATGGAACTAATTTTCAATAAATTATTTCTAACTATTTTTCTTTTATCTCAGAAAAGTTTTATATAACTTTGTGCCGTGATTATGCTCTTGGTAGAGCACATTCATATTTGACAATGGATGTACTGACACCCGAAAAAAGACAGACATGGGAGTTATGTTAGATAAACTTAATGCATTCTTGCAGACAGCGACGCAGGAACAACTCGACGCCAAGTACAAGGAACTTTCAAAGTTCCTGTCCGTTGGCCCGCTTGTCGTTGATTATCTGGAGACTCTTCCACCTATAGAACTTGAACTGACAGAAAATACAATAGAAGCGAATCCAGAGTACACTCTGGATTTTTCATTTATATAATATCCACAAGACATGACTAACGCCTCATTCTCGCTACAGAAGTACATCTTCGACAAAGTGAACATAGACTTGGAACATCTGCAAGCTGGTTCACAGCTTGCATTAAACATCGACCCGTCCGGCATATACTATCCGGAGACGGGAGTCTTTAATCTTACTTTCACTTTCGAAGCCTTTCAGGAAACACACAGGATTGTGTCAGTCCGCTGCGTTGCAGACTACAAGTTTCAGAAGCCAATCCCGTTCGATGAATTTCCACGAATGTTCTACGCAAACAGCATTGCCATACTCTTCCCTTATGTGAGAGCTTTCGTAAACACAGTCACATTGCAGGCAAACCTGTTTCCTCCGATTATAATCCCGACACTGAATCTGACTTCGCTTGAAGAAAAGCTTATGGCACAGACAAAAGTCAAATAACGACCTGTAATGCGCACTTTATATCAAGCAGTCCGGGACACGGGAGATCCCGACAAGATTGAAAGTAACGGTCCTATAAAATGCACTGACAACAGTGCATGGCTTGGTCATGGTTATTATTTCTGGGATTCGTTCGTGGAACTCGCACACCATTGGGGAAAGACACACTACAAGGGGGGTTACATGGTTTGTTCTGCCACAAGCGAACTTGCCGAAGCTGATGTGTATGATCTGATAGACAATCCAGAGCACATACGAGAGTTCCGAGACATTTGCAAGGGCCTAATGTCAATCTACGGAATAGAGATAACTGTTCCATTCGCGATAGAGTATCTGAAAAGTGAGAATGACTACACATATAAGGCAATAAGAGCCTGTGGCATCAATTCATTCGGTAACTCTGTCGCGCAGAAGATTGTCTTTGAGCAAGGCCATAGAGCCTTCATGGAGATGTTTCCAGCATGGCAAATCTGCGTGACAGACAAGAACATACTTACTTCTGGCTCATATAAAGTTATATATCCGCAAGAATATGCCATCGGCTATGTGATATAATATCCGAGGTTAATAAACTAAAAGACAGCATATCGCATAGTTTTTCGAAAGTTAGTATATTTGTCATTGAATGTGTACGTGATATGACAAATAATGAATTCTGGCTTTCAATACGAGAAATTATTGACAATGGTTTCTCTGACGAAGGACTTACAAAACTAGATGAATATGCAGAACAATTCATTTCAGGACGGCTTGTTTATAAACGATTTTCACCGGCGGAGCAGCATGGCTGCGATGAGGGAGGTACAAATCATGTCATTGCATCCATACTCGCGGGAGCAGAAGTTGGCTCAGATAAATGCACTGCGCCAATCGGCAGTTTCAAAAGAGAGCAGCAATGCGGAGCGGTGCAGGAAAGGAGAATATTAGCTTCGGAGCCTACCTCGGCTACGCCTTTTGTTCACCAGAGCCGAAATACTGACTCGCAAAAGAAGCTAATTCTTCGGCTTACGGGACGGCTTGGCCGTCTTGCCTGCAGAAGGTCGCTCGGAGCGTTTCTTTGAAGGCTTTCCTTTGCCGGATTTGCTGCCCGAACGGTCCCCGCGGCGCTGCTTGTCGGTATATACCGAGTGTTCTGAGCGACGTCCTCCACGCCTTCCGCCCTCGTTACGTGAACCCTCACCCCGCTCCTCGCGTGGGGCGCGTTCCGGTGCGTCCGGCTCAACAAGCTCGTAGTCGAGCAGGCATTGTTCCTGGTTGGCCTTCTTCACGCGGATGCGGACAGGGTCGCCGAGGTTGTAGACCTTATGGGTGCGGCGACCGACAAGCGTGTAATGCTCGTCGTCGAACTGGAAAAAGTCCGAGCGAATGTCGCGCAGGGCGACCATTCCCTCAATCTTCGTCGGCTCAATCTCAACATACATTCCCCACTCTGTGAGACCGGAGATGTGACCGTCGAACTCGTTGCCTACCTTGTCCTGCATGAACTCAACAAGCTTGTACTTGACGCTCGCGCGCTCGGCCTCGGCGGCGACCACCTCACGCTGGGAAGCGTACTTGCAGGCGGCCTCGTAAGTCTCGCGGTCGGCACTCTTTCCTCCGGCGAGATAGGAAGCGAGAAGGCGGTGAACCATCATGTCCGGGTAGCGGCGTATAGGCGAGGTGAAATGGGTGTAATAGGTGAACGCGAGGCCGTAGTGACCGATGTTGTTGACGTCGTAGCGTGCCTTCGCCATCGTGCGGAGCGAAAGAAGCTCGATAGCATTGAACTCCGGCTTATCCTTCGCCGAGTTGAAGAGACCGTTCAGCTCGCGGGAGAACTCCTTGCCGTTGGCAACCTTGCCGAGAGTGTAGCCGAAATTGCCCACAAATCCGCGCAGATTGTCAATTTTTGCCATGTCAGGCTCGTCGTGTACACGATAGACAAAGGTCTTTTCTTCCTTCCAACCCTTTGCCGGAGCCTTTCCGGTGACCGCATAACCATCCTTGTCGAGATTTGCACCCGTAGCAACAAATTCCGCCACACAACGGTTGGCAAGCAGCATAAACTCCTCGATGAGCCAGTTTGCCTCCTTTGAAATCTTTTGGTGAACGCCAATCGGACGACCGAGTTCATCGACATCGACCTTCATCTCCGGGCGTTCGAAACTGATTGCCCCTGAAGCGAAACGCTTTTTGCGGAACTTCAGAGCCAGTTTATTGAGAATGAGCACAGCCTCCTGCACTTCCTCCGGAACGACGGTCGTTGTGCCGTCAACCGAAGTCTCGTAGCCTTTGATGACCTTTCCCGCCTCGATGATTTCCTGGGCACCCTCGTAGGCGAAACGGTAGTCGGAATCGATTATCGTGCGGCCGAACCACCTCGTGACCACCCTTGCGAGAGGGGTTATTTCGAACACGGCAGAGAAAGTGAGCTTGCGCTCGTGCGGACGGAGAGAGCAGAGTTTGTTGCAGAGCTTCTCCGGAAGCATCGGCACGGTCCTGTCGACAAGGTAGACCGACGTTCCCCTTGCGCGCGCCTCCTCATCAACGACGGAGCCGGGCTGCACATAGTAGGAGACATCGGCGATGTGGATGCCGACCTCGTAATTTCCGTTGTCCAGTTTCTTGAACGACAGAGCATCATCAAAGTCCTTCGCGTCGGAGGGGTCGATGGTGAAGGTCAGCGTCTTTGTGAAGTCGCGGCGAATCTTGTACTCCCCTGCAGGAATCTTCTCGAAAATCTTGTCCGCGGCATTCTCCACCTCAGGTTCGAACCTGTACGGCAGGCCGAACTCGGAAAGAATCGCATGCATCTCCGTCTCGTTCTCGCCAGGCATTCCGAGCACGTCGACAATATGTCCTGTCGGGCAGGTATCCCCTTTTTTCCAAAAGTCAACGACGGCGGCAACTTTCATTCCCGTCTCAGCGTCCGGATGCTTGTCAAGGTCGGAGACGATGATGTCGTACGGCATATTCCTGCTCTGCATGAGCACCCACGCCTGTCCGTCGAAGATATGGAGTATTCCGATGAACGGGCGCTTCGACCTCTCGACGATTTCGACCACATATCCCTCTCTTCTCGACTTTTCCGTCTTCTCGCGGGTCACTGCAACCCTCACCCGGTCTCCGTGGAGCGCGCCGCCAATTTTCGACGCCCTCACATAGACGTCATCTTCTTCACCGTCAACAATTATGAAGGCATATCCTTCCCTCGTCATCTGCACTGTTCCCTCAAGCACGGGAATCTGCCTCTTTTCGCGGACCTTCCGCGCACCGAACTTTCTTTTCCTTGACATATTTTATTATCTTTGCGGCACAAATTTAGTTAAAATAAAAACACTTGGGCATATTTATGTGCACAAAGATTCGTCACTTCGCTGAAAATGGCGGTAAAATTCATTCGAAACGACAAAAAAACAAACAATATGAGTAAAAAAGTACTTCTTATGATCCTCGACGGTTGGGGCGAGGGCAAGCATGACTGGACAAACGCAATCTACACTCAAGGGGCACCGTACATCGATTCGCTCCGCGCGAAATATCCACATTCTCATCTTCAGGCCTGCGGCGAGGCTGTGGGACTTCCTGAGGGACAGATGGGAAATTCTGAGGTGGGACATTTGAACCTCGGTGCCGGAAGGGTCGTCTATCAGGACCTTGTGAAAATCAATATGGCGTGCAGGGAACACAAACTGCTTGAGAATCCGGAGATTAAGGCGGCTTACGATTATGTTGCCGCAAGCGGAAAGAAACTCCATTTTATGGGACTTATGTCAAAGGGCGGAGTGCATTCTTCGCAGGAGCACGTCTATGAGTTCCTCTCTGTTGCAAAGGAATATGGGTTGAAGGATGTTTTCGTACATTGCTTTATGGACGGACGTGACTGCGATCCTCACAGCGGAAAAGGCTTTGTGGAGGAGCTTGAGGCAGAGATGGCCGGGAGCTGCGGAAAGGTGGCATCTGTTTGCGGAAGGTTCTATGCGATGGACCGCGACAAGAGATGGGACAGAGTGAAGGCGGCTTATGATATGCTCGTGAACGGCGAGGGTGTGAAGGCGACTTCAGCAACCGCTGCCATCGAAGAGTCCTACAATGCGGAGATTACCGACGAGTTCATCAAGCCGACTGTCATCACTGACGCTGCCGGAGAGGCTCTCGGAAAGGTGGAAGAGGGTGACGCAGTGATTTTCTTCAACTTCCGCAACGACCGCGCAAGGGAAATCACCGCTGTCCTCACTCAGACCGATATGCCGGAGCAGGGAATGCACAAACTTCCGCTCTACTACTGCTGTATGACTCCATACGACTCTTCATTCACCGGAGTCCACATCCTCTTCCCTAAGGAAAATGTGCTCGACACGCTCGGAGAGACGGTTGCAAAGGCCGGAAAGAGGCAGCTTCGCATTGCGGAGACCGAAAAATATGCCCACGTGACTTTCTTCTTCAACGGAGGAAGGGAGGCGCAGTTTGAGAATGAGGACCGCATCCTGGTGAATTCACCGAAGGTTCCGACCTACGACCTGCTGCCGGAAATGAGTGCCGTGGAGGTGACTGACAAGCTTGTGGAGGCAATCAACGAGGGAAAGGAGGATATGATTATCCTCAATTTCGCCAACGGAGATATGGTGGGCCATACGGGCGTATTTACATCCATCTGCCGTGCGGTGGCGAAGATTGACCAGTGTGTGAAGAGGGTTGTGGAAGCCGCTGTGGCTCAGGATTATGCTGTGCTTCTCACTGCTGACCACGGAAATGCAGACCACGCTGTCAATTCCGACGGCACGCCTAATACGGCACACTCCCTCAACACCGTGCAGTTCATCGTGATTAACGCCGGGGAGGAGGTGAAGACCGTGAAGGACGGACGCCTTGCGGATGTTGCTCCTACTATTTTGAAGTTGATGGGTATTTCACAACCAAAGGCTATGACCGGGTGTGCGCTTATATAAAAAGCGGTCTGCTGCGTTGAACGGTGAAGATAAAATCCTCACAACCGAAAGGTTGCTGCGGTTTTATCTTCACCGTCCGCCTTGCATCCCATCTTTTTATATAACCGCACTCTCAGATGTCTATTAAGCTAATTTGCCCGCTGTGTCATTGAATTGGCGCAGCGGGCATTTTTTGAGAGTATAAATATTTTTAATGTATAAGTTAAAAACTACTCAGATTTCTTATTCATTTCTTGTATATGTGAAAAACTATCGTATCTTTGCAGAAATTTCATTTATATATGAACTTATTCAACAGAGAGTATTATATTGAAAAAGTCCAAAGGTATTTGGGCAAAGGACTTATAGTGGTGCTCACCGGACAAAGACGAGTGGGTAAAAGTTGCATATTACAGAGTGTCAGCAGCAGAATCAAAAAAGAGAATGAGGATGCCAACACCATATATATAAATAAGGAATACGCCGAGTTCCGCGGCATAAACACAGACATGGAACTTAACAGATACGTTGACAATCTGTTACAAAAAGACAAGAAAAATTTCCTGTTTATTGATGAGGTTCAAGACATTCAAGGCTTTGAGAACTCGCTACGAAACTATCAGGCAAAGCAAACTTGTGACATCATTATTACCGGCAGCAATGCAACGATGCTGTCCGGTGAGCTTGCAACATATCTTTCGGGAAGATATATAGAGATACATATCCAAAGTCTCGATTATACTGAATTTCTTGAATTTCACAGACTTCAAGACGATAGGGACTCCCTATTGAAATACTTCACATTCGGAGGATTGCCGCAACTCTCGCATATTGGACTTGACAATCGGCAAATGATTCTCGACTATCTCGGAGATGTCTATAACACAGTGATGATGAAGGACATCATTTCGCGGGAGAATATACGTAATGTACGTTTTCTGGAAGATATCGCACATTTCGTAAGTGACAATATAGGAAAGAACATCTCCGCCAACAGCATCTGCAAATTTATGCGGTCGCAAGGAATGACTATCTCGCCTACACTTGTTTCAAATTATCTCGGTTTACTGTCAAATGCTTACATAATCAACCAAGTGAAGCGCTACGATATTCACGGACGAAAGATATTCGAGACAAATGAGAAATACTATTTCGAAGACATCGGACTCCGAAATTCTATTGCCGGAGTAAATCTCCGCAGAGATATTGAAAAGATTCTGGAAAATGCAGTTTATCTTCATCTCAAGAAATATGGTTACAAAGTCTTTGTCGGACAGCTGCAAAACGCGGAAATAGATTTTGTCGCTGAGAGAGACGGGCAGCGGGCTTATATTCAAGTCTGCTACCTGCTGCAAAGCGATGAAACCATTGAACGCGAGTTCGGCAATTTACTCAAGATCAAGGATAATTTCCAGAAGATAGTAGTCTGCATGGACGACATAGCCACACACGGCGTGTACGATGGAATTAAATGTATCCATATCAAAGATTTCTTAAAATCCCCCGCTGATATTTAAATCCAAATAAAGGGTGAGGATTTCATCAAACCGTCCAACGAAGCGGACCGCCTAAAGTTAAATCGCTGAGAGGAGGGGATGAAGAAAAAGATGGGATGCAAGGCGCTCGGCGAAGCCAAATACCGTAGCAACCTTTCGGTTGTGAGGATTTTGGCAAGCCGAGCAACGCGGCAGACCGCTTTTTCTTCGCCCCTCCCGTTATTTCAGGCCTCGGGCTTTTAATAGCCACTGCGGATCAGGAGCGGCCCCGCGGAAGCGCTCGTAGAGCACCATCGGTTGCTCGCTGCCGCCGGCTTCAAGGATGTTGTGCTTGAAGGAGGCTGCGGTTGCGGGATCGAAAATGCCGCGTTGGCGGAAAAGCTCGAAGGCGTCCTTGTCGAGAACCTCAGCCCAGAGGTAGCTGTAGTAGCCGGCACTGTAGCCGCTGTTGAAAATGTGGTTGAAGTAGGATGTGCGGTAGCGCGGGATGATTTCGTCGATAAGACCCATCTGTGCGCGTGCTTGGGCTTCAAACTTCTCAATGTCGATGAGTTTGCCGTCCCCGTCCGGACAGTCGGTCTCAGATGCGAGCGGAGAGCCGGCCGGGACGCTGACAGAGGCAAGCTCGTGCCATTTCATATCCAGAATCGATGCGGCCGCAAGCTCCGTGGTCATAAATCCCTGGTTGAAAGTTCCTGCTGCTACAATTTTCTTTACAAGAGACTCAGGAATCACCTCACCGCTCTCGTAATGGAAGGCGTAGGTGGAGAGAACCTCAGGCTGAAACGCCCAGTTTTCATTAATCTGAGACGGAAGTTCCACAAAGTCGCGTGCGACGGATGTGCCGCTGACGCCCTTATAGTGGCATTTGGTGAGAAGACCGTGGAGCGCGTGACCGAATTCGTGGAACATCGTTCCCACTTCGTCAATGCTCAGCAGTGACGGTTTGTCGGCTGTCGGTTTGGTGAAATTGCCCACATTCACGATAATCGGACGGATTTCTGTCCCGTCTGCTGCAACCCACTGATTGCGGATGTTGTTCATCCACGCTCCGCCGCGTTTTGTTCCGCGAGGATAGTAGTCGGTGGTGAGTATTCCCAAAAGACTCCCGTCGGTGGCGTCAGAAACGCGGAACACCTCCACATCAGGGTGATATTTCGGCGCGCCTTCAACAGGTTTAATGCTAATGCCGTAGAGTTTGGAGGCTGTCGCGAAAACGCCCGCACGGACATTCTCCATCTTGAAATATGGACGGGTCTGAGCTTCGTCAAGGTCGTATTTGTCTTTACGCACCCGCTCTGAATAATAAGCCCAGTCCCAAGGCTGCACCCGGCTCCCCTCAGGAAGCAGACCGTCGGCGATGTCCTTATCCATAGCAGCCTGCAAATCAACAAGTTCCTCACGAGCTTTCGCAATCGCAGGAGTTATGATTGTCTTAAGAAAACTGTCCACAGCCTCGGGAGTTCCCGCCATTTTGTCCGAAAGGATGAATGCGGCAGGTGTGTCATAACCCAGAAGACGAGCCTTTTCCTGACGGAGACTGAGGATTTTCATAATGATTTCCCTGTTGTCTGTCGCTCCCCCATTCGCTCCACGTTTGGAGTAGGCACGGAACATCTTTTCACGAAGTTCACGATTGGAGCAACTTCCCATAGTCGCGGCATATTGGGAAACACTGATGCCGAATTCCGCAGCGAAGGCATTATTTTCGGCAAGAAGATTGGTTCCGAAAGTTTGCTCCAGAGAAGCGAGAGATGAATTGATTTGCCTCATCCTGTCTTGCTTCAACGAGTCAAGAGCCACGCCATTTGCGACAAAGGCGCGATAGACCTTGTCAAGGAGCATCTGCTGCTCACGACCCAGAGCCACGCCACAGTCCTCACATCCGCTTTCACGGGCAAATTCGGAGTCGGCATAGACCTTCTGCACCCTTTCGAAAAGCGAGGAGTTAAGATAGATATTGCTCGAATGCTGCGAAACCATAGGGATGACTTTTTCCACAACAGTCTGAAGTTCAGGAGTTCCGTCGGTTTCCGAAAGATTGAAGAGCACGCCCTCCACTTTCTCCAGCAGCCCGCCCGAGAGGTCCAAAGCTGCGACGGTATTCTCAAAAGTCGGCGCCTCGGCACAATTCACGATTGCGGAAATTTCCTCATTCTGCTGACGTATTCCCTCTTCGACCGCAGGGATATAATCCCCCACCTTGATTTTCTCGAACGGCGGAATCCCGTAAGGAGTGTCCCATTCTGCGAAGAACGGATTTTCGCGGCATCCGACCAATGCCAATGCTGTTGCCATAATAACGATTGTCTTTTTCATACGATATATATTTTTTCGATTTTCATTTTTACATAATAGAATATTTTTTCACGACCTCACGCATTCCGGCAATTATTTCAAGGCAACGCTTCCGGGAAATACGAATTTCCGTACCCACTGCAATCATATCCTCTTCCGTCGGATTCCCAATCCCGTTCACAGAAGTTGCGTGTTCACCGTTGTAGCCTGATTCACAGCGCGTCAGATCATAAGCCGGCGCAAGTTCCCAACGCCCTTCACGACAAATATAAGCAAAGTTCTTGGCGTGATCGTCCTTATTTTGAAAAAAAACATTGAAAACCATACGGCGGAACATCTCTTCCACTTGGGCGGAATCCTGGGTTAGATAACCGGTAAGGTGAAGCAGATTCGTATAGTCAAGTTTCGGGAAATGAATGGATTCATTCAACAGTGCACCGGAGGTCGCAATGTGGAGACGTTCACCATTCTCTATATCGAAACGACGGGATGCGAAATAACGCCCGTCAATCAACTTGAAATCCGGAACGTCTATCCCAGCCTGCCGCGCAGCCTGATTGTAGAGAAACTCCATTTGCCCCATATCCTCGGGATCGGAGATATTCCTGAATTTCACAAGCCACTCACCTTCATCATCCTTCATAAGACATTTAGGACGACATCCGCCAGAATTTCCGCTATTGAAATACAGCAGTTCGGCATCCGCATCGGATTTCTCTGAGAGGAGCTCGAGGGCCATTCTCTGAAGTTCATCAAGCTGCGGAAGCGATTTGTCCTCTCCTATGAACGACTCCGGGACATAGCACAGTGCTCCCATCCCCGAATTTCCAACTATACTGAGATACTGTACCGGAGAGATCTTTAGTGAATCTATACCCTTACGTTTCAATATCTTATGTATAAGATAGCGTCCATAACCATCGGGAATACTGTCGTCGAAAATGCCGAAATTCCCTGCAAACGGAGTCTGTTCCGCAATGAAAAGTTCGTCACGTAGGGGAAGATAAACCGGAGATATGGAAAAGCCATCGCGAAGCCAAGCGCTGTCATACTGAAAGACACAGCAATCACCAGAGGGATTCATCGAAAGACGTCCTACAAGTCTGTCGTGGTAAAGGACATCAAGTTTGTCTGTAATTTTCATTTTGTTGTGCCTCTTTTTCTGTTGCGGTTGTTTTTTATCTCTTCCAATTCGGACATTGTGGAATATTTGGGTTCCGCTGTCACTTCCTTCAAGTTCTGAAGATAACCGAGAGCCTTGCAGAGAGCCGCGTATGACTCCAAAGATATCTTATGCTCCGTCTCAAAGCGGGCGATTGTCGGAACGGGAACTCCGGATTGTTCCGACACCGCCTTCCGGGAAAGTCTTTTTTCCAAACGACGCGCCCTGAATGAATCAGCAATGAAAGACATCGCCGAATCAATAGGTTCAGAATACAAGGTATAAATCATAATATAATATCTCTTATTGCCACTTTCTCGCCTTAACGCACATCATCATATCTCTTATATGCAAAGATAGAAAATGGTGGGGAATAAAACAAATCGGACCGGAAACCTTGCGGAAGGTCCGGTCCGAAAATATGCTTGTGGCGTGGGATTACTCGATAACCACGTCGTCTTGGTCGCGGAGAATGAGCTGCACGCCGCCCTGATACATCGTCAGGATGCCGGTGACGGTGATTGTTTTGCTGCCCTTGAGAACCTCCGGTGCGATTTGCAGGTCAGCGAATTTTGAATAGCCGCTCGTGCGAATCTGAACAGTTCCGCCGGCTCCGGTGAAGTACTGGCTCACGGAGTAGGCGTTGGCGTTGCTCTGGAGCTGGCTCTTGATTTCAGGCTTACTGAGTTCGCCGTAATTGTCGGCGCCGCCGCCCACGTGAGCCTTGTCCCAAATGCCGGAGTTGAGATATTCGAGGAATTTGCTCTTGGACATCGCCCAAGTTGTCACACCCCAGTTGCCGGGTGCCTTTGCCTTGTCAGCATTATCCTTGGTGAGGAATATGCGGTTCTCAGACTTGTCGTTCGCCTCGTTTCCGTTAAGATAGACAAGCGTGAATGCCTCATCTGCATACTTAAGTCCAGATATTGTGACAAGTGCTCCTACAGCGTCAGATGTGGCCTGACAGTCATTCTTGCCAGGAAGGGCTGAAATCTTCCTCGGAGCGATTGGCTGAAGGTCATTGACATCGCAGCGGAACACGTGCCGGTCAATTATGTACTGGTCCTCGATGTATGAAGTAGAGTACTTGATCTGCTGAGGATCCTTCAATCCAATCTGGATGGTTCCCTGTCCGCCATAGCTTCCACTCTTGAAGCCGTATTCTCCTACAGAAAGACCGTCAAGGGAGACGTAGACCATCTGACCGACCTTGTAGTCGTTGTGGAGACTGGTGCGTCCTACCTTGATTTCTATTCCAGGACCATTGGCATCGTCCTGAATGTAAAAAGATTTGTAAAAGTTGCCGGAACGGTCGGAAGTGGTGATGCGTCCCTTAATCCAGAGATCCTCGGAAACCTCCCAACACCAGGTTTTTAGCTGCTCTGAAGCTCCGGCCTCGGATGCCTTGGAGATGAATCTCTGTGAAAGTTCCTTTATCGTGAGAACGGTTCCGGTGACGCTTTCCTCCGGGTCAAACGGAGCATACGCCTCCGGATTATCATATTTTCCGGTGAAGACCGGCTGAAATTCCTCGCAGGAGGTAAGGAGAGCGGCCGCTGCCGCAAGTGCAATAATTATCCTTTTCATTGTGAGTCCTCCTTAGAATCTGAAATAAAGGTTCAACATATAGTTCACTCCCTGCATATAGAAATACTTGGAGTCGAACTTATAGTAGTTCTTGTAGTCCGCGCTCTTTATGAGACGTGTCTGCTCATAACCGCCGGTCCTTATATCCCTGTTGTTCAAGAGGTTCTTCGCCTCAAGAGAGAAACCGAAGTTGTAGGTTCTGCGGATATACCAGGACTTTCCGACGCTGAGGTTCATCACCACTGCCGGCTTGAACTTCTCCTGCGCGGTCATATAGTTGATTTCGCCCGGAGTGAGTCCGGCGTCAGTGTACTCACTGTTGAGAATCCAGCTCTTAGCGTGCTCTGCAACCATATCGTCGTAGAGTTTGTTGTTAGGACCGGCTGCCGCCTTGATTGTCCTGTAGAGCGGGTTCATATCAAGATAGGAGTTCGCATAGACATTGGCTCCGAGAGTGAAGAACCAGTATGAACGGGTCCTGTAGTTGAGAGCGAGGTTTGCAGCGAGCTGCGGTGTCGAAGGAACGTGGTGTTTCTGAATCTTCTCTACCACATAGTTGCCGTCCTCGTCAACTTCGAAACA
Source organism: uncultured Bacteroidales bacterium (assembly GCA_900545245.1). Taxonomy (GTDB): domain Bacteria; phylum Bacteroidota; class Bacteroidia; order Bacteroidales; family UBA932; genus Cryptobacteroides. The sequence continues at coordinate 74,262 of UQYV01000008.1, forward strand.
ATCATTAGGGATGATTGTGGAGTTCGCAGGAATCTCGGCATCTGCCCTAAGCTTGTAGACAGGGCTGCTTGCCCAGTAGGTTATAGGCTTGCCGTAGGAATCTGCCACGATTTCAGAGCTGTTGTCCACTGTCTGATACATTGTCGGAGTGGAGGTGTAGATGTATTGGCCCCAGCTCAGAGCACCCTGAAGGTTGAGTCCGGTCACTCCCAACGGAAGTTTGAATCCGAGTTCAAGTCCGAGATGACGCTGGTCGATGCCTGTCATCGCAAAGTTGGTGAAGGAGTGCTGTGAGTCGTCGTAGAAAGACTTCATCACTGACTGGTCCATAATCTGAGTCACAAATCCGGTAAGACGAAGGTCGTAGCCGTTGTTGCTCAACTGGTAGTTGATGTCGGCAGAGACGGTCTTGGTGGTGGTGAGATTAGGAATCAGAGAGTTACGTGTTCTCGGAGAAAGGAAGGACTGGTTGAAAGTCGGAGCATCGTTGAAGAAGCCGACATTTGCGAAGAAACGGTGTCCTCCGGTGAGAATATACTCAGCGTGAGCCTTCACGGAATAGGTGAGGAATGTGGAAACCTTTGACTTGCCCTTCGATGTGATGACCTCTTCGGTAATCGGGTCATAGGTGGTGAGTTTCAACGGGTTGCCGTTGATATCCTTGACGATGATTTCGTTGAACTCATTGCGGATTGCATTTGACCCGCCATCCCAAGCCGTAGGGAGCGACTGCTCTGTGTCGAGACCTGCAAAAAGGCCCTTGCGCACCAGACCCTCTCTCCAGAATGAGGAGAATCCGAGTTTCGCACCGACATTTGCCTTGAAGTTTCCGAGGTCGAAACGTCCGTCAGCCCAGAGATTGCCGTTGCGCACCTGTGCGTAGTAGTCGTAGCCGTATCTTCCACCCTTTCCGATCTGTTTTGCCTCGCCGTTTGCAATCCACCAGTCGAGATCGTTCTGAATCATCGCTTCAGAGAATGCAAAATCGCGCTCCGCGAAGTTGTCGGTGTTGAGATAGTACTCACCTCCGAGAAGGTCCTTGATTTTCTTGTAGTACTCGGAACGGTTGATTTTCGCGTTGAGACCTCCGTTGAGAGTGAACCAACTGTTGGCGCTCCATTTCACATTTGCAGCCAAGTTGAAGTCGTGCTGGTCGACGCGGCGCTCTTCCTGGACATACTTTGAGCGGCCGTCGGCGGCGTTGTAGTTGATGTTGTAGAGACGGTCCCAGTCGAGGTGCTGAGTGTTCACATCAGTGCGCCAAGCCTCTCGGGCGTACTCATACTTGTCCATATTGTAGCGTCCCCAGTTGCTGTCTTCCATATAGAAGTAGCTCGGGAGGTTGCGGTAGTAGTCCGGACGCGGGTCTGCGGAGTCGTACCAGTCAAGGGCAGAATATCCGTTCTTTCCGGTCCTGTAGAGGAGAGTCACGCCGGCCTCAAGGTTCTCAAGAGGGTTTGCGGTGTATTTGAGGATGAACACAGGCTCGTGGGTGCTGCGTACACGGGAGTTACGGACCTTGCCGTTCTGATAACCCCAGTTGGAGTTGTACATATTGTAGCTGAACTCGCCATTTTTCTTCATCATATCATAAACTTCCTGTGTGGAAGCATTCTGTGCACCTCTTGAACCCGGAGTTGCGAATGCCATGAATGCAAGACGGTGTTCGTCGTTGAATTTCTTCTCCGCACCGAAGTAGTAGGCGAATGAACGGTAGTAGACACCCTTCACCCAGTCGTTACCTCCAAGACGTGCGGAAACATTGGCAGCAAATGACCATCCGTTGTCAAGCTCGCCGGAAGCGTAGTTCGCCATAAAACGAAGACGATAGAGAGCCGAGTTGCTCAGGAGGCTGAAACGCCATCCCGGACGCACAGATGCAGGGTTTGCGAGGATGTTGGTGACACCGTTGTAACCACCGAGGCTATAGTCGGAAGTCTCAGTTCCGATGGTGCTTTCCTTTGCCCTCATAGCTTCGTTGAGTCCGCTCCAGAGTGAGAAAGGCGAATAACCCGTCACAGCATCGTTCATCCTCACTCCGGCGAGAAGCACATCCTGGGTCTCATTGGCATATCCCCTATTCTTGAAACGTACGTCGCTGAATCCATATCCCACGATGTTATTGTAGGGGTCGTTGGCGCCGAAAAGGATTGCGGGAGCATCGGTATATCCCGAGTCTTCCATATCAAATTCGGCGAAATTGGAGTCATCAACTTCCGCAACTCTCTGTTCTGCAACAAGTGAGACAAAAATAAGGTCTTTCACATATCCCTCGACAGTGAGGTTGATGCGTGAAGAAATGAACCCTTCTGCGGAAACGGTCATCAGATAGTTTCCGTCTTCGAGGCCTTCGAAAATGAATGAACCGTCTGCGCGCGAGAAGTCATCGACAACGGCAACGGCATCTTTCACGATGGTGATGTGGGCATTTGTAATCGGAACACGTCCGGCGCGGTTGACAACTGTTCCCTTCACTCCACCAAGTCCGCCTGTCTGGGCGAAAACGGAGAGCGAGCAGAGCAGCGCCGCGAATGCCGCAAGAATTTTTTTCATCATATCTTATTATTAGTTTATATCAATTTTTGCATCCCATACTTGGATGGCGATGTCGTTATTTCCCAATAACAATATAAGTAGGGTAGTGATCGCTATATCCGCCCACAAAAGCCCCGTTTGAGAAGGTCCTGAACGGATAGCCCTTATACTGTCCCTTCTGGGTTGTCATCCAAGGGCGTTTGAACACCACTCCGTAGTATTCTTTGCCGTGATTTTTCGTCACCGGCTGAATCTTGAGCCCTCCATCCGGAGCGTGCGCAAGGTTGTAGTTGACAAGTTCGAGGTCGTAGATACTCCAGACTCCCTGGTAGCAGAGAGAACCGTAGCCAGCCTTGAGCATCGAAATGTAAGGAGAGAAAAACTCGGTCGGGGTCACATTTTCGAGGCGCTCCTGTCCGTGGAGATATTTCGCCATCGAGTCGTCGGTCGGGTTGTCGTTCATATCACCCATTGCGACGATTTTGATTCCGGGGTATTTCGCCTCCATCTCGCGTGAGTGATTGTAGATGATCTCGGCACCGCGGCTGCGTAAATTGCCGCCCTTGCCACCAATCCTCGACGGAAGGTGGGCGACATAGAATGCAAAGTGCTCACCTGCTATAAGTCCGTGAACCATAAGGATGTCACGGGTTTTGAAGTAGCTGGTGTCCGTGTCTGAAAAGTCGATGTCGGAATTGAAATCGAAAGGAATTGACTCACTGTCGAGGTAGGTGAACTGGTCCGGTTTGTAGAGCAGGGCCACATCAACGCCACGGCGGTCCGGGCTGTCGTAGTGGACAATCTGGTAGTTCGCATCAGCAATCTCAGGCTGGCTCACGAGGTCCTCGATGACGAGGCGGTTTTCAATCTCGGAGATTCCAAGTATGGTGTGCCAGCGTTTGTTGTTGTCGGCCATCGAACGGATGACTTTCGCCATGTTGTGGAGTTTTTTCTCATACTTCGCCTGCGTCCACTTGTTCTTTCCTTCCGGAAGGAATTCGCTGTCGTTCTTGACAGGGTCGTCGTAGATGTCAAAAAGGTTCTCGAGATTGTAGAACCCGATGACGTAGTTCTGCTGAGTTTTCTGCGCCGATGCCGAAAGGGACATCAGAAGCAGGAGAGCAGCAACTATAAATGAACGTTTCATATCCTTTGTCTGTCGTTTATGTTTATTATATTAGTGTTTAATGCCTTATGTGGAAGATGCCTGCTGCTACAAAGGCCAGGTATTGACAGTTGGAGCCTTCGCCTCTATTTCCGCAGCCTTTGCGTCTCCTACCTTCGCCGGAAGATTCACGAACAGGTCGATGCCAAGCTTTTCCTCAAGGGCAGCGATGGACATCATGTCGCTTTCATCGACAGTGCGGCGAGGGTCAGTTCCGTGGTCGAGCCAGATTGCACAGGCGGAGTAACCCGAAGACCGGCTGTAGCGCAGGAGAGCTTTGTAGTAGGCAGTAGGGACGGTGACGTATGGACCGCTTCTGCCAGCCTGTCGCGAAGAAGTGCTTCCATTTACCACACAACCGGTTACAACGTAGAGGGTGTCTGTCGCCGAGTTCAGCGAGTTTGCCCACGAGCGTACTGTGCCCTCAAGCTTCGCCCAGATATTCTGATTGAACTGGCTGCGCTGGGGCGTCATATTAGTCGGGTAGAATGTCTGGACATTGCCGTCAAGATAGAGTCTGTCGGCAGATGGCAGCTGATGACCGCGGTCATACCCGCGTCCAAATCCGCCGTTCCAAGTGTTGGCTTGTTCCGACCGTGGAATGAGCGGGTCAAAGATGTCCCACTTGTTCGTCCTATCGCCACCCCCAATGAGTCCCTTGTTCAGCGGGTAGGCCACCCAAAGAGCCAGATGTTCCGTGCTACTCCAGTAGAAGGAGTAGTTGCGAACTCTCTTGCTTCCGGTCGTCATGCTATGCCAAGCCCAAAGCAGCCCGTCACCGGATTTGGTCTCCGGGAGTTCCATCCAACCGCAGGATGTCGCATCGGCCTTTCCACCGTCAGGCCCGGCGCCGTCCGCAGTTTGGATGAAGCAGATTTCTTTGGAATCATTTAATGTGGAGATGATGATGTAGAGTTTGCGGGCTTCGTTTGAGGGGTTTGCGTCGTAACTGAGTTTGATATTGCTCTTGTAGCCGGTGCCCGAGTCGTGACTGAGCTTCGCCCAAGACTCTTTCCCATCGAAATCCAAATCCAAAATCCAAGTGCCGGATGCCCGCACGACCACAGAGACTTCACCGGCTTCCTTGCCGGCACTCTCCGGGTTGAGTGTCAGGGAAAGTTCAGAATTTTTCTTTACTCCAATGGGGTCGCAGGCTACAATCAGCACCACAAACGCCACAAAAGCGAAAATTCTGCTGATTGACTTTGTCCAATTGACGTTCATCAAAATGTTTTCTATTATTGTGAGTTAAGGGAAGCCCGCCTTGAGAGCGGGTTTCCCTTATAGACAAGTATTCTGTTCTATCGAATATTACTCAATGGAAAATTTAGCCGACTTGAACTGGAAAAACTTATTTTTATCTCCAGAGACAGAAACATTATACACAAAACGATAATATTTTCCCGTCCAATCGGCATCTGAATTGAATGTGGTTTTGCCATTAGCAACAAAATCACCTTTGAGAGTGGAAACGGCATTTGCACCGGTCTTCGCATCGTCTGCACTATTATGGACTGTAAGAGTTATAGAGTTTACAGTAATATCATTAGCTGTTCCGTGCTCAACAACAATCTTCACTATCTTTGAAGCAAGCGCTGTTTTGCTATACAACACCCTATCAACCTTATCTAATGATTTGCCACCCATACGCCAAGGATTTATTGTTGAATTTCCTGTAAAATTCCACACGACCTTGTTCACTTCGATATCGCAATCCTTGGCATAGCCATTATTCGTACCCTTTACTGTCGCTGTACTTAATTCGTATCCACCTTCTACTGTAGGATCTGTTGGTTCCGGTGTCGGGCCTACAGGTTCAGTTGTTCCCTCATCCTTAACAAGGACATTCTTGATTTCCCATGTACCACTTTCGCCATCTTTGGAGGTGTAAACAAATGCAATCTTAACCTTTGAACCAAGATAAGCCTTAAGGTCAATGCTTCCAGAAGAAACAAAGGTCCAATCCTTACCGGACGGCCAAGTCGGAATAGTGAGATTATCCCAAGTCGTTCCATCCTTAGAGATCTTTACTGACACAAAATCAGCCACATTTTTGTCGGCTGGGAACTTGTTTGCAGCATGCTCGAATGTAAGGAATGCTGCTTTTTCTGAAGTCAAGTCAATCTCCGGAGAAATGAGCCAACTTTCTGAAGCCAGATTTTTACCGTCAATATAAGCCGATGCTTTCATTCCATATTTTGCACCGCCCCATGTCCAGACATAAGTTGCACCCGCAGGAAGTTTCTTGTCTTCAATGGTAAATTTGCCCTGACTTGCAGAGAATGTCTCAGAGAAAATTGCTCCTTCTGGAGTAGGCTCCGGACCAGGGGTCGGAGTTGTGCCCCCACCGAGTTCTACACCCTTTGAGAAGTCGATTGCAGTTCCTGCAGCAGCAGCTTTTGAAAGATTTACATCATCCAATGCATAAGCACTGTTCCCAGCGTAAGTCTGTGCAAAATGAATGTAAAGTTTCTGTGTGCCTGCAGGAAGGGTGAATGTAGACGAAGCCAAATCCCATCTCTTGACAGGGTTGGTTCCCTTAGCGAAAGCATAATCAAGAGCCACCCATTTCTGTCCGTCATTACTGATATAGACAGGGAACTCTTCCGGTTTAAATGTATTGTCAATCTCCTTACCAGGAGTATACTCATTGCGTTCAGCGCCAAATGAAAGAGTAAAATTCACGTCATCTGCCGGGAGAGTGATGTTGTTAATCTGAAGAGATGAAGACTTTGAAAACCAGATGTAGTTTGTACCCGAACCTGCATAATCAGAAAACTCTCCATTTGATTGACCTTTATCATTAGTCCTCGGACTTAAACCGCTCACTTTATATTCAACAGTTGCAATGCCTGAGCCTTTCTCATTTTTCCAGCATTCTGTTTGGTCACAGTAAGGCCATTTATTATCACTGTTCTTTGCCGCAGCCGTCTTGTCAAAGTTGTTGAAGTAAACATAAGCATCTTCCTGTGCACCAGAACCTTTCTGGGAAACTTTAAAAGTCTTCTTCACACCGACCATGCGAACAGTGAACTCAAGAGACCTATCGAAGCTGGTATTCGACTCTACAGTCACTTTGATTTCCGTGTCTGAAGCCTTCTCTGCCTTCACCCACGCGGTCTTGTCTCCGTCGACTACAGACCACTCGCGGTTTGCCTCAACGGCAACAGTCTGAGTGCCGCCAGCGATCTCAAACGTGAGTTCGGTAGGATTGAGCGTCAGTGACGGCTTGTCAGATGACGGATCCTCATTCTTGTTGCAGGCAACAGCTACTGAAGCCATCGCGAGCACTGAAAGGAATAAATGTTTGATTTTCATTGTATTTGTGTTTATTTGGTTTGACTTTATTTCACTATGTACCAATAAATCTTCCACAAATATGGGAAAGTTATACATAGTCTTGAAAATCGCTACAAATTTAAGGCAATAAATGACATTTACAAAGACTATCTCAAAATTTGCTTAAACTTTCACATTTTCGTAACACCACATTGTCAGTATCGCTCACCGTCCTTCTCTGGAACAGCATCACGACAAAAACCCTTATATCCACAAACAGGATTAAGAATCAGTCTCTGGAAGTTTCAGAAAACCCTCCCCATCCATAAGCCGGTCAAAATCGGACTGAAAGAGGCGGTCCTGGATGACGCGATATTTCTCGAATTCTGATTCGGCGTATTCTTTGGCATATTCTGCGGAGACACGGCCGGCATCGTCAAGGACAGGACGGTCATCGCCTTCCAGAAACTTGTCGATGCGGGTAGCCCAATCTTCCATCGTCATGGGGATGTGGCGCTTGGCACGTTCTTCTGCGAGATCCAGGAATGCACTCACAATGCGGCCCATTGATTCCAACTCGTTCTCTTTGAGATAATTCTTTGCGATGGAGACATCGGATTTGAGAATCTTGCCTCGTGGAGATTTTGCCCAAGTAGTGAGCCCCATGTGCTCCTTCTCTGCATTGGCTCGCTCGACAATCAGTTCGGCGGCAGTGTGACCATGGACTGCATAGTGCATCTTGTTCTGAACCTTCTTGAAAAAGATACGGGTAGTTGGCGCATCCGGATTGTAGTCGATGGCAGTAGCGTAAATATCAGTAATCTTCTGGTAGAAGCGACGTTCGCTAAGTCGGATTTCCCGGATTTCTTCTAGGAGTTGCTCGAAGTAGTCGACGTTCAAGAAAGTGCCGTTCTCCATCCTCTGTTTGTCGATAACGTAGCCTCGTATGGCGAATTGCCGGAGGACATTGGTACACCACTGGCGGAACTGGGTGGCTCTCACAGAATTGACGCGATAGCCAACAGAGATAACAGCATCAAGATTGTAGTATTTCACCTGGTAGTTTTTCCCGTCTGCGGCAGTCTGTCGGAATTTCCGACAAACTGAATCTTCAGCCAGTTCACCGCTGGCAAATATGTTCTGCAAGTGCTCAGCTATGGTAGAACGACCCTTGTTGAAGAGCAAGGAAATGGCATCCTGAGTGAGCCAGAGAGTTTCATCAGAATATAGCAGTTGGACGCCATCCTCCCTGTTTTCAAGTTGGAAGATGAGGAATTCAGCGGTGCTGTTGCGTATGGTGAGGTTCTTTTCCATGATGTTCAATTATTTGGTAAGTGCCTGGTACATCTTTCCTTGGTGATAGTCTTGACCGGCTACTCGAAATTCATGATCTTGATGGGGTTGTCGATGCCTAAGACAGTGTGCAGCAGGTCTATCCAGAACGCTGGGTTTCTCTCTTCTCATAGCCCTTGTCGGAGCATTCCTGAGAAAGGCTTTCGCTGCTTGCTTTTTGGTATTGGTTGATGCCATAGTGGTCGGTGCGTCTATAAAACTTTCAAATTTAGCGATTTTTTGTAACATTTGGATGCAAAGGCTCTCTTGGGATTCCGTCATCAGTACTCCTCCGGCATATCAAAAAAAAGACGACACCTCAGTTTGGGTCTGAGATGCCGTTTTTCCAAATGTATCTTTATGTCAAGATGTTGCAAAGATAAAAAAACTTTTTCAAAGACGAATAAAGTTTTCTTTTTTTACATCACCAAACCATAAAGCAAAAAACGAGTCAGGCACGATATTACCTAACTCGCTTTGCGGACTTTAACGTTCCGCGGCATCCAGTCTTTCCCTGTAACCCGTTTACAACGGATTCCTATGCAAAGTTAACGCATTAGAGATAAAAAAACAAAGCCTATTTCTTAATTTGCCTAAACTCCACATTTTCTTGGCACTTCACAGCGACTTCCACCTATAAAAACAAAGGAGCTGCCCAAGGACAGCTCCCGACCGGAGGGGAAACAGAGCACCCGTCACGGATGCTATCTCAGTCTGTCACTACCGCGCGGTCCAAACACGACGATAGTGCGACCGGACTTTCTCAACCTTGCCTCTGCGGACACGGGTGTAACCCTTGACCTTGACAAGGACGGGCATTCCGATTCCTATCAGAATCAGGATGCCGACTACTGAACGATCTTTTCTTTGCATAAAATTTACAATCACTTAATTGTAAAAGATCTTCTTGGGGCATCCGCATTCTACGTTCTCCGGTATTATATAAAAAAGCACCTCAGTTTGGACCTGAGATGCCTTCTTTATGATTGTAATTATTTTTATGCGATGCAAAGATAAAAAACATTTTCAAAAAAATGATAAATATTTCGTAACTTTTTGCACGTCAATAATAAACATGGCCATAAAGCAAAAAACGAGTCAGGCACGATATAACCTAACTCGCTTTGCGGACTTTAACGTTCCGCGGCATCCAGTCTTTCCCTGTCATCTGTTTACGACAAATGACAACGCAAAGTTAACTCATTCTGCGACAAATGCAAAGTAATGAGCCTCGTTTTATACAGAATCACACGCCCACGAAACATCGAAGACACGTCTAACTCGGCCGATTTCGTTCAATAATCCGGAAATCGGCCGGATAAATCTCCCTTTATTCAGCCGATTTCGGCAAAATTTTGAGAAATCGGCTGAATAAGGGGAATATGTCTACAAGGTGACGGTGGACATAGACGGAGGAAGCTCGCCGCTTGAGGCCCAGTACGAAGGCTTCGGTCCCATCTCAAACTCAAGTGTGCCACCGTTCACAATCTCGCTATGACGGAGCCAGCAGCGGTCGAGAGGCTTTCCGTTCAGCCTCGCGCTCTGGATGTAGATGTTCCTGTCGGAGGTCTTCTTCGCGAGTATGGTCAGTTCCTTACCGTCTTCCATCTTTAGGACAGTCTTCGGGAACACAGGGCTGGAAATCAGATAGACATCCTGGCCGGCATTCGGATAGAACCCGAGACAATGGAAGGCATACCATGCGCCCATCGAGCCGGAGTCGTCGTTGCCAGGGACTCCGTCACGCGCGGAAGTGTACTGGGTGTCGAGTATCCGGCGGACTATCTTCGCTGTCTTGTATGGTTGGTTTACATAAGCGTACATCGAAGGAACTAGGAAGCACGGCTCATTGGAAATCTGGCAGAGACCTACCAGCTTGGTGTAGAACAGCAGTTCGTCCCTCTTGCCCGGGAACGACTCGCGAAAATAGGTGTCAAGCCTTTCGATAAACTTCTCGCGGCCACCCATCATACCGATAAGCGCATTAACGTCATGAGGCACATAAAATGACAGTTCCCATGAAAATGTCTCATAGAATTGGTGGTCGAACGAGCCGGAAGAAAACACCGTGAATTCCGGATCCGAGAGCCATGTCCCGTCACCGTTTCGAGGCCATGCAAATCCGGAAAACCCGAAACTGCTGATTTCCGGATTCCATAGATTTTTCCAGTTTGACGCCTTTTCAAGGTACTTTTTGTAAACATCCTCCTTGCCGAGCCCTTTTGCGAGGACAGCAATCGCATAGTCATTCGCGGAGTATTCGAATGTGCGGGAGCAACCTCTCTCATAGTTTGTAGAGACATATCCGAGTTTGTTATAATCCGGAAGCCCACCGCGTCCGTACTGTCTTTCATCGTCTCCAGGAGGCACCGTCGCGTTCTTTATCATGGCATCAAGGGCCTTTTCGTAGTCTACATTGCGTATGCCCTTCACGTACGCGTCTGCAACGAGCATATCGCAGTTGGAACCGCCCTGTGTACGTCCGGTAGAGTGGCTTGAACGCGCGTCAGGCATATATTTGTCATTCTCGTAAATGTCCACGAGCGACTGCACCATGTCACCGCCAATTGTCGGGCGGAATATATTAATGAACGGATGCGTCGCACGGAATGTGTCCCAAATCGCGTGATAGTCACCATAATATGGAGACGACGTTTTCCACACTGGGTTTTCCCCGCTGTAGTCAGATGGTTGGAGAAATATACGGTACATCGAAGAGTAGAATATCTTCATCCTGTCATCGTCAGAACTCTCCACGTCCACCTGAGATAATATGCCATTCCATTTGTCTACAGCCTCGGCCCTCGTGTCCTCAATGTTCCATGTCCCGAGCTCCATCGCGTTCTCACGAGCCTTGTTGTAGCCCATGTATGAGATTCCGACTTTGACACGAACCTTGTCGCCGGCATTGGTGCTGTAGCTGAACCATGCTCCGCATTTCGTATTATGGTCTGCCTGACAACGTTTTCCGGGCTCTTTCTTTCCCTCTGTCCATGTCCCGAAAGAGTCTGCTGCGCGGTCAAAGTCAGCGTAGAAATAGACAGTGTAAGCCTTTGAATAGTTCCACCCGTTGCGGATTCTGGTATAGCCCTGAATCTCGTGATCGGACAAGATCGTGACTTCTGAGCCTACGAACTCCTGCATCTCTATGGATGCCAGGAATTTGCCCAAATCGACGAAGACATTGGAACTTTCCGATTTCGGAAACGTGTATTCGTGAAATCCGGCGTGGGCGGACGCTGAGAGACGCGCGGAGACGTCCCAACGGTCAAGGTTTACTGAGAACATCCCGACTTCGGCCCTTTCGCCGGAATATGGGGAGGCGTAGTCATTCGGATCGAGTTCACCTGTGGAGGCCATGAACAGCACATTGCCGTACTTGCAACCGCCACCTGAACCGTTGAGATGAGTGTGGCTGAAGCCAACGATGTCGGTGTCCTTCTGCCAGCCGGCATTCTCTGTGAGATTGTTGCAGTCCGGACCGAGCTTTACCATTCCGAACGGGACGCAAGCGCCGCAGAACGCATATCCGCCACCATCAGCTCCGATGAACGGATCAACATATTTCGTGTAGTCCTTCGGTGCCGCGGTCATTCCCAACGGAACAAGCAGGGACACTACCACCAAGAAGTTTCTTATTTTCATATTTATCTTGTTTCTGAGTAAGCGTTAAAAAAATCTGTATCAGATTTATGAGGATATTTGGAAGAAGTACTGGGAAGGGCATGGTGAACGTCCTCCCCTTTCTGTCAGAAGTTACCTGGAGTTGTCTGAGCCCACCTGTCAGTACGGAACGGAAGTGCAGGAAGTTTAGCGCCATTGTAGAGATTACTGTCCGGATAGTTTGCCCAACCATAGCGGACTGCTACAGGGAAACGGACTTCTGGGCAGCTCACGACTACGGAATCCCCGTCTATGCGGGCCTCGGCCTTGTGAAAGACACGATCACCGCCTGCAATCCAGAAACCGCGAAGCGATTCGGCAGCAGAGGTTGCCGGTGCGGCATTTGTGCCGTCCATGGCGACAAGTCCGCCGTCGCAGCAGTCGAAATGAACCCGGATTGAGGAGCCTTCGGTCTCATATCCACAGAAGACAGGGCCCGAATAGGGAATGTCCATCCCATAGGCGCCGTGAAGAGCATTGAGAGCGAGGCGTTTGCCTACATCATATTTATTCTTCGGATGTATGTCATATTCGTCCCCGACATCTGTCAACACGGCAAGTCCCACGCTCCGCAGATGAAGAGCATCTGCCTGTGATTCGCGGAGATATGCCCAGTCGAAGTCCTCAGCCACCTTCTGCACCGGGAAAAGGGATGCGAGCTGCGCGATGTAGAACGGGAAGTCGTAGCCCCACTTTGTACGCCAGTCACGGATAAGTAGCTGGAGGAGATAGGAATACTGCTCGTGCATGGCAGTGTTGGACTCGCCCTGATACCATATCGCGCCCTTGATGTGGTAGCCCACAAGCGGGTTTATCATCGCGTTGTAGAGCACGCTTGGCATGAAAGGGTTGCCGTCAATCTTGTCCGGGAAACGAGGTATGTCGCTGTATTTTCTGGTACACTTGATCTGCCATTTCCCAGAAAGCGAGATGCTCTGCCTGCCGCAACTGAGCCTGATTCTGTCAGGACGGCCGTTGAAGCCGGCATAGCCGACAATATCGACGATGCGGACGCTGATTGTGGCCTTGCCGGCCTTCACGAGTTTGCCGGGAACCGTATAGCGGCGCATCGTAGAACAGCCCTCAGTGTGGCCGATTTCAACTCCGTCAAAGTAGGTGAAGTCGTGGTCATCAATTGTCTCAAGGTCCATGGACAGAGTCTTTCCTGCCCATGAGCGAGGGATGTCGATAGTTTTACGCATCCAAATGATGCCGTCTTCGTTGATGCCCTGATATTCAATGTAACCGGGAACTTCCACTTCCGACCATCCGTCTTCCGTAAGGTCGGTTATGCTATTGCCATTGCTTATTGCATTGCACCATTCGGCGACACGCGCATTATAGATGGCATCTCTTTCGGCACGGGACGCCGGCAGAGCTTCCTGCTCCGCGATGGCCGCCTTGAAGTCCGGGAGAGTAGAGAGGGACTCCTTGCTCACCCAGTTTTCAGCGTATGTCGCGCCCCATGCGGATTCGATGAGACCGACAGGGACACCAAGACTGTCCGCAAGATGGCGGCCAAAATAGTAGCCCACACAAGAGAAATCGAAAAGCGCATCCCGGCTGCATACTTCCCAGCCGCCATAACGGACTGCAGCCTCCGATTCCGGCTCGAATGATGTCCTATTGTCGATGTGGAGGAAGCGGATGTTCCCACGTCCGGAGGCATCGTCCAGAGTCTTCTCGTAGCCGTAGGGCTGGTCAGAGAAGCGGTATTCCATATTGGATTGTCCGGAACACAACCAAACTTCGCCGATGAGAACATCGTTCAGCATGAGTTTCTTGCCGTCACTTATCGTTATGCTGTAGGGGCCGCCTGCAGAAGGAGTGTCAATATCCACCCGCCACTTTCCATTCACGTCAGACCTGGCAGTGTAGATTTTTCCGTCCCATGACGGCATGACACAGACATCGGTCAGAGGCCTTGCCTCTCCCCAAAGTCCTGTCGTCGAATTCTGCTGGAGTACCATGTGGTCACCGAATATCCCCGGCAGCGTAATCTTGGCACCGAGAGACGCGGGCACAAGCAGAGAGAGCAGCGCAAATGCTTTTATACAGATGTTTTTAATATTCATCATAATCTTTCGAAATATATTTCTGAGAACATTCAACCCCTATTTCATTAGTGTCTTGATGCCTTCCACAGCCTTAGGGTTGGGACTTGAGCCGTTGTTGTTGCCGATGACGTTCGTGCAGACATTCACATAACGGCACCTGTCAATTCTGAGTCCGCTGCTGATTCCGCTCGCCCAATTCGCCGGAGCCGAATCCTCGCCTATCGCCCACTCCGAAACGGCCCAATAGGGAGCGTCCGATTTTTGGAGCAGTCCCATGGCGTAGGAGAAGTTCGAAGCGTCGGCAGCATCCGAGAGATAAAAGCTCCATGAAGGACAACTTTTCGGATTAAGAGCCGCGTCGAGGTCGTTGTCACAGCCGCCGGCATGTGTAAAGATTTTCTCACGAGTGAATGAATATCCGTCAGTGAGAGAACAAAGCCAGTCGGTAAACTTCGCCTCAACCTTGGCGATATCCTCGCCGGTTACGGTACCGGATGTTCTAATTCCAGAATAGGTCAGGGCAGCGTAACCGATGGTCTGCACTCCCCTGCTTGGTTTGAGGTACATGTTGATGCCCGTCTGCGGATCATCCTTTATATCTTTGTCATAGAGATCGTTCCCGTTCGGATAGTACCAGTTGTTCACCCCGAGGGCAAGTTCGCCGACTACCTTAACGCCTACAAGAAGATATTTTTTCTCATCAGGCAGTCCCTTGTACCAATCGTCGATAATGGTGAGGTAACGTTTGAAGCGCTGTGCTACTGCAGCCTGATATTTAGGGCCAAATAGGTTGGCCATAGGCGCAAGACGGCATTGCATGCCCCAGTTTAGCCAGCCGATTTTCACAGCATGCTCACTGCCCCAATCGTACCACTCCACGTTCTCGCGGTTTTCCTGGTTGTAGTTCGGTTTGGCAGGATCGAACCAGTTCCAGATGTCCGTTGCCGTGTCCCAGAAGGTTATCGGATCAAAGTTGAACAGCACCGGGCAGTCATATTGCTCGGCATCTGCGATGTGACGGCGAATTATGTCATCGAATTCAGCCTCCGGACGTTCAAACATGAACATCAGCACACTTGCTCCGGCACACACATCCTTCCCCACAGGTGTTCCGAATGTCGCCGTAATGGCAGATTCGTTGTACTTCCATGAGTAGTCATTGATGAGGACATATTGTTTAGGACCTGCCCACCAACGCGCGACGAGCGTTATATCCTTTGTCACGGGAGTGGACTTGAAATTGAACTTCAGTCCGGTAGAGGTGTACCATCCGGAGAATGTGTACCCGTCTTTTGTCGGAGTGACGGACGGTTCGGCTATTGTCTTTCCCTTTTCCACAGTTACGGCCTCAGGAACCGGCGTACCGCCGTCCGTATCGAACGAGACCGTTAGCATTCCGGACTTTACGTCCTCTTTCTCGGAGCAGCCGACAAGCAAGGCAAGAGCCGCAAGCGGCAGCAGCATTTTCTTTAGAAATCTCATAGCAATATGGATAAAAATTAAAACCTCTCCTTTATTGCCTCGACGGCGCCTTCGTTCACCTTCATACTGCCATCGGAATTTTTCCCGAAGATTGTCCCGTAGTTGAAGAGGGATATGAAACGGCAGCCTGGGATGGAGTAGCAGTTCCGGAGCGCTGCATCCCATTCTTCCCTTGACTTTCCTTCTCCTATGTTCCACTCGGAGCAGCCCCAATAAGGAGCATCGGACATCGGAAGGTAATCCGTGACCTGAACGCACTTTGACGGGTCCATAGCCTCGTCCCAATAGAAGGACCATGTCGGGCAGCTATTCTTCTGCACAGCGGCGGCAAGGTCATCGCCGGCACCGCCCGAATGAGAGAAGAGTTTTTCACGCGGTATGCCATAGCCCTGAACGATGTCTGCAATGAATTCGGCATATTTCGCCTCGATTGCGTATATATCCTCAGACTTGATCTCCCCTGATGTCTTCATCCCGGAATAAGTGAGCGCAGCATACCCGAGCTGCCCGACTCCGCGGGAAGGCATGTCCTTCATGTCGATTCCGGTCTTCGGATCGTTCTCCTTCGGAAGGTCGTAGAGGGAGTTACCGTCAGGATAGTACCAGTTGTTCACCCCGAATCCGAGTTCACCGGTAATCTTCACGCCGCCGAGAAGGTACTTGCGATCTCTCGGCAGCGACTTATACCACTCGGAAGTCCAACTCATGAACTTGCCCATACGCTCTCTCACCGCTGCCTGATACTTGGGGCTGAAGAGGTTGGCCATCGGCTTGAGACGAATCTGCGACCCCCAGTTGAGCCAACCGATTTTCACGGCATGCTCGCTGCCCCAGTCGTACCACTCCACGTTCTCGCGGTTTGCCGGATCGTATCCCGGTTTCGCCGGGTCCCACCAGTTCCACAGTTCCGGAACCCCGTCCCAAAACGTCACGGCGTCAAGCTCCACGAGTACGGGAATATCATATTTTTCGGACTCCTCAAAATGCTTCTTGAGCATTGCCTCATACTCATCCATAGGACGGTCGAAGATGTACATCAGAATAGCGTTGCCAACCATCAAGTTGTTGCCCTTTTGCGGGCCGAAATACTCGTTGAGCGTCTTGTAATCGTAGTTCCAGCAGTAGTCGTTAAAGAAAAAGTAGTTCTCCGGCTCAGACTTCCCGCAGGAGAGAACGGCCAGTCCGCAGAGCAGAAGAAGAGATTTTTTAAGGAAATTCATTCTGTCAGAGTTTATTTTTGTTTTCCGTTACACATTATGCGATTCAGAAACGGTCCTTTTGGACTTCCCGTATGCCCTGCACTGCGGCATCGTTTATCGAGCTGCCGTTATTGTTGCCGATTACGTTGGTATAGATCGACACGAACCGGCAGCGATCTACGGCCAAAGTGTTGCGCAGAGCCTGTGCCCATTCGGACGCAGAACCACTGATGGCCCATTCGGCAGCACCCCACGCCGGAGCATCGGACTTCTTTATGAGGTTCATGCAGTACGGGGAATTAATCTGAGGGTTCATGGCCTCGGAATAATAGAGACTCCATGAGGGACACACCTTGTCATTGCAGCATACTGACAGATCTCCGTCGGCGCCGCCGGCGTGCGCGAATACCTTGTCACGCGGGAAACCATACTCAAGGGCGATGTCGCTCACGAAAAGGGTGAAGCGGCGGCTGAGCTCCTCGATGTCTGACGGAGTGATGGTGCCCTCGGTCTTGATGCCGGCACTTTTAACGCCTGCATAGCCTATCGTCGATATAGCACCCGGCTGTCCGGCGCCCACCGCACTACGGCTCGGCTTGTTCCACATGTTGAGGCCAGTCGTCGGATCATCCTCCTTCGGACGGTCATAGAGGTCATTGCCTCCGGTGTAGTACCAGTTGTTCAGCCCGACGCAGAGCTCACCAGTGATTTTTACTCCTCCCAAAAGATATTTCTTATTGTCAGGCAATGCTTTGTACCAGTTTGCCACCGTGCCGAGCATAGCGGTCATACGTTCACGCACAGCCGCCTGATATTTGGGACTGAAAAGATTAGCCATAGGCTTGAGGCGAATCTGCGAGCCCCAGTTGAGCCAACCGATCTTCACAGCGTCCTCGCTTGACCACGAGGTCCACTCGACATTTTCCCTATTCGCGTCATCAAACCCGGCGATTCCTCTGTCAAACCAGTTCCAGAGTTCAGGGACGCCGTCCCAGAAAGTCACCGGATCAAGTTGGATAAGGAGAGGAATTTCCTGCGACTCCGCCTCTACGAGGTGCTTTTTGAGAGTCGTGAGATGCTTTTCAAGAGGACGCTCGAAGATGTAGAAGAGAACAGACTGCCCAATGGCCAAATCATTGCCCACCGAAGTTCCGAAGGTGCCGCGCACCGCGCTTTCGAGGTAGGACCAGTCGTAGTCATTGATGAAGACGTATTTCTTCGGACCTGCCCAATACTTTGCATACAGGGTCATATCCTTCGACACCGGAGTCGACTTGAAACTATATTTAAGCCCCGTAGAGGTGTACCACCCGCTGAAAGTCGTACCTTCCTTTTCCGGGACGACGGCAGGTTCCTCAACGAATCCTCCTTTCTTTACGACTTGAGGCTCGGGGACAGGAAGTCCGCCATTGGTCTCGAATGTGATGGTAAACCCGTCTGTCTGACCCGAATCAGGTCCTTCCGCTTTATTGCAGGAAGGGGGCGACTAAAAAGTAATTTAGTCGCTCTTTTTTTGTTTTTCGGGTGATATAT
>UQYV01000009.1 GCA_900545245.1 uncultured Bacteroidales bacterium
TAATAGGGGTCGCAGACGTTAGTCTGCGGGGGTTAGGAAGTCCGGAGGAGGGGGAGCAAAAGACTTTTTGGTCACCCTCTTCTAAAACAAAGGCTCGGGAGCACAACTGTTCCCGAGCCTTTGTTGAAAACGGACGAAACTGAACCGGCGGCTATCTGAGTCTGTCGACCTTGAGATTGCCCATATTAAGTCCCCAACATCCGTTTTTGATAAGGAAGTCAGGAAGATGCTTAAAGATGGAGAATAAAGTATGTGCCTTACCGCCGCAACAGTTCGCCTATTGCAAGATGGAGGTCGCGATAGGTTGCTTCGAAATCCCCTGTGTACCAAGGGTCTGCGACATCTCGCGTTTCGCCGGCAACGGACATCAGCATAGTAATCTTAGCCTCAGGATCGGGCATCATCCTGCCCAACCACCTCCGGTTGTTACTATCCATAATGTAAATCTCGTCATAGTAGGCATAGTCAGAGGGAGTTATGCGCCTTGCACCACGCGGAGAAAACGGAATCCCGTGCCGGCGCAGGCAAGCTTTTGCCGGAGGATATACATCGTTCCCGATTTCCTCCGTTGATGTCGCCGCCGATGCAATCTCAAATTCCTCCTCTCTTCCCTCGTCCGCGACCATCTTCTTCATAATAAACTCAGCCATAGGACTGCGGCAAATATTTCCGTGGCATACAAAAAGTATCTTTCTCATACTTAAACTATTGCGAGTAAAATATTATGTAATTATGTTCTCTGATTTATCTTAAATGAAAGAGCCGTGCCTCATCTTCAATAATTTAGAACTTATTAGTACAAAAACGTGAAAAACTCAGAAAAATCAGTTCCTATTTTCCACAGATTTCATCGGAAGTTCATTTCCTGTCCAGATGTTGTAGTTCAAATCCACCAGCTTTTCACGAGTGTATGTTCTTGGTCTGAACTTCGTTGTCTTGACCGATTTAAACTTTCCATCTAAACCAATTTCATAAGTCGTATCGACTCTGTTCGCCGTGAATGAAGTGAAGGTTCCCAGCGGAATGGATTCCGACGCGGTAGGCTGCAGACTATATACGATTACTTTTGCATCCTCTGTTATCTTGTACTGTACTACAGGTATATATTCACCTTTATTGCCTACAATCATGACCCCGACAAGCAACTGGTCATAAATCTGCCCATCCGGAGTCACCACGAGCAGTACGTCAGTCTTATAATCGGTGACACCTCCCAAAGAAACCAGAAGCAAACGTTTATCGGTATCCGGAAGAAGAAACTGAAAAGCCGATTCCGGCAATTCTGCATCATACATGCAAGCATTGTCCCATTGCGTAAGTTGTACATTCGTGTAAAGACGGTCGTCAAATTCAAATCCACTAATTTTTATGTACGACGCCCCCTTGTCCCTAAATATATTCTTGTACCCAACAAATGGGAGCGTTCGTTCAGGAAGTCGCTTCAATACATTCGGCACCGTGGGTTGCGCCATTACTGTAAGTGAAAGTAGCAGCAGAAACACAACTAGTGATGATTTTCTTTTCATAATATAAAATCTTTTAAAAGATCCCTTATCACCATAGTTTTTCTAAGGCTTCAAAAGGTTGATAGGCACTACAAATACTCCGTCTTCGCGCTGATATGCTCCGCCGACTGCGGTGAGCACCATCAAGAATGACGGGGATTTTTCATTGCTCTTCTCCTCGATTTTGGCTTTCAATAGTTTTAGGGATGACGCTCCTGCCTCAATCAGGTCGTCACCGCCCAATTTTATTTCAACTGCTCCCCACGAGCCGTTTTCCAAATGGATGACGGCATCACATTCCAGTCCGGCATTATCCCTATAGTGACGGACTTCTCCGCCGAGCACGTCGGAATATATCCTCAAATCACGGACTGCCATATCTTCGAAAAAGAGGCCGAAACTCTCAAGGTCGTTCAGTAAATCTTCCGGTCCTGCGCCCAAAGCACGGCAGGCTATTGATGTGTCGACGAAATGGCGTGTCGGAGTTGAGCGGATTGAGGTCTTTGAACGGATGTCCGGATTCCACGCCGGCATATCCTCAATTATGAAAATGTCGTTCAGAGCTTCGTTGTAATCGTCGTATGTCTTTGTGTCCATCGTGCGCTCGTTGCTTTGACGCACATCTGCGATGATTGTGGAAACGGCTGCCTCTGTGGAGATGTGGCGGGCGTAGCTCCTTACTATCATCTTCATAATTTCCGGATTCTTGTTGCGGAAACGTTCATTCTCACAATCCTCGAATACAAAAAGCCCGTTATAATAGTTCTTGGTAATCTCAATTGCTATTTCTTTGGGGGCAAGAACCGAAATGGGCCACCCGCCGCGGCAGATGAGATGAGCGACGTCGGATAAGGAGAAATCCGAGTTCAAATCCCACGGAATCGGCTTTCCTCCTTTGAAAAGTTCGGCAAGAGAGACTGTTCCCTTGGAATCCTTTGATTCCTACAGGCTCATTGGTCGCATTCGTACCGGAGTAATACGACCTGCACCGCTATGATGGACTTCAGTTTTGTCCGCAGGTGTCGAACTGCCGGTGAGGATGTACTTGCCGAATTCGTAATGAAAATCCAAATCATCCTTGACCTGATTCCAGATGTCCGGCGCTTTCTGCCATTCGTCAATGAGTCGTGGAGTCTCGCCATCGAGAACGCCGCCGGGGTTCATACGGGCCATTGCTATCGCTTGCTTTGTGTTGAGTTTCACAAAGCTCTTCTGGTATTTCATACAGGTCGTTGTCTTGCCACAAAATTTTGGCCCGGCGACAAGGACTGCCCCCGAGGATTTGAGTTTTCGCTCAATTTCCTTCTCTATAAGCCTTTCGTAATACATAGGACTTTTGATTGATTTTGTGCAAAGTTAAATAAATTCCCAAGATTTTCAATGTTGGACTCCCAAGATTTTCAATATAAAACTCCCAAGATTTTCAATGTCGGACTCCCAAGATTTTCAATACAAAATTCCCAAGATTTTCAATTACTGCATAGTCCAAAAAACTGCCCCAAAGTCACAAAAGGACTTTGGGGCAGCCTCATTCAAATCTGTGTCCTTACTCCTTGCTGTCGAAAATGGTGATGGTCATTTCCTTTATGTCTTGGGAGGCGCCTGCGTAGTTGGAGTTGGTGCCTACGAAAGTCACTGTGTAGGTGCCCGGCTCCGTCCAGGTGTATTCGAATGTGTGGAGGTAGTTCTGCAAGTTCTTGATTGCCACCCCTTTGTCATTCGCAACCTTGTTCAGTGGAGTCGCTTTGGAGATCACCCATCCGTCGAGGGCGTATGTGAGTTTATTGGCTGGAACGCCCTGGAAAATCAGCGTCGCTGTAGACGGTTTATTGAGGATGATACTTCCGTTGCCATTGTTTTTCATATACGGATCTTCAATTTCGTCGTTCATCATCACTGTGACAAAATCGAGTCCGCTGAAATTAATCGTCGATGGTTTCATACCCTCAAGGTCGAGAGTTATCCCTCCGTTAATCCAATATGACCTCTGGATCTTCTTATTGTCCTTCGGATTCCAATGGAAGGCGATGGCAAAACTTGACATATATTCGTTCAGAGGATATTTCTGCGTAGTCCATTTCTGACTGGCACCTTCTTGATATTCAAGGCGTTCCCAGCCTGCCATATTGCCTTCGGTCATCGCTTTGACGGCGGCCTTGTCAGCAGCTGCGTCAGTGCCGCTCAGCCCTGCAAATTCTTTTGAAATCCAGACTTCCATTGCCCCCGGGTCTCCATACCTTGCCTGATAATCAATCTGCAATGAAGCTTCTTTCACGGCCTCGCGCGAGACTTCATATCTGTTTCTGAACTCATACCTGTGGCCTGTCTCGCCGCTGTAGAAAACGATGTTGTCAACCTCTCCGCTGAAGTTGAAGCGGACAGGCTTTCCCACCTCGTATGTATTTGATTTGTCGAGGGAGATGCTGTAGTCGATGTCGTAGACAACTTCGTGTTTGCACGAGAGTGC
The DNA here is from genome assembly GCA_900545245.1 of uncultured Bacteroidales bacterium. Lineage (GTDB taxonomy): Bacteria > Bacteroidota > Bacteroidia > Bacteroidales > UBA932 > Cryptobacteroides. The sequence goes on from UQYV01000009.1 coordinate 3,973, forward strand.
CAGGACAGGGACTAAAAATAGAAGCATATTTAATTTTTTCATAATCTTTCGGTTTTACAGATTAATTGGCCCACAATGAGTTCTGGCTGAGTTGTTTGTTCACGCCAAGTTCGATTGAAGGAATCGGGAGGAGGACATTCTTCTCAGTGTAGCTTCCGCCGATGGTGGCTGCGCGAGTCGATGTCACATTTTCAGACCACCTTGGGTCTCCTACCATCTCCGTCGCATAAGTCTTCATCTCCTGAACGAGTATTCCCCAACGTATGAGGTCGAAACGGCGAAGAGATTCGAAGCAGAGTTCGCGTCCCCTTTCGTTGCGGACCAATTCGCGGAAACTGTCCTTGTCGTAGTCAGCGAAGGCTTTTGTCGCAATTCCGGCTCTGTCGCGGACTTTGAGAACGCAGTCGTAGGCTTCCTGACTCGGGCCGGAAAGCTCGTTGGAAGCTTCGGCAAACATCAGCAAAATGTCAGAATAGCGGAGAATAGGGTAGTTGATGGTTGTGTAGAGGTTCTTGGCAGTTTTCTGTCCCTCATACTCAACCTCCCTTCTGAATTTGCCGCAGTTACGCATTCCGGCGGCCACTGTCTGGTCGGTAGTTGTGGATACGTTCTTGTAGACATAAGGCGTGCGGTCAATTCCGGAGACGCTCTTTCCGCTTGTCTGTCCGTATGGCGGCTGTTTGTCGTTGCCGGCATAGTTGTACGGTGGAAGATTCCACGCCTGACGCTTGTCTGTGATGGTCGGCTGTGCGTTCTCCGAAGCTGTCCTGTCTGTCTGCCAGTAGAGGTCCCAAAGTTTGAGAGAGCCGTTGTACTGACCGTAGGCGTAGTTGCAGTTGAATTTGCTGAAATCTTTTGATGCACTGTTTCCGCTCTGAAGTCCGAGCAGGTCACCGATTCTTCCGTTCGACCATTTGTCTGCGCTTGAGCGGTCGCCGAGGAATTCCGCTTCCCACATAGACTCGTGATTCTCAGTGTCGTATTTGTCGGAAATCATATTGATGAAGACCTGTGAGTAGTCAGGATTCAGTTTATGCTTTCCGCTCTCAATCACTGCTTTGGCATAATCACGCGCCTTGGTGAGGAATGCCGTCTTGTCGCCACCTTTCACACTTGAACCGGCAAGGAAGAGGTAGACACGTGCGAGTATTCCCTGGACTGTGGTCTTTGTGACACGCGAAGGCTGAAGAGTTAGCTCTTCATTTGCAAACTCAAGGCAGGCTTCCATTTCTGAAGCCGCCCAAGTGAGAACCTCAAATTGTGGAGTGCCTTTGAGCATCACCTCGTCAGGCGTCTTCACCCCTTTGTCGCGAAGAGGAACATCACCCCAAGACTGTGCGAGAATGAAATGGTAGTAGGCTCTTAGAAAACGTGCCTCATTGTAGTATTTCCCGTCCTGGTCAAATTTTGTCTTCTGCACCGCTTCCATAAAGTCGTTGGCATTGCGAATTCCCTGGTAGAGGGCCGTCCAGATGTCGTAAATCTGAATGGTTGTCGCATCGTGGCGGTTATATTGGAGGAAATTCGTTCCTACGTCCCTGTTGAAATAGCAGAGGTCGTCGGCATTGGCATACATAAGGCTATAGTAGTTGCCGTAGAACTGCTCCTTTCCGATGACTCCGTAAACTCCTGCAAGACCATATTTTACTTCGCTTTCCGTGTTGTAGAAAGTCTCGGATGCGATGATTTGCGGAGTCACGTCGAAGAAACTGCAAGAGGCAAGACTCGCAGCGGCTGCAAGGCAGATTATATGTCCGTATATATTTTTCATAGTTTCAATGTATTAGAATGTGAATGAAATACCGCCTGTCAGACCGAATGCTCTCGGATATGCAGACCAGTCAAATCCCGGAGTGAGGACCGAATTTCTGGTGGAAACCTCAGGGTCAGGACCGGTGTATTTCGTGAATGTGAAGACATTGTCTGCGGAAATATAAACTCTCATCGTGTCGAAATGCATTTTTCTCAGAGCTTTTCGTGGAAGGGTATATCCGAAAGAGAGATTTCTCAGACGAAGGAACGAGCCGTCCTCGACGACGCGTGAAGAGTAGTGGTAGACTCCGTTAGCCTGCACTCTCGGGACGTCACTTTCCGGATTTTCCGCTGTCCATCTGTGTTTGTAACTTGCCCACTGATTGGTGTTTGCGACATTTCCGTTTTCGAAGTACAGCCTGTTCGCGTTGAGGATGTCGTTGCCATAACTCCAGGAGAAGAAGAGGTTTATGTCGAATCCGTGGAAATTGAATGTGGTGCCGAATCCTCCGGTGCTCAGCGGTTGTCCGCAGCCTATGACTGTGCGGTCGTTGTCGTCGATGACACCGTCGCCGTTAATATCCCTATACTTAGGGTCTCCCGGCCGCACGGCGCTCTTTCCGACTTCGCTAAGGTATGGTATGCCGTCCTTGAGAGTGGAACCGGAGTTGAAGTCATCGTATTTGTAGGTCCCGTCATAGATGTATCCGTACATCAGACCCGAAGGTTTGCCCACTTGGGTTATGTATGGGTAGGCACCGTTGAATTTCTGGTCCCAGGATACTCTGCTGAGGAGAGAATACTGGTCGTTGGTGAGAGCGGTGACCTTGTTCCTGTTCATCGACATATTGAAGTTCACGCTCCACACGAAATTGCGTTTCTGGATGAGAGTCGCGTCCACAGTGAATTCGACTCCCTGGTTACGCATCGAGCCGATGTTCATCATTGCCGAGGTGTAGCCTGAAGACGACGGTATGGTTGCCTGGAGGAGCAGGTCGCGGGTGTTTTTCAAATACCAGTCCGCCGTGAGTTTCAACCTGCTTTCGAAGAATGAGAGGTCCACACCTGCATTCCACTGACTGGTGGTCTCCCATCTGAGCTTGTCGTTGGTCATATTGGACGGGAAATATCCCGAAACAATCTGTCCGTTAAAGACATAGTCGTAGGAGTTCGAGTCGCCCGGAAGAGTGGAAATCTGCGAATAATAGTCATAAGGGGTGCTTGTCCGGTTGTTTCCGGTTTGTCCCCAGGACAGACGCAGCTTTCCGTTTGAGAGCCAGGTCGCATTCTTGAGCCAGTCTTCGCGATTGAAGTTCCAGGAGAGACCTGCTGAAGGGAAGTAACCCCATCTGTTTCCGGCAGGGAACTTCGAAGAACCGTCGGCACGGAAGGATGCTGTGAGGTAGTATTTGTACTTGTAGTTGTAGTTGAGCCTGAAGAGACCTGACATCATTGTCCAGTCGTACTGCCAAGGCTTGACACTCTGATAGTTACCGGTGTGGAGACCGTTCAGACCGAGCGATTCGGTGGTGAGCTGTGTCGCGGAAGTGCCCTTGTAGTCGAAAGTTTCGCCCTGCATCGTGAATCCTCCCAGAAGCTGGAGATGGTGCTTGTTGCGGATGTGTTTGGTCCAAGTGAGGGTGTTCTCGTTGAGCCAGGTGACTTTGCTGTTCCAGTAGATGGCTCCGTTGATACCCTTGCCGGAAGGGGAGCCCGGGTAGCCAGTGTAGGTCTGTGTGCCGTTGAACTCTTCTCTGCGGCGTTTGTTCATCGTGTAACCTGCCGTGATTTTGAGTTTCAGGCCTTCGATGATTTCCCAAGTGAGTCCGGTGTTGGCGTTGAGGTAGTCGACTATGGTCTTACGGTACTCGTTCTGAGCTGTTTTCACAGGGTTGAAACGGTAGTCGTTTGCTCCCGTTACTTCGGAGTCCACAAGGTCGTCATAGAGGTCGTCGCTCTTTCCCGAACGCAGCGGTTTCACAGGTCGGTAGCCCCATACTGAATACATAAGCCAGCCTGTAGCAGAAGATGCCGCCTGGGCATTTGTAGGTGTGACTCCGTTGGTGATTGCCCTGGAGTAGTTTGCAAGGACGTCCAGAGTGACTTTCTTGCCGAACTTCTGCTGGAAATTGATTTTTCCCTGATAGCGCTGGAAATTGGAACGGATGATGATTCCGTCCTGGTCGAGAGCTGAAAGGCTGATGTTGTAGCGGTTGCCGGCATCCTTGCTTCCTCCCGAGACTGAGACCGTGTAGTTCTGGGTGAGGGCAGTCCTGAAGAGTTTGTCCTGCCAGTCGCTGGAGGCAACTCCCCGGTAGTCCTCGACGCTGTAGGAAGTGATTCCCGCAAGGGCGTCTTCGTCGGATGGCTTGAGGTAGGCGTTGGTGTTGCCGGTGATGTCATAGATTTCGGTTTGGAGTTTCACGAAATCATAGCCGTCCATCAGTTTCACTTTGTTTGCAATCTGGTTCATTGTCCATGTTGCGCTGAAATTCACCTTCGGTTTGCCTTCCTGACCCTGTTTGGTGGTGATGACAATCACACCGTTGGCACCTCTGGCTCCGTAGATTGCGGTTGCAGACGCATCCTTGAGAATGTCGATTGACTCGATGTCCGCAGAGTTGAGGGCTGTCGCCATTGAACTTTCGGTCGGAAATCCGTCGATTACATAAAGAGGAGCGCTGCTCTGGGTGAGGGAGTTGTTGCCTCGGATGGTGATGTTTGCCTCAGCACCGAGAGCTCCGTCGGATGTAGTCACGACAACGCCGGCAATCTTTCCCGTGAGTGCCTGGTCGAAATTTGTGACAGGAGTCTTGAGCAGTTCATCCATATCGACTTTGCTCACTGAACCGGTGAGGTCGCGCCTTGCTACGGTGCCGTAACCCACGCTGACCACCTCGGCCGCATCGATTGACAACTGCTCTTCTTTGAGAGTCACGTTAATCGTAGTTCTTCCATTGACAGCTTCCTTGATTTCGGCAAATCCGAGACAAGAGAAAACCAATGAGGCTTTAGCTGATGATACGGTCAGGCTGTAATTGCCGTCCATATCCGTCACTGTACCGTTTGAAGTTTTTCCGTCTTCAAAAACCGTGACCGCCATGAGCGGATTGCCCGCGCTGTCCACTGTCCTTCCGCTGACCTTAATGCTCTGCGCCGCCATCGGGATTGCCGCACACAACAGAAAAGCCGCTGTTAAAATTTTAGTTAAGACTTTCATTTTGTTTTATGGTTATCAATTTGCGTTTCGCCCCTGCGAAACAAAAGTTATCAATATGAATATTTCCGGATTTATGATTTTTTGATGATAAACTCCACCGGCTGGCCATTGATGCAGCTGACGGAAATCTTCGTCCCTTTTTCCGAGTCTTCGGCCTTCACCGCATCGTTCTCTCCCACAAGGACATATTTCCCGTTGAGTTTGATTTCCTTTGTGAGAGCCTGGCTCGGCTGTGATGTAGTGTAGCCCTTTTTCGTGATGCCGAGGTCCGGTGTGCAGACACTCATCACCACTGTCCCGTCCCCTCTGTCTCGCTCCATCACGATGGTTTCCTTCTCGATTTCGGCGGCGAGAGTCTGCTCCGAAGAGTAGCCGCGGTAGCTGATGTAGGCGGTGATGCCCGTAATCCCGTCTTTCACGACGTGGGCGTTATTGTCGGCCTTCAAGACAGTGTATGGCAGGTTTTTGGAAAATTTTCCGACCTCCTTTCCGCTTGGCTTGACAAGCATCATATACTCGTACGATGACCCGGAAGGTGAGCTGCCGTGGTCGATGTATGCCGTCACGAAATCGCCCTCTCCTGTTTTTTTCTTTGTGTCCGAAGGTGAACTCTGGTGCTTTTTCTCCACCACGAGGCCCCGTCCGTTTTTAATGAGGTATGAGTTTCCGTTGATGTCGCTTAGGACCACCGGGCTGTCCTCCGTATGCCTGTAGGAATATGGGAATGTTCCGGAATAATCTTCATTTATGTCAACTTCTTCGTCCTTGTCTTCGAGTCGTAGTTGATAGATGGTCGTTTCTGTGGGATATTGCGAATTGTTCGAAATCCCCGTTCCGATGTGGATGATTCTGTTGTCGAAACAGAATACGCTCTTTGTCGCAGTCGCTCCAGGGCAGAAATTCTTGCGGTCGGATTCTGTGTAAGTGAATGCAAGACAGCCGTTTTCTCCTTCGAGTGAGGATACGCCCGGAAATCTCGATGAGTTCCTTTCCATAAGCGTTCCTTTCAGAGGGTTCTCAAGCAGGTCGAATGGCAGGTGGATGGATGTGATGCCCGGGTAGCGGTTCCAATCCCAGCCTTCCTGGGCGTAGCCGCTTGCCTTTGCTCCGGACGGGAGTATGATTTGGGCCGAGCCATAGCTCTGATAGCGCCCATAGCGGTTGTCGGCAGCGTAAATCTCTGAGCACCAAACATCTGAGTTGTAGCCTTTGAGTGTTATCATCCAGCCGTCTCTGCGGTGCACTCCGAAAGCTCCGTAGTTGTAGACGCGGAATCCTTCAGGGGCGGCCTTTGCCTTTATTCCGGCTTTTTTGAATGTGGAGAGCGCAGCCTTGTCTTTGCCGCCGAGGGCGATGTAGGCTCCTGCAAGGTCGGGGTCAACCGAAAGGCCAGAAACGCTGAGATCTCCCAAGAGGGCGAGCTGTGCGTAGGTCTCGACGTCGGCGTCAGGAATGCTCCCGTTGAATGGGTGCCTTCCGCAGACTCCGATTCCCCAGTCGCGCCCGTTGGTGTAGTCGTACATTGCCATAAGGGCCTTCTTGAAATATCCCCTCGATTCTTCATCTATCTGGAAATCAGTTCCGTGGCAAAGTCGGATGAACTCTCCCAAGGCAGCGAATGCCCCGACGCTGTAGCCCGGGTAGTGTCCTCCGTGGTGGAATGAGGTGCCGTCCATTTTGATTCCTCCCACAGTGCCGTCCGTGAAATGAAGCGACCCCGATGTCCATTCTCCCAGTGCCTTCATATAGGCATATTTCCTGTCGTCGTCTTTCGGAAGCATTGCGGAAACCACGCGGCAGTTGTGGAGTGTGTGCCAGGCGTCGAGAATCCCGTCACGAGTCTGCTCATAAGGCATACGCACTTCCTGAAGCCCCGACCAATAGCTCAGCGCACGGAGATATTCTTCCATCTTTCCCGCCTTTTCGAGCGGTTTGCGCAGAATCCATATACCTTTATATAGGTTGCGCACCTGGTAGCCGTAGTGGTGGTTCGTTCCCTGGCCGCTTCCGTAGGCAAATCCCTGGTCGATGGCGTGGTCCATTGCATTTATGACTTTGTCGAGATTTGCCGTGTTCCCGGTGTAGAGATAGTCAAGCGCGTACCAATAGACTATGTCCTGAATGAAACTGATGCGCATTTCTCCTGCGGAGTTGTTGAATTCGTCGTCGCTCAAAAGAGGCGCTCCGGTGATGCTTCCGTCAGGGAGCCGGCGGATTCCATATTTGTCAATCAGTCCCTGTGCTCTTGAAAGGAGGGTGCTTTTTGTGTATTCCGGACTCGGATTTTCGGACTCCGCCCATTCGTCAAGTCTGCGCTCGACTGTTCTGAGCATTTCTTTTTCTCCGGCAGTTGTCGGGCGGATTTGGGGCTCTGGATATTGCTCCCATTCCCAAAGTCTGCACCACTGCCACATATCCCTGGTGAGATTGTAGTTATTCTCGGGAATCTGCTTGTCCGGAGTGATCTGGTTGTGAAGTTTCTTCTGGGGGAAACTCACTCTGTCTATATATATGGTACCCTGCGGTGCTGCGGATGTTACGACCATTTTCGCCGCCATCGTGTTGCGTTCCGACAATTTTTTATCTCCGTAATGTCCCTCCGGCGTGAGCATATCGATATATTTCATCCATATTGCCCTCCATCCGCTGTGGTCCATATCGAAATTGAAATGGCAAATTTCCTGTCCCAGCCAATCGTAGAATGTGAAAACGAGCGGCTCGTTCATCGGGGCGGTGTTATAGACCCACATCATCAGCCCGGAACCGTTGACTTTCATTGACGCCTCAATTTCCGAATGGTTTGCAAATATGATTTCTGACTCACCGTTCCAGGAGTATTTCACAGATTGTTTGCCGTCTTTGAACTTTTCCGTGGATGCACAAACTTCTCCGTTACCGTTAACGGAGATAAAGGAAGGAACTCCTCCCTCAAAATTATGCATGGCATCAATTGCCGCTACAGCATTGTGAGAGAGCAAAATAAATATGAGTAGATATAATAATTTCTTCATAACTTGCGTTTTATTGCGCAAATGTAATAAAATATTTCTTAACTTTGCAACAAATTCCGTGAACGCGCACGGAAATTTATATAAATGATTTTTTTTAACTTTAAGAATTAACCGCAAAATCTTATAACTCAATCGACACCACTCCATGAATATATACTCCACGAATATACACTCCACGAATATATACTCCATGAATATGCACTCCATGAAACTAAGAACATTTGTTATTGCCTTCGTTTCCATTGCAGCAATCGGATGCACAGGAAGGCGTGACATCATCAGCGAAAACATTCACAATGCAGAAATCCAGCTCGGCCATCTTCTTGAAGCTTCAGAGGCGGGGGATACGCTCCGCATTCCATCGACCTACAAGGACGGGGAGATTCAGTTTGTGCCGACTGACGACTGGGTAAGCGGATTCTTCGCCGGCACACTTTGGTATATGTATGAACTCACGGGGGATGAGAAATGGGCAGAACACGCACAGCGTCATACTGAGATTCTTCACGACATACAGTATCTCAAATGGCATCACGACGTTGGATTCATGGTTTATGACAGCTACGGCAACGGTCTAAGGCTCAAGCATCTGCCTGGTTACGACACCGTTCTTGTCAACACCGCCCGCTCTCTCTCCACCCGCTTCCGTCCGAAAGCCGGCATACTTCAGTCCTGGAATGTGGTGAACAACGGATGGCAGTCTCTGAGGGGATGGAAATGTCCTGTCATAATCGATAATATGATGAATCTCGAACTTCTTTTCAAGGTGAGTGAGATGACAGGCGACCCGACCTACAGAAACATCGCCATCAGTCACGCGGACAAAACTCTTGAAAATCACTACCGCGACGACTTCAGCACCTATCACGTTGTCGATTATGACGACGAAACGGGCGCAATCCGCCGCAGGTGCACGGCCCAGGGTATCGCTGACGAATCCCGTTGGGCAAGGGGACAGGCATGGTCTATATATGGATTTACGGTGGCATATCGTTTCACTAAGGATGAAAGATATCTTCAAAGAGCAAAGGATGTTGCGAACTATCTCTTTGTGACAGAGGATAATATGCCTGAGGATTTGGTTCCGCTTTGGGATTTTGACGTGGAGGAATTCAGCGCTCAGATGCCTGAGCCTGACTATTACGAAAGATATGGACAGATCCGCGACGCTTCCTCGGCGGCAATCATCTGTTCTGCTCTTTATGAACTCTACTGGGACACAAAGGACGAATTTTATAAGGCAAAGGCCGACAAAATTGTCGAGAGTCTTTCTTCACCAGCCTACAGGGCAAAGCCGGGAACCAACGGAGGATTCATCCTTATGCACTCTGTTGGAAGCATTCCGCACGGAAGCAGCATAGATGTTCCGCTCAACTATGCGGACTACTATTTCCTTGAGGCTCTCTTGCGCAAGCGTAAAATTGAAGAGGGGATAGCTCCGGTTGAATAATCTGCATTGGATTTTTAGTTGCGATGAAATTCAGACTTAAAACATACCTTTCGCTTGCCTCGGCAATGGTTTTTTGTGCAGTAGCGGCTGCACAAGCCGTGGACTATGGCGAAGATTTCGGGGTGTTGTCTTTCGAAAACGGAGTCTGCGATGTGAAAGCGGGCAAACACTCTTGCGTGAAGGTCTCGCCCCTTCATTACAAACTCGGAAGTCATTCTCTTGAGTGGACTTGGAAACGTTCCGGGGAGAAACTTACGATTCCGGGGCATATTCCATATCTGAAGCAGAATCCCAATCCGAAAGAAACCTCCATATCGACTTTCGTCTTTTGGGTCTATGCTGACAGGGCTATGGAGGGCTCGCTTCGTTTTTCCTTCCGTAAGGAGGGACGGGAGTGTTGCCATTTCGATTATGGGCTTGGATTCACAGGGTGGAGAGGAGCTTGGGTGGCGTTCGATAGGGATATGGAAGGCTGTCCTGAAGAAGGGATGGACGAAATTGTGATTTCGGCCCCTTCGGGAGTTCGTCGTGGAAGTCTTTGGCTCGACGGCGTGATACGCTCTGCCTTTGAAGATGCACGCTATCACACTCCAGACTTTCAGGCTCCTTTTATAAATGAGGGGACTGACATCCATTGGCTTGTGCTCAACAAGAGCTGGAATCTCCGGCTCGATGTTCCGCAACAGCCGCTTGAAGCTTCTGATATTGAGGATATTGAATTGGTGACCGGGCGTTTTGTGAGCCTTGTCACTCCTGCAAAAACCCCGAAAATCAAGGACTTGAGGAAGATGTTTGAAGGCTATGGGATTAAGGAAAACCCGGATGGAACGGTGACAGGCAAGCCTGTTTGGTTTACGCGCTACGGCGAGACTTTCCTCAATCTCGGCATCCCCGATGCATCGGCTTCTTTCCGCAAAAATGGACAGCTGCTGCGTGCATATAACGACAATCTTCTCAATCTTGCCTCGGCCTGGACGCGGGCCGGGGACGCCTCTGAAAAAGAGGAACTTGCCCGGATGTATGTTATGATGACCCGTCACCTTCTTGACCAGGGATTCGCAGCCGGTAGCGCACAGGGAACTCTGCACCATCTTGGCTATAGTATGAGAAATTTCTACATCGCGCCTGTCCTTATGAGGGACGTTCTTCGCAAAGCCGGACTTTCCTCCGAGGTACAGAAGGCGATGGAATGGTTTTCGGGAGTGGGAGAAGTCAAAACGGCTCCGACAGAGCCGGGAATGGACATCGATGCATTCAACACATCCCTTATGGGACGTATGGCCTCCATTCTGATGCTGGAGGACAGCCCGTATAAATGGGCATATCTCAAGGCTCTCTCGCGCTGGATTGACAACGGATTCAAATATGTCGACGGCACAATGCCTTGCTTTAAGAGCGACGGCTCAATCTATCACCACCGCAAGGCCTATCCGGCTTATGCCGTTGGAGGACTTGAAGGGGCGGTGAACTCCGTCTGGATGCTTCGGGGCACCGCGCTTGCCGTTTCGCAGGAAAGCCACGAGATTCTCCGCCACGCACTTTTGGAAATGCGTTTCTGGTGCAATCTGCGTTCTTTTCCTTTAGCAATGTCGGGAAGGCATCCGGACGGAAAAGGGGAGCTCATCCCAAGACACTACGCTATGCTTGCCGATGCCGGAACTCCTGATGGCAAATCGCTGATTGATAGAGAGATTGCCTCTGCCTACCTGCGCCTTGTCCCGGATGAGCGCCCGAAAGAGAAGGAGTGGATCGGGAAATTTGCCGCAGTTTCCCTGCTTCCGGAAACGACTCCGCAGGGCAGCCGGAGTTACGGCTACAACTGCTCTCTTTCTCACCGCTGCGGAGAGTCGCTGGTGACTTTTGCTGGGCACAGCCGCTACCTGTGGGCCGCGGAAATCTACAGAGGAGCAAACCATTACGGACGCTACCTCACCCACGGAAGTATGCAGATTCTCTGTGGCGGTGCGCCTGTGATTGACTCATTCGGAAGCGGTTTCCAGGTGGAAGGCTGGGATTGGTGCCACATTCCGGGCACAACTGCGGCGCAGATTCCGATGGAGAGGATGAAAGCCAATGTCCTCAATGTAGATGAACATTCGGGATATGAAGAAATGCTTCTGTCTGATGAATGGTTTGCAGGGGGAGTGAGCCACAAAGGACTTTACGGTGCATTCGCAATGAAACTTCACGAACACGACAAATACAACGGCAGCCTTCGTGCACGCAAGTCTTTCTTTGCTTTTGGAGACAGGATTGTCGCTCTGGGTTCAGACCTTGAAAACCATCTTCAGGGGGCGGAACTCCATACGACGCTTTTCCAAAACACTGTGAATGAGAATCTTCCGACTTTTGTCAATGGAGAGGCTGTCAGTCGGGACGATTATTCCGCAGAATGTGACGCACCGCTCACTGTTCTTAAAGACAGGTTTGGAAACGCCTATTTTGTGCGTGATGCAAGGCTGAGGGTTTCACGTGGAATTCAACATTCCCTGCACGAAGAGACTGATGCTCCGACCGAGGGACTTTTTGAGAGAGCCTACATTTTCCACGGAACCATTGTCGGAAAGGGAGCTGTTGCGGGGGATATTTATATGAAGGACGATTATGAATATATGGTGGGGCTCAATCCGTCGGATGAGCGTATGGATAGCTGGAGCGCAAACTTGCCATACCGTGTCGTTCGTAAGGACCGTTCCGCCCATATTGTCAGGGATCACGAAAGCGGAGTGACTGCTTGTGCGGTATTTGAGCCGGGGGCTGTGGATTCACTCATTTTGGAAAGCAGCGCCGCAATGATAATGTATTCGGGTGATACTCATAGACTTACTCTCAGCGTCTGCAATCCTGACCTTGCCCTCTACGAAGGCGAAGCTGATGAGGTTTTCGACGAAAACGGGAAAAGGATTGAACGAAGTGTGTATGGACGCAGTTGGATTGACTCTCATTGCCGGCCTACCGAGGTGAAACTCAAATTGAAGGGATTGTGGGAGGTCTCGGACGGAGCGACTTGCGTTGTGGAAGACAGCAGGGAAGACAATTGCACCACTCTCGTTTTCCACACGGGGGAGGCACGCAGCGAGGAGCTTGTGCTGGAGAGGATTTTATTATAATATGTTGAAACAAAGAAATATATGAAGGAGTCTGAAAAAATATTGTATGACGGTTTGAAATGCTGCCTGCTGCCTTTGGCCGCATTCTCTGCCCTGTCCTGTTCGCAGACAAAGCCGACTGCTCCAAATATAATATATGTATTCCCGGACCAGTTCAGAGCCTCTGCGCTCGCATTTTGGGACGAGCCGGAGTTCAGTCCTTATGTCCGTTGGAAAGCCGACCCGGTGCGGACACCTGTTCTGGATGCTTTCGCTTCGGAATCAGTAGTGCTTTCCAATGCGATGAGCAACTGTCCCCTGAGCAGTCCGTACAGGGGAGTTTTTCTCACGGGGATGTACCCGGAAAGAAGCGGGATTACGCTCAACTGTATGGCAGAAAGGCCTCAGAGCAGTCTTCGCGAAGACGCTGTCTGCATAAGCGATGTGCTTAAATCCAAGGGCTATAGTTGCGGTTACATAGGCAAACTCCACGCGGATTTCCCGACAAAGAACGACCCTGAAAATCCGGGACATTATGTGAGTGAGCGTCGCCCCGAGTGGGATGCCTACACTCCGCCGGAGAGGCGGCACGGTTTCGACTGGTGGTATTCCTACGGGACATTCGATGTTCACAAAGACCCGCATTATTGGGATACGGACGGTGTGAAGCACTCTCCAAAGGAGTTTTCCGTAAAACACGAAACTGACAAGGCAATTGAGTATCTGCGCAACCGCAATGGCGAGCGCAGAGCTGACGCTCCGTTCTTCCTTGTTGTGGGATACAATCCTCCACATTCCCCATATTCGGGACCGGAAGACTGTATGGAGGAGGATTACGAAATCTATAAGGATATGTCTTATAAAGAGTTGTATCTTCGTCCGAATGCGGATACTACTCTTGTGAAGGCTCCTTCCGCGCGCTACTATTTTGCGAATGTCACGGCAGTTGACCGCGAGTTCGGAAGAATACTCAATGAATTGAAGGCACTCGGACTCGATAAAAATACGATTGTCGTCTTCACATCCGACCACGGGGAGACGATGTGCAGCCAAGGCACGCTCGACCCGAAAAATTCGATATACACGGAGTCTTTCAATGTTCCGATGATTATAAGATATCCCGGAAAAATACGTCCTCACGTGGACACAACCCTCTTTTCATCAGTTGACATAATGCCGACTCTGCTTTCTATGGCAGGTCTATCCGATGATGTCCCTTCCACAGCCGAAGGGCTCGATCTCTCAAAACATCTGATGGAGACGGACAGGGATTGCCCAAGGCCCTCTTCTGTGCTTTATATCCGAAACCTTGACGGAGAAAGAGACGCCGATGGGATGGTTTCAGGCTTTTTCCCGCAGGCAAGGGGAATCAGGACAGCCACCCATACGATGGAAATTTCCATAAAACGTGACGGAAAACTCGAACGTATACTTATTTTTGACGATTGCAACGACCCCTACCAGATGCATCCGATTGACCCTCAGGATAATCCGCAGCTTTTTGAAAGCCTGTTGACGGAACTTTCCGCAAAACTTGAAGAGGCTGACGACATCTGGTATAGAAACGAAATCATATCAAACTTAAAATTTTAATTGTATGAAAGTTTTTTCAAAATTGATTGTAGCATTCCTTTCTGTGGCTGCCGTACTCTCTTGCGAGAGCACTCGTCTTGAGGAACGTCTCAATTCACTTGAAACACGCATCGGTTCGCTCGAAAAAGCCGTCGGGCAGGCGAATGAGAATGCGGAGGCTCTTCGTAAACTCAAAGACGAAAAGATTTGGATTGAGAAGTATGAAACGCGTTATAACGACAAATCCGTTCCGGTGGGATATGTCCTGTCCCTGAGCGACGGCTCCACTGTCGAAGTTGTGTATGGCCTTGAGGCTGAGACGATTATTCCGATAATCGCCATTGATTCCGAAAACAAATGGATTATGTCCATTGACGGGGGAAAGACCTTTACGCGCATTGAAGGGGCTTCTGATGCCACATCTGTGATTGGTAAATCTCCAAGAGTGCGTGTGGATGCTGCCGGTTACTGGCAGGTGAGCACCGATTGGGGAGATACTTGGAAACCTCTTTTGGGTGCGGACGGAAAACCTTTGTACGCACTGAGCGCTCCATCGACTTCCGGTGCCGGAGGCAGCGTGTTCAAATCCGTCAGCTTCAATTCCGAAACTCAGAAGATGACATTTGTTCTTATTGATGATCAGACATTTGATGTCAGTGTCGAACTTAATTTCAGATTTGTTGTGCGTGAATACGATCCGCGGTACGTAGTCTTTATGGGAAGCGAGAATGTGTTTACGGTGGAGGCGAAGGATGTGGCCGAAGTGATGATTCAGGCACCGGACGGTTGGGATGTGGTTTTGGATGATACGAAACTCACGATTAAGACTCCTCAGACTGGAGTCGAGGGCGGATATAAGATTGTCTTCGTCGTTGTGTCCAACAGTGGATTGTTGAAGCATTTTGAAATGGGCTTGCAATTGAAGGAGATGATTTCAGGGCTTTTGGATTTCTCCTTTGCAGGTTATGACCACGGAGAGTCAGCACCGCTTCCTGCGGATGCTTGGGGCTACAAAGTCTACAATGTGCGTGACTATGGAGCTGTTCCTAATGATGGGATATCAGACCGGGACGCATTCCTGAAATGTCTCACGGCCGCTCTTGGAGTGGGAAGCGAGGTGAATCAGAACAATATAATCTGTTTTAAAGACAAAGCGAAGGCAAATGCGATAGTCTATTTCCCTGAAGGAGAGTATATTCTCCACACATCTGCGGATGATGTCCCTGCGGCTGCGGCCGGTCTCAGCGCCAGCCAGACCATTCAGATTCGTTCCGGCAACTTCATCCTTCGCGGTGCCGGGAGGGACAAAACCATCCTTATTATGCAGGACCCTAACCAGCCGTCAAATCCAAGTGTTCTCTACAGCTCTCCGGCGATGATTGAACTCAAACACAATAGCGGATTGTCGAAAATCACAGATGTAACTGCCGACGCTGCAAAAGGTTCGTTCTCAGTGGAGGTGGCTTCGACAACGGGTCTTGCTGAGGGTAATTGGGTATGTCTTAGCGTTGTCAACAACGACCCGGCTTTCGTCAAGAATGAACTTAAAGACGGAAACCCTACTGATTCTGAGTTGTCAAGGATGAGGGATATTAATGAGGTCGGCGTCCAAGTGTATGATTATCACCAAATTAAGAGTATATCCGGCAACACCGTCACATTCTATGAACCTCTGATGCACGAGGTGGAACTCAAATACACCGCCTACACAAATAAAAAAGGATATAATTGGGGAATCTATAAATATCCGCATTACGAGAATGTGGGAGTCGAGGATCTGACATTCAGGGGAAATGCAAAGGAACATTTTGTACATCACGGAAGTTGGGAGGACGACGGAGCCTACAAACCAATCAATCTTGTGAGACTCACTAATTCTTGGATTCGTCGGGTGGGATTCGAGAGCGTAAGTGAGGGCTGCTCAATCACTTCCTGCTCGAACGTTTCGGCTTATGACATTAGCTTCAGCGGCCGCCGCGGACACGCATCCGTGCGGTCTCAGGCTTCTTCCCGGGTATTCATCGGCTCTTGCACTGACACGGCTTCGGGAGATTTGATTGACAATCCTTCAACTCATTCCGAAATGGCCGGGCAGTATCACGCCGTGGGCGTTTCAAAACAGAGTATGGGAACTGTGCTTTGGAGAAATGTTTGGGGAAATGACAGCTGTTTCGAGTCTCACGCCACACAGCCTCGTGCAACCCTTATCGACTGTTGTAAAGGTGGTTGGATGAAGTACCGGCAGGGAGGAGACGAAAGTCAGGTTCCAAACCATCTTGCCGACCTCACCATCTGGAATTTCGAATCGACTACATCTCAGTCCGGACTTTTCGGTTTTTGGGACCACAGTAGCCGTTGGTGGAAATTCCTTCCTCCTGTGATTGTCGGATTCTACGGACAATTTGTCACTTTCGATGAGTCTCAAGTCAAGACTCTTGTGAGCAACGGCAGTCCGTTCCCAATCGAGTCGCTTTACGAACGTCAGCTCAGGGAACGCCTTGGATCTGTTCCGGCTTGGCTTGGGGAACTTAAATAAGCTTTGTTGGAGATTTTTGTAAAACATTATAATTGATAATAAATAAAATATAAATACTATGAAAAAGATTTTCTCATATATTCTGCCTATGTTTGCGGCTCTCTCGTTTGCCTCTTGCTCGGATTTGTCAAGCTTGGAGAACAGGGTGGATTCACTTGAAAGCAGGGTGGAAGCACTCGAAAAGGGAGTGAACAAAATCAATGAAAGAGTTGAAGCCGTTCAGAAACTCGTCGAGGGCGGAACTGTCAGCAATGTTGTCGAAAAAGACGGCGTTTACACAATAACATTCGCAGACGGTAAGACAATAACGCTCAATCAGGGTAGTGTCGGTGTGGCAAATCCTCCTGTTATGACCGTGGACGGGGAAGGCTATTGGATGGTTGACTATGGTAAGGGACCGGAGTATGTTCTTTCCGGGAATCAAAAAATCAAGGCTATCGGAACTGATGGCGTGACTCCTATCTTCGGAGTGGATGCAGAGTCTTATTGGACAGTGAGTTACAATGGAGGTCAGAGTTATGAGCAGGTTAAGGACGTTAACGGTAATCCTGTGAAGGCTGTTCCTGACGGAGGTGCTGTCGAGGACAAATGGTTCAATTCTGTCTCTAACACCGGTACTTATCTCAACGTGGAACTTAAGGACGGAAGGGTCTGCAAGCTTCCAATCGACATTGGTTTCAGCTGTGTCATTGATGAAACTGCTAAATTGGTCTATTTCGCTCCGGGCGAGACGAAGACTTTCAATCTGAAGATGAAAAGTGTCGCTTCATTGATGGTGACTGCACCTCAGGGATGGACGGCATCTGTTCAGAGCGCTGTGCTCAGCGTGACAGCTCCTCTTCCGACAAAGGCGATTTCTGCAGACAGCAAGACTGATGTTTGTATTCTTGCCTTTTCTTCGAACAATCTTTCTTCAATCAGCAAGCTTCGTGTTGCCCTGGGTACTATGCCTCCTGTGAGCTACCCTGGACTTTATGGAAAATATTACGCTGGTGAGGATGTGACTGTCGGCGACATAGTTGTCAATAAAACAAAGTATCCTACAGTCAATTACATCACTTCCTCAAGTGAGGACAAAACCCTCAAGACCGGTGTGAACTTCGTTGAGGCTGACGCAATGGCTGAATTTCCTGCGGCAGGAGTGAAGCTCCCGATTATAGTTGTGGGTAATGTTGAGGGCACAAGAGCTGAACTCAAGACTACGGGTCAGATTAAACTTCTCAGCACAGAGACAATTGCGGATAATGTTGTGATTTTCAAGGGAATCAAGCTTAGTACCGCAGGCATTAGTGAGGGTTATCTTCTTTCTAACACTATGGATAATGCCATAAGCAATTTCGGATTTTATGATTGTAGGCTTGACGTTGTTGGGGACAAAAACCTTAGTTATATGCCGGTTAACCGTCCTGTCAAGGCTTTTGTAATGAGAGATTGCGATGTGAAGGCTAACTCCACTAAAACGCCTTGCTACATTCTTCAAATGGGCAATTTTGAATACGAAATGTCAAAACTCAGTTTCGTCAACAATATTTTCTGGTCGGATATGGAAACTGTGACTGCTGAAAAGGCATTTGCCCTCTATTCGGGAAGAAAAGTGACGGCAACCGAGTTGACAGTCACTAACAACACCATTGTAAATCTCTATCCACAAAAGTCTTATGCTTTTTGTCAGGTGGCTGATATGAAGGGAGGTAAAATCTCAAACAATTTGTTCTATTTCGACGATTACACTGTTGCTGCGGGGGATAGTTACACAGGAATCGTGAAAGAGGAAATAAAGGCTAATGTTGATGAGTCTCAGTATGACTCGTTCAAAATGAATTATGCAATCTATGCTGTTCCTGCTGTTCCTGCCAAGAAAATGAAAGTCGGTCAGAACACAAACAAGGGACAGATTTACAATAAGAACAAGGCAGATGCCGCAGAAATGTTTGACTTTACAGAGGGTTCTGCCAACTTCGACATCGCAGCCGGTGTATTCAAACCGAAAAAACCGGAATTTGGAGCGAAGAGATAGAACTCTTCGTTTCAGATAATTATGCATTTTTAAAAATTTGCTATATTTGGCGTCCCGATCACGGGAAACTTCGTATTACTTGCCTATCTTTCGGGCCTGAGTGTGAAGTTTTCCGTGATGGGATTAAACTTTGACTATTTCTGCGTAATTGAGAAAGGCAGAGCAATATTTATTGACCTTGACGGTCCTGTTGATTACAGCGCGTGTTTCCCTTTCGGCCCAGACATCTGGGGAGAGGGGGGATTTCGCGTTTTCCCGGACTGAAACAACAGTCCCGGCAGATGACAAGATTGAGGGATTGGACCGTTGGGCATTCAGAATCAATGCTTTGGAACTTCTCTGCACCGTGCCCAACATAAATGTTGAATTCGATTTGTCCTCATCTCCATTCAACCGTTGGTCTTTGGGGCTCACTGCAAAATACAATTGGAATACAACTCACAGCGTACCACCGCCATTGGTGTTCAATATGTTCGAGATTCGTCCTGAATTTCGCCGGTGGTACAGACTTTCTCCTAAGGAGGGAAGAAGCAGTGCGGCAAATGAGAGGGTGTTCTTTGTCGGGGGATATATTCACGGAGGTACATATTCCATCAAACCCGGGACCTACGGCATTCAGGGACCTCTTTTGGGTGCCGGTGCACTTTGGGGCTACGAATTTCCACTTTACACATACAGACATTTTGCGATTGACTTTGAGCTGGGCTTTGCCGCCGGACTGGGGGTGACATCCTACACCGCTTATTCGTTGAATCGCAGCGGGTCGGATTATATCAGAGTGCCGGAGCGTTCCAAGGGGCTGCATTTGTGTCCGTTCCCGATTGTGTCAGAACTTCGGGCTTGTTTTGTCTTCAGGTCATTGTCTGTCAGGGAAAAATATAAGAAAGTCGATGCCAAGAAGTTGATACTCAGGCAGGAAAGAGATGAGGCGAAGAGACTTGAAGCAGAAAGGAGGAAAGAAATCAAGGCAGAGAAAAAGGCGCTCAGACAGCAGCAGAGGGCTTTGAAAAATGCCGGGGTAGAACAAAAAGGGAAACGGAAATGAAAAAGTTCTTGTTCATATTCTTTCTCTTAATGGCTTGCTCCTGTGTTCAATTGGAGCTGAGCCCGGAAGACGATACATCCGACCGCACAAAGATTTCCTTCCGGGTGAATTGGGGCGAGTTGGAAGAGGCGAGTCGTCCTGACTCGACTTTCATCGCTCTCAACAACATTTCTGAAGAGATTCACTATCTTTTCGAAACGGACAGCGAAGGGAATTACTTGCCGGATAACCATCACGACAGTTCCGCCTTCTACGGAAGCTATGTGATGCTTGCATACTACTGTGACAAAGATAATTATATCCTTTCAGGGACTAAGAATTTCCTGTCCGACAACGCTGTTTCCGTGAGGGATTTCAAGGCAAGGGTGAAAGACCTTCCCGAAGGTGAATTGGAGGAATTCAAGGCCGGGTCGAAATTGGATTTTAACTCCGCCTACCGTTTCATTCGCACCCCGGGACCTGTTTGGGCAGCTTTTGCGAAGAATGTAGTTTCTGACACGAGGGAGAATCTTTTCCACTTTACGATGACCCCTCTGCAGCAGACGATAACATTCTCCGTCAAATTGACGCCTGCGGACGGGGTGAGTATCCACTCTGTGCTGGCGGAACTTTCCGGAGTGCCGGCCTCATTCTCTCTTCTTACGGGTGAAGTCAACGAGGAGGACCTTGCAAGAGTCTTTTTCAAGATGAATCCTTCAGATGGTGGCTTTGAGGGCACAGTTGCAGTTCCGGCGGTGCTGCCTTCCGAAAACAACCGTCTCCGCACCGGACCTGGAATACTTCGCCTGAGCATTACGGCGGAAAAAGACGGGGTGAGCCGAATACTCTACCCGGCGGTCAATATTGGCGACAAGATTGTCGAACTCTCTCTGCTTGAGACTATTCCGGGCACTGACAGGAGGCGTATTGCAAGGAGGCAAGTCAGAATCGAACTTGACGAAAAACTGGAAATCAACTCTGACAGTTTCAGCGGCAGCGGCGGAGACGACGGAGTGACGGATTGGTTTGACAGCGGCGTCATAGATGTCGAGGTTTAAATTTTATGATTTAGATTAAGAGATTAAGATTAAGAGGTTAAGAAGTTTAGATTTAGAGGGTTTAATTTTGTAAGTGAATAAACTGAAGTTCATATCGCTTTTCGTTCTGATTTTCGCATCCTGCAATAAATCCTGGCAGGGTGTGACTGATGGGGACTACGACGATTTCAACGGCGGTTCACCGGTTCCGGTGCTCGTCGGAGTCGGGGATTCGGGTTTGTCCTACACCAGGGGAAGCGGTGCGATTGATTCGGAAGACGGTAAGAAATGGAAGGACGTAAATGTCTATGTTTATGCATTCAACAAGAACGGGGCTTCCTTTACATCCACTGCGTCATCTTCCGGAACAGGCTGTCTTATAGACGCTTCCCTCGACAATCCTAGTTCAAGGTCCGGCCGCAAGGCGTTTTTCGACGGCACAAACGGCTATCTCAGCTGGGCGGATTCCGAGCGGCAGGCCTACTATCCCACAGGCAGGGAGATATATGATTTCTATGCCTATTACATTGACAATCTGGACATTTCTCAGTCCCAGGTGAAACGCTACAACGACAAGATCACCATCCCCGTAACCATTGACGGCAGCACGGACCTGATGAGCGGCAAGGCTCCGTTTCGGGAGAGTGTTTTCAACGGCAACTTATATTCCGACTCCGAAAAGGAACTGATTCGCAAATATTCTTTCAGCTCCTACACGGCCCGAAGGAGCATAAACCCGCAACTCGAATTCAAACACCACCTTACAAGACTCAGATTCGAGCTCTATCCGGCTTCTGACGGAGCAAACTCTGTGATGGTTAACTCAATAAGCGTGAAATCCAAGACACGGGGTGTCTTTACTGTAGTGAGCAGAAATGATTCGGAACGCGGTGTGGATTTTTCACAGGACGCGAACTACAGACCTCTGTTCCTTGCGGAAGCTGACGGAAGCGCATTGATTCAGGACAAATATCACACGGACTATAACGGCGATTTTTCCCAAGCCCTCTATGAGCGTCCCTCTGTTCAGGTCGGAGGTTCGCTACTGGTGGCTCCGGACACCGAGTATGAAGTGAGTCTGGGAATGAAAGAGATTAGGGGACAGTCCTATCAGACGAGTTCCACATTCACCATTCGTTCCTCTGCCGGTTTTGTCGAGGGAAGGCAATATGTCGTGCGTCTGGCGATTTACGGAATGATGGAAGTGCGCCCAAGTGTTGAAGTGGAGCCGTGGGGAACGGGAGGAAGCATCATTTTGGACGAAGAAGACAAATACAAATAAACAATATATTAACAAACTCTAACACAAATGGTTATGAAAAAGTATCATTTTCTCGCAGCTCTTGCCTTCGTAGCGTTGGCATCCTGCACAAACAAGGTTCAGACAGATTCTCCGGAATTTCAGGACCCTCTCGAAGACGGAACTCCAGTTCCCGTACTCTTCTCAGCAGCTTCTCCGAAGGCATCGGTTGAGGTAAAATCTGTTGGTGCTGTGGACAAACAGTGGAGTGCTCAGGAACTTAAAATCTATGGTTATGACAAGACTGTCACAGATTTTACTCAGGAAGCTTTCATTGAAAATGTTTCCGCAACTGCTCCTGCAGACGGCAACAAAGGCGGCATCCAGGTGCTCAACGCTGCTTCACAGAATGAGCCGTTCTACTATGTTACCGGAAAATACTACGATTTCTACGGCTACCACATTGATGACGCTGCTACAGCTGCGCCTGTGAAATCCGAGACTTCAGTTGTCGTTCCTTTCACCATTGACGGTTCACAGGACCTTATGATTGCGAAGGCTGACCAACAGGCCGACATTGAGGCTGCCGGCAAGACCGACGAAGTGAGCGCAGAAAGGGCTTACAGTGCATTCGCAGCTCGTCGCGGTGTTCAGCCGAACCTTCTTTTCAAGCACCAGCTCGCAAGATTCACTTTCGAGATTGTTGCCGGTTCAGAGGCTGGTAGCAATATCTATGTTACAGAGGTTAAGCTCGTTTCAAAATTCAAAGGAAATCTTGCTGTCGTGGGACAAAATAGAGGTCTTGTTGACGTAGACGCTGAAACTGCCGAGCTTTCTCTTAAGGAAAAGGGAGCCCAAGGCATGCAGGCTCTTACCGAGGTGAAGCCTGAGGCATACGTTACAGGCGGTCCGGCTACCGCCAAGACCATAGGTGAAAGCCTTATGGTCATCCCGGGCGAGGCAAGCTACAAACTCTATGTCGGAACCCGTCAGGACGGTGTGAACACGCAGATCGCTCCTCAGGAGTGGACTCTTGACATCAACAAGATTGAAGGTGCTCCTCAGGGTGCCACTTCATTTGACGCCGGATATTCCTACAAGGTGAAGATTGTAATCTATGGTCTTGAGGAAGTGAAGATTACAGCAGAACTTGAGGATTGGAAAGAAGGCGGCTCAACTGTTCTCGACCCGGATTTGATGTAATTTATGACCTCCCGGAGGCACTGTCTTCCGGGAAGTCTGAATTGTGAAAAATATGAAGAAATACATTTATATCCTTGCTTTGGCTGCGCTTTCTGTTGTGGGATGCCGCAAGGCTGAACCTGCGGAGGACGAAAATGCCTGGATTCACGACGAGAGTCTGCGGGTTCCGGTGCTTTTCGGCTCTGCAAGCAATGTGGGAGCCACCACCAAGGCCATACAGAACGGGCTTGTCACAGGAAGTGTGATGAAATCTCTCGATGTGGGAGTTGTGGGAGTCGCTGAGAAAAACAGTGACGCCACTCCGGTCCAGTGGGGTGAAGATGTGGACGGAAGCATACTTATCAACAATCTCGGCGTCACCACAACGGCAAACGGCGAAGTGGTCTTCTCTCCGAAGATTTACTATCCGTTCGGAAACAAGTATGCCTATTCTTTCTACAGCTACTATCCCTACAAGAACAGCGAGGGGGGTACGGCATCTGTTGTGGACGGCGCATTCAAAATCACCTATCCTCTCGGGAACACTGATATTCTTTGGGCAGGTTCACAGGCTCAGGACTATAATGGAGTTCCGGGCTACAATGCTGCCTATTGTCGTGCCGTGAAGCAGGCCGGGGTTGATTCACAATACTATCCTAAGCTTCAGTACCGCCATCTCCTGACTGCCCTCGTATTCAAGGTTGTCGGAAAGGACACTGACATCGAGAATTACGACGTGAAGGTGACGGGAATGCAGATTACCAATACTCCGACCTCAGCCACTCTCTGCATTGCAGACAGCAAGGGCGTGAATTCCGGTGTGCTCACCGGCAGCGAGGAGTTGGGAAGCATCGGCTTTACCGACCTTAATGTTGTTCCGACGAGTGAGGAGACAGAGTTCTGTACGATTTTGGCGATGCCTGCCGCTAACTACACTGCAGCGATTACGCTGACTGTGGAGGGAGCAAACCGCAGTACCGTCGAACTTCCGCTTGGAAACACTGACGGAAGCACCAGTTATGATGCCGGATACATCTACTATTTCACCGTGACTGTGAACAATCCGCAGGAGGTGACTATTGTAGAAACCGGACTGACTGATTGGGTGCCGGGCGTAAATCCAACTCCTAACGATGAAATTTGACACTCATTTTGTTGTGCTATTGGCGGTGACGCTTCTTGCCCTTTGGGGCGGGGAGCGTCACGCCCGTGCGCAGCAGATAGCTGTCAAAACCAATGTGCTGGCTGATGCTCTGCTGACTCCGGATTTAGGCTTCGAGATGGTGACCGGAGAGCACA
This sequence comes from uncultured Bacteroidales bacterium, assembly GCA_900545245.1. GTDB lineage: Bacteria > Bacteroidota > Bacteroidia > Bacteroidales > UBA932 > Cryptobacteroides. The sequence continues at coordinate 28,402 of UQYV01000009.1, forward strand.
GCTCGCTTTCAATCAATGTTTTAGGGCATTGGAAACCTTATGGGGTGCAGTCAAAGATGATTGCTGTCCAGCCTCAGTTCCGCTGGTGGTTCGGCGGTCGTCCGCTAGCCAGGGAATATGTAGGTTTGGGGGCCATTTTCACCGGCTACGATATGGCAATAGGGGACCACAGTTACTCCGGACTTGCAGGAGGTTTGGGTATCACCGGAGGATATGTCCTCCAGATAGGAAAGCGTTGGTGCGTAGACTTTTCCGGTGGAGTCGGACTTGTCGCATTCGGGCAGCGAAGAGCCGGTCGTCACGACAATTTCGGCGACCTTGACGCACAGGCGCACAACTCCAGGGGCTACAAACTCATACCAATAAATTTGGGCGTCAGTTTCGTATATATCATTAAATAAATCAGACCATAGAGAGTGTATGAAAAAGGGAATGAAATTATTTCTTCTGATGGCTTTGCTTCTTCTTCCGATGATGCCGCTCGGCGCTCAGCAGATGAAGCGTGTCACCGGTCATATACTCGACAAGACCACCGGAAAACCCATTGACCTCAAGCAGGTTGCGGTGATGGTCTATGGTTTTAACACGGTTGCTCAAGCCGAGGATGTCAAGAAGCAGATGGACGGCGATGAAAACACTTTTGTTGTCCCTGATTCCCAGGCATTTCCCGACGATAACGGCTACTACGAAATCTCAATTCCGGAGACCGGCGCACTCATCTTCAAGGCGGATATGAAACCGGCGGTTCTTGAGAAAGTGAATTTCAGGCTTGAAATCAATGTCAGGATTGAGATGGGCAACTACATCAGGACAAGTACGATTACGGCTATTCGTGACCAGGTGGGAGTGCTTGACCCTCAGGGAGATATCGAAGGAAACTATCTCAAGGCCCGGAGCACGATTTCGCTTCCGGAAAACAGTGGGAAGACCAATGCGAGGATGATAGTCCAGCCTGTTCTGATTGACGGGGCGACGAAAGACACTCTCCGTTACCTGAAACCTATGGTTATGGACGGAAAGGAATATCACCTGACCCAGCTGAGGCGGATGAATTATGATTATTCTCTCGACCCGCTGAGCAACTTTCTTTCGCCGGACACTCTCTCCGCCGATGCCCAGATTATCAACTGGGCCGACACCATTTATCTTGAGAATCCGTCCCGAAACTATCAGGTGAAGGGAATAATCCTCCTCGAAGACTACAATCTTCCATATTTCCGCAAAGACTATTTTCTCGCCTCATCCAGACTTCGCCGTCCATTGCGTTTCCTGGAGTATTCGATGGACCCGTATATGCTTGACCCTGAGCAATATCGCGAACGGGCAAAACGGGAGAAGCGAAATACTGCCGGAAATATGTCCTTGAATTTCAAGGTCGGGAAGGCTCAACTTGCGGAAGATGACATTGTGGGGCGTGCGCAGATTGATTCAATCAAAACGGTCCTTTTGGACATCATCCACGGCGAAGGTTCCCAACTAAAGGAGTTTCACATCACGGGAATCGCCTCTCCGGACGGACCTTATGCGGGAAATGTGAATCTCGCAAAAAAGAGAATGGAATATGCTCTGAATCAGATTGTTTCGGTGCTGCCGAAGACGGTGAGAGACAGGGTGTATATGACCACAACTGCTTCAGTGGCTCCTTGGACCGCTGTGGCTGAACTGCTTGAGGCAGACTCGCTTATGACTCAGGCGAAGGCAATCAGGGACATTGTTGCGGCAAATCCCGGCACTCCGGGCAGGCAGTGGGGAAAAATCCGTGCGTTGCCGTATTACCGGAGTCTTATTGTCAATTACCTGCCCCGCTTGCGTTCAGTGCGCTATCAATATGGTTATGAGATATTCCGTGAGCTGACGCCGGATGAGATTATGGAACGTTGGCGCTCGGATGAGGACTATCGAAGCGGCCGCAAAAAGTTTGCGCTTTATGAGTATTGGCATCTTTTCCAACTGGTCAAGGATAAGGATGAACTGGAAAAACTCTACCGGCGGGCTTACGACGAATCAATTGAGGCTAATGGACGGCCGTGGATTCTGGCCGCGAACTCTCTCGCGGCATCTTACATTGCCAGGGGGGTGGCGGACACCACACTTCTGAGTGGATTTGTCGACCTTCGGACTCCGGTGGTGAATTTCCGCCTGATGAGACTCGACGGCAATGGCTATGACATCGTCAATCCGGAAGCTGTCATTGCCAATCAGATGATTATGTATGTCTTGTCCAACGATTTCCGCAAGGCGGGACAGCTCACCAACATACTCCCTTCCAATGAGAAGAACCGTCTTGTGAGAGCTTTTGCCCTTTGTCTTGGCGGTTACTACAAAGGGGGAAACACCCCTGAGCAGAGAAGCCGTGCGCGCGAGGTTTTCGAGACGGTTTCAGAGAGTTCGCCGCTTAACAGAGTTGTGCTGGCTCTTGCGATGAACACGAAGACTTATGATGCTGTTGCAGAGGAGGCGATGGCGGATCTGCCTCCGGATTCGGCGCTTACAGACTATCTTTGGGCTGTAATTTATGGCCGGAAAGGGGCGAGAAGCCACGATTTTATGGATGATATGGCTTCGGAGGACTATCTTCTTTCCTGCTTTCGAAAAGATGCGTCTTTTGTGGATATTGCCGCAGGGGATGGGGATATTGTTGAGACTATAATGAAAAGTGCACGGGACAGATATGAAAATGGGGAATAAACATTTTATTTGTTTTGCGTTTTTTGCGCTATCTCTCTTTCTGATGCCTATTTCTTTGCCGGCGCAGGAAGTGGTGGTGGACACATCGAGTTTCAATGCGTTGGAATTCAGTATGCAGAGGCGCTACCGTCCTGAGAATGAGCCTTTTGTCTCAGAACGCTTTTGGGACAACACATTTCTGCGATTGAGCGTGGGGTCCTGCGGGCTGTTCCCCAATTCCGCGTCAAGCTATTCCCAAGGGCCTGTCGCATCAGTTTATATCGGGAAGATGTTCGGCCCTTTGAATTCCGTCAGCGTTGGAGCATCTGTGTCAGAGTTCCGGCGTAATGTGGACGGAGTGAGAGTCTGGAGAGGAGGAGTCGGCTTTTCGCACAGTTTCAACTTCAGTTCATACTTTTATGGCTATTCCCCGTCGAGAATACTCAGTATCTCGACTCTTGAGGGGGCGGAGCTCGGGCTTGTCCGCGCAAAAGGGGAGTATGGGGCGGCGATGCTCCTTAATGTCGGGCTGGATATGAGGGCTCAGATAGCAAGGGAAATCGAACTTTTTTTCGCCCCGAAAATACTTTTCGGAAATGACGGTCTCGACAAATATCCGTCTCCACAGAATTGCCATTTCGGCTATGGTTTCGATTTTGGAATTCTCGCCCATTTCAACCGTCATAGGGAAGACAGCGGCGAAAAGGAGAGTTTTTCTTCTTGGTTTGCAAAGGATGCGTTCATTTCATTTTCCGGCGGCGCCCAGTTTCAGATTTCTGAACTTGTAGGCAAAACAGCCGGCTATCTGCCATCGACAAGGGAAAGTGTGGCTCTGTCATACGGACGCCGGCTTAGCGGTCCTCTATCTCTCAGATTGTCAGCTTTTTACGGACGAGACATTTGGAAACGCTTCAATGACGGCAGAAGTCTCAACTGTTACTACGGGGGAGGGCGTGCGGAACTTATGTTTGACACCCTTCATTGGTGGAAAAGAAGCCGTCCAGTCTTTTCTCTTCCGATTCTCCTCGGGCCGGAAGCCGGCTTGCTCTGGAAACCGGACGAGGGTTACACCATTCGCAGAATCTATCTGGGTCTGACCGGGGGGCTCCAGATGCGTTTCAACATTGCACGGCATTTCGGACTCTTCATTGAACCGAGGATGTCTCTTGTCCCATATTCCTGGAAAACACGCAGCGGCAATGTCCTGGTTTCTTCAATGACCACTTGGTACGACACACTTTTCTCCCTCCAACTCGGAGTGAACATCCCTCTGCAGTGACGAACGCCTGAACCGTATTTTTCTCATCGAGGGCATGAGGCGCGACTTTAGAACTCCAGCAGGGCGGTGACGGGGTAGTGGTCGGAGATGTAGGGAACGGCGGCATAGCTGTCTGTTACCGTGCGGAAACTTGGGCATTTGGAGAAGCCGCTGTAGTAGATGTAGTCGATGGTGAGGCCGTCAGTTGCCGCGAGATCGATGAACTGGTCGCCGACTGCGGCTTTCTTCAGAGGCTTCCCGAAGGCGTTGAATGACGGGGTGTCATCTGTGACTTGAGCCGTCTCTCTTGCGCTTGACATAATTTGGTTGAGCTCGGAGAGGACGGAATCTGAAGGGAGGACATTGAAATCACCCGTCAGCACCATCGGATAGCCGTCGGGATTGATGCTTCCGATTCTGTCCACAATCAGTTTCAGACCGTTTTTCTCGGCAAGTCTTCCACGGTGGTCGAGATGGGTGTTTACGTAGTAGAACTTCCTCTGTCCGATTTTCATCAGTGCCCAAGTGGCAGTTCTGCGGCAGGCGGCATCCCATCCGAACGACGGAGTTTCAGGAGTCTCTGACAGCCAGAATGTGCCCCATTCGAGAAGTTCAATTTTTTCCTTATTATAGAAAATCATCATCCTTTCGCCTTCTTCCTTTCCGTCGTCCCGTCCGACTCCCACGCCATCATAATCCGGACAATTCTCCCTGATATAGTCGGACTGGAAACCGAAAGCCTCCTGCAGCCCCATAATATCAGGCTTTATGTCCTCAATCATCGCTATTGTCGCTTCCTTTCTGTTAGCCCACGAATTCTCGCCGTCGTCCGCCACACCCATCCGGATGTTGAACGAAACGACTCTCAACTGTTCGGCGACAGGACTGCAGGAAAGGATGCTCAGCGCCGCAAAGATTAGTGCGAATAATGTGATTCTGACTCTTTTCATGATATATTCAAATCTATAGTTCGTAGATAAAGAGACACAAAAATAACAATTATTTCGCAACTGAACTTTAATAGCGTATTGCTCTCGATATATATCGTTTTAGAGTGGTTGATGATTGATTTTAATGGAGATTGTTCATAAATTTGGCTTTCAGATAAAACTTGAATTATGAGACAGGCAGTTTTGATTGGACCGGAACATATTGAATTCCGGGAAGTTCCGTCTCCGGAGGCAAAGGACCTCGGGGCGCATCAGGTGCTGGCGAAAATAAAGCGGATTGGTATATGCGGAAGCGAAATCCACTCCTGGCACGGGAATCATCCGGCGACTTTCTATCCTGTGGTTCAAGGGCACGAATACTCTGCCGAAGTCGTTGCCATCGGCCCTGAAGTAGGAGTCTGTGCACCGGGAGACAGGATAACGGCGCGCCCTCAACTGGTCTGCGGGAAATGCGGACCTTGTCGTAGGGGGCAGTACAATGTCTGCGAAAATCTGCGAGTCCAGGCTTTTCAGGCGGATGGCGCAGCGCAGGATTATTTTGTAATCGATGATGACAGAGTCGTGCGTTTGCCGGATGATATGCCTTGGGAATACGGTGCAATGGTCGAACCTGCGGCAGTGGGGGCGCACGCCGCTGCAAGAGCAGGGGATTTGAGGGGTAAGAATGTGGTGGTTTCCGGTGCCGGAACCATAGGCAATCTTGTCGCTCAGGCAGTGATTGCTTCCGGGGCAAAGCGGGTGCTCATCACCGATGTGAGTGACTACAGGCTTGAAATCGCCCGTCGCTGTGGCATTGCCGAAACCTTGAATGTCCTCCACACTCCATTGAAAGACGCCGTCAGGGAGGTTTTTGCCGATGAGGGGTTTCAAGTCTGTTTCGAGGTCGCCGGAGTGGAAAGCAGCCTGCGCTCTCTGATGGAATCTGTAGAAAAGGGAGGAACTGTCGTGGTCGTCGCGGTTTTCAGCGAGGACCCGCGGCTGAGTATGTTCCATCTCGGGGAACACGAATTGAATCTTGTCGGGACTATGATGTACCGTCACGAGGATTATCTTCTGACAGTGAAGAATATCGCCGATGGTTCAATCAAACTTGACGCTCTGATTTCCAATATCTTCCCGTTTGAAAAATATGCTCAGGCATATAAATTCATTGACGAAAGCCGTGGAAAATCGATGAAGGTCATAATTGATCTCGATGCCTCGGATTCAAATTGATGTTAAATATAATCACCGACATATCAGGGAAATACAAATAAAACTATGGCAATTGTTGACTGGCTTATCGTCGCCCTTTTTCTATGCACGCTCATATTGATAGGTTATTTCTTTTCGAAGAAAAACCGAAATATTGAAGATTATTTCGTTGCCGGACGCTCTATGCCAGGCTGGCTCGTGGCAATTGCTGCGACCGGGACGTCCATCAGCGCGGGAACTTTTGTCGGCTCTCCCGAACTGGGTTTCAATACCAATCTGACCTATATAATGAACCTCGTCGGAGCGATATGCGGGGGACTGCTTGTGGCAGCGTTCATCCTTCCAAGGCTCTATAACGCAAGGACAATCACCATCTACGGCTTCATCGGTGAACGTTTCGGAGAGACTTCCAAGCGGGCGACTTCGGTGATGTTCCTGCTCGGTCAGCTCTTCACCTCCGGCAGTCGTCTGTTCATAGCGGCGATAGCCATAAGCGTAATAGTTTTCGGCAATATCCAGTTCCAGTTTATGGTATGGAGCATAGTCATACTTGGAATAGTTTCGACTTTCTACACTATGATGGGCGGAATCAAAGGTCTGCTCTACATAGATACATTTCAGACCCTGCTGATGATATTCACCGGCATACTCGCCCTTGTCCTCGTGGCCTGTGACTTGAATTCCGTTGATTTCACTCAGTTGTGGCATCTGCTGACCGACGGGGGAATGGTCAAGAATCCGGCTGTGGAGGGAGTCGTGCCCGGTATTGCGGCTGACGGGCAGCTTACAGGTTGGAGCCGGGGGAGCAAACTTGAAATGTTTGACCCGAGTATAGATTTCAGCAAGCCCTATACTATAATAGGAGGACTTATTGGCGTCACAATATTTCGTGTTGCGCAGTTTTCCACTGACCACGAATTCGTCCAGCGGCAGCTCGCCTGCAAGGACGTGAAAAAAGCCGGACGTTCGCTGGTCGCCTCCCAGTTGATTACCCTCCCGACAGTTCTCATCTTTCTCGGAATCGGCTTGCTTCTTTATGTGAAATACATCACTGACCCTTCCGCGGATGGCGCTTTGAGCGAAGGATTTTTCAGCGATGCCCGCGACATTTTCCCGCAATACATCAAAAACCACATTCCCGTAGGAGTGCGTGGACTGATGATTACAGGGCTGCTCGCCGCCGCACTTTCGAGTTTCAATTCAGCGATTAACTCGATGGCGTCAAGTTTCGTCTCCGACCTTTATCTCCCGATTTGGGAACAGCGCCGCGGAACCGGGGTTTCGGATTCACAGCAGATGGCATCCTCCCGTTGGGTGGTGGCTCTGATGGGCACAATGCTGACACTTTTCGCTATACTTACCTGCGTGATGCAGCAAAGCAGCGGACTCAATCTCGTGGATTTCGCAACCGGAGTTATGTGCTTTGCCTATGTCGGTATGCTTGGTGTTTTCTTGACAGCCATCTTCACCAAAAGGGGAAATACGGCGAGTGTGCTTTCGGCTTTGATTGTCGGGCTTATAATCGTGATTCCATTGATGTTTCAGAAATCATTTTTCGGACACAACTACATCGCGTGGACATGGTGGTGTCCTCTGGGGGCTGTTGTGACCACTGCCATTTGTCTTCTCGGTAAGCCCGCTAAGGGGAGTGCGGCCAAACTTCGTTAAATTTTACTAAAGCATTCATTTAGTAACCCTGTTTTGGATATTTCGTGTCGGAAAATTTTTGTTTTCCGGCACGTTTTCGTCTTGTAAATCGTTATACATAAATTTGTTTTGCGTTTAGTAAAACCGAATTCATATATTTGCGCATACAAACCGGCAAAGCTTTTTCGGGCTTGTTTCAGAAGCCGGTGGACAGAAACTAAAAGGCGAAAATATGAAAAAACGTCTGATTTCATCTGGAGTGACAATTGCCGATGTGGCTGAGGCTGCCGGCGTGTCCGTGTCGCTGGTTTCGTTTGTGCTGAACGCAAAGAGAGGGCCTGACGGGGAGTATATGTGTTCTGCATCAAGGGCTACAGCAGAAAAAATCGTCGAAACCGCAACAAGGCTCGGCTACCATAAGAATATGGCGGCGTCCGCTCTGCGCACGGGTTACAGCAAGACACTCGGCATAGTTGTCGCAGACATCTCCAACTCCTTTTTCGGAGATATATGCAGAAACATCGAGAACCTTTCTTCGCAGGAGGGCTACCTTTCGCTCTTTGGCAGTTCCGACGACAATCCGGAGAAAATGTGTCAGATAGTCCGGAAATTCATTTCTTCCGGAGTTGACGGACTGATTGTCGCTCCTTGCGCGCATACGGAGAAGGAGATTTCTAAAATCGCGAAAAATTCGGTTCCGGTCGTATTGATAGATAGAGACCTTCCGCTGGCACAGGGAGTGGGACGGGTTATGCTCGACAATGAGTCGGCCGGAAGGCAGGCCACCCGGCATCTGATAGACAACGGCTACAAGAAGATAGAGATGGTCAGATACCGCACGGACATCCCGACCATACTCCAACGTTTCTCCGGCTACCGTCATGAAATGGAGGATAACGCTCTGGGAATGTATGTCAGGGACAATATCGTCAATGCCGAGACCATAAGAGAGGAGGTGACCGATGTCATCAAAGACGCACGCGAACGCGGTACGGAAGCCTTGATTTTCCCTTCCAATATGCTGACAGTCGAGGGGATCGCGGCAATCGTTGATCTCGGCTACAAGATTCCCGACGACATAGCAGTTGTCGGTTTTGACCAGGAAGACCACGCGGGGGTGTATAATCCCAAATTGAGCTATGTCTATCAGCCTACGAGACTTGTGGCCAAACATTCATTTGAAATGCTCCATTCGATGATTACCGGAGAAGAGGAACCGAAGTTCAAGATGCTCGACCCGAAATTTGTGACAGGTCTGTCTTCTTCGTCTCCAAGGGGGCGCAGGACGGATTCCATACTGCTTTGCGGTTCTTCTTTCGACAATCTCGGCGGATGGATTTCAGATTCCCAGTTTATGGACCAGATGGGCTCGAGTTGCCTTCTGGCGCACGGGTTGGGCGTGCCGGTCTCAGATGCATCCACATCTTTTAGAGTGGAGGTTGATGGGGATTACAACATCTTTGTCCGGACTCGCAATTGGACAGCGGCCTGGTCAGACAAACCTACTCCCGGCATCTTCACAGTCTCTGTTGACGGCCAAATCATCGACTGCGTTTTTGGCGGAGGTTCTTCCGAATGGCATTGGCAGCACGGAGGGAAACTGCATCTTGAACGAGGCGGTCACTGCCTCTCAGTTCACGATTTGACCGGATTTGACGGTCGTTTCGACTCTATCCTGCTCACCCTCGGACACGGCGCTCCGGTCGAGGACATCGCGAGTCTGAGGAATCAGCTTCTCAATCTGCCTGTCTTGCCGGAAGACAGAGGCAGTTTTGATTTTGTTGTCGTAGGAGGCGGAGTCTCAGGGATGTGTGCGGCCCTTTCCGCTGCCAGGTTGGGACTGAAAGTCGCTCTGATTCAAGACCGCAAGATTCTTGGCGGAAACAACTCCTCGGAAGTCCGCGTGGGGCTCGGTGGCCGTATAAACATAGGCCCATACCCTTCACTTGGCTATCTTCTCAACGAATTTGCCCCATCCCGCAAGGGTAATGCCCGTCCTGCAGAAATTTATGAGGATGAAAAGAAGATGGACATCATCCTGCGGGAAAAGAACATAAGTCTCTTTATGGGCTATCGGGTCACTGATGTTGACAAAAAGGATTCCGACAGAATCCGGAGCGTCGTGGCGACCAATGTGGACGATTACCGCAGGATACGCATTTCCGGGCATTATTTCTCCGACTGTACGGGCGACGCTGTTCTTGCCTCGCTCGCCGGGGCTGAGTGCGTGATGGGACGCGAGTCCAAGTCCGAATATGGAGAGCCGTCTGCACCGGATATTGCCGACGGGGTCACTCTTGGGGCTTCTGTGCAGTGGTATTCAGAGGAAACAGGGAATGAAACGGCCTTTCCTGATATTGATTGGGGACTTGATATTGACGAGGAAAGTGCCCAAAGAGTTCGCAGAGGACAGTGGTATTGGGAAGTCGGTATGAATGACGATCAGATACGGGATTGCGAGAAAATCCGTGACTACGGGATGTATGTGGCCTACTCTAACTGGGCATATCTGAAAAACCGTTCTCCGTTCAAGGAGGAGTATGCTCATTCTGAACTGAAGTGGCTGTCCTATTACGCCGGAAAGCGTGAGAGCCGCAGGATTATGGGAGAGTTTGTGCTGACTGAAAATGATTTGCGGAATTTTGTCATGTATGATGACGGATGTGTGGCGACGTCTTGGTACATTGACAATCACGAGCCGGATCCTGATAACGCCCGCCGCTATCGCGACCCGTGGTTGAGCCGTGGATGTCTTACACCTTTGGGATTCTATCCATTGCCGTTCCGTTGCTTATACAGCAAGGATGTAAAAAACCTGTTCATGGCCGGGAGAAACATTTCTGTGAGCCACATTGCACTGGGTACGACAAGGGTTATGCGTACCTGCGCTATGATGGGGGAGGTTGTCGGGATGGCGTGTGCGCTCTGTCTTGAAGGCGGGGTAGATCCACATGATATTTATTCGAAGCGTTTTGATCGCCTCCGTGAACTGATGAATAAGGGAACGGGTGATCCGAACAGGCCATACACTCAGATATATACTTTGATTGATACAACGGCCGAACGCCGGGAGGACTGCTGAATGAGGGTGACCAAAAAGTCTTTTTGTTATGTATGAAAAACCACATAATCGATTATGGACTATAAGTTTCTGATACCTGTACTGCTGACTTTTTTCGTATGCTCCTGCGAAGAGAGAGCATTGCCTGCGTACCTTGATGTCTCGAAACCTGTTGAGGATAGAGTTGAGGATGCGCTCTCCCGTATGACAATGGAAGAAAAAGTGGCAGTGCTTCATGCGCAGGCCCGTTTCTGTTCTCCCGGTGTTCAGCGTCTTGGCATACCGGAACTGTGGTTTACGGACGGACCGCACGGAATCCGTGCAGAGGTACAATGGGACAATTGGACTTCGGCCGGCTGGACAAGCGATTCCTGCACAGCCTATCCGGCGCTCACGGCGCTTGCCGCCACATTCGACCCGGCTCTCGCCTATGACTATGGTGTTGCGATAGGGGAGGAGGCTCGCTATCGGAATAAGGATGTACTGCTTGGTCCCGGCTGCAACATTTGCCGGACACCTCTATGTGGACGGAATTTTGAGTATATGGGGGAGGATCCTGCCCTCGCCTCTGCGATGGTCGTTCCCTATGTCAAGGGCGTTCAGGAACAAGGCGTGGCCGCGTGCGTAAAACATTTTGCGCTCAACAATCAAGAACTGCACCGCCACACCACAAACGTGGTTGTCAGCGACAGGGCTTTGAACGAGATTTATTTGCCGGCTTTCCGCGCAGCCGTAGAGGAAGGCGGCGCCTGGGCGATGATGGGTGCCTACAATCTCTTCGATAACGAGCACTGCTGCCACAACTCCCGTCTTTCCAGGATTCTTAAGGAAGAGTGGGATTTTGACGGAGTTCTCATAAGTGACTGGGGAGGGACGCACGACACGGAGCAAGCCATCATCAACGGTCTTGATATGGAATTCGGGACTTGGACGGACGGATTGATGGTGGGGAAAGGAAACGCCTATGACAAGTTCCACCTTGCACAACCATATCTTGAACGGCTCAGAAGCGGGGAGGCCTCGGAGGATGTGCTGGACGGGAAAGTCAGAAGGGTTCTCCGCCTGATGATGCGGACCTGTATGTCAGGGAATCGCGGATGGGGCCGCTTCACCTGTCCCGAGCATTCAGCTACGGCGCGCAGAATCGGTGCTGAGGGTATCGTACTGCTCAAGAATGAGGAAAATCTGTTGCCTCTTCATCACCGGAGGATTCTTGTTGTGGGGGAGAATGCTGTCCGAAGTATGACTATGGGCGGTGGAAGTTCGTCTCTCAAGGCAAAGTATGAAGTGAGTCCTCTTGACGGACTCCGTGCAGCCTTGCCTGATGCGGAAATAGTATATGTCCCCGGCTATTCGTCTTCTGCTTCTGTAGATGAAAAAGACGCATTGGCTGCGGCGACAAAGGCGGATGTCGTTGTGTTTTTTGGCGGACTGAACAAGGATAAGTACAATGATGCCGAGAGTTATGACAGAGAAGACTGGCATCTGCCGTATGGGCAGGATTCCCTTATCCTAAAGCTCGCAGCCGTGAATCCTTCCCTTGTTGTTGTTAACATCTCGGGCAACCCTGTCGCAATGCCGTGGGCGAAGGATGTCCCTGCCATAGTTCAGGGATGGTATCTCGGAAGCGAGGCGGGAAACAGCCTTGCGGATGTATTGACCGGCCGTGTGAATCCATCAGGGCGGCTTCCGTTCACTATCCCGGTGAGACTTGAGGATGGTCCGCTTAGGGATGTGTCTCAATATCCTGGAATTCCGCGCGGCGATGCATCCGACAAGAACACAATCTGGGACGAGACCTATTCGGAAGATGTTTATGTCGGCTACAGATGGTATGAAAAGAATGGAATTGAACCGTTGTTCCCATTCGGACACGGCTTGAGCTACACCTCCTTTGAATATGGCAGACCGAAGATCTCTGGGACGGAATTGAGATTTTCAGTCACAAACTCCGGACAACTTGCCGGGGCGGAGGTCGTTCAGGTTTATGTCGGCCTTCCGGGAAATGACCGTCCGGTCAAGGAACTGAAAGCTTTCAGAAAAGTCTTCATCGAACCAGGAGGGACCATTGATGTTTCAATGAAGATTGATGCGGAGAAACTTAGACAATACGATGACGGCTGGATTTTGCCGCGAGGAGAATATAATGTTTTCATTGGGTCATCGTCTACTGACATAAGATATTCAACAACCATTAAACTTTAGTTATAATGAAAAGAGTAACACTATTCTTGTTTTGCGCTGCACTGCTCCTATGCTCTTGCGTGCGAGAGAGCGAACCCGACAGCAATGTCAAGGCTGTTGTGAAACTCTCTGTCAGCGACATCCTCTCTTCTTCTGCGACAATCACAGTCGAAAGCAGACAGAAAGATGTCACCGGCTATCTTTTGCTGCCACCTCAGAAATATGACGATGTCGCGCCTTACCTCTCTATGGACGCTATCGAAAAACTGGCAATTATAAAGGATAAGGCCCAAAAGCAGGAAAGCCTGACTCCATTGCGAGTTCAAGGTCTGAAACCCCGGAACAAATACTTTGTCGGGGTTGTGGGCATCGATTCCGGAGGCGAGGTCATCACAGCGCCGGTCTTTACCACATTCGAGACAGTAACGCTAAATACGGCACTTTCCACTGTATATGAGGGGCGTACTCCGGAAGGAAAATATGCTTTCAAGGCGAAGCTATCTCCGGATCCTTCCACTGTGAAATTCAAATATGTATTTGACGGAAAGTATGTTGCCTCAACGGCTGCGGAATTGCGGGAACTCCTCTTGAGCTCTTCTCCGGATGTAAAGACCGCCACTGAGGCTGTCGAACTCAGAATTGAGTCGGAGGCTAAGAAGGTGATGCTTGCCGCCCTGCCATTTGATTTGGACGAGAACGAAGGACAACTATCTTCGCTGCTGTCTGCGGGGGATATGACCCTTGTTACTGTGGATATTGACGGGGTGCAGACTCTTGAGTCCACAGAGGAAGACGACAATGTCTATGAGGGTATAGTGAATGTGCCTTCAACAGCCGAATTTACTGTGACTATAAGCGGCGAGCAATATGGCTTCTTGTCTTGGTCCGGAGTCGGAGGCGTGGGCAGTTTCACAGAGAAATACAATATCGCCTATCCTCCGGTGGGTTTGAATGCCGCTCAGAACGGTACCCGTCCTCTTTCCTATTCAGTTTCAAAATCCATAGGACGAATGGCGAAGATTGCAGATGGCGGCAACAAATTCTGGATTTCATTGGGAGGTCCGGCTAAATTATTTGTCCGCATAGACCTTGGCAATGCCGACGGCATTCCTCGCTATTATTTCCGTCTTCCGGATGAGGAAAATGTGATTCTTTATGAGTCTTTCGACCTTTTTGCCTATTCCGGGGATTATATGAAACCGGCTAACGGCTGCGCTGTTCCGCTTGCGCTTGATAAGGTTGACGGTACCGAGCCGGGTACTATGCAGGCGTGGAATCTGACCAATGCCCATGGTGCCAACAAAAACGAGGTCGGTTATGAAAAGACCTGGTTCGACTATCCTGAACAGTTGCACGGAAAAGTTCTCGCACCTCAGACTTATATCCGTAATCGCGACCTGTCCGGCTGGAAAATACTCAATGGCGGAGAACGGGTCGGAGCGTTGCAGCTTTCCGTTTCCGGCACGAATACATTCGGACAGCTTGAAACTCCGGAACTTTCATCTTTGACAAAGAGTACTAATCTCAAACTTGAACTCGATTTGGCGAGGTTCTCCGGCGCATCCAAAAACCGCATCGCAGTTCGAGTGGTGGGCGGCGGCAGTTTTAGCCGCGGAGAGGTCACGGTGGACGGAAAGAGCAAAAAGACTCTGACTGTCTCTGGAAATGAATTTCTTGTAGGCTACGAAGCTGATGTCTGTCCTCCGACTGTTTCCAACGGCACTGTGGACAAGCCTGTTTCCCATTTTGTTTTCGACATTTCCGGTGCAGTTTCAACGACAAAAATCGTCATCGACACCTCTGTGGACGCCAATGAGAAGGGGGACAATGCCAATGCGTCGCGTTGTTTCGTCTTTGAACTGAAACTCAGCAAATTATAAAAAATGAAGGCTATGAAAAAGTTGATTTATATGGTTTTGGTCTTGAGTCTGATTCCGTTGGGACTTCGTTCTCAAGACAAATACACCGGGCGGGTTCTTGCGAGCGACAATACTCCGGTAGTGGGTGCTGCCGTGATTATAGAGGGAACGACTGACGGAGTCGCCACCGATGTGGACGGAAAATATGAGATTAGGGCTTTGCCGGGGCAGAAATTGCTTGTCTCTTGCATAGGCTTTTCTGATGCCCGCAAGACTTTGGGGACGCAGACCGTCGTCGATTTCGTGCTTGAGGAAGACACAACCTTCCTCGAAGAAGTGGTGGTGGTCGGCTACGATGTCCAGAAGAAAGTGAATCTCACCGGTTCGGTATCATCCCTCTCCGCAGGACAAATCGAGACTCGGCCTGTTGCTACCGCAGCAAATGCTCTTCAAGGTCTGGCTGCAGGAGTCACGGTCACGAACCAGTCCGGCAATCCCGGTTCTCCAGGGAGCTCAATCCGTGTCCGTGGTATCGGAACATTCGGAGGTTCAAGCGCTTCGCCTCTCGTGCTTGTTGACGGAGTGCAGGGCAGCATTGACGATGTAGACCCTTCCCAGATTGATAAAATTTCTGTTCTGAAAGATGCGGCATCATCCTCAATCTACGGCTCAAGGGCAGCCAACGGTGTGATACTCATAACAACCAAGCGCGCTCCGAAAGACCGTTTCTCTCTGAGCTACAGAGGCTATGCCGGCTGGTCATCCCCGACCGACATCCCGAAACTCGTAGGCGCGGAGGATTATATGCGCCTGAGCCGTGAAGCTTCACTCAATGATGGAGACACCCCTTTGTATTCCGAAGAATACATCGCAAGATATATGGACAACCATCGCGTGGACCCGGATTCATATCCTATAACCAAATGGCAGGAGAAAGTTCTCAACGGAAACGGATTCACCCACAGCCATGCGCTTTCTTTCAATGCCGCATCGGGTAAAATCCGCAATAATGCATCCTTCGGCTATCTCAATCAGAACGGTATCATCAAACGTCAGAACTATTCCCGTTTCACTCTTCGCGACAATATGACAATCGACGTGAACGAGCGTCTCAACGTGAAATTTGATTTCGCGACGAATTTCGGACGGCGTAATGCTGTTCCTCTTGCCGCGAGCCTTTTCAATATGATGAATACCCGTGACCCTCTGATTCTCACGCAGTGGTCCAGCGGTGACTATGCCCCGATGACCGGGGGATCTACGAATATCCTTCCGGTGACAGACGGTGAGGGCGGACAAAAGAGAGTGGACAATCTCAGGATAAACGGTGCCGTTTCGCTGAGCTGGTCTCCGTGGAAATGGCTGACTCTGGAGGGAAAAATCGCTCCTCGTCTGGCAGTGTCACACACCCACCTTTTTGAGGACGTGATTCACTATGCTTCAGATGCTTACGGCTCACAGTCTCCGGTGAAGAGCCGTCTGTACAATGAACTGACGGAGTCCCAGACGCAGAACTTCTATATGACTTACCAGGGCACGGCTTCCTTCCATCAGAAATTCGCCGATGCGCACGAGGTGAAAGTCCTTTTGGGAGTTTCGCGTGAGACTATGAGCCAGAGGTATTATTCGGCTTCAAGGCAGAGTCTTCCATATCCCGACTATCCCGTGCTTAATGTAGGGGCCGAGGACGAGACGATGTCCAATGCCGGCACAAGGTCGGAATGGGCTCTCCAGTCATTCTTCGGAAGGGTTAATTACAATTATAAGGAGAGATATCTCATTGAAGGAAATATCCGTTTTGACGGTTCGTCAAGATTTGCCAAGGGCAGGCAGTGGGGTATATTCCCTTCAGTTTCAGCAGGTTGGAGAATAAGTGAAGAACCTTGGATGACAAGAGCAAAAAAGACTCTCACCGAACTCAAACTGAGGGCGTCCTACGGACAGTTGGGAAATCAGAACATAAGTTCGTCAAATTATCCTTTCGCGGAGCAGCTTGCAATGGATGTATATTCCGTAAACGGAGTGCTTGTGCCTATTGCCTACAGAAACACTCTTGCAAACGAAGACATCACTTGGGAGACCTCCGAGATGTTCGATATCGGCTTCGATGCGGCGTTTTGGAATAAATTCAGCCTGACTGCCGATTTCTATCTGAAGAATACCCACGGGATTCTGATGACTCTCAACATCCCTCTCTCTACCGGTCTCAATGCCCCATATCAGAATGCCGGCGAGGTCAGGAACATAGGCTGGGAACTCAGTGCGGGCTATCACGACAGTTGGGGAGACTTCCGTTTCGGGATAGACGCGAACCTCTCCGACGTAATCAATAAAATTACGGATATGAAGGGGCAGTATGAGAGCCGCAGCAACGGGATTATCCGTAATCAGGAAGGCTCGTCAATCAATTCCATCTACGGACTTCAGTGCATCGGGATGGCACGTACACAGGAGGAAGCTGACTGGGTGAACATTAATCTGAGGCAGTATGGAAAAGACATAAAGCCGGGAGACCTCATCTATGCGGACACCACGGGGGACGGGGTTGTGACGGATGCGGACAAGACCGTCATCGGCAGCACAGTACCTCGCTACACCTATGGGGCGACACTCTCCTTCGGCTGGCGGGGGCTGGATTTCAGCGCTTTCTTCCAGGGCGTCGGCAAAGTGGATTCCTATCTGAGTTCCTACTTCGTGCAGCCTTGCATCAACGGAGGTACATTCCGCACGGAACATCTTGACCGCTGGACGGTGGAGACCCCGGACGGATTCTATCCGAGAATGTCCTACAAGAGTGAACACAACCGCCAAGTCTCTTCGTTCTGGATGAGGAACGCCTCCTATCTCCGGCTCAAAAACCTCACTCTGAGCTACTCCCTGCCGGAAAAAATACTCAAGAAATGTATCAAAAAGGTCTCATTCTTCGCTTCTGCCGAGAATCTGTTCACCTTTACGAAATTCTATCAGGGCTATGACCCGGAGGTTGGCTATGACCCTAATGCCCGCGACGGCGTTTCACTTGGAGCTGTCGCAGACAACTATCCGCAGGTGAAAACCTACACATTCGGTGTTGAACTCAAATTCTAAGAAACGATGAAAAAGACATTTATATTTTTCCTTATGGTTCTTATGAGCCTTGGGTGCAGCCTTGACAAACATCCGCTCAATGGTCCATCGACAGTCGGATTTCCTTCTTCAGAGGAGGAGGCAACGGCTGGAACTTATGCCGCCTACCGGGCTGTGGCGACCAATTACGGTCATCTCACGGCAGGTTGGTGGAGAACCATCGACTGCATCAGCGATATAGGCACCGGGCGTATTGCCAGCGCTGCTGTCCTCCAGCTTACCACATCCACCATTTCGACAGAAAACAAATGGATTGTGTCTTTTTACAAATACTCCTACATCGCAATCGGACGTGCGAACTATGTGCTCGACGGACTCGACAATCTCTCCGGCAAGGTTCCCGAGTCCACGATAGCCTCCCTTAAGGCGGAGCTCCTATGTATCAGGGCTTTCTGCTACGACCAGCTTGTACAGTACTATGGTGCTGTTCCTTACATCGACCACGCCCTGTCCCTCAAAGACAAGAGCTATCCGAGAATGGCGAAGGAGGAGATTGTATCCCGGCTTCTTGAGGATTTGGACGACGCCCTGATTGACGCCCTTCCTCTGGTGTGGCCTTCATCCGAAGGAAACGCCCGTTTCAGCCGGGCAGCCGCATATATGCTCAAGGCGAGAATTTGTCTGAACCACGCCACTCATTCCAACGGCTATTATGAAAAGGCAGCCGAATATGCCGACAAAGCTATAGCCATTGCACATTCGAACGGCAGCAAACTTGCGGAATATGACCTTAAATACTATCCGACCCACGCGGACGGCGAGCCGAACTGTGCACTCTTCGCTTATGCAGGCGAAAACGACCCCGAGTGGCTCTGGTCTCTCCAATACAACGACCTGACCACAGATCTTTTGACTATCAATGTCTATTACATCGCGCCCCGGACACTAAATGGAGCATCTTGGATGGGACCTTCTCAGGCATTCATAGATGCGATTCAATGCACTGACGGAAAACACATCACCGAGTCACCGCTCTACGATTGGCAAGACCCGTGGAAAAACCGCGACCCGAGGCTCGACCTCTTCTGTGTGCGTGACAATTCCCGTACTATGGGAGTGGAATACTCGCTTGACGTCACTAGGGAAAAGGTGCATGACTACATGGCCGGGACTGATATCGCCAATTCCAATGTGATAGGGAATAAAAGCGAATATGGTCCCAACGGAACTAAAGGTCCCGGAGGTTATCTTTGGCGCAAAGGGTATGACAACGCCTTTTACGGAGCCATCACCGGAGGTTCTCGCGAACAGACCAAGGATGCGATTAATAACGGTGTTTTCCGCTTGAGCGAACTCTATCTGATTGCAGCCGAGGCGAGGATTGAAGCCGGAGTGGAACTTGATGTGGCAAAGGAGTATATAGACAGAATCCGCCGTAGGGTGAATATGCCTGATGTCGTGGCCACGGATCAGGCGGGTCTTCGCAGTGCGCTGAGATATGAACGTATGGTGGAACTTTGCAACGAAGGTTTCCGCTGGTATGACTTGCGTCGCTGGGGAATTGCCGAAAAGGCTATGGACCGTGATATTATGGCTCCGGGACAATCGTCTGCCAAGGCTCCCCGCAATTTCATTTCCAATGCAAAGCCAAGCATAGACTCCGACTGCATCGTGAGCTACTCTGCTGATACCTGGGACGGCAAACCGAGCAATCTGAGAAAATTCAGCACCTATGTCTTCACTACCGGTAAGGATGAGTTCTGGCCGATTCCTAAGTCCGAACTGGACTCTAACGAGGCTATGGAACCATCCGATCAGAATCCGGGGTATTAGAAGCTTTTACGTAAGAGATGAAAACTTCGCAACAATGACTAAAAATTCAGATATGGAAAAGAAAAGAAATTATGAACCTCCTCTTATGAATGAGTTTGGTTTCAATTCAGAAAACGGTTTCGCCATAAGCAGGAACCACAATGCTGATTGCGAGGGCGTCAGTGAAACGAACTATCAATGGTCATAAATCAGTTATATGATGAATGTTATGAGAAAAATACTGCTACTTGTCCTTTTTTCTGTCCTGCCTTTTCTTGGAGCCTGCGAAAAACCTTCTTCTGGGCTTAACCTCAGCGGAATCAGCTCTCCTGTGAACGGAAAAATCACTTGGTCGGACGGAGCTCCGGCTGTCGGGATTCAGGTCAGTGACGGATTTACGATAGTGCGCACAGACAAGGACGGAAACTATAAGATTCCTAAGCGCAACACATACGCATATTGGGTTTATTATTCGATACCTGCCGATGCGGAAATTGCAATAGGTGAGAACGGTCTGCCGCTTTTTGCACAGAAACTCGACCCAAAGAAAACTGAATACAATTTCAGTCTGAAAAAAATCGCTGTCGAGAAGAAATTCCGCCTGCTCGCCCTCGGAGACCCTCAGGTGAAAGAGAAAAACAACGGAATAGGACGCTTTAACGCTGAAACTGCTCCTGACATAAGGGAATATGTGGCAGGAAAGTTTGGGGATATGCCGACATACGCCGTCACTCTCGGAGACCTCGTTCATAATGAGTGGAATCTCTATCCGGAAGTGACAAAGATGCTCTCACTTGGGAATCTCTCCGTGCCTTGTTTCCAGGTTATAGGCAATCACGACCACGAGTTTTCAGCCTCCGACCCTATCCCGGACCTTGTCGGACAGAGAAAGTTTGAGGCTGCGATGGGACCGGTGAACTACTCTTTCGACAGAGGAGATGTCCACATACTCGTGCTTGACAACATCGTGCATCAGGGCAAGAGCGAGACCTCCTGCAAGGAAGAACTCTGCGAGAGGGTTATGGAATGGGCGAGGACAGACCTTTCTGCCGTGCCGAAAGAAAAGACCGTGGTTGTTTGTATGCACGCAGGTCTTGAGTACGCCGCTGCGCAGGAACTCTATGAAATTCTTGCGGGTTTCAACTATGCGAGGCTAATCGGCGGGCACAGCCACTACATCCATTATGCCATCGAGAAAGTTGCAGGTAAAACCATCAATATGGACGATGTCGGAACCACCAACGGAGTGGACTGGTGTGCGACGGTCTGCGGAGGAGGGGAGCCAATGGGCTATGCCTCCTATGAGTTTGAGGACGGAAAACTCAAAAGCCATATATACAAGGCTGTTGGGCATCCTGAGACTTATCAGATAAGGCTCTATCATCCGGCGGATTTTCCGGAGTTTGAATATCAGGTCAAGAGCGACAAACCTCGAATCTATAAATTCGACGTTCCCGGAAATGACTATGTCGTAGCGAATATATGGAACGCCACGACTGAATGGAGTTTTGAAGTCTGGGAAGACGGAGTGAAAGTTTCGGACGCGCTTGTCCAAAAGAAAATGTACGATGCCTGGTCCTGCTGGTATTTCTACAAGGTCCTCGCTCGCAACACATACAGCTATTCCCGCAAACCTCAGCATATGTACTATCATAAACTGCACAATCCCGGGGCTTCGGACATCAAAGTGGTGGCACGCGACCCTTATGGACATACTTTCGAACAGACGCTCTTCACCACAAGGGCCGAATCGGATTATCCCGCTCCTCCGATGCACTGACCTCTGTAAACTGTAGTTTCTAAACTTAAAATTTATTGAAAATGAAAACACGAAATTTGATATTTACCTCCGGACTGTTCTTCTCTATGACGCTCGCATTGCTTTCCTGTGCGAAAGTCCAGTCTCCGGAGCCATCTCCTGAAAGCCCGGCTGAAAATCAGGAACAGTCCGGAAAAATTGAAATGGAATTCTCTGCCATAAGCGAAGCCGGGACAAAAACCGCGCTTGGAGAACTTTCCGGAGGACTACGTCCCATAACTTGGGTGAAAGATGATGAAATAAAGATATACTTCAACGAATCGTTCACCACCTCGAAAGCTCTTTCTGATGGTGCCACAACCACTTTCAAGGCAAATGTGGATGAAGCCCCGGCCTATTATGCGGTCTATCCTTCTTCTGTGGAAAGTTCCCTTACAGATGGAAGTGTCAGCGTGACAATACCGGCAAAACCTGTGGCCTCAAAAGATTTCGGTTCCATCCATTATGTGGCTGCAATTGCCAAAGACGGTAATCTGTCCTTCAAGAATCTCTGTGGATTCATACGTTTTGAAATAAGGAATCCTGAAATCCGAAGCCTGATTATTCGTGGTGCCGGTGATCAACTGCTCGCCGGAAAAGTGAGCGTAAGTTTTGATGAGAACGGAAATATCGGGACTCCGAGCATATCCGGAGGAAATTCGAGGATTATTGCCACTGTTGCCGAAGCGGGAGTATATTATATTCCTGTGCTTCCGGGTATCAATCTTGCGAATGGCGTCGGTTTCCGTTTCTATAAGGAAGGGGATGTGGCTTCAGCCAATGCTATCGAGACCGGAGTTTTCAGCCTTACGCCTCTTTCGGTCAGCCGCAGTGGGATTGTGGACCTCGGGTGCATTGACGAGCGGATTGTGACAGACTGGTATATTGCTCCGACTGCTCAAGGCACTGGTGACGGGCTGTCTGCGGAAAATGCTGCAGCGGGAGTTACATTCCTCAGGAGACTTCTTGCGCAGGATGACACCAACGACAAGACCAAGGACGGTTTGGCAAAGGGTTATGGCTGCATCGGAGTCAAAGTTCACGCGGCTGCGGGAGAATATGATTTTGGAGGAGAAGAAATTGTTGTCGCTTGGCCAGGACATACTTCGGCAGTGGGTACGACCATAGAAGGTGCTCCCGGAACTCTGTTCAAAAACAGCGGCAACTCCCGCTTTTTCAAGCTCGGGGCCAGGGCCGCTCTGACTTTCAACAACCTGCGCTTCACGGGCGGCAATGCTGATATGGGCGGCGCTCTGTATCTTGGCGGAGACGATGCCACGATAAAATGTGACGGATGCGTATTTGACGGAAATCTCGGCAGTGCCGTCTATCTGAATAATGCTTCGGCTTCCGCTTGGTTCAATTCCTGTGTATTCACGGGGAACAATTCAACTCCGAACGGCGATAGCCAATATATCGGACGGGCAGTTTGGACAATGACGGGGGCTGCGACTTTTTTCAATAATTGTACTTTTGGGGAGCAGGTGGCTTCCGAAAAATGTTTTGGCGACATTGAGATTCGCTCAGGAAAACTGATTTTTGCCAATTCGACGATGATTGGTTCAGCTTCGGGTGGAATCTTTCGGGTTCACACGGGAGGTGGAAACGCTTTATATCTGAATAGTCTTGTCATAAACAAGAATGGAGCGAAGGCGGCAATAAACTATAATAGTAAAAATGGCACATTCATTTCCCGTTATGTGATTTCCGGACCGCCGCAAAACAAATACAAAACATATATAGAAGGTACCCCTTCCGACACAGACATAGCAAATGTCAAATACGTCGACATCGGCAGTCCGGCTTTTGACGAGACTGACTTGGTCTATAAATGGGACGGAAAACTCACCGGCTACGACAAGAGAATTTCAGCGACAGACGCGGCGGAACTGATAAAGACATCAAGCCCTGAATTCCACTCTTGGTTGAACAGCATAAACGCGCTTGACAAGGACCAACTCGGAAATCCGCGCAGTCCAAATAACCGTCAAGGCTCCTGGCGTGGAAACTGAATAATCCTATATAAACTACCTTGAAAAACTTCTTGGATTTCTGCCTCGCCTGTCTTAGGCCTGGTAGAAATCCAAATTTTTTGTCAATTCATAAAGTCCGTGTCTTGAATGACGATTTCTATTGCAACAGCCATTTCCATACCGGCATTATTTCAATCTTACCCGATTTGTCTTCAATTTCTCCGGATTCGTCATTCGTCAGTATCAGACGGCGTCGGCATTTTTGGACATTTGGAAATTTTTTCAAAGCATTTACTTCTCTCTCGAAGGTCTCAGAAGATTGTGTGAGGCTATATGAAACTTGAATTGCCAATTCGTCTTCCGGGATATAGAAATCAACCTCGACCTTATCATTATAAAAGAATACACGTTCATTGTCTGCGTCGTGCCCATATTTGCGAAACAATGCCAAGGCAACAACATTTTCGAGTAGGGCGGTTTCTCCTCCGAGAAGAAAAAGGTTGAGAACGCCATTGTCAATGAAGTAATACTTGCAGGACATTTCTTTTTCTGACAAGGGTGCGGATATATTCCTCAGGCGAAGAATCAACCACGCTTCTTCGCTATATTCTATGTATTTTGAGACTGTCGGCATTGAAATTTTGCCGTTTACGGACGACAGTATGTGCGCTATGCGGTTGTATGAAACCGGTTGGCATACACATTCCGCCAGTTTTTTGATCAGTAGGCGGAGACTCGGAATACTTGCTATTTTGTTCCTACTGGCAATATCTCCCAAATATATTTTTTGGAATAGACTGCTCAAGTAATTGCGCTTTACCGGAAGTCCGACAGTCTCCGGCATCCCTCCCCAATGCAGATATTCATTCCACGCCTTAATCAACTGTGCCCTTGTTTCTGTCGCTAGCAACGAAATTTCGTCGTGACATATTCTTTGTATATCAATGGCTTCTTTGAAACTGTAGGGATAAATTTCTTCCGGCAGATAACGTCCTCCCAATGTGCTCATTATCTCTGAGGACAGCATCTTGGCATTACTTCCTGTAATCCATACAGAGTATTTTGTATCTGCGAGACGGCGTGCAAATTTCTCCCATCCGTTTATGTTTTGGATTTCGTCCAGAAACAGCATTGGGCGTTTCCCGTAAATCTCCGCGTGTGTTTCAAGGATGCTTTCAAAATCTGATGCCTCAAACTGTGCAAGACGGTCATCTTCAAAGTTTATGTAGAGCATCTCGTCCCAATTATGACCGGATGACAGCATCTCTTGCATCTTCTGGAACATCAAGAATGACTTCCCGCAGCGGCGAACTCCGACAAATACGCGGCAAGGAAAATCATCGGACGGGAGTTTTCTCCGGACGATTCTGTATTTCTCAATATCTAAATGGTTAGATATCAGTACTTTCTTAAGTGTGTCTTTGCTTATCATCTCTTCAATTTTCGTTAGTTAATCAAAAATGCTTTTGAATGATGGAGCAAAGTTATAAATATATTTTGAATTTTATGTCAACTTTTCAAAATGCCACTTTGAATTTTATTGCTATTCTTCAAAATGTATTTTGAACTTTGTGCCATTTTTTCAAACTGTGGCTTTGAACTTCGCTATTTATGCGTCAATGTGATTTCCGCTGACTTCAATGTCTATGAATGCTATCTTTCCCATCGGTCAGTTTGACCTTTTATGACTTTCGACGGATTTTCCAAACAAAGAAAATCACGAGCGAAAGGACGAATGTCACGGAACCTATTGCGTAATTCCAGCTGTTTGGGAGGTTGAAACCGATTTTTGCGATGCAGAGGTAGGTCGTGCAGACGGCTGTCATAAAGGCTGCGGGGAAAAGGGTCAGAAGGTAGGCGGAAGACCCTGCTCCTTTGGATTTGACGAGGTAAGCCGTTGCAGTCCAGAGCATAAACACGGCAAGAGTTTGGTTTGCCCAGCCGAAATAGCGCCAAATAACGTTGAATCCGTCTTCATCTGCAATGTTGTACCAAAGCAGTAGGACGGCGATTGCAAAAAGCGGGATGCTGATTGCCAGGCGATTGCGTATCGGTTTTTGCTCCAAGTGAAGGAAATCCGCCACAATGAGGCGGGCACTGCGGAATGCTGTGTCGCCGCTTGTGATAGGGGCTGCCACAACTCCGAGCACCGCGAGAATGCCACCGAAAATCCCCAGCCAGCTTTTCGACACACTCACAACCACTTCAGGAGCGGCAGCACTGAGTGAGGACCCCACAGCCTCGGCACCTCCGTCAAAGAAAAACCAAGATGAAACGGTTGCCCAGATGAGCGCAACCACACCTTCAGTGATCATTGCTCCGTAGAAAACAGGTCTTCCGAGTTTCTCGTCTGTGAGGCAGCGTGCCATCAGCGGACTTTGTGTGGCGTGGAAACCGCTCACGGCTCCGCAGGCAATAGTGATGAAAAGGCAAGGGAAAATAGGCTGGCCGCTCAAAAGCCCCTCACTTTCACCAAGATTTCCGATTCCGTCCCAGAGCTCGGGGAGTGAAGGCCATTTCACAAAGAGGCAGACCATTAGAGCCACTGCCATAAACAGAAGCGCAAATGCAAAAACAGGGTAGATGCGACCTATTATCTTATCCACCGGAAGCAGGGTCGCCACAAGGTAGTAGAGGAAAACGACCCCTACCCAAATCATTATCGCGGTAGTGGACCCGTCACCGGCAATATCTCCGAGTATCAGCGCCGGACTGAAGACGAAAACCGTTCCCACCAGCATCAGAACGATGATTGAAAAGGCAAGAATAAATTTCTTTGTTCCTTTTCCAAGGTATTCTCCCACAATGTCAGGCAGTCCGGTCCCGCCGCCGCGAATCGAAAGCATCCCAGTGAAATAGTCGTGAACCGCACCGGCAAAAATGCATCCGAAGACTATCCAAAGATAGGACGCCGGACCGAATTTAGCCCCCATAATGGCTCCGAAAATAGGACCTGTCCCGGCGATGTTGAGGAACTGGACCATATAGACTTTCCACGCAGGCATAGGCACATAGTCCACCCCGTCCGCCTTGCTAAGTGCCGGGGTTTTCCTCGAAGAATCAATCCCAAAGATGCGTTCCACGAGCCTGCCATAAAGAAAGTAGCCCAAAAGCAGGGCAAAAAGACTGATTAGAAAAGAGAACATTGTGGTTATTGTTTTACGTACGAACCTTCCTCCGGTTTTTCCCTCCGATTTTTTCAAAGAGACACAAAATTAGCAAATTTTTCACAACCGGGCTTCGAAACGGGATAATTCTGCACAAATAACAATGAGACAGTCGCCATTTTTGGAATTATGCGGGCGAATCATTATGTTTGCACGCTTTTTATGAAAACCGTTAATTATGAAACGCCATCCAGCACTTGTTGCTCTGATTTCCTTTTTAGCCCTCTTCTCCTGCACGAGTGGCAATCTCACTCCTGAGGTTCCACCGCAAGAACAGCCGGAAGAGAAACCGACTGAAAAGCCCGAGGAAAAACCGGAGGAAAAGCCGAAGGCAACTGAGCTCACACTCCTCTTTACCAACGATGTCCACAGCCAGATTCTGCCTACGGACCTTAATGCCAGCTACAATGCCAATCGCGGCGGGCTCGCGCGAATCAAAGTGCTTGCAGACAGCGTGAGGACGGCGGACAGGGCGGTGCTCCTTTGCGATGCAGGGGATTTCGTGCAGGGGTCATATTACTTCACGGTTTTAGGCGGTGACGTGGAAATGATGGCTCAAAAAGAATTGGGCTATGACATCAAGACCATCGGCAATCACGAATTTGACAAGAAAATGACTGGGCTCGGCAAGATGTTGGCTCTCAATGACATTCCGACTGTGAGCAGCAATCTCAAATTCGTGAATACCTCTCTTGCTCCGAGAATCGAGGAGAGCCGGATGCTTGAACTTGAAGGGCTGAAAATCGGATTCATCGGTCTGAATGTGCGGTTGGAGGGTCTTGTAGACCCGAATTCCTGTGTGGGAGTGGAATATGAATATCCTCTCAGACGTGCCGAAAACCTGGCGAAAGAACTGAAAGACAAGGGAGCGGATATGGTGATTGCCCTCTCTCATCTGGGTTATGCCGCAAACTCCGCAGCCAAATATTACGACCGCGGTATCGCCTTGAATACCAAGAGTATAGATATGATTATCGGTGGTCATTCCCACACATTTCTCAATCGCCCCGACTATGTGCAGAACCTCGATGGAAGGCTTGTCCCGATTGTCCAGACAGGCAGCAAGGGGGTTTGCCTTGGCTATATGAAAGTCTCGCTCAAAGAAGACGGGACATTCGGATGGAACTATCGCCTGATTCCGGTGGACAAGCGGTTGGACCCAAGAATCGACCCTGTCTTTGCCGGACAGATTGAAAACTATTCGACGCAGCTCGACAGAGCTATGGGCGAAGTTCTTGCGCAATGTCCTGTCAAACTGCGCAAAGGATTTCCACAAGGTACGCTTTCAAATTTCACGGCTGACGCGATGGTTGAAATGTGCGAAACAGAGTTCGGAGTGCGTCCGGATTTCGCGCTCTACAACAATGGCGGAATCCGTGCCGAGATGACAAAAGGAGATGTGACCCGCGGAGACATATATAGTATATATCCCTTTGACAACAAACTCACCCTTCTCGAACTCAATTCCGAAACTGTCAGACATTTGTTTGAAGCTCTGGCGAAAAGTGGCGGAGAGGCAATCAGTTCAGGAGTAAGGATGAGAGTAAAAGACAATGCACTTTCATCCCTCACAATCGGTGGGAAAGAAATAGAGGCGGACAGAGTTTACCGGCTCGCCACAATCAACTATCTTGTTGACTCGAAAAACTCCTTTGGACTGGATAATAACCGATCCCGTCGTGAAAGCGACTCGTTCCTCTACGAACTCTTTTCCGATTATGTCAAAAGTCTCGGAGACAGAGGAATCCCTCTGACCGCATCCATAGATGAACGGATTGTGATTGAGTAGAATAGGTTTTCTTATCCCAACAAGGCTTGTCGTTGTCTTCGAATTAATAGAATTGTTATGAGACGTTTGTTTCTTATTTGGGGAATTTTCTTTTGTGCTCAAGCTGTTAACGCCCAAGATATTCCTCCTATGGGTAAATCTATGGGCCGTTCTACTTCTTTCAGTTTTGAATCCATGAAGGAGAACAAGGCAGAAGGTCTTGATTTAGACTCTTTGTCATTTGTCAATACTTCGTGGAAAATCACCGAACTCGAAAGAGGTGCTCAGGCTATGTATGCACAAGTGCCGATGTTCTATTCGACCCAAAGCATCTGTGTGGTCAAATATCCTATGAAGAAGTTCAAGACAGAGATATTGAACAGACCGGAACTGCAATCCGGCAAGCTGAGCGAAATCGCGGAGGAAGTCGGAGCCTCTTTTGCTGTCAATGCCGGATATTTTCATATGAAGGAGATGGTTTTGTCTGTATATTTTCGCGAAGGACGGCAGCAAATGGGATATACCCATCCTACAGAACTCTATCGTGTGGATGGCCTTGTGGGCTTCAAGGATCGCAAAGGCAAATATGCAAAGATGGAGATGGTGACAGACACTACGAAATATGGCCTTGTAAGCCAAGACTGGTATTCTGCTATGGCTTCAGGTCCAATGCTGATTCTTGACGGGGAGATTGTTGTCCCTTTGTTGACGGGCGATAAAACTGACACAGCAAATGATACCGGTTACTCGTCTTCCCAATTCTACGACAGGAGGCATCCGCGTACCGCTTTTGGATGGGACGATGAAGGTAATGCCTACTTGGTGGCAATTGATGGCCGTTTCCGTGGGCTGGCAGATGGAGCAAGCATATATGAGACAGCATATATCTGCCATCTGCTGGGAATGACCAACGCGATAAATCTTGATGGCGGCGGCTCTACGACTCTTTGGACCAGGAAAACAGGAATTATCAATCACCCGTCTGACAACAGAAAGTTCGATCACCAAGGAGAACGACCGATTCCGAATATGATAATTGTAAAATAAGTGGGACACCATTAACTTCAACAATTTGCATATCTTTGTGGTCTATATTTTTTCTCATAAATCTGATACAAATTTAGTCCGACTTATTTTTTAACGCTTACTAAATAATCTGAAATAATCGAATATATGGAAAAAGAAAAGACGAATCTCAGCAATGGCAGACTGCTGTCGATTGACGCACTGCGCGGTTTCGATATGCTTTTTATAATGGGAATCAGCGGAATCATCGTCGGCATCTGTTCGCTCTTTCCGGGCGGAGAGGGCTGTTGGCTCGCGAGTCAGATGGGGCACGTGAAATGGGAGGGATTCCACCACCACGACACCATCTTTGCCCTCTTTCTCTTCATTTCCGGAATGACTTTTCCGTTTTCACTCGCCAAAAAGAGGGAGAAGGGCGTGGGTCAAAAACACATTGTTCTCGACATCCTGCGCAGGGGAGCCATACTCGTCCTCCTCGGAATGGTCTATAACGGTCTGCTCCAGTTCAACTTCTCCACAGCAAGGTTTCCGAGCGTGCTTGGAAGAATCGGTATTGCCTGGGCTCTTGCAGCCCTACTGTATTGCTACACAGGGAAAAAGACCCAATGGGGGATTGTGCTTGGGATTCTTATCGGCTACTATTTTCTCCTGCGTTTCACAATCGCTCCCGACGCCCCCGTGGGTGCGGGCCCATTCTCAAAGGAAGGCAATATCGCCTATTATATCGACCGCCAGCTACTCGGAGCCCACGCCTACAACCAATACGGCGACCCTGAAGGCCTGCTCGGCACCATCCCTGCAATGGTTACGGCTCTTTTGGGAATGTTTACCGGACGCTATGTGAGAGAATCTTCCGACTCGGGAAACAAAAAAACAGTGAAAATGCTCGTTGCAGCAGCCCTTATGGGAGGAACTGCAGCGCTGTGGTCAATCTGGTTTCCGGTGATTAAGATGTTGTGGACCAGTACTTTCGTTCTTGCGGCGGCCGCCTATTCCCTCGGTCTTTTCGCCATTTTCTACTACTGCATCGACGTCCGCGGCTGGACCAGAGGAATCCTGTTCCTCCAAGTCATAGGAATGAACTCAATCACCATCTATCTCGCCCAACGAATTTTCAGTTTCAGACCGATCTCCAAATTCTTCCTCGGCGGTCTTGCAAGCCTTTGCCCTGAGACCCTCGGAGTCCTGATTATCAGCATTGGAGAATTCGCTGCAGCCTGGTACTTCCTCTACTTCCTCTACAAGCACAAGTGCTTCCTGAAAGTCTGATGTTGCTCTCGCGGGAACCATAGAGTTTGACCCGCGAGGCACATTGGGACATTTTAGTCCTTCTCTGCTATTTATCGGATTGGTTTAGAACCTGAAAACAAGTCCGACGCCGTTGTCTGTCGGGGCGAGATTGAGGGAATATTGTGAATTGGCGTAGTTGCTGTTGTAGGCATTTGCGGCACGGCGCATACGGTTCTGGCCGACGATGTAGAGCGGGATACCGGCTCCCAGAAGACAAACTCCTGTTGTGGTCATAAGAGCTCCACTTGTTGTCGCCAATATACCCAGAACGTCACTTCCGTAATACTCGCCATCGTTTCTTATTGCTGTGTTAGCCATTGAGATTGCTCCTATGGTGAGTGCCAATATGCCGACTCCGGTTGTCACCGAACCTCCGATGATGAGTCCCTTTCCGGTTCTGCGCATTCTCTGTCCGCCGATAGCCGAATTGTAGATGTAGGCTGGGAACAATGCCGCCATATCCTGAGCCGAAAGCACTCTGCCGCCCAACATCAGATAGCCCTGGTCGTAAACCACTTCGTTGCCGTGCCTTATGCCGGTGCTATTGTTTGCAGCGCTTCCTGTGGCGTCAATTGTCTGAGTCTCATTAACATACTGCGCAGAGGCAGTCACGGAGAAAACCATTCCGAGAATCATCGTGAGAACCACGATTGTGATTTTTTTCATATAGTTCAGTCGTTTTTTTGTTTAACTTTCCACTGCGCATCGCAGATGCGTGCGAAATTAGTGAAAATTTTCGAAAAGAATGTCAAATCCTGCCGCCAAATTGCGGAAAAAGGCTAATTTTGTCCGTCAAACCAAAATTTGTCGAAAAATGAAGAAAGTCTATTTTGCCGGTTCCATTCGGGGAGGAAGGGAAGATGCCGGATTATACCGCCGCCTTATTCAATACATCCAAAAAGATAACATCGTCCTCACAGAACACATCGGCGACCTTTCGCTAAGCAAAACCGAATCCTTGGGCGACAGTGCCATCTACGAACAGGACACCGCCTGGCTTCGCGAATCCGACCTCGTAATCGCCGAATGTTCAACACCTTCGCTCGGAGTAGGCTACGAACTCGCATACGCCGAAGCCCACGGCATACCGGTCCACATCTTCTACAACCATTCCCGCACACAGCTCTCAGCGATGTTAAAAGGCGACAGCTATTTCCAAATCCACCCCTACACCCGGGAAGAAGAAATCTACTCCCTCCTCGACACTATCTTTCACCCCTGAGGCCTTCAATTTACTTGGCGAAAAACACATTTTTGAGCCAGTATTCGTACACCGGGTCTTCGAATGAGTATATTTTACCAAAATCATCAAGTATGTCCATAGAAACCAAAGCTTTCCGAGCACGAGAGATTTCGGTGGTGGATTTCAGACCATAACGCGACATCGTCTCTCTTGACGACAGCGATCTCTCCTTATTTACCATCGCGTGTAGTAGGTTTTGTTGCGGAATCGTCAGCGTCAGCGTCAAGGCGCGATTCAGTTCTCCAAGTTGTCGAAGTAAATCTTCAAATGCTTCGTGGATGATTTCGCAGCTGCAAGGAGAGTCAATCGTGTGAAACCAAACAAGTTGGGATAATTGTTGGACATAATATGGATTATTGTCGACGAGTGATACAATTTCCTTGCATTGTTCCCTATTTATAGTTTTTCCGGTTTTGGTGAACTCCCTGATAATAAAATCCGGCCAAAAGGCCTCATCAATTTTCTCAAGAAAATAAACTGCCCCAAATTTATAGAATGGCATCGATGATTTGCCGAAAACTTCAATCATCATATGTCTCCTACTTCCAAAAAGACAATAGGAAACACTTTGTTGGAGTTGCCATTTTGCTCGTAAATTCGCCTGAAAAGCACGTGGATTATTGAATTCTCCAATTTGTTGAAATTCATCGATGCAGATAACGATTTTTATTCCCCTGTCTTTGGCAATTTTTTCCGGTAATTCAAGAATTTCGTCTGAGCTCATTTGAGGCTCTTTAATCTGAAATTGTATAGACATAGGGGCAGCGGCTTCACCAAAGCTTATTCCCGAAATGATAGCTGATGCATATTTCTTGATGAAAGAAAGGATGTTGTCTGCAGTGCCTGCAGTCTGCCGCAAGATCTCGGTCGCAAATTTTTCATAAAACTCTTTTTCTGTCCTGACGTTGAAGATGTCAATAAAAACAATTTTCAATTTCGGGTCTTCTGCCGTGGCTTTCCCGGCCGCCTTGTGAACCAAAGAAGTCTTGCCCCAACGTCTTGGCGAAATCAGAATTGTGTTTGTGAGACTCTTGAAGTTTTCCGCCAATCGTTCCGTATCATTTTCTCTGTCAATGAAGTTGTGGCCTTCTGCCACTCGTCCAAAAATAAATGGAGCCGCCATAATGTTACAAATTTTGATACAAAAATAAGAACATTTTTTGATGTATCAAAATTTGTAACATCAATTCCTCAATTCCTCTTCGATGAGCGGGATGAGTTCTTTGTCGGCGGGCAGCCAGGCAACCGAGCGGAGCGAATCGGCTGTGAGCCAGCGGGCTGCCTCGTGTTCCCGAAGGTGAAGGTCGCCCCGGACGATAGAGCAGACGAAGCAATCCATTGAAAGATGAAAAGTGGGGTAGTCCCATTCTACAGTCGTAAGCAAGCGTCCCACAGCCACTTCAGTCTCCAGCTCCTCCATAATCTCCCGCCTGAGCGCCGCCTCGGGGCTTTCTCCCTCCTCAATCTTCCCGCCCGGAAACTCCCACCCGTCCTTAAACTCCCCATAACCTCTCTGAGTGGCGAAAACCTTCCCGTCCTCAATTATAATCGCTGCAACTACTCTGATTGTTTTCATATTTTTCAATTTCTTCAGTTTTCAATTCGCAAAGTTACCATTCTTTTCAGCTTTCTCAATTACTCGCAAGCCGATGTGATATAATCATACAAATTAGGCTCCACAGGTGTCAAAAGCCGATATCCGATTTCGACAGCCGAGGCATCAGTGTTCGGCATCGTAAATGTCTTCAGGACAGCATTTTCCGGATGAATCACTCTTCCGAGGTAGTAAAACTCTTTGGATTCCTTGTCGTCTTTATTCTTTCTCACGAACAGTTCCATTGTCACATCCCTTTCTTCGGAATGTATTGCCGTGTCGACATCCTTTGAAGAAATTGTCCTATTGCTTTTGGAAATTGCAATCAAATTCGAGCGATCCACAAAGCGGTCTTCATATTTTGTGGTGTCGCTTATATCTTCGCTTTTGCTGTAATTTATGAATATCGGATACGTCTTAGTTGTCTCATCATATTTGTAACCTCCGATATTGAGCGAAACTTCATTCTTTTCCCAACACAAGAGGCGACACACATCCTCATAGGTATATTTATTTCCGACAGAAAACGCACTTCCATATTCACGTTTACTGTAAAACTGCTGGTGCCGAGACAATCCGAAATCTACAATATCTTGCAGTTCATCTCGAAAAACCGGATTCGCAATAGCTGCTTTGAACGTTTCGGACGCTTGATATGTTCCGGATTTGTTACATTCAATGAGTGCGAGACCTGTGTAATTCTTTTTTGCAGCTCCAATCGCATAGAAAGAAGCGTTCATAGTGTTTATGACATTGGTTTCTATAATTCCCCCGCATAGAATATTATACTTTTTGAGCATCTTATCTCTCCATTGCGGGATTATATCACAATCATTTGTGTCAGAAAGAATTATAGAAATCATTTCCAACTCGTGAGGGCGTTTGCCTGATGCGAATTTCTCGGAAATGAAATTTAATAGCTGTTTCTCTTTTTCAGAAAAGGTCTCATCAAGATTGTCGTAAGAAACGAGGAAATTATGATAAGATTTTTTGCATGCAATGATTCTCAGCGGATCCAGTTCGCCATATTTATCAAAATCTGTCAATTTCGGTCGCCGCCCGAGTTTCATTTTCACATTCTGATACTCTTCCCTAAGTGACTTCAAATTATTCATTTGGGCTTTGTCAATTGACTGGAAGATTCGTTTTTTGGCAATCTCGTCAAAATAGATGGACGAAACTCCTTTTATGACAGCATCACCATACATCAAATGGCGACGGATGTTGTCTTTATTTCCTGTCCTATCTCCGGAAAGCGCAACCGGAATAAGATAATTGCTTTCATAGTTACCGATAAAATCGAGAATGACGACAAATTCTTTGCCCTCAGCTTTTCGCAGCCCGCGGCCCAACTGCTGAACAAAAATGATTGCAGACTCTGTCGGGCGAAGCATAATGACTTGATTAATCTCCGGAATATCAACACCTTCATTGAAAATATCGACAGTGAGGATGTAGTCTAAACGATTAGGGTCATTTTCTTCTGCAATGAGCCTTGAAAC
Source organism: uncultured Bacteroidales bacterium (assembly GCA_900545245.1). Classification (GTDB taxonomy): domain Bacteria; phylum Bacteroidota; class Bacteroidia; order Bacteroidales; family UBA932; genus Cryptobacteroides. The sequence goes on from UQYV01000009.1 coordinate 63,461, forward strand.
CGCAGTTTCTCGTGCCTGCTGCGAATCGTCTCCGGAGAGAAAAAGCGTTTTGAGGCCTCTTTGATTAAACTTTTCCGACAGAGCTGCCCCTTCTCTTTTGTTACTACAAAAAATCAATCCTTTCACTCTGCTGCCGCTATATCCGTAATAATTTGCGGTTGAAATGATCTTCTCCACCCGCTCATCGGAGGTTAACAGACGAAATTTTTCCCAATCTTCAGTCACACCGTCAATCGAAAGGTCGGTGATGCCGAAATAGTGGAACGGGCAAAGCAATTCATTTTCGAGTGCTGTCTGGAGGCGTATTTCGCAAGCAATGTTGTGGTCGAACTGTTCGTAGATGTCAAAACCGTCGCCTCGCTCTGGAGATGCCGACATTCCGAGGAGAAACTCCGGCTTGAAATAGGAAATTATACGCTGATAACCGCTGGAACCTGTCCTATGGCATTCGTCAAGGATAATCATTGAGAAGTGGGTAGGAGTGAACAATTCCTCTCTCAAGTCGTCCTTTGACATCATCTGCATCGTCGAGAATACGAGGTCCGCCTTTCGCAATGCTTCCCTGTTGCAGTTTGTACCCGACAAGAGCTCCATATTATATCCTTGGCCCAGAACTTTACCATAGCTCTTAAGTGCCTGTTTATTAATTTGTTCCCTGTGAGATAAGAACAGAACTTTTCGTTTGTGGAGGAGGTTTTCTGCGAGAAGTTTTCTCAGTGCAAATGCCGAAGCAAATGTTTTGCCTGTTCCGGTTGCAGAAATCAGCAAAGCGCGTTTTTGCCCGTCACGGACAAGCCTCTCGACATTCATACAGAATTCTGCCTGCATTGTGTTTGGTTCAATGACACGGGCTTTTTCAAGGTCAAGCGAATTGAGCAGTTTTTTCAGTTGCTCTCTTTCATTTGTCTTTTCTCTGAATTTCTGTTGATACTCGTCGCGACACTCGCTATAACTGATAGAACTGTTCCAGATGTTCTCAAACTCAGTCTCAACATCCTTTGCGAACTGTCCCTCAGACTTAGAGACCATCATAGTATTCCATTCGTGGTTTTTGGAGATTGCCGCTTGCGTGAGGTTTGAGCTGCCGATGAGAATTCTGAGGTCTCCGTTGTTGTGGAAAAGATAGCCTTTGGTGTGGAATCCGATGCCGGAATCGCCTGTGCGGTACATTCGGACGTCAAGGTTCGAGAGTGAATTCAATTTGTCGAGAGCTTTCGGGTCGCTGAACATCAGATAATCTGTCGTAAGAATGCGCCCGGGGACTCCCTTTGACTCCAATTCTTTTAGGAAACCGAGAAAAGGAGCAATTCCGCCAGATGTGATGAACGCGACTGACATAAACATAGATGAACAGTCTTTCAGTTCGTTTTCAATGACCGACTTGACTGTAGTTCCGTTGGAGTTGGAGACAAATCGGGGAGTGAAATCCGGTTCTGCCTCAGTTTCCGAATCCACGAAAGCCTGCCGATAGCCGTCGACAATTCGAGATGTGTTATATGTGTCAGGTCCTTTCATTTAAATTATATAGTGACATTTCGTCACATTTTTCTTTTTCTATATGTTTTTTCTTTTTTCTTCAGTCATCTTTGGCAAATTCGCCGAAAAAAACACCGGTCTTCGGCAATTTGTCACATCGGATTATGGTTTACGGATACATCAGAGTCAGCAGTAATAAACAGACGGTTGAAAATCAGAGGTTTGAAATATCGGCCTTCTGCAAGGGGGCGTCTCTTTCTGTTGACGGCTGGATTGAGGAAACCATCAGCGGGACGAAAAACTACGACAAAAGAAGACTCGGTAAACTCCTCAAAAGGGTGAAGAGGGAAGACCTTATCATCTGCGCTGAACTCTCGCGTTTGGGAAGAAATCTCTTTATGATTATGGAGATTTTGAACATCTGTATGAGCAAGGGATGTCGTGTCTGGACAATCAAGGAGGGTTATCGTTTGGGTGATGACATCCCCAGCAAAGTTCTTGCATTCGCATTTGGCCTGTCAGCAGAAATTGAACGCAAACTGATATCACAGAGGACAAAAGAAGCACTTGCCCGCAAACGCGCAGAAGGTGTTGTGCTCGGCCGTCCCAAGGGAAAACCGAATGCCCCTCATAAACACAAACTCTATCCCCAACGCTCTCTTGTCAAAGAACTTCTGAACTCCGGAGTATCCAAATACGAAATCTCCCGCATCTGCAAAGTTGACCGTAAAACCCTCTACCGCTTCATCAACTCCGGAATAATGGATATTCAGGAGCCTTAGCCTCGTTGACTATTTAGGGTCGATAAATGTCAACTGTTTCTTATTCATAATAACTAATCTTGCTTACAAAAGCGCGAATATACGAAATTATCGTCAAAGCCGAAAGAAAAAATGCTTAAGCATTATTGAGTGGGCTTCGCTAATTGCTTGTATAGCCAGCAATTTCATTGATTATGCTCTGAAATGTGGGGCGATAAATCGACCTATTTTGTGGCATTGGCGGAATACGTTTAGGCATAGAACGTGCCTGCAAAATGAATAATTTAGAGTCAGAATGCGTATTCTCTTCAGACATAGACAAATTTGCTCAAGAAACATATCTTGCTAATTTTAGAGAGAAACCAACTGGAGACATAACTAAAATTGCCGCACAGGAAATTCCTCAATTCACTTTGTTGGCAGCCGGTTTTCCATGTCAACCATTTAGTTACGCCGGAGAGAAGAAAGGATTTGAAGACACCACCAGAGGAACATTATTCTTTGAGATATGCCGTATTCTACAATATCACAAGCCACCGATGGTATTTCTTGAGAATGTCAAGGGTATTGTTTCGCACAACAATGGGAGCACATTAAATACAATTTTACAACAGCTTAGAGAATTGGGATATTACCCACATTGGAAAGTATTGTCATCTCTCGATTATGGATTACCACAAAAAAGAGAAAGGTGGTATTGTGTTGCATTCAGAGAAAACATCGAGTTCGAATTCCCAAAGCCACTCGGAGGAAATCCGACATTACGAGATATCATAGATATTAATGACCATTCCCCACAATTGTCACTCAGTCAATTCGAGTCAGAAAGGATAGATTATCACTTTGCGCATTGTCGTGATAATGAGCGTGTTCAACACAGTAACGCGAAATATGCGCCCAATACAAAAAAAGGAAAATATGGAGTATATTCTTTTCAGAAGGCAGATGGCTCATTGAGATTTCATGTGGGCGATGTGGCAAAGACCCAAATTCAAGAAGCATTCTATTCTTGTTTAGCCACTTACGCGCCAACCATTATCGCCAATAGAACCCCTAAACTATGGGATTTAAAGAGAAAATTATCTGTTCTTGAATCAAAACGTTTACAGGGCTTTCCTGATACATTCATAATGCCTGTTTCGGATGCGCAAGCATATAAACAATTGGGAAATTCTGTTAGCGTTCCAGTTATTGAGCAAATCATTAACCTCATGATAATGACATATAAAACAATACTTGACAAATGAAGTACATCTCTCTATCATCTACAGTTGGAGCGTTCAACCGCAACAAAGTGACGACTACTTGTAAGTTTTGGGGAATTCTGGCCATTCTAAGTTCCCTTGAAGAATGTATTGTACCTGGCAAATGCTACAAATTTAGAGCAGATAGTGTCTCTAATTTTCTCGAATCGCTTTTTCACCTAAATGAAGAGACTAAACAATATACCAACGGGACGATATGGACAGTCGTATTTTCGTCTAATTGGTTAAAGAAATTTCGGCAGTTAACATTAAAAGGGACTGCCAATATCTATGACATAGCGACATGGTATTTCAGGAACAGAGAATTCGCTGACTCAATAAATCGGGAAGACATCTCGCGATTGTTCCTTGAGTGCATACATATCACAGAGGATGAGGCAAGAACACTGTTTGATTTCAATAAAACAGAGATAGATTTCAGTAACACGATATATAATGACAAACAATTACTATCGGGACTAAATATAGATGGTAATAACTTGACTCCAGAAGGGACATTTTCAATTGCCTATCCAGGAGAATTGTCACGAGGACCTTTCATCCAGCCTTTGTATGCAAGTCAAAGCATGTTGGAATGTCTAATTATCTCTCAATACGATGTCAATGATTTATATTTTCACCAAAATTGTAGTAACTCCCATAATACTACAGCACTCCAGACAATCTACTTCGGGTCTCCGGGAACAGGTAAATCGCGTCAGGTTAAAGATCGTCTTAAAGATGTCCCGGAAGGACAGATTTTCCGCACAACATTTCACCCGGACAGCGACTACGCCTCCTTTGTCGGATGCTATAAGCCGATGTGCCATAGTGTAGCGGCTCAGACCTGCAAAGTCCTTGATTATGATGAACTTGTCGCGAAACTCAAGCAGACGCTCGGTGAGCACTTATCGAATTTGACGGCTGGATTCGCGCTGTTCGGGTTTGAGTGTCGCGAAAGCATCCTCGATATGGAAAAATCCGGTGAACATACTATTCCTAAACTCGTCGAAGATGCATATAAGGCCGGCTCGACCTACGACACGACAATCCGTGCCGGGATGCAGATTAAAGAAGAGACCGCTCTGCCGGAATCCTCAAGAATCAGCTATGAATTCAGTCCGCAGGTGTTCACAAAAGCCTACTGCAAGGCTTGGAAGAATCCTGACAAGCCGATATATCTCATCATAGAAGAAATCAACAGAGGAAATTGTGCCCAGATATTCGGTGACCTGTTCCAGCTTCTTGACCGCAAGGACGGAGTTTCAGAATACCCGATTGACGCGGACACGGACCTGAGGTTCTATCTTGAAGAGGAACTTTCAAATACGGAAGATGGGGAAACGGACGGAAGCGAAGGAATCGAGGGAGGAAAAGCTCCGCCTGCCATCGAACTTCAACATCGTAGCGACAATGAATACTTCCGACCAGTCGCTTTTCCCGATGGATAGCGCATTTAAACGCCGCTGGGAATGGAGATATATCCCGACAACAGCGCCTAAGGGCAAAGACAGACAAATGGAGCTGACAATCAAGAATTCTATCGAGACAAAAGACGGAAGGAAAATAAATGCCGGGAACTACGAATATAGCTGGAAGGATTTTCTCTCCAACATCAATACGAGGATTCTGAATGTCACCCATTCTGAGGACAAGCAGCTCGGATATTGGTTCGTGAAAGCGGACGAAGTTTCCGGTAGTATATCAATAAGCACTTTTGTTTCGAAAGTGGTGTTCTATCTATGGAACGATGTCTTCAAGGACGTGGGAGCGAAGGACACCAATCCGTTCACGATCAAGGTAAACGGAAAGAACGAAATCATGTCTTTCAATTCGTTCTTTGAGGAGAATACGGAGGGCAAAGTCGTTGAGAGCCTTGGAGTGCTGCATACGTTCCTCGCGAATGTAGGGCTCACGCCGGAACCTGTCTTTGTGGAAAAGTCGGAGACTGATGGCGGTTTCGGAAACGGGAATGAGGATCAAAGCGGATCATAGTAAATGAAAGTTCTAGTTGAAGGACACAGCTACGATGCCGCCCTTGTCCGTGACATCTGCCGCGACTTTGAAATTGTCGAAAATGAGAGAATCAAGGTCACGAAAATCGGCTATTACTTCAACTCTGCCATCAATGACTGCGTTCTGTGCCTGCCGAAGATCGTATGCGATGCTTCTGGTGCGACCGTGTTCGGAGGGCTGTCCCCAGAGAACCTGATAGACGCATTTTCTTCTGAAAACCAGCTTAGTGAAGAACAGACAGAGTTTATCCGCAGTTTCAGCCTGTGGACATATCGTGCAATCTCCGCATACGCAAGGCTGAATCCGGACAGCGACATTGTCACAAAATCCGGTGCCACAGAGAGCCACGGAGAGCCCGATGCCGCCGAGGGAACTCTGTTAGACGTTATTCTTGACGTCATCCGGTTCTTCAACGCCAACAGGGACTATTTCATATATATCATAAGGAATCTCCACAGCGGATATGACCGCATAAACTGGCAAAAGACAATTCAGACAAAAGCACCGGTCTACCAGGACGGACAGCCGTATTATCTTGAAGTCATAAACCGCAGGAAACAGATTGACTTCGATGAGGAACTTATGATTATCTTTCATTCAATCCTGCACTACATATCATCGGAACTCGGACTCGATGTCCGCACGGAATGCTGCTATGAACCGATTACCGGTGCGCAGTTTGAGGCTTATCTTGATGGATATGGACTCACCAGACTGAATGCGATCAAATATAAATACTTTTCAGACAAAGATATACGATTGTGGAAGCTGTGTCGTGCATTTTTCCTCAAGACTGCCGGCATTCAGGAAAAGGAGAACATCTGCGACTATCTTCTTGTTAGTAATTTTGAAATCGTATTCGAGTCAATGATGGACGCGCTGATTTCGGATGCGGACCTGCCGGAATTGCTCAAGAAACAGAAGGACGGCAAAATTGTCGATCATCTTTTCAGGTATCGCTCTCCGATCGACGACCGAGAAATCTATTACATAGGCGACAGCAAGTACTACTCCATCGGTTCGACAGTCGGAGACAATTCCATCTACAAGCAGTTCACCTACGCGAAAAACATTATCCAGTACCATTTTGCACGTTCTACGTCAAGGAAACTAGATGAGATGGGCTATCGTGACCCTCTCACTGAAGGCTACAACTTTACTCCCAACTTCTTCATAAGCGCCTTCATTCCAGACACTCTCACATTCGGGTACTCCGGACTGACCCTCCGTGATTTCTCCGGAAATGGCGCGGAGGAAGATAAGCACAGGATTTTCCATTTTGAAAACCGTCTGTTTGACCGAGATACTCTCTGGCTTTTCCATTTCGACATCAACCTGCTCTATGTCATGTCGCTGTATGCCTCCAATGACCCGACAGAACAGACATTGTTCAAGGAAAATTTCAAGGACAAGGTCTTTCAGGCAACGCTCAGGCTTCTGAATGCGAAATATATTTTCTTCACCATCAAGCCATTAACCCTGGAAACAGAAGAATTTGTTCAGCACTATTTCTATCTTCTCCACGGCAAAATCTACAGTAAACCCGACGGCACACTTATGCTAGCACTTGAAAAGGAACATCCTGAGAATGAGGCTCTTCTTGAGAAACTGCGCAAAGTTGCGAACATATCCAAAGACAACTAAAAACTTAGACTTTCGGCATTATTATCATCATAAATTTACTAATTTTGTGATGATAAATCTTGGTGCAGAAAACTGCGCTGCAAATCTAAGATAACCGATTGTTTATGAGTAAAATATCAATCCGTTTCTTTGATGACCGGGAGGTCAGGGCCATTTGGGATGAGGAGAATTCCAAATGGTGGTATAGTGTGCTCGATATTGTCGGTGTGCTGAATGCACAGGATGACTATACGAAGAATAGAAACTACTGGAAGTATCTGAAGGGGAAACTGAAGAAATCCGGCTCGCAGTTGGTTAGTGCGACTAACCAACTCAAATTGAAGGCAGCGGATGGCAAGTCATACGTATGTCTTGACCGCAAAGTTCTCTGTTGGAATAAAAATAGGGCTCAGAATTTTGTATTATGCGATAAAAACATTATGTTTGCGTTGCATAATGAATGTGATGTATGAAATTCGTTGATAGAATAGATGAAGCTGCACGATTAAAAGATGCTCTTACAAGAGAGAAGTCCTCGTTAGTCGTGATGTACGGTCGCAGACGCTTGGGTAAGTCAACGCTTATCAAATGTTTGTTGTCGGACAATGATGTTTATTTTCTTGCCGACCGTTCTGAAGGGCAACATCAGAGGGTATTGCTTGCGAAAGTGATTGCACAAATATTTCCGGATTTCGACAAACTGACATATCCGGATTGGGAATCTATATTTCGTGCGGTCAATTATCGGGCAGACAAGCGTTTTACTCTATGTCTGGATGAATTTCCATATCTTGTAGAGCAATCACCGGAGCTGCCGTCTGTGTTGCAGAAACTTGTTGATGAGAAGCAGTTGAAGTATAACTTTGTGCTTTGCGGTTCATCACAAAATATGATGTATGGGTTGTTCCTTGATTCTACTGCACCTCTATATGGGCGTGCTGATGAGATAATGAGGCTTGCACCGATACGTTTGCCGTATATTCAAGAGGCTTTGAACCTTGATGCGATTAGTGCCATTGAAGAGTATGCCCTATGGGGCGGTGTGCCGCGTTATTGGGAATTGAGGGAAAATAGAAGCTCGCTTGATGATGCCCTGTGGCGCAATATCCTTTCTGTAAATGGAACTCTTTATGAAGAGCCGATAAAATTGTTTCAGGATGATGTGAAGGATATTGTCAAGACTTCAACGATAATGTCTTATATCGGTGATGGCGCAAATCGGCTTTCTGAGATTGCTGCACGATGCAATGAGCCGGCAACCAATCTGTCGCGTCCATTGAAGAAACTTATCGATCTCGGATTCTTGGAGAAAGATGTTCCGTTCGGGATTGATGAAAAGAATGCGAAAAAGAGTCTATATAAGATAGCCGATCCGTTTATGGCATTCTACTATCAGTTTGTTGTGCCTAACCGTTCGTTCATTGAACTTGGTCGTCGTTTGCCCATAGAGCAGGCTTTGACTGCTCGTTTTTCTGAGTATGTGAGTATGCAATGGGAAAAACTGTGCCGGGATGCCGTTACAGGAAATATTGTCAATGGAGTAGTTTATGGCAAGGCGAAGCGCTGGTGGGGTTCTGTTCTCAATGTGGATAAGAAGCCGGAACAGGTGGAGTTTGATGTAATGGCCGAATCGCTTGACAAAAAGTATCTGCTGGTTGGCGAGTGCAAATGGACAAATCAAGAGAATGGTAAACAGTTAACAACTGAACTTCTTCGCAAAGCTAATTTATTGCCGTTTGCCAAGAACTATACCATCGTTCCGATGTTGTTCCTTAAGAATACTCCGAAAGATGATGTCGGGGATGTGATGCTTCCGGAAAATGTTGTTAAAATGCTGAGGTGAATTTGGCACTCTTATGCTCGCAGTTGAAAAGGAACATCCAAATTGCCTTTCAAAAAACTTGTTCCGTTTCGCGACGATTCTTACCTTCGTGTTATGAAAATGTCGATTCCATTTGCGCAGGATTGTTTTGCGCGTTTTAATGATTTGTGTTTCAATGGGGTGTTGCCTGCGGTGCCGATGGTTCTGACGAGTGCGACGAGTTTTCTCGGGAAGTTGCGCTATTCGAAAGTGGGGCGGAGGTTGACGGGGACGAGAAATGTCGATTTCCAGATTCGTTTGAGTTCGGAATTTGATCTGACGGCGGAGGAGTGGGAGGATGTCATCATTCACGAGATGATACACCTTTATATCGCAAGTGGGAATATGAAGGATTCATCGTCGCACGGGAGGATTTTTCGGACGATGATGAACGAAATCAATTCAAAATATGGTCGGCATATTGTTGTGAGTCACCGCATTAAGCCTTCGGATGATTCTCCTCGTCTCACACGTTCGCGATTACATTCCATTTTTGTCTCGACATTTCCGGACGGAGAGAGGGGAGTGACGGTTTGTTCGGCGACGATGGCGCAGCGAATCCGTTTCGGCCTGCGGAACTCCTATGCTTTGACTTCCATCCGGTGGTATGTGAGCGACGATGTCTTTTTCAACCGTTACCCTCATTCGCGTTTGCCACGAATCTATATGATTTCCCCCGAAGAACTTGATGCCCATCTTGGCTCGGCCATTGAAATCTATGATATTCAGCCATAGGGTACCTAGATTATTTTCCACACCGGCGTTCCTTGAGAGGTCGGTCAAAAATCAGAAAAGGATATAATTATCGGATCTCCTTGAATTCCATAATGTCAAGCATTGAGAAGAGGATGCCTTCTATCTCCGCCGTCCAGCTTCTGTGAAAGTGGCCGTAGTACCAATGTGAGACTGGATGCCCATCTGCCTTCAGGTGATTGAAGATCTTGTCTATTGTCTGGCGTTCATCATCAATGTCAGCGAGCAATTTGTCGTCCCATTCAGCCCAATTCGCTATACCGTCCTTGGATATCAGTTCGCAGAATGATGGGGCAGTATGGGTGATGACCATATCAATCTTGAACTCCTTGCTGATTTCGTTGAGCAATGGCTCATTGTATACAGGAATTTCATTCGGCCAATATGAAGCGACTTTGGAGATGCGATTCCGATTGTCGTATTTCTGCCTGTCGTAACGGTCTATGCTGATGGCCCCACCTATGCAAAGGATGTTGTGCTCACATGCTTGAATTATACTGTAATCAGGAATCGTGCGAAAACGTTCGTGAGAGATTCTTTCCTCATTAAAATATGCAGGATCATCGTGATTGCCACGAACCATCACAACCCAATTGTTTGCCTTGCTAAGACGCGAAGAGTTATGGCTGAAGATGATGTCATAGTACCCTGGCTTTTCAAAGCCAAATCCACAGTCGCCGGCAATGATAAGCAAGGTGTCAGTCATTTGATATTGGACACACATCCTGTATATCACTGCGTTAAATTCTCCATGAATGTCGCCGCAGACTACTATGTTCTTCGCTTTTGGAAATGAGTATGTTTTGAGAGTCTTTTTCTTTCCCATACTATAGTCCCATTTCAAGGTATTGTCTCATTGTTGAAAGTATTCTCATCTGTTTTGCGAAATCCATTAGGAGAGATATATTCCGCTCTTTGCGCTTGAGGTAGTTTTTGAGAATTTCTATCGCTACTTCTGTTCCGATTTTGTTACGGAATTTAATGGCGTCACAAACGGATTTTTCAATACAGAATATTTTAACTTTATGGTTTGCTATCTCGATCTCTTCAACTCCCATTGTGCAGTATTTCTCCTGCCAGTAGCAAAGAATGATTCCCATTATCTCAGGAACAACAACTTTTCTGTGCTTTTCTATTGCTATATAAAATCCATCAGGAATCTGGGTCGTCAGCCCATAATAGTCCCATGCGGAGTACAGGCAAACTACCCCACCGGGTACTATTCTTGCAACATCAATCATTGTGCTGGCGAGCTCTTCAGGCAGCATATATACTCCGTTTTTTATTCTTATAACATTCCCAGATTTAATCTCCTTGTTAATGTTATAATAAGCTCGAGGTTCTTGGAGTTCATAACTTCTTATTACGCCTCCGCTTTTTGTGAGGGCACGATGAATTTTATCCATAGTCAACTATTTGTTTACAAATATACGGCTAATTTTAAAAATAGCAGTAGTTTTTTAGCGATTTTTTGAGCCATAGGGTACCTAAGTCTTAAATCAGCTTAGTCATAATATTTTCGGTGTCCCCAAATTATTTTCATTAAAAATGCCGAAATTCTCAGTTTTTATTTACGCTGTTATGCCGAAATTCTCAAATTGTGGGGTATTTTCAAAAACTTGCTAGCTATAGTGATACTTAGATTATTTCGCAAACCAGAGATTCAATACCGATGAACTTCCACGAGGCAACTTTCGTGGGCGAGGTCGTTGGGATTGGTGCCGGGGGTGCCTTGGGGGATTTCTTCACCGATGGTGGAGAAGAGATCGGTCCAGAATTGGGGGAATGTTCTGTCGGGGGAGAGGAAATTCATCGGGCGGGATTTGAAGATGTGGTCTCCGGCGGGGGTGAGGTAGGATTCGTAGATTAGTTCGGAGCAATAGAGCTTGTTGTTGTCGGGGAGGTAGGACCAGTCGTAGGGGAGTCCGAGCATTGATTCCGCGCGGTGTACTGCCTCTTTGACGCTGAAATCGCAATTAACTCTCATCACCACGACTCCGGCGCCTTTCACGCCGGCAGAGTTTCCGTTTTCTCCTCCCAAATGCCTTCTTCCCTTTGTCCAAAGCCCCTTCTTTCCTCCACAAAAACTACTACTCTCCGTGGCTTTGTTTTTCACGGAGAGTCTCTCTGCTAAAAACTCCTCAAGCGAAATTCGTCGCACCCCATCTTTCGGGCAGGCTTCAATCACAAATGGCTTCCCGTTGTCGAAACAGACCATTGCCACATGGTCGTATGAGAGGGAGTCTGAGCTTGCGGTGGCCTCAGAGATGGCTTCACTCATCGGGGAATCTCCGGAGATGCAGAAAAGAAGGTCTCCTTCTTTTGGGGCGAATGTCTTTGGGTGACAGGCGCTTAGTGACACGATTGTGATAAGTGATGTGATTGCGATAAGTGTCACGGAAGTCAGCGTCCTTTGCCACCATATTGTCGGTTTGTCGAAAATCTTTCCTTGCATATTCTTTTTCGAGGGTTCTGGGGCGGAGATGCAAATCAACGGAAGTCCGAGATTAGGATACGCCTGCGGAAGCGAGAGACAGGGTAGCTGTCTTCGCGGATGACTTCTTTGTCCTTGTCTGGCATTTCCCGGATTGTGACTGTGCTGTCGCGGCTCACCGGGTCGTAGCGGGTCCATTCGACAGGCACATCGTGGAAGCGGCCGTCTCCGCCATAGACACTCACATAATCCACCATCGGGGTGCCGGAGAAACCGTTGGCAGTGACCACGATGTTTTTTTCTCCCTTGTCGTTGTCGCTTAACTCGCTTGTTTTCAAAATGTTCTCTGTGATTGAGTCGGGGTGGGCGAAACGGGCGTCGCCTTGGTAGTTTGCGAGTGATTCCCACTCCCAGAAGGAAGAGTTTTGCAGAAGCTTTGCACCATAGATTTCTTTGCGGGTACGGGTCTGCTGGTAGAGCGGAATCGCCAGAAGGGGAGCGAAAGCGAAGTAGATTTGACGGAAGTAGTCTTCGTTGGTGCTGACGAAGTTTTGCCTCACCTTCTCAAGACATATCCCTTTAAATTGTTGAGGGTCGGTGTCTATGTTGAAAATCTGGAGATGTTGTGGAAAAACGACATTAATCATCTTTTCTTTCACCACGGAGAAGTCGTCGCCGTAGCCGATGCTGCGGTCGCGCATCAGTTTCAGTATGTTGCTTTGTGCGAGCGGGGTGAAGAGGAGGCGGAATTCGACTTCGTTGTTGCGGTCTTTGGTGTTGAACATCACTTCGAATTCCTGGTTGGACATCATCGTGTAGTCGCTATCGTCGTCGAGTTTGCGGGAGAATTTCTCCAGATTCCGCTTTTTGATACTTTTGCGTATGCCGGTTATCATCGAATCTCCGTCGAGGCCTTCGGGAGTTCGGGTGAAGCGGAGATTTGGCGCCGCTTCGTTAGCATACATTATGAATGTCCTGTTGCCGTATTCGGGGCACGGCTTCGTGACGCAGGCGGTGAGAGTTTCGCTGCGGGTCACAGGGTAGCTGTTTCCTTTGTCGTCCCGTTCATATTCGGTCCAAAAGATTGTCTTGTAGCCGGTGTAGGTCTTCATACCCATTGAAAACTTCTTGACTGTGGCTATGACGAAGGGGTTGCCTTTGATTTCTCCGCTATGGGCGAAGAGAACAGAGGAATCGTTGTTGAGAAAGCCGGTGTAGCCGAATTCTTGGCAGAGCTGTTTGAGGCGGGCTGCGTTGAAGTAGGGGTCGAAGTGGATGTTTGGGACAGTCTTTTCGATGAGTTTGGTGGGCATATCCCAGCTGAAGAGTTCGTTGAGGGGAGCCATCTGCCGTGTGGCCTCGTCGCGCATTTCTTTCACTTTGTTTTCAAGCTCTTCGAGCAAAGATTTCATTACCCCGATTTTCTTTCGGACGATGGTGAATGCGAGGACAATGAGCGCGACTCCCACAGCCACTGCGCTGACTATGAGAGCGATGAGGTTGCCTGTCTCGAACCCTGTGGATGCCCAGTATACGGAGATCTCGTCTAAGAAAAACAGCGGCACGAACAACGCCACACCAGTCAGAATCATCAGCACCATCAGTGTCTTCATTCCGAAGAGTTTGCTGTTGTGGCTTTCGATTTCCCTGATTGTGTGGGCAATCTCGTCGCAGAGTTTTTTGTTGGCGGCGGCGTCAATCCCGGCTTTGGCCTCCATCTGCGCGAAAGTTTCTTCGGCTTTTGCGCGGAAGGCGGCTTTCAGCTGGTCGCGGTATAGGTCCAGGGGTTCATATATATCATCCATAAATTTGGCTTCTTTTGGGTCCATATTCACTTCCTCATCAGTCGAGTACTCCAGTACACTCCTTCTTCGAAAGCGAATCTGCCCTCAAAAATAATCTCAAATTTGGCTTCTTTTTGGTCCATATTCACTTTCTCATCAGTCGAGTACTCCAGTACACTCCTTCTTCGGAAGTGAATCTGCCCTCAAAAATAATCTCAAATCAAATCTCAAATCTTAGAAGAAAACCTGTCTTGCGCGTTCCTTGGTTTGAGCTGATGCGGTGAACGGAATCCTTGTGGTGTAGCCCTCTTTCGCTGCGACAATCATCTTGGTAGGCCAGTCGAAGATGTCTCTGTTCCACTGGAATACGCTGTCGTTGTAGAGAGCGCGAGCCGCAGTGATTTCCTTCTGGAGATAGGAGTTCTGCTGCATCGCATCGGCAATGGAGGCGTGCGCCTTGAGTTCAGGATAGGCTTCGACCTGCGGGAAGAGGCGGGCGTAGGCATTGTCGATGTTTTGTGCCACTGTGTTTCTGTCGGCTTGAGGATTGATGCCTCCACGGTAGGCGGAAATGGTCTTCATCACATCTTTGTCCAACTCGATGGCCTTTTCAAGCAGCGGAGCCACATTCTGGAGAATCTGCACCCTCTGTTCGAGGTAGTTGTCGATGTTGGATGCCTCTGCCTGAATCTTTTGCTGAAGTTGCTGGAAGTAGTTCTTGGCCTTGATTTTCATAATCTGGAAGATGACTCCCGGCAAAATTCCGCACACCCACAGACATATTTCAAAAATCACGGAGCCCACTCCTGTCTTGACCGGAAGTTGCTTTTCAATGACGTTCACATCACGTCCGGCTTCATTCACAACCGGATTCATTTCGTCCAATTCGTTTGCCATAGTTTTTAGGATTTTTCAATTGTTTATGATTACAAATATAATTAATTATTTTTCCATCTGTTGTAGACGAAGCGGCCGGCTGCAAACAGCAGCATCGGGCCGAGTCCGGAGTAGAACGATGCGATGAATTCGTCGGGGATTCCCGGTATGAATTTGAGTGCCATTCCAAGCCCCAGCATAAAGATAATCAAAAGCCATCCGCGAACAGGGAATGTCTTGAGCGGATTGGTCTTTTCACTCTGTGAGGCGATGTGGACGGAGTATTTGTCGACGGCTCCCCGGAACATAAAAAAGAATCCGATGAGGACCGCTATTGTGATGAGCAGCAGCCACCATAGTTTTTCCGTCGGCATAGTGAGATATACCTTAACCCCTTTGACGCTGATGATGACTCCCGGAATGCCCCAAAGCACCGCAGCAATGTAGTATAGGGCGTTTTTCTTCATATCGAGACGATTTGTCAACAAATTTAGTAAATTTACAGCGAATTCCTATAGGTGTTCGTTTTTTTGCGTATAATAATTGGAAAGAAAAAGTGCGTGGGTTTTAACTCCTAAGGAGATGAATGAACCCGCACACATAAAAATAATATAATTTAGGATATGAAAAAGTTAATCGTCGCAATCGTTTTTTGTCTGTGTGCGTTCTTTGGAGCGAAGGCTCAGACAATCTACAGCTGTCAGTATCGGAGCGATGCGGACGTGAAGGTCTATGTCACGAATTACAAAAGCGAGGCGGATTTGGTGGTGTATAGATGCGACTACCGCAGCGACGCCAACGGGAATGACGGTCTGTGGTATTTCGTGAAGTATAAAAGTGAAGCGAAGAAAAGAATTTATTTCGTCAACTACCGCAGCGAGGCCGACGTAGTCATCTATTTCACTTCCTACCGCAGTGAAGCGGGCTGGCGGGACAAGAGCAAGCAGTATCTGTTCTATTGATTCTGTTCCGGTCGTGGCTTCAACTAATTGTCCTTGTTAGACTTCCATAGGATGTAGCTCTCATACTTGTATTTCGACACCCTCTGCTCCGAGAACTCTTCCACATTGCCATTCTCGTCGTGCCGGAATCCATACGATGAGCTTCCTACGAGATAGATGGCATTGTTCACACCGAGGTCAACGAGCGCCTGAGCGAAGTCGTGGAACGATTCTGGAGTTTCGCTCTTGACAACAAAAATTTCACCGGCACGCTCGCATAGTGCCTTGCGTATAGATTTGTTCTTCGGCTCATTCTCAATCAATCGCTTATTTTCGACTAGCGGATACTGGCGGAAGAAATACCCTTCCTTTTCTGTCGCTTCTTCGAAGAGGGGAGAGTTGTCGGCCACGCCAATGCTGAGTTTGCCATCAATGATACTGCAGTAACCTTTCTTGGAAAGCCCCCAGGCAAGAGGGGTGCCTTTCAGCACGAAAGCTCCTACAATCTTTTTGTTATCTCTCCGTATGTCAGCGGCCTGGGTGGCAAGAATAATGTTTTTGTCCTTGTAGTTCGGCGCTCTCAGACATAGTTCAGGAGTGGCGTTGTGCGGGATGTAAATGCTGAGTGGAATGTCATTTATGGTCTTTTGGATGAGTTCGGTATATGAGAGACCTGTGGTGTCGGAATAATCACCGAAGGGTTTTATACATTCTCTCTCATCCGGCTTCACAACATTGAGGGAATCTCCGCTCTCAAACAAGCCCGGTTCGTCCGCATCGCTTCTGTCTTTTCCTACAAGGAAGACAATCAACGTAATTGTCAGAAGGACAGCCAAAACCGTAAGAGTCAAAACTATAATCCTTTCTGTTTTGCGACTTTGCTGCCGGTCGTCTTGCGGCGGCCGGTCGGAACCGATGATACGTATCTCATCGTCCTTTATGTTCCATTCGTTACTCATTTCTTTCACGATTTTGTTTCTGCTCCACCAGTTCCTTCAATTTAATCAAGGCATCGCGTGATGCGGAAAGTTCTTTTCGAAGTCCCTTGCAGTCGGACATAACCAACAACTGCTTGGAGATGTCTATGTGATTGATAAAATCCAAATTTATGATTAGACCACGACCGAGACGGATGAAATTGGTGATTCCGGAGCCCAATTGCTCCGCCATCAAAGCCTCGATTTGTCCGAGCTGTAGAGATACCAGCGTTTCGCGCCCGTCCAGAGTCACCACACTGGAATAATTGCCATCAGCGGACACGCAAATTAGCGTATCCAGAGGAAAGCGATGCAATTCTGTTCCTTTTGTTATGACAATGTGACTGAGCATAGTTTTGTACGACTTACAAAGGTAGCATTCTCTGTCGAAATCTGTCACATTCCAAGGATTTTAATTGTTATTTCTTCTTTATTTCCTTCGTCATCCACGGCTGTAAGACGATGTAAACCGGGGGGAATATCAATTATAAATGTGTGAATGTCGGTGGTCTTGTCAAGGTATTCGTTGTCCAGGTGCCAGTATACTACGGCATCGCTGCGGGAATGGATCATTTCGCAGCGGATACCGGGGGAACTGCCGTCCATCTGTTTCGCGGGTGACAAAACTGCACCGTCAGAGGGGTATGCAAAGTGCATAACTTCGCTTCCTTCAGTATCAGTCCGGGGCAGTGGGCGGTAATCCTGATGTTTGATACGATAGTACTTTTCCATAATTGGCGGCAACACAAACCACTTTTCGCCTTTGACTTCACGATGATAGGGACAGGTTTCTCCATTCGCGGCCGCCGCCGGCACTCTCATCCGCTTTTTGTGCGGGCAATCCCGCCCCGCAAGATAGCCGCTTTCGGGGCAGATGTCAAGTTCTACGCCTCCCGAGGGCTCTTCAAACCATCCGGTTGGAGGAAGCATATTGAACAAATCGAACATAATTGGACCGGCTGTCAGTGCCCCTGTGAGCCCGGGAGCAGAGTTGCCTTCGGCATTCCCCGCCCATACGCCAACCACATAGTCGGGAGTGATACCTATAGCCCAAGCATCACGGGAGCCATAGCTGGTGCCGGTTTTCCAAGCCACTTTTCTGAGAGAACTCAAACTCCTCCAGTCCATACGGTCCGGCCTGCCCACCCCACTCATTGCTTCAAGCATATACCATACGGCTGTTTTGTCAGAAAACTTGGACGAAGACAAATCCTGATAAGCACTTGCGATTCTTGAATAAACTCCCACAATATCTCTCAGACTGGCCTCAGAACCTCCCAGAATTAACGAAAGTCCATATTCTTCCGCTTTTCTTTTCAGCGTTGAAACGCCCTCTTTCTGCAACTTCTTGACAAATCTTGATGTTCCGAACTGCTTTAAAAGATAGACATTTGGAATGTTCAGCGAACGGGCGAGAGCTTCATCGGCAGGCACTGCGCCGTCGTAGCTCAGGTCGAAATTTTTGGGCGAAAAGCCTCCGAAATTGCTTGGGATATCCGGCAGAAGGGACTTTGGAAGAATTGTTCCTTCTTGTAATGCAGCGCAATACAGCAGCGGTTTCAATATACTTCCTGTGCTCCTGGGCGAGTTGGCTATATCCACCCAGTTGCCGGGACGCTTCGCCAGAATGTCCGCATTACCGCAATATGCGATTGTCTCTCCCGTGCGCACATCCGCGATGATGGCGGCAAGGTCGTTGATCCCGCTTTCGGAAAGGTCTTGACGCCAATATTTTAAGGACTCTTCCACCCGTTTCTGCAGGCTTAGACGAATGCCGGTTTTGACAAGCATTCCACGGAAAAGTTTGTTGTATTCTTCGACCAGATGAGGACAATATGCGGGTAGGGGGTGGACCTGCCCGATGAGCGGCTCCCCGATTGCGCTCTCGTATGTGTATTCGTCCATATAACCCTTATCTTTCAGTCTGAGCAGCAGACGGTTACGCTTTTCCAACAGACAATTGCGGTTTTGCGAGAGATTGATGGATGAGGGCGCATTGGGGAGCACGGCAAATGTGGCCGCCTCTGCCCAGGAAAGTTCATCCGCATCTCGGCCCAGATAGCGCCAGGCGGCAGCATCTATCCCGACGACATTTCCTCCAAATGGAGCGTAAGAGGCATAGAGCGCCAATATCTCATCCTTGGAGTAACGGGCCTCCAGACGGGTTGCCAGGAACATCTCCACCATCTTTTGCCAAACGGTTCTTTCTCTCTGTCTTGAAAGACGGATGACTTGCATTGAGATGGTGCTGGCTCCACTTACCCTGTGTCCGCCCCGGATGTTCTGGACCAGTGCTCGGCAGATGGCTCTGGGGCTTACTCCCGGGTGGTAGCGGAAACTCCTGTCTTCGAATTGAATCAGGGCCGTAGCATATTTCTCGGGGACGGAGTTGTGCGGAGGGAAACGCCATTGCCCGTCTTCGGCTATCCTGGCACCAAGAAGTTCTCCGTCACAGTCTACGACCACGGTGCTGTAGGCTGTCCCTTCGAAGAGATTTCCGGGCAGACAGAAGATCCAAAGGATCAAAAAGGCACAGAAGACCATCAGCAGGTATATTTTCACCAGCTTGCGCATACTCATTGGCTTGCGCATATTTACAAGCTTGCGCATACTTATTGGCGTACGCATACTCGGGCACTACCCGTATTGGATTTATAATCGGCATTATACATATCCTCACATAAGATTTCCGGCAGATGGAAACTTCCTTGATATGCGGCCTGCAGACGCACAGAGAACTGACGGGAAGATCCGGCTCTGAGCGTGAAATACCAGCGTATCCCATTGTCACGAATGTCGCGATACTCACCGCTGTCTTCGCCCTCACCGAGGAGTCTGTCGTTCCAGATTTCCCATCCCGAAGGGGCAGTGAAGGAGAGGGCCATCGATTCGCTGGAAGTGGTCCCGGTGAGTTCATTCACCGTGATGACTGCGCGAAATTCCGTACCCTGTTTCAGATTCTCCACCTGAAGCGGTTTCCCGTCCAAAGTCTGCCATTTCACCGATACATTCACGCCATTGGATGCTGGTTTGACCATTTCATTGATGTCTGCCCGCGTGCGGACTGTGAGGTTGGTGTAGATGCGGGACTCTCCATTATTGCGGATATGTACTTGTCCGGGGGCAAAGTCAAGAGTGCGGTTGATGACGCTGCGGGCTTTCCGGATGCCTTGAAGCGCTTCGTCACTCTGATAGAAGGAAACCTTGGATACGGCTGTCCCCACATTCGCAGCCAATGCGCTCATAGATTTGGCGGTCCAGGCCAGTTCCTGGGTAGAAGCGTTACGGAAAGAAAACTCTCCAGCAACTTTGACTGCGAGTTCCAGGGCTTTATCCACATTGCCGGTCTCAACCATCGCATCCAGAATCATCGCTTCGTCCCGCAAAGACGACCACCAAGTTTCACCCAGGCCGTTGGAGGGAGTTGAAATGCTGATAAGAGAGTTTTCCGTAAGTCGCCTTCCCAGCTCTGTTTTGCCGGCAACAGCATAGGCTGCAGAAAGTCTCCAGCGTGCCTGTAAGGAAATTTCGGATGTTTCCTTGAGGCGATTCATCGCAGCCCAATCCGGATTTTTTGCAAGGGCCAGGGTGTAGAGGCGATAGGCCTGGTCGAGGTCGTTGAGATTATTGCGTTTGCAATGCTTATAGTTCCGGGCAGATTGTTTTTGGAATTTGACCCAGTTGTCAATTGCTTGTTGCTGCACCTGAAAGCCCTGTCTTTCTGCTTCCATAAGCACTTGTCCCGCCATTGAACTTGCCCAATGATTGGAATACGCATTGCCTGGCCAATAAGCGAAGCCTCCATCCGGAACTTGTCTTGATGCAAGGCGTGACAGGATGTCCGGGAGCAATCTCTCTGCTTCCGCTTTATCTGCTTCACTTAGGAAGTTTCGGGCATAAAGGAGGAAGAAAGCGTTGGAAGAGAGTTGTTCGGTGCAGAGATGCTTGTATGCGTGTACGAATTCAAATGCTCCTATGAAGTCTATGGCCGGGAAACCTGCGATTTCGAGCACTGCTGATTCGCCTTCTTCCGGATTGCGGCCTTTCCAGGAGAAGTCGGCTTGCTCACCGGGTGAAAGCATCTTGGAGAAGGTTTCTGCCTTGGCGGGATTTGGATTCTCAACATCAATGTAAATGGTTTCGTGCGCCTTGAATCCGCCTCCTTCCGCTGTCAAACTCACTTTTGCCTGCCCGGATTTGGCGGTGTCGGTCTTAAGAGAAAACGCCACCAGACTGTCTCCCGGACAGGAAAAACTAAGCTTCTGGGATGCCTCCCCCACAATCCTTGCCGGGCCGGAAACTTCAACTTTCACCATTACATCTTTCACGCCCTCTTCCATAGCAAACACGTTGACGGGAAGTTTTACCGATTCGCTCGGAGACAGTCTTCTTGGAAGCGTCGAGAGCAGCATCAGCGGAGAACGGACTATGATGGATTTCTCTGCATTGCCATAAGCTCCGGCGTGACTTGCGACGACCATAACTCTCAAGCTACCCACATACATCGGAAGGTCAATCTTATGCGTGGCGGTGCCGCCGTTAAGTGTGAAAGGCCCCAGGAACTTGACAACCGGACGGAAGCGGTTTTCTTTCTTTGTACCACGCAGGGCCATATCCCCGCCGAGAGAAAGCACCTGTGTGAATCTGCCGGCGTATGCGCCTATGACATCGTCGTACATATCCCAGGTTCTCACTCCAAGGGCCTCCCTTTCATTCATGGCAGACCACGGATTCGGTGTCCGGAAGGCGGTCAAATCCAGTAATCCCTCATCTACGACAGCCAGTGTGTAGGTCATCGGCTTGCCTTTTTCTTCTTTTATGCGCAGGCTGAAAGGGGTTTGCGGGCAAACCACATCGGGGCAGTCGATAACGGGTGTCAGATGCGATGCCGGATTGCTGACGCTGATGTTTTGCACGCCGTACATCCGGATAGGCAGGTCATTCACAGTCTGCCTATGCGGTTGAAGCAGCGTGATGTGAATGTAAAAATTCGGAGCCATTTCCTCACTGATGCGGAATTTCCAGGCAGTCTCTCCGTTTCCGGATGTAGCCACCCATTTACGGGAAATCACACCGGCGGAGTTTTCAAAAGAAACAAGCGCGTGACCGCCCTCAGACACGGGCAGATATACTGTTGCCGTCTCGCCAACTTCATAACTGCGCTTGTCTGTGGTGAAGGAGAGCATTGAGAGTGCCTCCGGGTCAGATTTGCTTGAATGACCTCGCCAAAGAGGCCAGTCCACGAAGAAAGTTCCTCCCGTTGTGTGACCGCTCTCAATGTCTTGCACCAGAATGAGGAATTTGCCGTAATCCGGGTACTTGACCCTGAAAGATACTGCTGTGGAAGCTTGGGTGCAGGTGATTCTCCCGGATGTTTCCAATTCAGCGGATTTGCCGCTTACATAGCGATCCAAATTTCTGGAGTCACATTCCCACCACCAGTTCCATCCAAGACGATAGATTTTGTATTCAAGTTTCCGTCCTGAGGCTGCCTTGCCATTCACATCCACTGACACCAACTTGAAAACAATGTCCTTGTCAGTCTCATACTCGCTGTCTTTCAAGTCGATGCCTACATAGTGCGAGAATGGGGAGAATCTCACGCTGTTGGCGACAGTGCTCGTGTTGCCACCGGGTTCCGACACCTTGCAAATCAGGTCTGCCTTCAACATTCCCGGCGCATCCTGAGCTTGAGGCATTTTCTTGCTCACGAAAGCCCGCCCATTATTATCCAGACTGAAAGAAATCTGCGCGAGGTTTTCGGATTCGTATGTTTTGAGTGGGTTCGTAAAACTATATTCCCGATATTCCGGAAATGGAACGCCAGTATTATTGAGAACGAAGTCCAAACTGCCCTCAAGATTGGCTGCCACCGGGCCTGTGAGCCAGTGGGACTCAATGGATATGCCGGTTTTTTCGCCTGCGATGAGGGTCTCGGAGTCTGTTTTTAGATTTATCTTCAGCCTGTTTGGTTTTATGCTTTCGATGGGAACTCTATGTTTGAACTGAGCACCGCCAACAGAGAATACGGCGTTCCAAGTCCCTGTGGGACTATCCGGATTTGTGGCGATTTCGAAGACATAGAACCCGTCTTTGCCGCTACGGAGTGTCTTGCTGCCGAAAAGCTGACCTTCGGGAGTGTATAGTTCCATAGTGGCCGGATGAGATTCCGGAATCTTGTGGAGTTTGTCTTTCACCATAAGCGTGAGGTGGAGCGTGTCCCCGGGGCGCCATACACCGCGTTCTCCATAAGCATATCCCTTCAGACCTTTCTTGATTTTCTTTCCTCCCACATCAAACCGGCTGAGAGACTTTTCGTGGCTGCACATTTTCAGGTGGCTGACGGCATATCCTTTCTCTGCCTGGATGATATATGCTTTTCCTTTCAGATTCAGGTCCGCGAATCCCGATTCGTTGCTGTAGGCTTCTCCAACCGGTTGAAGCTGATAGTTATATGCCGTTATCTTTACCCCGGAAAGAGGTTTTGACGAGAGTAAATCCGTAGTCGTAATCCACAGTTTGGAATCATCGGCGCTCTTTGCTATGATGCCGATATTTGAGGATACAAGGTTCAATTCCGGAAAGCGGTCATCCACCATATAGTAACTGGCCTTTGACGGGTCTTCCCGTTCACTCCAGTCCCATTCGTCCGTGTGATAGTTGCCCCATGTGTAGTACCAGGAGTTCCCTGAGTCCCAATGTTTTTCGTCCCTATCTGTAATCTTTGCCACTTGAAGGTCGGTTGGGACTTCATTTTTGTCATATAGGGAATATTCCTGTTTGAAAGTGAGTTTTATGCGATAAATTGCGCCTTTTTCTTGCCGAAAAAGGTTTTTGAGGTCTATGGAGAAATTTTGCCATTGATGAAGGTTTTTTGACTTGTCGCCATCAAGTCTTGCGGTGGTTTTGTAGATTAGACGTCCGTAGCGGCGTAATTCATTTGTTCCATTTATGCGGTTGTCTTGATAAAAGGACAAAACATTGCTGCGGAAGATTTTTATGACCTCGACATCTACGGCACAAAGGTTCACTGCCTTGAATGGGAGTTTGAGATTGTTTTCATCGGGGAGGATTCCATCATCGGTCAACAGTTCCACCGCAGGGGGTATTTCTGCGGAGCGGAATGTCTTTTTGAATTCGATGCCGAGAGTTTTTCCTGCCTTGCTTTTTATCTTATGGTCCACCCGGAGTGTCATACTTGAAATGTTTGAATCGGCAAAGAACAGTTTGGCCTGTGTCTCATCACGTTCTATCCGAACGGTTTCCATTTCATCAAGATACACCAATCCTTCCAGTGACTGGGAGTCATTGAGAGCTTCTGAGAACTGAACGGATATATATGGCTCCGCAGCATCTATAAGCTCGGCTTGGATGACTTTGAACTCACTCCTGCCGGGAATCGCGGCCGAGCTGCTGACCCGTTTCCCAAAACCGATTGCATCGGCATTGAAATAGATTTTGACAGCAGTGGAGCCGTCAAGCGGGCGCTGCAAACCGGAGATTTCGAACTCAAAACTGCCCTCGGAGATGGGGGTGAGTTTGGTGGTCGTCCGAGAGGTTATGGATGTTTTGAACAAATCTGCGGTGAGTGCTCCTTCTTCCGCAGGTTCGCTCAAAGTCACTGTCCCTCTGATAATTGCAGTTTCCGGGTTGACTGGTGAAATGCAAACTTCCTTCACTTTTATTTCTGCTGCCCGTTCTGCAACTTTGAATGAGAATACAACATCTTTCGCTCCAGGAAGAAGTTTCTCCTGACGCACTCTACAATAATAGTTCTTTCCAGCTTTCAACTGTCCTTTCTCCGGGATGAATTCCAACTCTCTGGTGGTCCCATTCCAAATTTCCTGCCCTTTCAGCGAAGGGGTGAATTTCAGAATCCGTGATGGAGCAGCGGCAGAATCCGAGAACTCAACGCTTTCATTAAACAGAATCCGGATGCTGTCTCCGGTCTTAATGACTCCTGCTGAGTAAGCCTCGATGTGCTCAGCAATTTCGTCGGGTGCGGATTCCGTGCACTTGCGGTCTTTGCAGGCGATTGCACAAAAAAGTCCGACGGAAAGGATGACGGAATAAGAGAGAATGGAGATGAGTCTTGAGTGAAAAGTTTTCATATATTGCCATTATTTGCTGATTAACCAATACGAAGATGGGACAAATATCAAGACCGGCAATGAGTTTTTCTTTCGGATGTATGAACTCGATGAATAGTGTATAAAATTAATGATTTGTATTAACTTTGCAATTGAACGCAGTTCGGTCGGGGTGTTGGCTCCCGTGGAACGATGGTAGTATTTGTGACCGAAGCGTGAGAAATGCATTATGAAGAAAAAGATAGTGATATTGTCAGGCGCAGGCATTAGTGCCGAGAGCGGTATTTCAACATTCAGAGACAGTGACGGTCTTTGGGAGAAACACGATGTGATGGAGGTCGCCTCCATCTTCGGGTGGCAGCAGAATCCCTCACTGGTGCTTGATTTCTACAATCAAAGACGCGCACAGCTCAAAGAAGTGAAACCGAATAAGGCACACCTTGATATCGCATCGCTTGAGAAAGAGTATGACGTAGTGGTGGTTACCCAAAATGTGGACAACCTCCACGAGATGGCAGGCAGCACTAAAGTCATTCATCTCCACGGTGAACTCACAAAGGTCCGTCCGGAAGACTCATACACGGAGGAGGACGGATTTGATGAATCAAAGATTAAGGATGTGAATTTCGGGCCGGTCAGCATTGGAGATACGGATGACCGTGGCATTCAATACCGTCCGCATATCGTATTCTTCGGTGAGGCTGTCCCAAAGATGAAGGATGCAATCGCAGAACTTGCAGAAGCTGATTTTATGATTATCGTCGGAACATCGCTTGTGGTTCAGCCTGCTGCAAGCTTATGGAAATACACTCCGGTTGACTGCCCTGTTTTCGTGGTCGACCCCAAGGATACGCCCATCGACAATGAGGAGGGTATTGTCCATATCAAGGAAAAAGCCACTGTCGGAGTAGCCGAAGCGATAAGGATGATTTCTGAAATGTCCTGCGAGTAGCTGATTCAAGTCTCTGATTATGCTCTTGGTCAACGCATCCAAGAACGCTGTTGCATACAAAAAGGAGTTGCAACTCGCTCGTAGCCAAAATGTCGATGTCACCAATTTCGAGAACAAACTTCAGGAAACTGACCTTCACACAATGAAGGCCAAATTCGATGAAGCCCGTAAGAAGGCCGATGGCGATACTCCCGGGAACCTAGAATCATAATTCGTTCCTCCTTGGTTTTTGGAAAAGTGGAAGAAATCCTCATAACTCCTTTGGAAAAGTGGGAATTTGTCCTTAAATTGCGTTGGAAAAAAGGATGCGGTATGCTTAACAGAAAGATAGACAGCTATTTAAAAGATTATTACCAAAAATCTTCTAATGCACTGCTGATAACGGGTGCACGTCAAGTCGGCAAGACCTATTCCATCCGCGAGTTTGGCAAGACTTTCAAGAGTTTTATCGAGATCAACTTCATCGAGAATTCCGATGTCGTTGGATTGTTCAAGGATGCTAAGGGAAGCGCCGACATACTGATGCGTTTGTCGACCATCACGAATGTGCCAATGATAAAAGGGGACACGCTGATATTCTTTGACGAGGTTCAGGAGTGTCCGGATATTGTGACCGCCATCAAGTTTCTGGTGGATGAAGGCTCATATCGCTATATTTTGAGCGGCTCTCTGCTCGGCGTAGAATTGAAAGATATCCGTTCAGTCCCTGTCGGCTATATGGGCGTGAAGGAGATGTTTCCGCTGGATTTCGAAGAATTCATCACTTGCGTGGGAATCAATGAAAATGTTATTTCCACGCTAAAGGATGCCTGGACGAAAAGAATTCCGGTCGATGGATTCATCCATAACAAGATGATGGAGCTGTTCCGGCTCTACCTGATTGTAGGGGGTATGCCGGCAGCGGTCAGCAAGTATCTTGAAAGTAATAACTTGCAGGATGTGTTGGCGGTACAGCAGGAGATTATTCAACTTTATAAGAAGGATATAGCCAAGTACGATCCGGATAATAAATTGTATATCGAGGAGATATTCGACCTTATTCCGCCGGAACTCAATGCCAAGAACAAGCGTTTTATCCTCAAACGCCTCAACGAGAATGCTAAGTATGAACGCTATGAAAACAGCTTCCTCTGGCTGAAGAATGCTGGTGTTGCCATACCCGTGTATAATGTAGAGGAGCCCAAGGTCCCTCTGCTGCTGTCCCGTTCCCGTAACCTTCTCAAGCTCTTCCTCAGCGACATTGGTCTGTTGGCAGCCCAATATGCCAACGGCATTCAGATGCGGATTATCAAGGGCGATAAGGACATCAACTTCGGTTCTATCTATGAGAATGTTGTGGCGCAGGAACTTGTTGCACACGGTCTGGAGCCCTATTACTACAATAGCAAGAAGAGGGGAGAGCTGGACTTCGTCATAGAACAGGGGGGCAGGATTCTTCCTATCGAGGTCAAGTCCGGGAAGGATTATACTTACCATCGCGCCCTCTCCAACATTATGGATTGTGAGGAATACAATCTGCCGGAGGCACTGGTGCTGAACAACGACAATCTATCAGTTGATGGTCGAATAACTTATGTTCCGGTCTATATGGTGATGTTCTTGGATAAAGGTGCGGCGGCGCCGATAGAATACAAAGTCGATCTGGGTGGTTTATCGAATGGGGATGTGTCAACTTTTGAAAAAGAAATCTCTGGAAAAAGTTGAAAAATGTCTACTTTTGTAAAAAGATACGCGGCAAAAACATCGCCGCTGTCATTTCCGGATTTAGGTTGACTCGGATTCGAGTCTATCCCTGATAGAAGTTG
>UQYV01000010.1 GCA_900545245.1 uncultured Bacteroidales bacterium
CGGCCAACACCGGCGGGCTAGCCCGCCGGTGTTGCACTTCTATCTTGAATCTTCAGAGAATATTGGGAGGAATTAAGTCCGTATTAAGTGTATATTAAGACGCCATTAAAGATATGACGCAAATTCGGCGGATAAAGGCGGATAAAAAAACAAGTTGCCGTGAGTTATTTTCAGAGCTCACTGGAGTTGACTTCGTTTTGGGAAAAATTGGTTACCTTTGCATCCGTTGTCAAGGTTCCGCAGGTTGGAAGCCGGGAATCTTCGTACAGCGACCGCCAAGGCAATAAAGTCAGAATAAAATGAAGGCCATCAGAACTGGGATATTGATTGTTACGGGTGCGTTATTCTTGTGCACCTCATGGCACATTTCCGCGGCAGATACCGATGGTTTTCAGTCTTATAAATTACGGTCTGACATTCCGATCCCACAGATACACAATTGACGAGAGGACAAGTCTGAACCGGGAGGCAAACCTGAAATCAAGTTTCAAAACGAAAAGGGTCAAAGTTCTAAGGTTTCGTAAGTTTTTTGCAGGTTTTTGTGAAAAAGTGATTATATTCGTGGCGAAAATTCAAGTTATTGTCAACATGATTAATTACCACATCGACGAAATAGACCAGAAGATACTGTCTTTTCTTATAAAGAACGCAAGGACGCCTTTCCTTGAAATTGCGCGCGAGTGTGGAGTCTCCGGAGCAGCAATCCACCAGCGAGTTAAGAGACTTGAGAACAGCGGAATCATCACAGGGTCGAGAGTGCTCGTGAAACCCCAGGCCATCGGGCTGAACATCTGCGCGTTCGTGAGCATATCCATCTCCGAGGGAAACAAGTACCCGGAGGTTGTCGAAGCTCTTGAAAATATCCAGGAAGTCGTTGAATGCCACTTTGTTACAGGACGGTATGCGCTACTCGTGAAGCTCTATTGCTTCGACCACGACCACCTCATGCAGGTGCTTGTGAACACCATCCAGAAACTCCCCTACGTCCAATCCACCGACACAATGATTTCGCTGGATCAGCCTATTGAGAGGCAGGTGTGGGTTAATGAGTATAAGAATACTATTTTCACTTCCCGCAAGAAATAGCGGGGCGCGAAAAAAGAGGAGGGCTGATATTATTCTGTAATGTTTAGAATGGATTCGGCGAGGAGGAGGTCTTCTTTTGTCGTGAGTTTGATGTTGAGGCGCTCGCCGGGAATGAAGGAGATGGGGACGCCGGAGCGTTCCACGACAGAGGCGTCGTCGGTGAAGGCGGTGTCGTAGGGCTGAGAATAGGCGGCTTTCAGAACATCGGATTGGAAAATTTGCGGAGTCTGCACAGCATAGAGAACGGAACGATCAATCTTGACATTAAGAGGTTCAAGGACTTCGTTGCCTGAAGCGTCCTTTTTTGTCGCGAGGGACCGCATCGTGTCAACGCACCGGACGACAGGGATGAGGGCCGGGACAGTCTCGGCAGCGTCGAACATTCTGACTATCAGAGACTCTGACACAAAGGGGCGCACGCCGTCATGAACTGCAACGATGGCTCCGTCAGGAACTTTTTCAAGGGCATTCTTCACAGAATGGAAACGGGTCATCCCTCCGCGGACAATGCTCTGCGGAACAACCATTCCGGAACCGAGACAATAGTCTTTCCAGAAATCAATGTAGTCCGAGTTCATAACCGTCACCACACGGATGTCAGGGCAGGCCGACACAAAACGCTCGATTGTCCTGTGGAGCACCGCCCGTCCGCCGATTTTCAGGAACTGCTTCGGGAGATCGCTGCCCATACGCAGCCCCCGCCCTCCAGCGACGACTATAAGATATTTCTTCATTTTGTTTGTATTTTCGGTTCATATTCCCTTTCTCATCAGTCGTGTACGCCCAGTACACTCCTTTCTTCAAAAGGAAATCTGTCCTCGAAAATACTGCACAAATATCCCGATTTATTCCTTTGTGTTCACCAATGAGAAAATATATTCGCAAATATGAGTTTTTTTGCCTAATTTTACAAGATTTTTAGAATCAGCCACGAACGTGGAACTTTTGAAATTTTGAAACAAGGGAAAATAAGTAAGATATGGCATTCTCATTCTTGACTCAGGAACTCGCGATTG
Source organism: uncultured Bacteroidales bacterium (assembly GCA_900545245.1). Classification (GTDB taxonomy): domain Bacteria; phylum Bacteroidota; class Bacteroidia; order Bacteroidales; family UBA932; genus Cryptobacteroides. The sequence goes on from UQYV01000010.1 coordinate 2,103, forward strand.
ACCTCGGAACGGCGAACACCGTCATGTTCCAGAACGACAAGATTGTTCTGGACGAACCGAGCATAGTGGCAATCGACATCGTGACCGGAAAGCCCATTGCGCTGGGACAGAAGGCGAAAACGATGCAGGGAAAGGAAAACCCGAAAATCAAGACGGTAAGGCCTCTGAAGGACGGAGTGATTGCGGACTTCGACGCTGCCGAGATGATGATCAAGGGATTCATCAAACAGATAAACAGCACGCGCAAGTCGCTCTTCCAGCCGAACATCAAGATGGTCGTCGGCATTCCTTCCGGAAGTACAGAGGTGGAGAAAAGGGCCGTGCGCGACTCTTCGGAGCATGCCGGAGGAAGGGATCTCTATTTGATTTACGAGCCTATGGCCGCAGCGGTCGGAATCGGTCTTGACGTACAGGCTGCACGCGGCAACATGATTGTCGATATCGGAGGCGGAACGACCGAGATTGCGGTGATTTCGCTCGGAGGCATCGTGGTACAGGACAGTATCAAGGTGGCAGGAGACGTGCTCACCGGAGACATCATGCAGTTCATGCGCCAACAGCACAACATCAAGGTCGGCGAAGGGACGGCGGAGCAGATCAAGATTCGCGTCGGTTCCGTACTCACCAAACTTGAGGAGGAACCGGAGCCAATGAAGGTGAACGGACCTAACCTGATGACAGCGCACCCGGTTGAGGCGACTGTGACCTACCAGGAAATAGCGACCTGCCTTGACAAGTCCATCGCAAGAATCGAGACCGGCATTCTGCATGTTCTCGAACAGACTCCTCCGGAGCTTTACTCCGACATCGTCGAGGGAGGAATCTACCTCTCTGGAGGCGGCGCACTTCTCCGCGGACTTGCAAAGCGTCTCTCCGACAAGGTTAACATACAGTTCCACGTGGCTGAAGACCCGCTCAGGGCAGTTGCCAGAGGTACATGCATCGCGCTCAAGCACACCGACGACTTCTCGTTCCTCATGAGATAGCAAAAGGACGGAATGCAGAAGCGCAGCCCCATATCAGCAATAGTGACTGCAGTCGTTTTTCTTGCGCTGGAGACGGCTGCGATTGCCGTTCTGCATTACAACAACGAGCTCCAGAGAAACTGGATTTCAGGAGCGGGACACGGCGCGATGGCCGCGCTTTGGGGAGGAGGAGAAAAAGTGCGGAATTACTTCGGTCTCTCCGCAAAAAACGACTCGCTTGCGGCCGAAAACGCAAGGCTTTTTCAGCGCGTACGCGTGCTTGAGGACAGGCTTGAGGCCGCTGAACGGCTCACCGGAGGAAAAGAGTTCCATGGCACGGGCGAGAAGTATAGGTTCACGCCGGCAACCATCATCAAGTTAAGCGACAACCGCCAGCACAACTACCTCATACTCGACAAAGGCGTCTCCGATGGGGTGAAGGCTGGAGATGGTATCATCACGGCGAAAGGCGTGGTGGGCATCGTGGAAAACGTGAGCGATCACTACTGCTACGGCATAAGTTTCCGAAACTACAACATGAACGTCAGCGCACGGCTCGGAAAGGAAGGTCCGGTGGGCCCGCTGAAATGGAACGGCTACAGAAACGCGATCCTTGAGGAAATCCCGCACCACCTTGTGACGGAACTCGGAGACACGGTCTACACGAGCGGTTTCTCCGCGATATTTCCGAAAGACATCCCCGTCGGTGTCACCGTGGATTCGCGTCTGAAGGATGGAGCCACCTACAATCTTGAAGTCAAGCTCTTCGAGAACTTCAGCAGTCTGAAATATGTGACAATCGTCAGCCTGATGGATGACGGGGAAATAGAGAAACTGGAAAAGGAGGGGATGTGATATGGTGAGAACTGACACAAAATTCGTCGCGACCTGGATTTTTCTGGTTATGGTTCAGATTATCATCTGTGACTGTATGTTTCTCGGCCCCCTCGTGACCGTAACGCTGCTTCCCGTGCTGGTGATATTTCTACCCCTGTACGCAAGGACAGAAACGACAATGCTCATTGCGTTCGTTGCAGGGTTTGCCGTCGACTGGCTCTCGGATGGTGTGCTCGGGCTGAACATGGCTTCGCTCGTGCCGGTGGCGCTTCTTCAAAAACCACTCGTGCGGCTCTTCATCGGAGAGGATACCGTAGTCAGAACGGAAGCTCTCTCGGCAAAGAAAAGCGGAACAACAAGATTGTTCGCGCTCTCGGCCATCGCCACGGCTATTTTTCTGCTGCTCTATGTCGCGCTTGACGGTGCCGGAGAAAGGACTTTCGGATTCTGCGCACTGCGTTTCGCCTGCTCACTTGCGGCAAGCCTTCCTCTCATAGCGATAGTGCAACACATCTTCTCCACCAGAAACACACGGGATTAGGCTTATGGTTCTTGATCGGAAAAATAAGCTGTTGATAGGACTGGGGGCTGCAGCGCTTGTACTCATAGTCCGGCTTTTCGTCATCCAGATCATCGACGACCGCTACAAAATTGACTCATCGAACAACTCGATGGTATATTCCACCATCTACCCGACGCGAGGCATCATCCACGACCGCAGCGACCGGATTCTCGTCGGCAACAAAGTGGTCTACGACCTGCTTGTCACTCCAAGAGAGGTCACGGCATTCGACACACTCGCGTTCTGTAAGGTGTTGGAACTCGACACGTTGTTCGTCCGCGAAAAGATGACGGAGTATAGGAAGTTCAGAACCAGGATAGGCTGGCAGACGCTGACGTTCCTTAAGCAGATTCCGCCGGAAAGATATATGAAGTTCGCCGAGGTCGAGTTCAAGTTTCCGGGATTTCGCGGACAGGCCAGAAGTGTCAGGGAATATCCCTACAATGCCGGAGGTAACCTGCTCGGCTATGTTTCCGAGGTAGATGCGAATTTTCTGAAAAAGCATCCGGACGAGTACCGCAGCGGAGACTATGCCGGAAAGACCGGAATCGAGGCTGCAATGGAAAAGGAGCTCCGGGGCGAAAAGGGCTACAACATCTACCTGCGCAACTCAAGCAACCGCATCGAATCCCGGTTCCGTGATGGAGAGATGGACCGCGAGGCCGTACCGGGGAAAGACATAACAACCACAATCGACGCCGAACTTCAGCACTACGGGCAGATGCTGATGGACAAGAAAGTGGGTTCGCTTGTGGCGATTGAACCGTCTACAGGAGAGATACTTACAATGGTGTCAAGTCCGGGAATCGACGTGGATATGCTGGCCGACATCGGCAACCACTACTCCGAAATTCTCAACAACCCATACAAGCCGATGTTCAACCGCGCTGTGCAGGCTCCCTATCCGCCGGGGTCGGTGTTCAAACTCGTGAACGCGCTGATAGGGCTTCAGGAAGGGGTCGTCACGCCGGGAACTCTGCATCCGTGCAGCATGGGCTACCATTTCGGCAGGAATAAGCTCGGATGCCACGCCCACAAGTCTCCTCTGAACCTTGAGGAGTCGATTATGATGTCCTGCAACGCCTACTACTGCTATGTCCTCCGCGATATTCTTGACAACAAAAAATACGCGAATGTCGCAGAGGGATTAGACGCCTGGAACAGCTATGTAAAAAGCTTCGGGTTCGGCCAAAAACTCGGAAGCGATTTCCCGTCCGAACTCGGAGGCTTCGTGCCGGACTCGAAATACTACGACAAGCGCTACCACAAGGGAGGATGGAAGTCCCTGACAGTCATATCACTTTCCATCGGGCAGGGTGAACTCGGCTGCACTCCGCTGCACCTGGCGAACCTCTGTGCGACAGTGGCAAATCGGGGATATTACTACATTCCGCACATCATCAAGGACTCTGAAAACTACAGGATTGACGACAAATACCGCAAACGCCACTACACGAAAGTCGACACAGTGCATTTTCCGAAAGTCATTAACGGAATGTACCGTGCGGTGAACAGCGGATATGGTTCAGGCGGTACGGCAAGCGTGGCTGCGGTGCCGGGGCTTGACATCTGCGGAAAGACAGGAACAGCGCAGAACCCACGCGGAGACGACAATTCGGTCTTCATCTGCTTCGCCCCAAAAGACAATCCGAAGATTGCTGTGGCAGCGTATGTGGAGAACGGCGGATTCGGAGCAACTTGGGCGGCGCCGATTGCCTCACTCCTGGTGGAGAAATACCTCAACGGGGACATTTCGGACGCACGTAAGCCGTTGGAGCAGAGGGTGCTCAACGGGGATTTGATGCACAAAGTAAAAAAAGACAAATAAGATTATGGGACTATACGACACAAGGACAAACCGTCGCAGTTTTGCCAAGACCATCGACTGGTGGCTTCTGGGCTGCTATCTTGTGCTCGTTCTCATCGGCATACTCAACATCTACGCTTCTGTCCATTCGGTTGACGGAGGAAACATCTTCGACCCGTCGCTCCGGAGCGGGAAACAGATCATCTGGATGCTGATTTCGCTCGGAGTTGGAGCACTTGTGCTGTTCGTGATTCCGCCGAGAATATATGAAGGATTTTCACTGCCGCTATATATTATTATGATGCTGTTGCTCGTTGCGGTGATATTCCTAAGCCGCGATGTCAAGGGCTCACATTCGTGGTTCACTCTCGGACCAATCAGTTTCCAGCCGGCGGAGCTGTCGAAGACCACCACATCACTGATGCTTGCGACACTTATGAGTCAGGTGGACTACCGCATCAATAAAACAAAGGACTTTCTGCTGACGGCAGTCATCATACTCGTGCCGATGCTTACAATTGTCGCCCAGAAAGAGACCGGGTCTGCACTTGTCTACTGCGGATTCATATTTATGCTCTACCGCGAAGGCCTTTCGGGCTGGTTCATCGTCACCGCGGCTATGGCGATACTCGTGTTTATTCTCACACTCACCGTCAGCCCCTACGCCGCAATGCTCGCCCTCACAGTTGTAGTCACGGCTTATGTATGCCTGAGTAACGGGAAGATTAAACCATTGCTGCTCATAGGCATTCCTGTCACTGTCCTATATGCCTTCATTCCTGCAATCCTCGGAAAAATCGCCGAAGCCATCGACAATCCGGAATCATTCTTTATGAAAATAAAACCGGAGTATATCCTTTTCCTCACCATCGTCGTCGCGCTCCCGTTTGTTCTGCGTTCGGCATTCCGCAACCGGCACCTCTACACATACGTCGCCATCGCAGCCCTTGCCGTCGGAATCGGTTTCACCTATTCGGTAGACTTCATATTCGACAATATACTCCAGGAGCACCAACGCAGCCGAATAGAAGTGCTTCTCGGAATGAAAGACGACCCCGCAGGTGTGGGTTACAACGTGAACCAGTCGATGATTGCCATAGGTTCGGGAGGATTTGCCGGAAAAGGCTACCTCCAGGGCACCCAGACCACATTCGGATTTGTCCCGGAGCAAAGTACGGACTTCATATTCTGTACAATCGGCGAAGAATGGGGATTTCTCGGCTCTGCTGCGGTAATTCTGATTTACGCATTCCTCATCTGCCGCATCATCATCGATTCCGAACACAGCCGCGAGGCGTTCACACGAATCTACGGATATTGTTTCGCATCGTGCATATTCATGCATCTGTTCATCAACATAGGGATGACGATAGGTCTCATGCCGGTCATCGGAATCCCGCTTCCGTTCATAAGCTACGGAGGCTCGTCACTGCTGTCATTCTCGCTGATGTTCTTCATTTTCATGGCGTTGGACAAGAATGAAAGAAAATATTTTTAGACTTTGGAATATGAAAAAGCTAATCGCACTGATTCTGTTTTTCCTCATCGGCGGGGGCATATTTTCCGTGTCAGCGCAGATTATCGGGTCTAAGATTGACTGGGATAACGACATACGCGCAATAAGGCTGAACGACATACCCCACTTCCGCTACAAATATGACGACTATCTTCAGTTCTCTCCTGCCGCTGCGATGATTGTCATGCGTGCCTGCGGCGTAGAGGGACGCACAAGGACATGGGCGGAACTGTTGAGCGCAGACGCATTTTCAGCAGGAATAATGGCAGCTACCGTCAATGGGATAAAATACAGCGTACGCAGGCTACGCCCTGATGAAAGCACACGCAATTCTTTCCCTTCCGGACACACGGCAACCGCATTTATGTGCGCGACGATGCTTCACAAGGAATATGGATGGCGGTCTCCGTGGATAAGTTTTGCGGGCTATGCCGCCGCCACCATAACAGGAGCGTCAAGAATAATGAACCACAGGCACTGGCACACGGACATAATTGGAGGAGCGATCATAGGGGTCGGGGCGGTTGAACTGGGCTATCTTATCAACGACGCCATATTCAAAAAGAGAAACATCTCTGAATGGTGGGAGCCGCTCGTCTTCGATGAAGACAAGTCGCTGACTTACTATTCATTGTCCTCACTCTATGGCCACCGCTACGGGATAGGAAGTCGAGGTCGTCTCTCCGGCGGTCTCGCGGCAATTCAGGCGGACATCCCGGTCCATCCCAGAGTCTCCGCCAGCATCCGCCTCGGCATCAATTCACTGCGCGACCGCGATACGGACTCCTACACCGCGTCAGAACTAGGACTCACAAGCAATTTCTACGACTATCTTGCCGGTGCCGTTTTCAACTGGCCTTTTGCCAAGATTCTCTATGTGGAGGCAGATGCGATGCTCGGCGGCGGCTACCGCAGTCCGCACTGTCCGCAGGCAATGAAAAGCATTGTAAGCAAGGGTTACGGCGAGTTTCTCTGCGGCGGTTCGTTCGGTTTGAGGCTCGGCACCAATTTCCGAGTGAAACTTCTCGCCGAATATAACCTCATGCTGCCCGTCAACCACTCTTTGCTCCTCGCCTTCGGCACGAGTTTTTTCTGGTAGAAGACGATTGCATACGCGCGATGTCGTCCATAAAGTATTTTTCATCAAAAATAGTAGGTTAAACAAATGTGTAGACTACTTTTGGGGTCAGAAAAATATTTTAGAAAAACAAAGCAATGAAAAAATTATTTCTCGTCATCCCAACCATATTAGCGGCACTATCATGCACGAAAGAAACCGGAGAGCCGGACATTATGCTGATGACAGAAGCGTTCAGCATCGACTACGCCGCGCAGGAGATTGAATTCAGCTACGACATCCTCAATCCGGCAGGCAATGCGGAAATTTCCGTCACAAGCGACGCCGACTGGGTTTCGGTAAAGGAAATCAGGATGGACGGAACCACAATTTCGGTCACTGAAAACACAGTGAGATGGAAAGCGCGTGAGGCCCGTCTGACGCTGAGCTATGGAGACAAAGTGCAGAAGCTCTTTCTCCTGAAACAAGATTACCTCCACGCTGCTGTCGTGTTTCAGAGCATAAAGGCGACAATAGATCAGCACGCTCAGAATGTGTCTATACCTTTTGAAATCCGCAATCATCTGACTGGACGCTGGCCAACGGTCAAGGACATGAAAATCCCGGAATGGATTAAAATCGCCGTCTCGGGCAACGACTTCGAGAGCAACCTCAACATCTCGGTGACAGAGAACACGTCCGGGGAGGACAGAAAATTCACCGTCATTTTGGAATATCCCGGAGCGGAGGACACGGAGTTCACACTCGTTCAAGAAAGCAAATCGTACTACGAGTTCATAGACGGGGTTAAATGGGCCACGCAGAATGTCGGGACAGACGAAAAAAATCCATACGGAAAGCTCTACAGCCACGAAATGACCATCTTCTCCTGCCCCGAAGGCTGGCGCGCGCCGACAAGGAGCGAGCTGGAAGCTCTCTACAAGCACACATCGGACTGGACGACGGTGGATGGTCTGCAAGGCGTATGGTTTTCCGGTTCAAAGCCATATTCCGAAGATGTACCGGCGGTATTCTTCCCAGCCGGAGGATGCAAAAAAGACGGCGAACTGCGTTACTTTGAGGAGCGGGGCTGCTACATAAGCGGGTCGCGCGGAGGGTACAACAACAATTCTTCCATAGTGGCATGCTTCGAGAAAAAGTATTTCATAGATATACGTACGGAATATAATAACCTCGCCTATATGGGTTCTCTGCGCTGCGTAATGAATCAATAGACAGAAACGCAGCCTCCCACCCCCAAAAACAGTCATCATAATTTGCACCAAGATAATGAAAAGAATACATTTTATAGTCATAGGCCTCATCGCAGCAGCCGCTGTCTCATGCGGAAAACAATCCTCCGAATTTTCGCTGACATCGGAAACATTCACCATAGGTTACGAGGGCGGAAAAATAGAAATCGGCTACGACATACGCAATCATGTCCCGGGAGAAAGGCTCATCGTGACGACCGACACCCCATGGCTGACTATCAATAGCTACAACAGGACCAAGGCGACGGTCTCGGTTATGGAGAACTTCAGCCGAACGGAGCCAAGGGAGGCACGAATCACCCTCACCTACGGAGGCGAAAAGCAGAGAACGGTCGTCATAAGGCAGGACTATCGCAAGGCCGTTATCAAACTTGACAACCCGACCGTGAATTTCGACAATCAGAAGCAAAGCCTTATGGTCGCCTACGAAGTCACGGAGCCTGTGCCCGAAGCGACTCCGGATGCCTCCGGAAACACAGCTCCGGAATGGCTAAAATTCCACAACACAGGAAAAGGGCTGTACCTTTCCGTGGAACGTAACCTTTCGGAAGAGGAGAGGAGCTTCGATATTGTCCTGAAATACCCCGGCGCCGACAACGCGTGCTTGAAGGTCGTGCAGGGCACAGATTCCGAATATATGATAATTGCCGAGACAAAATGGGCGAAGCAGAACTGCGGAATAGACGAGTCAAACCCTTACGGCAAACTCTACAACTACGACGAGGCTCTAACGGCCTGCCCTGACGGATGGCGGGCGCCGACACGGGCCGAAATGAGCCGGTTGTGCACGCGCTACTCCGATTTTGAGGAAGTCGATGGCATCAGGGGACGCTGGTTTTCCGGCGAGGAAACATACAGCACACAGGCGACACGGATATTCCTGCCGGCCAGAGGATACAGGCAAGGCGCTGACGGAGAGATCATGGAATTTTCTGAGGGTGGCCATTACATCTGCGGAGAAAAGGACAAGGCGGGTAATGTGCATGTCATATATTTTCAGTACCTCAAATTCTCCGGCACTAAGCCCGCACTCCACGATACGGAGTTTTATGGGTCCCTGCGTTGCGTGAAAGCAGACTGACTGGACAGTTGAATTATACGACGCCGAGAGTGGCGATGCTGATGCGGACTTGTGGACCGAAGAAATCGTGGAGCGGACGCCAGCAATTGTAGAGGGTAGATCCGGTGGTGAAGACATCGTCAACGAGAAGTATGTGCCTGATGTTCAAGGAGTTCCGTTCTTCAGAGGCTCCGTTCGACGATGCGCTGTTAAGGATTTCGGGATTATGAAAACGCCTGCGAAACTTCCGGCTGACCGCAAACGCGCCGCTGACATTGCGTGCCTTTTCCTCGATGCCGAGTTTTGTTTGAGTCGATGTGCGTCGCCGCCGCTTCAGAATATCCGTTCTCAAACGCGCCCCGAGCGCCTTTGCTATTTCAGAAGCAATAACCTCCGCCTGATTGTACCCTCTCCGTAACCGCCTCGTCCAATGAAGCGGAACAGGAACTACTGTATCGACATCCGAAAGCCATTCCGCAGCAGCAACCCGCTCACCGAGCATCGCCGCGAAAAAACGCCCCTCTCTGATGTCACGGGAATATTTCAGGCGATATGTTATATTCCTGTACCCTCCGTCCTTCACAAAATTGAAAAGGGCTGCGGCATAGACATAATGTTCATAACAAGATTTTGGCTCGGGTGAATAGAAAGTCTTTTGTCCGGTCTCCCTTTCTGACAGCTCTTCGGACAAGCTCTCCTCGCAAAAGTCAAACTCGGGATTTTCATTTTCCATTCTCTCAATCAGAGCGTTGAAATGTTCCGCCATAGGGTTGCGGACAAGAGACCAGCTATGAGTAAGGGGCATATCCGCAAGACATTTGAGACAGATATAACGCTCGTGTCGCCCCAAACTGGTTCCGCAAACGCAACAAAGCCGTGGCAAGAACAAATCCGCCACAGCCGTCCACAATTTTTCGCATCCCCAATCCATAACCATCTAAGGAGTGTACCCATAGGTACACGACTAAACTACGATATATCCCCGCACCCCAGCCAGGAGAAACCCTCCAAATCCCCACCAGGGAGGTTTGAGATTTATTTTGGAGGATAGATTTGCCCTCGAAGAGGGAGCATACCGGGCGTATGTGACCGATGAGAGGACAAATATAGCCCCAAAAGAAACTCAAACCTAGCAGTGCATAGCACCGCAGACGTCTATTACCTGCCCACTAACATAAGAAGACAAATCACAAGCCAAGAACAGCGCCACCTTAGCCACCTCCTCCGGAGTGCCGCCGCGACGCAGCGGAATCGTCTTTTCCCAAGCCTTGCGCACATCCTCCGGCATCGCAGCCGTCATATCAGAAATGATGAAGCCCGGAGCGATGCAGTTGGCCCTGATTCCACGAGGCCCCATTTCCTTCGCGATGGATTTTGCGAGTCCAATCATACCGGCCTTTGAAGCGGAGTAGTTGCACTGTCCGGCATTTCCTGCCTCCCCGACAACCGAAGACATATTTATTATGCTGCCCCCACGCTGGGCCATCATAATCGGAGCGCAGGCGTGGATGTAGTTAAACGCGGATTTGAGGTTCACCGTCAAGACCGCATCCCATTGAGCCTCAGTCATCCGGAGCATAAGTCCGTCTTTGGTAATGCCGGCGTTGTTCACCAAAATGTCAATCCGTCCGAAATCAGCCTGAACCTGCCTGACAATCTCGTGCGCCTGCTCAAAATCAGCAGCATTTGAGGCGTAGGCCTTCACCTTTCCTCCGAAAGCCTCAAGCTCCCGGACAGTCTGCTCCACCGTTTCATTGATTACAAGGTCAGTGAACGCTATGTCAGCGCCTTCGGAGGCAAATTTCAGAGCCACGGCCTTTCCGATTCCCTTTGCGGCTCCTGTAATCAGAGCCACCTTATTGCTTAAAAGTCCCATATACATTCAATTTTTCAAAACATAACATTTTTATTATCCGGCGGCAGCCAAAAGACGGCTGCTCCTGCTCAATCCTGCTAATTTAAAACCTCTTTCCCGTTTTTACAAATATATTTACTATCTTTGCAATCTTGCAAACGTTCGGAATGACCGGTATGGTCTTCGAAACGCCTGCAACGGCAGCTTTGGTGGTGGAATAGGTAGACACGCGGGACTTAAAATCCCGTGGGCAGAAATGTCCGTACGGGTTCGATTCCCGTCCGAAGCACGAAAAAGGAGGGTGATTTGCCCTCCTTTTTCGTGCTTATGCTTCCTAACCTCCGCAGACTAATGTCTGCGACCCCTATTAGGGGTATTTCGCGCCCCGGCGCGGTCCCTCCGGGACTTTTAGTCCGTCCATTGTTTTGGCCAGACGTCGGGATCAGAATCGATATACCAAGCCGACACCGTTCGAGGTGGAGGCTATGCCGAGTTCCGTTGCCTTTCTCGTGTGGGGAGACATTGTTGCATTGTTATAACGGTCGATACCTTTTCTCCCTGTTGCCATACCTATCGGAATCATAACACCGCCTACAATCAAAGATGTGGTTCCAAGCAAAAGAAATCCGGTTGAGATGTCTTCCGACTTTGCCAATGAGGCAGCAAGCACAAGAGACACGACCCCCTCACCCAGTATGAAATAGGACGCAAAACACATTCTTTTGCCAGCCCTATACTGCTTAATTGCACGGGAATCGGAGCATTGGCGAATAAGACTGCCATACTCTTCATACAATTTCTTGCTATGGTAATACTCAAACAATTCCTTTCTATCAATCACCGGGAGATTCGCAAACTCCTCCGAAACCTTCTCGAACTCCACAAAGGTAATGTCGCTTGTCTTCTTGTCACCCTTGATTGAGGTATGTGAACCGTTTATATCAACCTGACATTTCAGAGTTCCGTTCGTCGACGGTTCCGTATCCATAGTGAAAAGATAGGTTGTCAAGCTTGCTGAAGCTACATCGTTTTCCTGCGCCGCCGTCACGGCGACACTCCCAAAACCGCTCACCAGATTGCCGCTTGTTCCTCCGATTGAACTGCCGACCATATCAAGCAAGATACGCTGTGCGTCGTACCCGGCAGAAGACGGATTATAGCGTTTGTCAGCCCCGAAGGCGAACTTGCATTTGTCACCGGGAAGATTCACAACCGCGGTCTGAGATATGAAGCTCTCGTCATAGACGGCCGATGTCGGGTCTATCGTTATCCGCAGTTTGCCTCCTGCTTCCCTAATGTTGATGATCGCCCATGAACGGTGGTCCGCATTCGTCCGCCAGTCAGTCGTCACCCATCGTCCCTGCAACGCCTCGATCTTCGCATCATACTGCTCAGATTTCATGGCGATGAACTCCAGACGGTTGATTATCGTCTGCACATTGTTCATTTCTGCGCCCTGCGGATCCAGTTCCTGATATTTTCGGAAAAACTTGATTGCGTTCTCCGAATTTTCCACATCCTGCCCCTTTGACGCATAGGCTTCGCCGAGACGGTAATATGCCGCCGGGCTATCAGGGGCATATACGATTATCTTTTTATACAGCATAATGGCGTCATCCCAAAGCTGCATCTCTTCGGCCATTCCTGCTTGGTCATACAATTTTTTGATGTCAACTTGAGCGAATGTGACAATGCTCAACATAAGTAAAATAATTGACAAGCTAATCTTTTTCATAGTTTATCTATTTATGGTTAATTCACAAAATCCGGTTCTTTCATCAGCATCGGCTTCAGTCTCTCCTGAGCCATCCGTATCGTCTCTTGACAGGTCTTGCCTCCGCGCATCATCCTCACTCCATTCTTGAACACGAGCCAGTCCTTGCCCGGATAGGCAGGATTCTGCTCCTGCTCCCGAGTTGAACATATCTTTTCTGACGGATATGGACTATTGCTGCGGGTGTCAAGCCACACGATGTCATCCGCAGCTATGACGGTAAGTCCACGAATCTTGTCGTCAAGGCATCTTGAAAGCTGTGCGGCGAAACTGTTCTCGCCATACCCTGCCTTGCAACTGTGCAGGACTATTGAGAACGGCTGTTTCTTCAGAGACAGCAGGAGTTCATATTTACGAAGATGTTTCAATATCAGCCCCGCGACCTGATCCGCATTGAGATATTGCCCGCCGATTTCTATCTCTTTCGTAGAGCCCCCGCCATTCGGAAGTATGCCGTGCGCGACAATGTGGAATGAATTGTCGTCGGTCCGCAGCCAATTGTGCACCGACTCTATACTCGGAAGCCCCTCCGTCTCATATTCCGTGTCGGAAAGGAAAAAATTGGCTGTTTGAAAATTGACGGCAGCCTTATAGTTCACGGTTTTCCCGTCGGCATCATAGCTATCATCCCGAAGTCCGTGAGAATTCTTGTCAAAGCATTTCTGGTAGTCAAGAATCTCCTGAACTATCTCATCGTAGGACTGCGCCGTTGTCGTGACAAGCGGACACAAGAGCGCCCAAATTAAGAGTGCGGTTCTTTTCATAGCAATCTAATCTTTACAAAAACCTTTCTGACACATGTCTTTATAAACCGCCAAAGCCCTCATCGCTGCCTGTCTTGCTTTTTCATCTTGTCGGTCAAAATTGCCAACATTCAGTCCCTGATTCCTATTCTGGTTCTGAACTGACAATGCTTTATTTGTTTGCGAAGTATTTGACATTCTTTGCTGCATCAGATCTATGCTTGATTTAAGAATGTCCGTATTTATTCTACCATCAGATTCATTTTTACAGTTTTGGGCAAGTGTGTCGAAAATTTTGGCGCGTACTTCAGGATTCTGAACTTCATTCAGAAGAAGCACAAGCCCTGTTTTTCCTAATTCGCTCATCGTTTTGTTTAAACCTGGTTGGCGTGACTCCGGTGAAACCCTCGCACTTTGTGTTCGGACGGCCAATGCAGTCACCGTAGGGGAAAAGTCCCGTGAGAGACGTTCTGTCGCCTCCTCGCTTGTTATTTGCCCGCTTTCCTTTGCCAATGCCTCCATATACCACGCATTAATCATTCTTTCTTTGTCCTCGGGTGTTGCTTTTTCCGTATATTCTTTATTACTTATCATTTTTTGCAGCTTAGCCCCAGACATAGGTTCAAAATACGACAAAGCTTCCATCTGATTTATTGTGTACGACCCTTGAACAGGCGTCTGTACACTCTGCTGCCACGGCATACTATTGCCTATGTTTCCAGAAGAGACTGGGACCTTTCTTATTTCAACACATTTTTTGTAGAAATCAGGAAAGCTCTCCGCCATTTCATTAGCAATGGCAGCTTTTGATTTATCCCCTTTTCGAGCATAATTTCTGGACAATGTCTTTGCATCACATTTTATTCTGCTCGCATTGTTGTTTACATATCGTTTGGCTTCCCCTTCAGTCTTGAATGTCCGATACAAACGTCCATCTATTCTAACTTCATAATTATATTGGGATTGCCCTACAGCACTCTGATTATACCCTTGCCCGCACAAGGGCTGCGGTGTGGCAAAAGAAATTACCGCTAACAATAACAGAATAATCCTCATTTTCATAAGTTACGCCCCATGTTCCGACCCCAGGAACAGCTGCTTCATACAACAAAGAAAGTGTGAGGCCGAATCCGATTGCTGGAATGAAGGTATATTTTCATTCCGAACTGTGCGAAAACACTTTCAATATGCCAGTCACAGGCACAAAACCTGCAATACGACAAATTTAGAAAAAATAATTAAGATGTCAAAAGCATTAGTCAGAGCGTAACTTGTGTCACAGACCGGACGGCAAACGCATCTTATCTTTATATGAGAATTAAAGTACAGATATATATGAACAGGAAATTTTTACTCACATTTTTCATTTTTGTCCTTGGTGGAGGGTTTTCACTGACGGCGCAGGACACGGTGACAAAGCCATCGAAAAACAATATGACCTTAAAGGAATGGAAGGTCGATGCGGTGACGAACCATAAAATTCTCGATCATTTGACGATTTACAACGAAATAGGCAAGAAAATCGAAGAAATCGAGTATGATTCCAAAGGACAGAAATGGAGAAAGAAATATGAGCACGGTCCGAATGGAAAGGTGGCACGCGAACTCGTCTATAATAGTGCGAACAGACTTGACAATATCAGGAAATATGAATATGACGAATTCGGACGACGGAAAATTGAGTATATTTACGACGCCAAAGGGAAATTGAAGAGATATAAAGTTTATGAATATATCGCCGGAGAGGAAAAATGAACAGGAAACCCAGCCTTTCAAATGCAAGGCTGAAGCAGATTGTGTCAACTCCGGGACTCTCGCATCCTTTTCTCCGATTAGTCTGGCGGAGATGGATGGGATTAAACTGATGAACCGCATCGACAAAAAGTATCTCACTGACAGAAAAACGCTTACAGAAATTCTCAAGGATGCGGCCACACAAGGCTACAGGATCTTTGAAAACTGCGGAGAGAGGCTTCACGGCTACGACAGCGTCTATTTCGACACACCAGGACTTCGGATGTTCACCGAACACCGGCGCGGAAAAACCATTAGACAGAAAGTTCGGACAAGGATTTACAAGGATTCCGGACAGTGTTTTCTGGAGGTGAAGCGAAAAAACAATCACGGACGGACCAAAAAGAAAAGAACGGAAGCCCCATCGGATTGTTTTGAGGATTTTCGCAGCAACGGGAAGTTGGGACTATGGCTGAAGGGACATTCGGATTATAGGGCTGAAGACATCGGGCCGTCGCTTGAGACATCTTTCAGTCGCATCACGCTGGTAAACAAAGGATTGAGCGAGAGGCTGACGATTGATTGCGATGTCAAGTTCAGAAACCTGCGCACGGGAACAAGCGGCGGACTTGGAAAGGCGGTAATCATCGAACTCAAACAGGACGGGCGGCTGCACAGCGAAATGCAGGACATACTTCTGCGTCACAGGGTGAAGCCGGTCCGGATGAGCAAATACTGCATCGGAATAGTCTCCACAGCTCCCTCTGTCCACCCAGGACGCTTCAAGACAAAGTTGAGACTGATTGAGAAAATCAACAGAACTGCGACTCCGGCAAAGACGGTTTTGTAAAAAAGAGCCAACAAATACGACAACAAGTCCATTAACACGATAATAAGCCCATTAACACGATAATAAGTCCGAAAAGAAAGTAAAAAAAATATGATACATCTGCTTCAAACAAGCGCCGCAACCTTGGAAGACGGCGACCTTCTCGACATTCAGAGCATTTTGGACCCAACGATGAGCACGGCTCAGAGCCTTGGAGAACTGGCTATCAGGTTTTTCCTCAACCTTCTTGTCTGCTGGATTCTCGTGCATTTTTTCTACTACCCGAAGAGTCGACGCAAAGACTATGTCTTCACTTTCCTGACATTTTCTTCGGCAATGCTGCTGTTGCTCTACGCAATGGGCAGGGTCGATGTGGGAGTGGGCCTGACGCTCGGTCTGTTTGCGATTTTCGGCGTCATCCGCTACCGCACGGAGACTGTTCCAATCAGGGAGATGACCTATCTTTTCATCATCATCGCCCTTTCCGCCGTCAACGGACTCACACCCCTGTTCAAAGTGGAGAACGCCGGTGAAGTTTCCGCACATTATGCCCTCGGCTGGGGTGACCTCGCAATCGCAGTTTCCGCCAATCTCTTATCAATCATACTGATATGGGTTCTCGAGAGCAGCAGCAAACTGAAGCGCAACTCGTCAAAAATCATCCTCTACGACCGCATCGACCTCATCGTCCCATCACGTCGTGACGAACTCATCGCTGACATCGAGAAACGTTGCGGAGTACGACCGACTGACGTTGAAATCGGAAATATCGACTTTTTGAAGGATTCGGCATATATCAAAATCTATTACGAAAACGACGGAAAATCGACATCAACGATGGACGAAATTGTACGAAACAAGCAATTCGTTGAAAATCAAGAGCTTTAATAATTATCTCAAAGAAATATATCGCCGAAAAACATACAACGCATAACATTTTCTGAACATAATCGTCTTATAAGGTATGAAAACAAACGGATATTTTCTCAAGGCGGCAAAAGTTGCTGTCCTCGTCGTGATGGCGCTTTGCTTAAGAGGTATGAATCTGTCAGCCCAAGGTCTGGGAGTGAGTATGAGAGGCTCGGCCGAAGTGGATTGGAAAATCCGAAAGGGACTGCATCTGAGTGGAGGTTATGAACTCAGAACGAAAAATTCGCTCTCGGGAATCGAAAGGCATCAGGCATCTGTCGGAATAGAATACAAGGTCTGCAACTATTTCAAAATCGGTGGCGAATACATCTTCATAGGCCACTTCAATTCGACGAATGCCTTCAAACCACGCCACCGCTTCTCCCTCAACCTGACCGGACAATACGACACCGGAAACTGGAAGTTCTCCCTCCGCGAGAAACTTCAGCTCACCCACTACGCCTACGACCTCAACGAGTTTCAAGATGTTCCTAACGCGCTCCAACTAAAAACCCGCTTCACGGTCAAGTGGCAGGGATTCAGGCCGATAGAACCGTTTGCCTATATCGAACTGCGCAACATCTTCAACGCCCCGAAATGTTCTGCAACCTGGAGCGAGACCTCGGCTGCCTACACGGACTACAAGTTCCTCGGCTACAATCACGCCTACCTCAACCGCGTGCGCACTGCCGCCGGCTTTGACTGGAACATCACCAGAGCACACTGCATCGAGTTCACTCTGATGTACAATTGGGTTCACAGCCTCGAAATTGACACGAATAAGGAAGGCACGGTTCTCAAGAGCCTCTACTGGAAGACGAAGCACGAGTTTCCACTCTGCGTCGGGTACAAGTTCTCGTTCTAAATCTGTTTATCGCGACAAACAACTACCCCCACCACTTCCCAGTGCCCGCCCTTGTCCGGGCCTACCCTGATTATAACCCCCTCTTTTTTAAGACTGGCCAAATGCCTCTCTACAGCTTTTGGGCTTATTCCGATGGCTTCAGCGAGCGTATTTGTGGTCATTTTCGGGTTTTCTCCCAACAATCTGACTATTTTCTCCCTACTTTTATGCTTTACTGAACATTTGGGAGCCAGACATTGAACATTTCGCGAAAGAGTGTTTTATTTAAGAAGTAGTTTCCAAGCAGGAACGACTCTAATTATTTTTCCGCCATCAAGTATTTCTGATTCCTCATCGTTCGTAACGATTGTTAGATTATCACAGCCTGTCACCTCAGAGGCTTCTAGAAGACCGGCTATTTCACGATTTCTTGTTTCCGGAGAAGATATGCTCCAGCAGACTTGGAACAACTCAGAAACCGCATCTTCCCTTTGCAAAACAAAGTCGCATTCCGTTTTTCCGAGATAATACGAAACTTTTTCGAATGGTTGCATCGTTCTTCTCAGATGCAACAAGACAGTGTTCTCCAATAACTTACCGTCATCCCCACTCTGAGGCAGAAGCACCGAGTTTCGCAACCCGTTGTCTATACAATAATATTTGCATTGAGACCTCTGCTCCTTGGCCAACGATCGCTCGTATTTCGGGACACGTACAAACATAAAAATCGAGCAGGCATAATCCGCCCACTGATACAAGTCGTCCTTTGATATTTTCAGCCCCTGAGACTTTATGTCATTGTATATCGCAAGTATGGAAGTAGGCTTCGAAAGGTTGGACATTATCCGTTTCAAAAAATATCGGAGCACCGGAATATTCGATATGTGGTAGTGTTCCGCCAAGTCGTTGAGGAGCATCGTGTCAAAATAGCCCTGTAAAAGTTTTGTCTGCTCCGAACGATTTTTTGTCAACACAACTTCGGGAAAAGCGCCATAGCGGTTGTAATCCTGGAAGGAATTTCGCACCATCGCAGTGTCCTGTTCAAGATAACTTCCCACATCCACGCCCTTAAACCTGCAATATTCGCGAAAGGAAAGAGGCCACGCCTCATACTCAAGAGGCCAGCCCCGGAGCACGGACTTAAGTTCTGAAGACAACATAGTGGCGTTACTGCCACTTATGTAGATGTTCCGGCAATAACTCTTGTAAAGCCGCATCACGAAATATTCCCAGCCGGGAACAAGTTGTATCTCATCAAAAAACAAATAAGCATCTTTAATCGGAATGTCCGGAAACATTTCCATATAGGCATCCACAATCAGATTAAGTTGATCAGAAGTCATCACCCGCAGGCGTTCATCGTCAAACCCAATCCAAAGGATACGTCTCTTCTCAACACCATGCTTTTCCACCAGCGCATTGATTGCCAACATCATCATAGATGATTTTCCGCACCGTCTGACTCCCGGCACAGTTATTATCTTTCCCCTATCCAGCGGCAATTCAGAATCCCGAGGAAATACATCAAACGGAATCTCCGACTGACGCAACGCAATGAGCGACTTTAAAACATTCTTGTCCATTTCCCTATCTGTTTATTGCTGCAAATATAATAATGTTTCCCCAAAAATAGGAAACTTTTTAAAAAGTTTCCTATTTTTGGGGAAACGACCGATTCTCGCCATACATTCTTCATCACTATTGACATTCCCGTCTGTCGTTCAGTTCTTATACTTTGTCCGAACTGTCTGTACCTTCCGAAGATGCATCTTGAAGACCGGATTCATTCTCAGCAATTTTCTTGATAAACGGCATCCTGACATTTCTGAAAGTCTTTGACTCATCATAATAATCTAAAATGTCATAACTTGACAACACGGAAAGCAATATCTTATAGAAAATTTCAACTTCATCATTTGAAGGCATCCTATTATCTGCGCGCAATTTTCCATTAGCCACATCTTCGTGAAATTCAAATACCATATCTGCGGCATAATCAACAATGCTGCCAACTGAAGGAACATCTTCAAATGGTACAATGTTTTGCTTTACCTTTTGGATTAACTTGTCACGCCAAGTCCTATGAAGCGGATTTTCATTCACTTCCGCGACAGAATGTTCAATTTGTGTCATCTTATCTTAAATATTTAATTATTAGTTTATTATGTAGTATTATTCGTATCTTCGAAAAGCCAGCAAAGCTTCCTAAAAATCAACTCCCCGAAAGACCTCTTTATTGAGTCTAATTACGCCATTTTTCTCTTTTTGATAAACTTTTATGTTTCATATTTATTATTTTATTTAGTCAATTGCCGTAATTGAAGAGAATGCGTTCCATCCCGAAGCGGCTTTATATGCTGATTCAGAACCGGCAGGCACCTTCAGCACGGAATAGACACCGACAGAGCCAAATACACGGCTGCCCAAATCCGGAGGAGTTGTTGATCCTATTTGAAAAAAAATAAATCTGGTCATTACCACATAGGGCACAAGATCCAATTGTTTTCAATTCAGAACAATTATGCATATATATCCTATGCAAAAGACTACAATTCGTAAAAGCATACTCACCTATCGTCTGTATCCTGGAGGCGGACTCGAAAGACAAATCCGTCAATGAACGACAATCTTCAAAAGCAGAAGTCTCGATGCTCTCACAAGATGCTGGAATCGTAATTGACTTCAATGCGACACAGCCCGTAAAGGCGCCAAAACCATAATCATAATAAGGGTCACGACCACCAGCAATAGTCTTTAGCCGCGAACCTGGCTCAAAGGCAACGCTCTTCAATGAGTAACAGTTATGAAAAGCTGCGTTCTCTATAATCTCACAAGAAGCTGGTATTATAATTGACTCCAATGAGGTACAGCCCTTAAACGCACCAGAACAAAAATAATAATGGCGTCCATCTGGATTATCAGTATAAAACGCACTGCCTTCGATAGTCTTCAACTGCGAACCAGACTCAAAGACTACATGTTCCAGAAAACTGCAATTACCAAAGGCCGAATCCTCTATGACCTCACAAGAAGCTGGTATTCTAATTGACCTCAATGCAGTGCAATCACTAAAGGCACCCGCAGAATAAGAAGAATAAGAAGAATAAGGCGAAGATGATGTCTGATAATAAACAACATTTCCTGAAATAATCTTCAACCGTGAACCCGGTTCAAAAACAACTCTCCTCAATGACCCGCAATTCTTAAAAGCAGCACACCCTATGTCTTCGCAAGATGCGGGAATTATAATTGATTCCAATGCGGTGCAGTTACTAAATGCCCCACAAGAATAATAATACAGCTTATAGGAAGAATCGTATTCACAGCGATAAGAACCTTGTATATTCTTCAATTGAGACCCTGATTCGAAAGCAACACTTTTCAAGGAACTGCAATCCAGAAAAGCAGATCGCTCTATTGTTTTGCACGATGCCGGTATTACGATTGATTTCAATGCGGTACAACCATTATAGGCCGAAGCTCTGATAACATTCAATCGTGAACTCGACTCAAAGACAACACTCTCCAAAGATCGGCAGTCTTTAAAAGCCGAACCCCCTATTTCCTCACAGGATGCTGGGATTATTATAGACGTCAATGAGGTGCAGTATTCAAACATACAATCAGGAAAAGACTTTAACCGTGAACCCTGCTCAAATTCGATACTCTTCAATGAGCTGCACCTAAAAGCGGACGCCCCTATGGTTTCACATGATGCCGGAATAACCACTCTTGAAATATTGCTGAACTCAAAACAACTTGCCTGTATTGTCGTCAATGTTTTTGGAAGGATAACTGTCGTGACATTCTTTGAGCTCTTAAAACTATCCTTCGGTAGAGCATCAATGTTTACATCTGAAATGTCAAGATACCTCAGTGCCGGCATCTCATAATAGATGTCAAGAAAATCAACATCATTCAGAACCCCTGAAATCTTCATCTTGACAATGTTCTCTTTGTCGTAAGACTCCAGAATCGAGTGAAGGTCACCTTTGACGTCACACTGAATGGAAATGAGACCGCTCATGTCACCAGCCTGCGAGACGACGAAACTGCGGATGACATTGCCCGAGTCATCGGTCAAGGACACGACAGCGTTTCTTCTGAAAGCATTGTCGTTTGCTGCCGCAGAAAGGCTGAACGTCCTTTTTGCCATAGATTTCGTCAGGACATAGCTGAGCCATGACTTTGCATCATCCGGAATCGAAACCTGAAATTCAGTGTTTGTCTGAGCCGTAACATCTATGTTGCCACCGGCAGCATCCACCTCATATTTTTCCTGCGAGATGACGATTGTTGCTTTAACACAGTTGATGGCAGCTAGGGCAGTCTGTCCGCCGTCACTCACAAAAACGAGTATTTCACTCTCTACAAGCGGATTTGGAGCGGTGATTTCTATAGTGCCCGACGCTGATGACTTTTGATTGACTTTCGCTTTCCAGCCGTCTTGAGTTAGGGTCTTGACGACGACCTTCTCTGAAGCTCCCGTCAGAGTGTAACCGATTGTCCGGCTTGCGCCACCGGTCGTTATCGCCACATCCTCGCTGTCGAATGAAATTGTGAGCGGCATCCGCTTGGCGATTGTTATCACAGTTCCGTCCGACATTCCGAAATGAACATAACCGTTGTCTTCCGTAACCGAAATTATACCGGCATCTGCACCGTCATCACCGGTGGCCCTGCCGAGCTGCTTCCAAGAAACGCCATCATCGCAGGACATATACCACATCCCCTCCTCTATCTTCAGCTTCGGAGTCACGCCGTCCCTGCCATCAGCGCCGTCCTGTCCGTCAACACCGACAGCCTTGGCCTTTTTGCCGTCAACATAGAGCCAATCACCATTGAGAGTCCAGTACCATACTCCGTCTGTGTCTTGCCGAACTCCGATTACCGGAGTCACACCGTCCTTGCCGTCCACGCCGTCGCGACCATTCTCTCCGTCTTTGCCGTCAATTCCATTCTTGCCGTCCTTACCGTCAGTTCCATTCTTGCCGTCCTTACCGTTATACACCGTCACAAATTTTCCAGACGAAAAAGAAAAAGAATAGCCCTGATTGTCTGGCAGCGGCTTGATGCTTTCGATATACTCTTTGTTTTGAAGCGCAACGACCACTGCCTGCAATGCACTGATGTTAGAATTCATCTGGTCACAAAGTGTCTCCAACTTCGTAACCCGAGCCTCAAGGTCGCTGATGCTATCTTTCAGTTTTGTGTCATCATACATTGAATCTGCCGAGCAAGACAACAAAAATGTCACCCAAACGAACAATATAATCCTCTTCATCGCTTTATTGGTTTTCATTGATCTATTCATTAGCGATTATTTTATAAAACTCGCCCCAACCAGATGCCGCCTTATAGGCATCTTCAGAACCAGACGGAACTTTGAGAACCGAATATTCTCCGACATTGTCAAAGGCATCTGCCGAGCAACTTGGCGGAACTGCGGCCCCTATCTGGAAAGAATAAATCTGATTGTCGCCATAAAACGCCTTAGATCCGATTGACTTGAGTTTTGTGCAGTTCCGCATATCTATCCTATGTAAATTGTCACACCCTGCAAATGCCTCAGTGCCAATAGTCGCCAGTGCAGCCCCATTGGCATAGGTAACATCAGTAATAGCACATCCTCTGAACGCATAAGCATCTATTGTCTCGCAAGAGGCTGGAATCGAAATACTCGTTAACGATGAACAGCCTCTAAACGAAGATTCAGATATGATCTTCAAACAAGAACCGGATTCAAAGGAAATAGAACTCAAACTACTACAACGTTCAAAGGCAGATACACCTATTGTCTCGCAAGAGGCGGGAATCGAAATACTCGTTAACGACGAACAGCCTTTAAACGAAGAATAAGACATGGTCTTCAAACAAGAGCCGGATTCAAAGGAAATAGAACTCAAACGACTACAACATTCAAAGGCAGATACACCTATTGTCTCGCAAGAGGCTGGAATAAGAATCTTTTTGATAGACTTACATCCATAGAAGCATTTTTCAGAAATTGCCGTCAATGTCTTTGGCAGAACAAACATCTCGCAATACTCTGAGTTTATAAAACAGCCGTTAGGCAGACTTTGAGCATCCACATCTGAAGCATCAAGATATTTCAAGCTACGCATACCGCCTAAGAAAAAGAAATCATCGTCGCTTAATGAGCCTGAGACTTTCAGCTTCCTTATATTCAACATATTATGAGCCTTCATGTACTCATGCAACGTGCCTGCATCAGAAACTCGGACCTCAAATATCTTGTCTTGGTCCCAACTCTGCGAGAGATTGAATTTATCAAGAACTATCCCATCTTCATCAAGGCACCATATTGTCGCATTTCTCGAAAAAGCCCCGTTATTCTCCGACACCCGAAGCACAATTTTTTCATCCGTAGTCTCCTCTGTCACCCATTCAATCCAAGACTGAGCATCGTCAGGTATCTTAACGAAAGAATTCAAGTTTGTCTCTACCTCAACGGATATATTACCGCCTTCATGCCCAACAGAAAACTCAGTTTGGGACAGGGAGAACTTCGGCTTTCCGCATTTCAGTTCGCATTTTGCTGTCCGTTCTGACTCTTTTGCCGTGATTGTGATTGTCGTCTCCTCTATGGTTTCCGGTGCCGTGATCGTTATCGTCCCGGATGTTGATGTTTCCGGCGTGATTGAAACCTGCCAGCCATTTGATACCTCCGCCTCCAACGTGGCTTTATCAACAACGCCGGATAAAGTATAGTGGATCAAATGAGTACCGCCACCTTTCTTAAAAGCGAGACTCGAAGCGTCAAGTTTAAGTAACAGTGGAGAATAGGGTATAGTCAAGACCGAACCATCCAACAACTCGAACTCAATACTACCCTCCTTTTTTATACAAGAACGTATGTTCCGAGAATAACCGCCAGAGATGACCATCGAATCCAAATCCGACTCATCATAAGAACTACACTCATATAGCAATTTGTTTCCTTCATAAAGGCACAATGTTTTTGATACTTCATTGAACGCCATTCTTATTTCATCTCTTATTGGGACCTTCTTTCCAAATGTCTGATAGTATTCATTTATCTTTTCCTTTTTAATATTATACGTATAACCATATTCATCAACCATTTCATCATAGCCATCATCTTTTAAAAAGTCATACACTATGAACCTAGACTTATCAACGATTACCCAACATAACTGTCCAACGTTATCACGGCTTAAGCCAACACGAGGAAGAGTAGTAACGCCTCTTGAAAATGTTTCTATATTTTGAATAGCATTCCCAGATATAAAAGATAAGGAACGTATCTTACCTGACTCATCATTAACAGTCGAGCATATAACATCTTCATAACGCAATGCTCTGGTTAGAGTATTAATTACCTCGAAATCATTATTGATTTTAGAACATAGTCCTTCACACTGTTCTACAGACAGTACAGGCTCTTTCATTGAAATAGGCAAATCTTTTGTCTTCTCACAAGACATAAATGAAAAAACTGTAAGTGAAAGAATCACTCGTAAACATTGTAGAAATACTTTCATACCATTCATAGACCTAAATTTTATACGTTGAGACATTAGTAACCACCAATCTGAAGGTTTCTGCATCAATATCATAGACGACATTCTGAAATGTCAATACCTTCAACCTTCGTTACGGAGTTCTGGTTTAATAGGTAATCCCTCAATGCTCTTTTAAGCGCATCCGTCAGTAACAACTATTTCTTGTTCATAGATTACGAATTCTGTCGTCACGCCGACTCCGCCATGGCAGCTATAGTGCAAAAAGAAAGTGTGGAGTCGATTTCGCTTATCCTGAAGAAGGTTGTGGCTAACCCAAACGCAGATAAACGATGCCCAATACCCCACACTCAAACAGATATGAGGTATCGGGGCACTGGAGGCCCTTGACCGCATAGTCCATAATGAGAATGAGTGCCGTCCGTTATCCTTCGTTTTGAAAACTGCCACATTTTCTTCAAAGGATGCCCGAAAACACTTTCAATATGTATGTGCTGATCGCTCAGCGTCACAAAGTTAGAAATTATTTTCGGAAAACGGACCGGCACTCAAAAGGTATTGAAGCGCATAGTTCGGAATTATCCGCCAGAGCAGGCCCCGCCGGCATATAAAAATCGATAAAAATATATAAAAAGAGAAAAATCTATGCAAGATTTCAATCAAAACAGCATAGACACAGCCACATAAAGGTTGCGCCTCCGACTATTAGTGCTATATTCGCATTCTTAAGATTTTGAAAAACAAGAATTGAACAAAAGACCAAAATCCCAAAAAGAAAATAAACTTTATCGTTAATTTATTCCCACAATAAGATTATTTTTATAACTTTGTAGATGATTTAGACAATGACGACACAAGAGGATGTAGAGAAATTTCTGGAACAGTTCCGGGTGAGAATGGAGATTTGGGGAATCCTTTTCAGGAATGACAGGGGCAAAAATATTCAGACTTTGATTGACCTGAATATCACAGAAATCGAACGGTTGCAGATTATACGGACTATTGAAGTGGAAGACTATAGTGAGGGACCGATCATCGACACCCTGCATCATGGAACGGATATGTGGGTGTTCGGGAAAGATGTGAAAGACAGGGAAATATACATAAAGATAACTATGGGAATGAACGGACGACAGACTATATGTATATCATTTCATATAGCGGAGCATCCTATGCATCACCCGTTTAAGGAGGGAACAAAATGACAAGTCCATTTACCGGAGGACAGTGCACGCTGAAAAATGAAGTCCGCGAAGTGACGTATAGAAAAGAAAAGTTCGAGTACGTGGCGCAGTTTTGGGTATGCAATGACACTGGAGAAGAATTCACGACGTCTGAACAGGACGGGGCGAGCATTGCACAGGTTTACAACAGATATAGGGAAAAATACGGGATTCCATACGTCGATGAAATTGTCGGCTTAAGAAAACGGTATGGGCTGTCATGTGCCTCAATGTCCGCGATTTTGGGATTCGGTCCGAATCAATGGAGACTCTACGAGCAGGGTGAGGTGCCCAGTGTTTCAAACGGTAGGATGATACGCAGTGCAATGAACCCTAGGGTCATGCTCGACCTCATAGAGAATGCGGGAAACTGTATTTCCGAATCGGAGAGAAAAAACATCAAGAAGAAAGTGGAAGATGCCGCGAGAGCCGAAGATTCCACCATTATAAGGAAATACAAAGAGTCACGAATCTTCATTCATAAAAGAGGCGCCGCAAACGGATACGCCCCGGAATCTCTTGAACGGCTGAAGAATATACTTCTTTATGTCCTTGACAGATGCGGAGATGTCTGGTACACGAAAATGAACAAGATTCTGTTTTATATTGACTTTCTATCATATCGGGAACATGGCATAGCACTAACCGGACTCACGTACAGAGCCATAGGATTCGGTCCAGTGCCTGAAAAATGGGAACGTGTTTTTAGCGAATTTGATGCCGTGCAACAGGTACCAAAAGCGGAAGGGGAATACGAAGGCTGTATTTTGACAGGAATGGAAAAACCTAATCTGGAAGCATTCAGTATCGAGGAAAGAATCATACTCGATGAAGTCTGCGATAAGTTCAAGGACACATCAGCCCGCGCCATCTCTGCAATAAGCCACAATGAAGACGCTTGGAAAGACTGCCAGGCATCTCATGCCCTCATCCCTTATTCAAAAGCTTTTAATCTGAAAGCCTTTTAAATTAGAGTGCTTCCACGAGCTATTTTCCTAAAAAGTGGTGAGATTTTGGGAATGGATTCCTGAAAAGTGGCGAGTTTTTGGGGCATATATCAAAGCAAAGTTGACACAATGAAAAAATACAAGGACAACGAGGGCAGGAGGGTCGTGGAGGTCGATTCGCTTGCGTTTTTATATGAGAGATACGGTTACAGCTGGCTGAAACGGCACATTATGAACCGCAGACACAAAAGGGCGCTGAAGCGGGCGGACGTCATCACGGCTCCAGATGCCGAGGTGGCGTACGAGATTGAGAAGTACTACTTTATCCCGAAGGAGACGGTGCACATAAAATAGCCGGCATAATTTCCCCAATTTCAGGAAACTTTTTGAAAATCTTTCCCCAAATAAAGGAAACCGTGCAGAGACACAAGAGCTGTCAGAAAGCGTAAACTATTATTGCCCATAGCATTGCCCCGGAGACTATAAGTTTAAGTCCGGAGCCGAGCATGAAGCCGACGAATGCTCCGAGGGATGATTTCAAGGCTTCGGGCGCGGTCTTGTTGCCGTAGGTGAGTTCGGCGATGAAAGCTCCGAGAATGGAGCCGAGAATCATGCCGACCGGGGTCAGGATTATGCCGGCTATCATCCCAATTGTCGCACCCTTTGAAGCGTAGCGGCTGCCGCCCGTGACCTTGGTCAGCATTCCGGGCATGAGGTAGTCAAGGAAGGTCACCGCGGCCGTCACCCCGAACCATATCCCCAACACTGTCAATGACATCCTGTCTCCGGCGGCATTTGTCCCGCTGCCCCAGAAGTAAAGGACAAGCAGTCCGAGCCAGCTCAAGGGAGGCCCCGGCAATGCAGGAGCGACACTACCCACCATCCCGAGGATGCCGAGCAGTATTGCTGCAATTATAATAAACGTTTCCATTCTCTTTTAAAAAAACATCTGAACCTGAGGGGATGCATAAAAGGATGAGATGCAAGGCGGATGGCGAAGTCAAATACCGCAGCAACCTGATGGTTGTGAGGATTTTGACAAGACATCCAACGCCGCAGATCGCCTTTTATGCGCCTCTCTCCGCCATCAGACGCTCAATATCCGAAGATGCTATCGGAAGCCGACTATGCCCGAGCCTGCGAGCGCCCTCCGGAGTGACAAGAACATCGTCTTCGAGACGGATGCCGCCGAAATGGCTGTACTCCTTCTCAAGCCGGGCATAGTTCACGCGCCCCTTGTCGAGGGCATCGCGCTTAAACTGGGCAATGAGCGCAGGGATGAAATATATTCCCGGCTCATCCGTAATCACATTTCCCGAAACGAGCCGGCGTGCCATGCGGAGATTCGCAAGTCCCACCCCGCCCTCACGCTTCTGGTCATCGTCATAGCCAACATAGTCCTCGCCGTAGTCCTCCATATCGTGAACATCAAGACCCATGTTGTGCCCCAGACCGTGAGGCATAAAGAGGCCTCCGATGCCGTCAGCGGCAAGCTCAGCAGGGTCACCGGAAACAAGGCCAGCAGCCTTCAGTCCTTCGAGCATCTTGGTAACAGTCGCGATGTGAACCTCGCGGTAGGTGATGCCGGGACGGACCATTGAGAAGGCAAACTCATTGCAACTGTGGACTAGGTCGTAGATTTCTTTCTGCTGCGAGGTGAACTTTCCGCCGCAAGGGTAGGTGCGCGTGAAGTCGGAGGCATAGTGGATGTTGCTCTCGGCACCGGCATCCACCACAAGGAGACGTCCCGGAGTGATTATCTGGTGATGAGTGTGGTTGTGCAGAGTCTCACCATTCTGAGAGAGAATCGTGGTGAACGACACGCCCCAGCCTTTCGAGAGGGTGATGCCCTCCATTTGTCCGACAATCTCCTGTTCAAGCACACCGGGACGGCATCCCTCGCGTGCAATCGTGTGCATCTCGATTCCGAGGTCGCAGGCATCGTCAATCGCCTCTATTTCACAGTCTTGCTTAACAAGGCGCATTGAAACGATTGCCCTTACGAGAGCCTTGGATGCCGCCGAATCGCCGTCGAGTTTACGGCTGGAAACAAGCTCGGGAGCAAGCCCCAAAACCTGTGCAAGATGCATCTGGTTGTAGTAGCGGGACTGTGGCACGAAATGGACGCGACGCCCCGCTGCCTTTGCCACCGCGACAGCCTCAAAAAACTTGCAATAAGGCGCGGAAACTCCATCCTGAGTGCTTCCGGCGTTCTCCCCCACTCCGACGAGTTCCGCCTTCGAACGCACTGACGGCTGAGGCCCCATCCACACAATGTCGTCAATGTCCACATCGTCAGCATATAGCGTCTCCGCTCCCGTCTCAAGGTCCAGCACAGCCGCAAAGCACGGCTCATCGATTCCCCAAAAATAGAGGAAAGTGCTGTCCTGCCTAAATTTATAGTCATTGCCCCGATAGTTTGCCGGAGCATCGACATTTCCCAAGAAAACGGCAACACCGCTCTCGCCTTTCATCCTGCGGAGCAATTCCGCCCGCCTGCTCACATATACTTTTTTATCGAACATATCCTTATGTTTATCAATTAATTATCACAACACAATGTCAGATCTCAGTTCAAATAGCCACGTTTCAACAAAAGCTCCGCAATCTGCACGGCGTTTGTCGCCGCACCCTTGCGTATATTGTCCGACACGCACCACAAATTCAGTCCGTTCTCAACAGACTCGTCGCGCCGTATCCTTCCGACAAAAACTTCGTCTTTCCCGAGCGCATTTATCGGCATCGGATAGACATTGTTCGCAGGGTCATCTTGAACCACAGCACCTGGGAAAGCCGCAATCGCAGCCCTGACATCCTCCAACTCAAACGGTTTCCCCAGCTCCAGGTTTATGGACTCCGAATGTCCGCCCATCACCGGGACACGCACCGTCGTCGCCGTCACACGAATCGACGGGTCGAGAATCTTGTGCGTTTCATTCACCATCTTCATCTCCTCCTTCGTGTAGCCGTTATCAAGGAAAGAGTCGATGTGCGGCAGAATGTTCATGTCAATCGGGCAGGGATATACCGCCGGGTACTCGCCCCATTTCGCGCCATCGCGCTCAGCTTTCATCTGGTTCACAGCCTTGTAGCCGGTGCCAGTAACCGACTGATACGTAGATACAACGATGCGGCGGATCCCATATTTATAATGAAGCGGAGCAACGGCAATCAGCATCTGAATCGTCGAACAGTTCGGATTTGCGATAATCATATCATCCTTTTCGATGACATCTCCGTTAATTTCCGGAACGACAAGTTTCTTCGTCGGATCCATTCGCCAGAACGACGAATTGTCAACGACGCGACAGCCCACCGCAGCAAACTTCGGAGCAAGCTCTCCCGAAACGGAGCCGCCGGCCGAGAACAGCGCCAACTGAGGCTTTGCAGCGATGGCCGCCTCAGCCGAGACGACCTCATATTCCTTTCCCTTAAAGACTACTTTTCTGCCCACTGATTTTTCGGAAGCCACCGGCAGGAGCTCCGTCACCGGGAAGTTCCTCTCAGCCAGCACCTCAAGCATTCTGGTGCCGACCAAGCCCGTGGCACCCACTACTGCTACTTTCATACCTTTTAAAACTCAATTTCACAAATGTTCCCCTTGACCCTCACAATTTTCCGCCCCATATCTCCATTATCAAGGATTTGAGACAAAAATAATAAATAATACGTGATTGTGTTCAAAAATGACGGAACAAGTAACTGGACATTGAATAAAAATACCATAAAATGAGGAGGTAAGAAACATGAAAAAAATAAACTGCTTCAGATTTGTCAATTATTTTCGAGTATAGATTTCTTTTGGAAGAAGGAGTGTACTGGAGGTACACGACTGATGAGAAAATAAAGATAGACCAAAAAGAATGAGAAAGATGAGGCAGGTTATTTTTTGAAGGTTTCTAAAAGGAAATATTGTTGAAAAATGCAGAAAAAGTTTGGAGATTAAAAATATCGCCGTATATTTGCAGTGTATTACAACACTAATACACTATAAGAAAGGCCAAAAAGTAAATTAACATTATATAAAATGATTACAATCAACAACTTAAGCTTCGCCTACGGCAACAATGCCGTGCTAAAGAACATCTCCATGGAGTTGAAACCTGGGAACATCTATGGACTGCTCGGAGAAAACGGAGTGGGCAAGACCACTCTTCTGACACTGCTCTGCGGACTCAAGAAACCGCAGGCGGGAACAATCGACATCGACGGCTACAGGCCATACGACCGCAAACCGGGCTTGCTCACTCAAGTCTACTACCTCAGCGACGAGGTTGCGGAAATCACCATGAAGCCAATGGAATTCGCCCTAAACTACGGCAAGTTCTGGGAAGGGTTCTCGCTTGAGGCATTCGAAGCAATGCTCGACCTGTTCGAAGTTCCAAGGGACAACCGGATGGACAAGATGTCGGCGGGACAACTCAAGAAGACGCACATTTCATTCGCACTCGCAAGCGGAAGTCGCTACATTTTGATGGATGAACCGACCAACGGGCTGGACATTCCGTCGAAGGCGCAGTTTCGCAAGGCTCTGATGCAGTACACCTCGGAGGATGCAACGGTAGTGATTTCCACACATCAGGTAAAAGACCTCGAAAATGTCATAGATCCGGTCATAATCCTTGACCGTCAGGATGTTCTGCTCAACGCAAGCATAGCACAGATTTCCGAAAAACTTTTCTTCGATTACGGAACGGAGGTCAATCCGGACGCACTCTACAGCGAGTTCATCCCGGGCGGCTGCATTCAGGTTCTTCCAAACACTGACGGCCGTGAGAGCAAGGTCAACATCGAGGCTCTGTTCAATGCCGTCCACAAGAACAAGGAGTTGTTCAAGGCAACTTTCGGAAACAGTATGACTACCGGTGTCAAAGCGGAAACGATCAGATAAGACACTGCCGCGGACTACCAATCTTTAAAACACGAATACAATGAACAACAATACATTCAATTTCAGCAGGTTCGGCAAATACTACGTCAGCGACCTCAAAAACACATTCAACAACACATGGCTCACGGTCCTGCTCACCTCCTTGTCAGGACTCATAGCATATCTTTTCTGCGGCACGATTCACCTTTTGTTCAACGGCGAATGGGATTCCTACGGACTTGTGGGCCGAAGCATTTCTTTCTTCATCCTGCTCTATGTTCTCATAATCATAGTCCCATCCAAGGCTTACGGATTCTTCACAGACAAACGACGCGGCAGTTTCTTTACACTGATTCCGGCATCGTCACTCGAG
The DNA here is from genome assembly GCA_900545245.1 of uncultured Bacteroidales bacterium. Classification (GTDB taxonomy): domain Bacteria; phylum Bacteroidota; class Bacteroidia; order Bacteroidales; family UBA932; genus Cryptobacteroides. The sequence continues at coordinate 34,787 of UQYV01000010.1, forward strand.
AAATTTCTCGCGATGTTCATTAACACTGCGATTCTCGCCCCGTTGGCCTATTTGGCAATTGCCCTTTCTGCCGACACATTGCTCTGTCTGATAGACCCGAACTGCGGAGAGACACTTGTCAGCGCCGGAGCAAGAGGAACGCAGGCATTCAACGATTTATGCGACATTGCCGAAGAAGAAGCAGAGTTCAGAATCTTTTCAAGCGGAGAATTATTCTGGGGCGTGGCGATAAACACAATTTCCTGGACCCTCATCTTCCTTCTCGGTGCACTCTATTTCAAGAAGAACAAAATCGGCAAGACGATACTTGTGATGATTCTTATATCAATGGCAACCAGCATCATCACGACTCCGCTCACAATTCATTTCGGTGAAGGATTCATCAACTGGCTCAGCGATATGGACGACCCGCAACGAATGCTCAATTCAATCAAAGCCGCCTCCTACAGTTTGAGTATCATCGTAACCGTCGCACTCGGGGTATGGGCATATATCCGCGTCAGAACAGTCAAACATTAATCCCGTAAATATGGAATTCAACGCAAACAAATCGATATATCTACAGATTGCCGATGCCATCTGCGAGAAAATACTCTCCGAAGAGCTGAAGGGCGAGGAAAGGATTCCGTCTGTCCGGGAATATGGCGCAGAAATCGGAGTAAACCCGAACACAGTGATGCGCAGCTACGAAAAACTCACCACCGACGGCATCATCTACAACAAGCGGGGAATCGGCTATTTCGTCAGCTCCGACGCCCACGGCAAAGTTCTCTCCAGTCTTCAACGGGAGTTCTTCGAGAACGAATGGCCGGCCGTCCTCCGCAAAATGAAACTGCTGGAAATCAGCATATCCGACCTCCCTACCGACTGATATTTTCAGCACTCGCATCAAGAACTTGGGCTAAATCGACGATTTTTTCTTCGATTTAGCCCATGTTTAACATTATATCCATCTTTTCATGCAGGATTCGGACAACAATTATGGTCTGGGAATGTGACCAATGCGCCTCTGTATATACCCAAATGTCAGAAAGGTCTTCAATAGCCTTATTCGTATATTGAACGTTCCCTGTCATGGCAAGCGGCTTTAAGTTCTTTAAGGTGCTCTTCTGGGGAAAAGTCGCATGCAATTCCGCTATCCTCACCTGCTTTAATGGCTGATTTCAGTTGCACAAGCCGACACTCGTTTTCTTCAAGCAATCTAAGACCAGCACGAATGACCTCGCTGGCATTATTATAACGTCCACGCTCAACATTCGTGCGGATAAAATTTTCAAAATAGTCACCTAAAGCCACTGATGTCGTTTTCATTGCCAATTGATTTTCGGCAAAGTTACCAATATTTGGTAATATTCCACCTATTATTGCCATAACTTCTAATTAATATATCCGCAATATTATGTAGAAATGTTTGAAACCCCACCAAACCTAAAAAAAGAAATACAAAAAATTTCTTTTTCTTTATGTTTTATCTGTTTTTATTCAAAGCAACACTTCTCTTGAACTGGTAACCTTCATCAATATGTCATTACAGACTTTCGTCTCCAACGGGAGTTCTTCGAGACCGAATGGCCGTCCTCCGCAAAATTAAACTGCTGGAAATCAGCATATCCGACCTCCCGACCGAGTAAGACTTTCTGAACGCGCATTAATAACTTGAACTTGGGCTAAATCGACGATTTTTTCTTCGATTTAGCCCTAGTTCTGTAGTGTCGGGCAATAATCAATGGCCCTAAACAAGACTGGTCTCAAGCCGCAGGCTCAATCCAAGCGCATCTGCAATGCGGATGAAAGAGGATAACTGCATATCCGTCTCGCCGTGCTCAATCCGATTTATGTAGGTCCTCTTGCAGCCGACATTGTCCGCCAACTCTTTCTGAGTCAGTCCAAGCTCTTTGCGCCGCTCTTTAAGCACCTCTCCGTAGTACCACGCTCTGGCCTTCGCGTCAAAAGCCTCTCGCTCAGCCGTTCCGTGAGCTCCCACCTCTTTCGCGAGCACGGTTTCAGCCGGCACGAATCCCTCTTTCCCAGAAACATCAACATTTCTGAGATCTGCTCTTTCTTCAGGCGACAGCCTATAATCCGAATTTCTCATAGTTTGCTTTTCATTGGCAAAAGTAACTAATTGATTTCTTTTTGCAAATATAAACGGCGGCCACCCGTTCGGATAACCGCCGCAATATCAGGCAGAAATGTTTGAAACTCCACGATTACACCTATAACCTTTCCTGATTCAACAATATCAACCAGTTTGTTTATATGATTCAACAAAAGGCGTTTAAGCCTTTTTACTTTTAAACATAACATCTTCCGCAAAAGTAGACCAGAAAGCAACGGAATGCCCGATGTAATCGTAATTGCATTCAAGGCATATTGATACAAGATTATCCACCGGTTTCACGATAAGACGGAATATATACTTATCTACAATATTCTTGAAATGCTGCCGATATCCGACATTATCATCAAAATAAATTTTGTAATCATGGTTAAATATTGTGTCCCGGGGAATCTCAAACACCATCTCTCCGGAGTCTTTATCTACACTTGCTAATACTGTGCACAATTCCGATTCGGCTATAGCGCCTTTCCATCCATAATATACCATTCCTGCCTGCGAAACAAACGTATTCCATATTTGTGGAATTGTCGCCTCTTTCAGTATAGGTGCATCAACATGTTCTCGAATAGCGCTGAGTTGGCTTGCCAGCTGATCGTCATTATTGACATAATACATTGCATAATTATCAAGATAATCATATACATCAGTGCGTATGGCAAAAGGCGTCTCCAAATTCGCCGATGGGAAAAACTCATCATTACGCCTATAGAACAGCCTTCTGAGTTCTTCCGCGATATTGATTCCTTCTGACTTTACTTTACCATCTTCAAACACAAGGTGATAACAATCAGCCACATTTGTAAGAGTATCCATATCCATTTTACCGGACAGAAATTTTTCAAGATCCGAAGTCCGGTACATTATAATGGATTGCAGATTATTTGCATTATTGTACCTTTCAAGAAAAGTCTTATACAAGTCAGAACTTTCATCAAAGGTATAGAAATAGCCGCCACTCGTAAAACTGAATGATTCCATCACCGACACGTTCCCTTCCGAATCCTTAAGATATATCTTATTGTTTCTGAATATGATGTCAAATACAAGTTCTTCTGAATCAATATTGTTGGTCAGTTTCTTGAATTTATATTCACCTGTACCGCTTGGATCCAAGACAAATCGCTTAATCAGTCCTGTCATATTGCCGCCTGCCTTATATTCCTTTTCACTCACCGCAAAGACAAGTATAGTTTCACGTCCAAATGGCCATAGCGTCTTTATCGCCTCCATATCCCTTGCGCACGCCTGATCGTGAAGAATGCCCGGATAATAGGACTGGACATCACGCCGAATTTTCCATATAAGCATTTTTGCTTTATGCTCCGAGGCACCGGTTTTCCTTGAATATAATTTCGCCGCTAATTCTTTATTGTTTTCAAGCACAGCATGTAGTATCTCCGAAGGAAAGTCCCTCCAGCCCACCGCTTCTGCCTTCACTTCCAAACACATTTGATAATAGCCTATGACAGAAGATTTTACCTTTTGAAACAAATCTATAATTTTCATAAATCATTATTTTAGTTTTCCGTATGATAACTAATCCTGACATTAAATTTATTCAGATCAAAACCATATTTCGCGAATAGTCCGTTTATTTCAAAATAATTGAAATCTTCGGAAAGTATCTGAGCTATTTCCACAATAATGTTGTATGTCTGAAAAATCTCGCGAGCATACAGGTCAGGAACATGACGAAGATAATCCGCCTTTGTGTAAGGATGCCAAGGAGAATGAGCAAGTTCAAAGTCAAGCAGTTCCAACGCCCAAGTGTAGTTCTGAGAAGTAAGGGCATTATGCAGGATTCCATTATCGTGCAGTATTCTCAGGTTACTTATCAGTACATTGGCGGCAATCATATGCCGATGTTTATAATCATACCCTTCAGAATTGTATTCTTCCCATTTAAGAATTTCCGCTTCGAGTTGCTCTTGCGGGACAAAGCGAAAATCAGAAATTCGGTATGGACATTCAACATCATATTGGAGCAGATATGGACGAATACACTTTCCATTCGGCAAAATAACATCGCATTCAAGTTCCAGTACATATTCCATTCTGTTCGTCTTGACGCCTAAAGTCGCGACATCGTTACACAAATTGAAGTCTCTGATGGCATCGGCTTCGAGAAGCAGTCCCCATGTACCATCGCCCATCTCACCAGTATTTGCAAAAGTATAACCCGTGTAGGAAAAGCCATTGCCTTTACTTACGACGCTTCGCCCGCCTTCTGTACGACCGACTATGAAACTTCTACCATGTGAATGCGGGGCGATGTTCCATACTGTGACATCTCCATTTTTGTCAAGCAAGAATGGAAAAGGCTGGCATTCACAGCCTACGCCCAACACCTGTTTGAATCTACAACTTTTAGCTCTGAATGGTATCATCCTATCAATTTTCTCAAAATTATCGAATCCTTTTTTCTGTTCGAGAACGAGCATTTCGCCTTAAAGGATTAGGCAGAGTCGGACGCATTTATCCGGCTCTGCTTGTAGAAACACTAATTCGTGCGATACATAATACCGCAACGAGACTCAGTATCCCTTGGGCAATTGCCCATAGAACGTACGTCTGAAGATGTTTTAATCTTTAACATATCCTTATGATTTAATTGGTTATAAATGATTTAGCGGGTCCATTACATGACCCCTTGAAGTTATTGAGCTTCAAACTTTTTATTTCTAAAATTCGTAGTTTCTTCCTTGGCAAGCGCCTCCGTTTCGACTCTTAGGCCGGCTATCGCATCATCCAAAGACTGCCCGTCAAGGGAATCATAGCCGTTCATCATCTTTTGAGCAAGATTAAACCGCACCTTAGCTATGAAACAATTGCTCTCGGCCGCTTTGAACGGTGTTCCATTTTCGACATAATTGTTGCCCGGACACAGATTGCAGTAGCCGCAGTAATCGTGTCGCCCGCATTCATCATAAATGTCAAGAGTTGACTCCTGCCATTTGTGCGACTGAATTCCGCTAAAAATTTCTGACATAGATTGCTCCTTAACGTTACCTAAAGAGGCTGGAAATGAGCAGCAAACCTGCACATTCCCCTCCGGCGTTACACAGAATGAAGAATACCCTGCCCCACAGGCATTTACTGTCATTAGTCTTGGCTGCCCGCCATAATTGGGAGCTTCAGGCCCGACATAAAGGGGAATGTTGTCGTCCCTAAGCACGACATACAACTGTTCTTCCGTCAGCCGAAGTTTTCTCGGGGCACACATATCGCCCTCATTTGACGGGGCCACACAAACCTCGAACTGCGGAACAGCGCCATATTTCCGAGCCAAGTCCTTTATGCTCCGATAAGTCTTGAGATTTGGCTGCATTATGACACATTTGAGATTCATCGCCATTCCATATTCAGACAATCCTTCAATAAACTTAATAGACTTGCGAAGCGAACCCGGAACACGTGTTATTTTATCGTGGATTTCTTCATTCTGGCTATAAATTGAAATCCCTATTAAACGAGGATAATAAGACAGCAGTCGTTCAACGTCCCCAAACACCATTTGACCATTCGTGAATATATCAAATGCGATTTCCTTTCGCCACAAATATTCGATAATATCCCAAACTATAGGTTTGGAAAAAGGATCTCCACCGCTGAGACATACTTTATATAGACCCAATTCATACATCTCATCAATCACCCTTTTGTATTCTTCCAGAGTAAGTTCAGTTCTATTTCTATGGCTTTTTTCACCGTCATTACGTGTTGCACCCGGGTTATAGCAGTGGATGCATCTTTCGCTGCAGTTATAGGTAAGTTCAAACATTGCGGAAGTAACTTCGGCATCACCTTCAACCGCCTCGTTGTATTGCTTTTCAGCATTGCTTATGTCATATGGAAGTTTCTCTTTCGTACTTCTATCGTCAGTCAACTCTTGCGTTTTTCGCCAATTCCCGACACGTTTCCTATAATTCAAAATATCCTCGGACGTAGATATATAAGATATTAAAAGCCCAGCATTCTGGAGTTCGCAGACAAAGTTCAACACTGCGTCCAAAGGAAGCTTTGTCATTTCAAGGATATGTTCTATGGAAATCTCACCATTTCTTTGCACAGAGAGGATATAACCCACCACATCCGCAGATAGTTCATCAAAATAGCTTACGACACCTTGGATGAGGTTGTACATCAAGGCACAATGTTTTCTTTGATTGTATCGTCCACAAGTCCATACCGGTCTATAGAGCTGCAAGGCTTGGGCGAGACTGTCAATACGTCTGTCAAATACCATTCGCCTCGGCGAGTCCGGATTTAGGCAAATGGCATCTCTCATTTTTATCAAGGCTGTAGCCATCGGCAAAGCAAATCCCGCCTTTGCGGCGATTGAATCACAGAAGATTTCATCATTTTCAATCGCAAGGGCTTTATACTTCGCCATACTATGCCAAATCACAGCATGACCAATCTCATGGAATATGCAGGCTATTTGTTCTTCTGTCGTTAAATGATATTCTGAAATAATCCTCTCGCAATAACCTATAGTCAGAATGGAATAGTTGAAAGAGAATGGAGATTCCTTGAAGGCATCGGAAAATATTTCATACTTGTCATCTGGTTCTGACATAAAACATATCTCCAATGTATCTCTATAGTACTCGCCAAGAATAGAATTTACTTTCTCCTCAAACAGAACGGGAAAATCAAGATAGTTATTTTTAAATAGAATTTTCATTCTTCTACTCATTGCTCCCGCAGCCTCCATCGGGAGCAATACAATAAAAACAGAAAGTGTGGAGCCTGATTTCGTTTATCTAAAGAGAGGTTCTGACAAAACCTAAAAGCAAATAAACTGAAACAATCCCCACACCTGTATCGATAGCGTTGAACACACGCAAGCGAATACAGATGACGGTGCCGTTCGTTGTCCTTGCTTTTATTGAAACTGTCAGATTTCTCTTTAAGGACAGTGCGAAAACACTTTCATCAATATGTCATTGCAGACTCTCGCCTGCAACGGGGCAAATATAAAAAATATTCTCGGAATATTAAAACAGCACCGATGGGATTGTTTCAGAATTAAAGATATTGATTCGACAAAATAACTCGGGCTAAACCGACGATTTTTTCTTCGATTTAGCCCAAGTTATATATCTGAAAAAATAAACTTAACTATTATTCCTTGATGCCATAATCGGCACGGAGACGATCGAAACCTGCGTCGACGAGGGCTACAACATCCTCGTCGCCGCTGTCTTTGGCTATGTCCTGAACCATAAGAACTATGCTGCGGGCACGTTCGAAGTCGTCCTTGGCGTAGTCGTAGAACTGGAAGAAGAAGTTGACGGACTGGAACATCTTGTCGAGGAAGCGAGTGGCAAGGTCTGAGGCCTTGTCCTTCTCTCCCAAGACATAGTAGAGGTTAATCATATCCATGACCATCAGCTCGTTGGAGTATCCGAGATAGGAAATGTCCAGCGGGTAGTTCTTCTCCGGCACGCAGGCCTGGCACTTGTCGAGCATCTCCACGGCGCGCTCAGGATGGCCAGCCTTAACCATTTCCTTCGCAACGTTCACGAAAAGGGCACGCTGCGAGAGGACACCGCAGAAAGTGTAGAGGTGCTGGTTGTCGGCGTAGTAGTCCGGACGGCTGAGAGCGTCCCACTTATAGACATTTGTCATCATGTCGTAGAGCTTGTCCGGATCGGCAAACCCGACCTCCGAAGTGCGCTGGCGATTGCGGACAGGGACAAACTTGTAGGAGAATCCGTCATATTCAAGATAGTCCTTGATGCCCATATTGAGGTCACCGCCCATATTCAGGAGATGTATTGGCCTGTCCCACTGATAGTTCGAAAGCAGGTCGAGCATGAATAATTCCGGCTTGGAGATATAGTCCTTCTTCGATGACATCGTCAGCACTATATATTCCGGAATTTGAGACTCATATTTTTTGTCGAGTATGCCGTATTTGATGACATTTTCCTTATTCACCGGTACGACAAGCTTGCGCGAACAGATGTAATCGACCATTTTTCCCGACGAAAGCGGAACCTTTGCGGACGGATGGCGGAAGACGCGCATCACGTCGGAAAGGAGTAGAGCGCTGTCGCGTGTGTCGTAGATGTGAACGAAATCGTTGGTGCCGTAGAGGTACTGGCGCGGGCCGACGCTCAAATCGAGCGGGGCTGACTTGTTGCAGGCCCATTTCATCTGGTCTATGTGCCAGTCGGTTCCGAGCAGTGAGGTGTTCACTATACGCACGTCAGGACGGCATTCTTCGACCTCCTGAGCATACCAGAGAGGGAAGGTGTCGTTGTCGCCGTGGGTTATCAGGATGCCGTTCTCACCGCAGGAATTGAGATAGTTGTAGGCCATCTCCACAGCGGTGCGACGGTTGCTTCTGTCGTGGTCGTCCCAGTTCTCTGCTCCCATCAGGGCAGGCACGCCGAGACAGACAAGTGTCACGGCCGCGGAAACTGCGACTCCGGCAGTCTCTGAAGAGGCTTTCTTCTTTGCGAGCAGTTCCTCAATCCAAGTGTAAATCGCGAGCACGGCAAAGCCAATCCAAATTGCAAAAGCGTAGAATGAGCCGGCATAGGCATAGTCCCTTTCACGCACCTGGAAAGGCGGCTGATTGAGGTAAATCACAATCGCGATTCCCGTCATAAAGAACAGCAGGAACGTGACCCAACAGCCCCGCTTGTCCCTCGCGAACTGGGAAAACAGTCCGAGAAGCCCCAAAAGCAGAGGCAGCATATAGTAGTGGTTCTTGCCTTTGTTCTCCTTGAGATAGTCAGGTGCATCGCTCTGGTCGCCGAGCCGTATTTCGTCTATGAACGGGATACCGCTTTCCCAGTTACCCTCGAAAATCTCTCCCGGGCTCGGGCTGTGAACGTCGTTCTGGCGACCGGCGAAGTTCCACATGAAGTAGCGCCAGTACATCCAGTTCAGCTGATAGTCAAAAAAGAAACTGAGGTTTTCGCCCATTGTCGGCTTGCGGTAGTGTCCGCCTGCCTTGCCTCCGTTCTTCATATAAGAGCCGTAGAACTGCTTGTAACGGTCATCGACGCCGTTTCCGCTGTTCCACATGCGCGGAAAAAGCATCTTGTCGCCGCCCTCATAGACGATGTTTCCGAATGACGGAGCTTTGATGTATTTTCCGTCCATCGGCGCCCAATACCAATCGTCTTCGATATAATAGTCCGAGTCGAAATACTGTCCGTAGATGAGCGGCGTGCTTCCATACTGTTCGCGGCTGAGGTAGCGGCAAAGGGTGAAAGGATTATCGGGCTGGTATTCGTTGGTCGGCGTGTGTGCGCATGAACGGATAATCACAATCGAGAACACGGAAAATCCCACAACGATGGTCGTGAAGCACAGCAACAGCGTGTTGAGAAACGCCTTCTGCTTCTTCATTGTCACGAAAAGGCCCCAAAAACATAGCGCAAAGAGCAACACAACGAAGAAAACAGCTCCGGAATTGTACGGCAGATGGAACGTGTTCACGAAGAACAGGTCGAAATAGGCCGCAATCTTCGGAAGGTAAGGTATTATCACAAAGAGAATAAGGGCCAGAATCACGCACGAGAGCGCAAAGATTCCAACGAGTTGGCGGAATGTATATCCCTTATCCTCACGCTTCCTATAATAATAGAGGAACACGAGGCACGGTATCGTCAGCAGGTTCAGCAGGTGTACGCCTATCGAGAGGCCCATCAGGAAGCAAATCAGCACAATCCAGCGGTCCGCGTAAGGCTCGTCCGCCTGTTCATACCATTTGGTCATCGCCCAGAACACGATTGCCGTAAAGAGCGAGGACATCGCATAGACCTCACCTTCCACTGCGGAGAACCAGAATGTGTCGGAGAAACAGTATGCGAGCGCTCCAACGGCTCCGCTTCCGTATATGGCAATGGCTCTACCTATGGAATATTTCCCGTCCTCACCGGGCTTGACGATGCGTTTGGCGAGAAAGACGATGGTGAGATAGAGAAAAAATATCGTCAATGCGGAGCATATCGCACTCATCGAATTGACTGCCACCGCCGCATGCATTTTGTCCGTGAACATTGTGCAAAAACGCGCAATCAACTGAAACACAGGGTTTCCCGGCGGATGTCCGACTTCAAGTTTATATGACGAGGCGATGAACTCTCCGCAGTCCCAAAATGATGCGGTGGGCTCGATTGTGAGAAGGTATGTAACGGCAGAAATCAAAAAAACGACTGCCGAGGTCACATAATTCCAAAGATTGAATCTTTTTTTATCCATTTTATTTGTCGAATAACCCGCAAAGATACAAATAGATTGGTAATATTTGCAAAAAGATATATCAGTTTCCCCGTTTGGCGTTATAGCCGGCGGATTTCAGGAGTTCCGTCACCCTGTCTCGGAAATCGCCTTGAATCACAATCTCTCCATCCTTTGCGCTGCCGCCGACGCCGCATTTGACTTTGAGCATCTTTCCAAGCTCCTTCAAGTCGTCCTCATTTCCGACAAATCCGGTTACGAGTGTAACCTGCTTTCCGGCGCGTCCCTTGCGGTCAATTTTCACCACAAGTTTCTGCTTCGAAGGTTCAAGTGTTTCAGCCTCAGGCTCCTCCTCTGTCTGATATTGAAAGTCCGGGTTAGTCGAGAAGACCACCCCAAGTCTGCTTTTCCAATCGTTGTCCACTGCCATAATCCAATAATAGTCAAATATTCACAAACTTCCGCCGCGACAGCCACATACCCATCGCCCGCTTCATCTTGCAAATATAACCAAATCTATCCGTAACCTTATCCTTTTATTTTCAGCGCATATTTATTATTTTTGCACGACAAAGCCCGGTTTCGAGAATCCTTTTGGACTGACCGGATGGAAAGACCGGCTGAAAGGACATGGAGGAAAGGCCTGGCTCAAGGAAAAGAATTGAAAATCATATTATTATGGATGCAGAACAGATTACTTTGACGATCGCTACGGGCGTGTCGATTCTCATTTTTCTGCCGGCACTCCCACGTTTTGTCAACCTGTTCAGCCAACTATGGTCAAGTCTGTTCCGGACCGGCACTTGCATTCGCATAGAAGACAGCAGGAAAGTCCAGCGCAGCCGCGACATTGTTTTCTGGGCGAGCGTTCCGGGCCTCATGACGATTGTCTGGCATTGCGGTCTCTATGCACCGGAATGGCTCGAAGCCCTGCCTCCACAGTTCCATCTCCCGTGCGTTGCGGGAGTTATGCTCGGTTATTTCCTTCTGTGTATCACGCTCGGCCATATAGTTTTGCAAAGAAGACTCAGAACAAAAGTCTACGAGGCAGCGACCGGATGCCCAAAGAATTTCTGGATTCTGCTTGCGTTCACACTGTTTGTCGCAACCATACCGCTAAAATCATCCGGAATCGGCAACAATGTGTCTGTAATTGTAATGTACTGTATTACAGGCCTGTTATATTTCATCTTTTTAATACGAAGATTTCAAATTTTTGCTTCCGATAGCAATTATTTGACAGCAATTTTGTACCTTTGCGCCCTTGAAATTCTGCCGACAGCATTGTTTGTGACCTCGGCATTGATTTTTTAAAGATATGAGCGCAAAAAATATTCTCATCTCACAGAAGCAGCCGCAGACGGCCTCTCCATACGATGCACTTGCAGAAAAATTCGGAGTCAAGTTCGAATTTCTTCCGTTTTTTCAGATGGAGCCTCTTACTTCCCGCGAGTTCAGGACACAGAAAATCAACATATCCGACTACACGGCCATTGTGTTCTCGGCAAGGACGACCATTGACGCGTTTTTTCAACTTTGTGACGAACTCCGAGTCAAGATTCCCGAGACGATGAAATATTTCTGCACCACGGAAATCGTAGCCAACTACCTCCAGAAGCACATCGTCTACCGCAAGAGAAAGATTTTCTTCGGAGACGGGAAACCGGAGTCGGTGATGAATCTCATCGGACCGAAGCACAAGGGCGAGAAATTCCTCATAACGACCAGCGACTCAACCGGTAAGGATGCCATAACAAAGCTGTTCGAGGCCACCAAATTTGACTTTACTACAGGAGTATTCGTCAAGTCGGTACCGCAGGACCTCACGGCTGTCGACCTTCACAAGTACGACGTAATTGTCGTGTTCAATGCAGCTGACGTCAAGTCACTCTATGCCAACTTTCCGGAGTTCAAGCAGGAGAACATCAAGTTCATAACCTACGGACGCTCAGTTGTGAAGGCAATGGAAGAGGCGGGTCTAAAGATTGAAATTTCCGCCCCGACTCCAGAAATCCCTTCCGTATCAAAGGCTCTTGAGAACTACCTCGTCAACGAAGAATAAGCCACTGACAGATATGACGGATGCCGCACCCCTCACTTTCTCCAAGGAGGAAAGGATTTGTGGCGAGAAGAGCGTGTCGCATCTTCTTGCCAAGGGACATTACGGAGCAGGGGGCTCATTCCGTTTCTGCTGCACCGGCAACGACAAGGGATTCTCGAGGATAATGATCTCTGTCCCAAAGAAGATGTTCAAGAGAGCGGTGAAGCGCAACCTGATGAAGCGCCGCATCCGCGAGGCCTATCGCCATCAGAAAGACCTTGTCAAGGACACCCCTGTCGACATTCTTCTCATCTACAACAGTAAGGAACTTATTCCCTACTCCGACGTATTCACCCAAGTCGGAAACATTCTCAGGCGGGTTTCTGCAAAATACACGTCCAAAAAGCAATAATAAGGAGTGTAACTACTACACAGAAGATCTCAGCCATCTCAGAGGGGCAGTTATACAAAAAATATCGGAGAAAAATGAGAGACTTCATTTTCCTCCGATATTTTTTGTGGCGCGTTTTAGAGATTGGATTTGCACATATAGGAGAACGCCACAAAACAAATAGTTTTCTGGTTGCAAATGTCGCCCATTCCAATCTCTTAAGGGTTGTAAATCCCGTTGTTTTAACTGTTGTTTTTGTTGTATTACAGGCTACACAATCTTCCAAAGCCTATGGTACCGGGTCATACCCACTCCCGCCCCAAGGATTGCAGCGAAGAATTCTCCACACAGTAAGAGCCAGTCCCTTGAACGGCCCATGCTTCCGGAAAGCCTGCAAAGCATACTCCGAACACGTCGGAGTGAACCGGCAAACCGGAGGTTTCAGAGGCGATATGCAGACCCGATAGAACTTGATGAGCCAAATGAACGGAGCGATGGCAACTTTCCTTGCCACTGCTTTGCACTTTCTCAGTCTGTCATGTTTCGAAGCCATCCAAAAATCTCTTTTATTTCACAAAATTAAGAAATCTTCAAAAAATAACCTGCATCATCTTTCTCATTCTTTTCGGTCTATATTTCGATTTCATCGCCCTTTTCTACGTTCGGCATAGCCCAAGCAAGCTTGGCTCTGCTCTCACTTATCGAAAAGATTCTTTTCTCATCAGTCGTGTACCTCCAGTACACTCCTTCTTCCAAAAGAAATCTATCCTCGAAAATAATTGACAAATCTGAAGCAGTTTATTCTTTTCATATTTCTAAATTTGCAGAAAAATATCCCAAAAGACGAAATGGACGAAGACGAAAGAATATTGCCGGACGGATTGTTTGCTCCCGGGCGACGCTACAGCGCCTACGTCGACTTTTTCCGCCAACGCTACGGTGCGAGGCTTCAGAAAGTCGTGATTGACGCTGGCTTCACCTGCCCGAACCGTGACGGCAGTGCGGGTTTGGGAGGCTGTACTTTCTGTGACAATGCAGCCTTTCATCCGTCCTATAGTTGTGCCCAAAAGACAATCTCGGAACAAATAGACGAGGGCATTGTCTTTCATCGGGGACGCTATCGCAACACAGCGGCGTATCTCGCTTATTTTCAAGCCTATTCCAACACTTACGCCAGTCTCGGGCGCTTGAAGGAGCTCTACCTCGCGGCGCTGGCGCATCCCTCTGTTGTCGGGATTGTCATCGGGACGAGACCTGACTGTGTTGATGAGGCGAAGTTGGACTTTCTTCAGGCACTCGCCTCGGGGAAGGTGCTTGAGGGCTGGCAGCGGGAGATTGTCCGTGGGGGAGATTCTGTGACGGCAGCATATTCTGTGCATAATGACTCTGACAAGATTGGGGCAGGAACCGGTTGTGATTCTGCCACTCTTGTGTTGGATGCACCGGTCGTGATTGTGGAATATGGAATCGAGTCCTGCTACGATGCGACCCTGCGTCGGGTGAATCGCGGGCATGATTTTGCGACGGCGCGGCGGGCGGTTGAGATGACGGCTGCACGCGGACTGGACTGCGGGGCGCATTTTATTTTGGGCCTTCCGGGGGAGAGCCGCGAGATGATGCTTGAGGAGTGCGGAATGATAAATGCCCTGCCTCTCACGACAGTCAAGTTCCACCAACTCCAGATTGTCCGAGGCACCGCTATGGAACGTGAATATGCCGCTCACCCGGAGGATTTTCTTCGCTTCTCTCTCGATGGCTACATTGACTTTTTCACTGATATGCTCGAACGCCTTCGCCCGACACTGTGCATCGAGCGCTTCGCCGGTGAAGTGCCGCCCCGTTTCGTGAACGAAAGTCCTTGGGGACTCATCCGCAATGTTGAACTTCTTCGTCTCCTTGAAAGCCGGCTCGAAGAACGCCGCACCTGGCAGGGACGGCTCTATTAGGATGTTTTTTCGCTGCACGAAAAAAGTGAAAATATGCTGAATGTCGTGAAACTTTGCGTATCTTTGGGTTTCAAATGAATGCGCGGGGCTGCCGATGGCGGTTTGCGGGCATTGAAATGAAACCGGAATCATGGCAACAGAGGAAAAAAGACTCTACCTTATTGATGGACACGCGCTTGTGTTCAAGATGTACTATGCCCTGCTGGCGCATCCTATGATAAATTCGAAGGGCGTGGACACTTCGATTCTTTTCGGATTTACGAAATATATCTTTGAACTCATTGAAAAGGAACATCCTACACATCTCGGAGTGTCCTTCGATCCGCCGGGAGGGACTTTCCGCCATGATGCCTATCCGGACTACAAGGGAACGCGCAGCGCTACACCTCAGCTTGTGATTGACGCGCTTGAGCCTCTGTGCGAAATTTGCCGTGCTCTGAACATACCGGTGCTGATGATTCCGAAATATGAGGCTGACGATGTGATAGGCTCGATGTCTAAAAAAGCTGAAGCCGAGGGCTTTACGGTGTATATGGTGACTCCGGACAAGGACTACGGACAGCTCGTGACCGACCATATATTCCAGCTGAAACCCGGGAAGGGCGGAACTGACAGTGAAGTTTTTGACAAGGCTAAGATTTGCGAAAAGTATGGTGTGCATGACCCTGTGCAGGTGATTGACTATCTGACCATCTGCGGTGACGCTTCGGACAATGTGCCGGGTGTGAAGGGCGTTGGTGAAGTGGGCGCGAAAAAACTTCTCGGACTCTACGGCACCGTTCAGGGAATTTATGACAATCTCGCCCGTCTGACCCCGAAGCAGCGCGCACTTTTCGAGGCTGCGGAGGATCACATCGGGATGAGCCGCTTCCTTGTGACGATTCGGACAGACCTCGACCTGACGGAATTCCCGACTGCAGACATGGCTCTTGACAGACATTACGGCAAGCGGATATTTGAGCTTTTTGACAAGTATGAATTCACTTCCCTGAAGAAGTATCTTGGCGATGCTCCGGGAGACTATGATGGTGACGCCGTTTCCGCCGCCTCGTTTGATTATGTGAATGTACGGGCTGATGAACTCGTAAGGGCCGGTATGGAGTCCGGCTCTGCGGCTGTTCTGCAGAATGGGGACAGCCTTGTCGTTGCTGCCTATGCCGGTGCTTCCGCTGAAAAGGATGGAGAGATTCTTGTCTCTTCCGGCACTCCCGGGTCTTTCCGTGAGCTTCTTGAGAGTGGGAGTGTTGTTAAGGGCGGGTATGGTCTTAAGGAATGTTGGAAGTGGCTTCTGGGGCAGGGTATTGAGATGAACGGGACTCTGTACGACGTGGAACTGATGGACTATCTGATAAATCCGGAGAAAAGTCACAAGATTGAGGTGCTTTCACGTACAATTCTCGGCGTTGGCATTGAAGACGATGCTGCCGGAACGGGAGAAAAAACGGAACTTTCTCTCTTTGACGATGCAGCTGGAACTACGGAAAAGGATCGTTCGAGAGAGACCGCAATCGGCCTTGCGCTTGCTCTTAAGGTGCGGTCGAACATTGAGGAACTCGGATTGTCGAAGCTCTATGACGACATTGAGGAGCCTCTGATCCGAGTGCTTGCGAAAATGGAGATAGAGGGCGTGAAAGTCGATCTTAACCAGCTGCGACGCTACTCCGACTCGCTTTCAGTCGAACTCGCGCAGATTCAGGAACGCATACGCAAGGATGCCGGCGAACCTAATCTGAACATATTGTCTCCCAAGCAGATAGGTGTGCTCCTTTTTGAGAAGCTCAAGCTGAATCCTAAAATCAAGGCCAAGAAGGATGTGAGGTATGAATATCCGACCGATGAGGACACGCTCGTGGGGCTTCTTGACAAGCACCCTGTGGTTGCAGACATTCTGGAGTACCGCGCCGTCAGGAAACTGCTCTCGACCTACATCGAACCTTTTCACTCATTCGTCAGCCCTGTCACCGGAAAGATTCACACGACTTTCAACCAGGCTCTCACGTCCACTGGTCGTCTCAGTTCTTCAAAGCCGAATCTGCAGAACATTCCGGTCCGCAGCGAGCGCGGCAAGGAAATCCGGCGTGCCTTTGTGCCTTCGCGTCCGGACGGTGTGATAGTCTCAGCGGACTACTCACAGATTGAACTTCGCATCATGGCTCATTTGAGTTGCGACTCCCACCTCATTGAGGCTTTCCGTGCCGGAGAGGATATCCATGCCATGACAGCCTCGAAGATTTTCAGCGTCCCTATCGGCGAAGTCACCCCGCAGCAGCGCCGTATCGCAAAAACTGCAAATTTCGGCATCATGTACGGAATTTCCGCCTTTGGTCTCGCGCAGCGCCTACGCATACCACGAAATGAGGCGAAACAGATTATCGACGACTATTTTAGGCATTTTCCATCAATTTCATATTTCATCGAAGACACTCTCACCGCGGCAAGGGAGAACGGATATGTTGAGACGATTTTCGGACGTCGCCGATATATTCCCGACATTAACTCTCACAACGCGACGGTGCGTGCCCTTGCCGAAAGGAATGCCGTGAACGCCCCAATTCAGGGTACGGCTGCCGACATCATCAAGATTGCCATGATTAACGTCGACCGCCGCATGACGCAGGAACATCTGAAGAGCAAGATGGTGCTTCAGATTCATGACGAACTTCTGTTCGACGCTGTCCCTGAAGAAGTTGAGGCTTTGAAGCGGCTTGTCGTGGAGGAGATGGAGAATGTGACAAAGTTGTCCGTACCATTAACAGTTGAATGCAATGAAGGAAAGAACTGGCTCGAAGCTCACTGAGCTGAGCGACGGCGAACTCCTGGATAGGGCCAAGGCTCAGGATCAGATGGCATTTGTCATTCTGTATCAGCGTTATCGCAATGCCCTCAATGCGCACGTCTCGCGTTTCCTTTCAAACCGTGAGGATATTGAGGACGTGTGCATAGAGTCCTTTCAGAAAGCTTTCAGTCGAATTGGGCTCTACAACGGAACCTACATGTTCTCCACGTGGCTGTTCCGCATAGGGCAGAACACGGCGTTCGACCATCTGAGCCGCCGCCGGCGTAAGGCCGCGAACATGCCGATGCAGACCATCGCCTACGATTCCGACACCTCGCTTGACATTCCCTCTGAGGCAACTTCTCCAGAGGATAGCGTGATTAGCCGTGAAGAATATGACAAGTGGCTCACTGTCATAGACTTGCTTGAGGGAGACTACAAGACGGTGGCGAAGATGTTCCTGCTCGATAACTACGGCTATCAGGAAATTGCCGATGCCCTCGGCATGCCTCTGAACACCGTGAAGACCAAGATTCACCGGGCCCGCACCAAGCTGATGCGGATGATGGAGATGAGCGACGAGGCGTTGTAGATGAAGGCTTTATAAAGATCAGAGATATGAATTATACCGAATTTAAGAATATACTGACATCAGAGTTCCCCGGGATTACGGAAACTCAACTTTCGCGCTTTGAGGATATGGAAGGACTCTACCGGGAATGGAACTCAAAGATTAACGTGGTGTCGCGCAAGGATATAGACAATCTCTATGAACACCATGTGCTGCATTCGCTGGGAATAGCGCTGTACCTGAAGTTCCGGCGTCCGGATGTTCTGCGCATGTGGGGAGGGGAGTCCCTTCTTGGTGGATGCGAGGTTTTCGGTGATGAAACCTTGACGGAGAACGCTGTCGGTGACGGAGTTTCCTGCACGGTCCTTGACCTTGGCTGCGGGGGCGGTTTTCCGGGCATTCCATTGGCGACGTTGTTCCCTGAAGTGAAGTTTACCCTCTGCGATTCGATAGGAAAGAAAGTCACAGTGGCCCGAGAGGTTGCCGCGGCTTTGGGGCTTGAGAACGTGGAGACCGTGAATTCCAGGGCCGAGACCCTTCCGGGTGCATTTGACTATGTCGTGTCGCGTGCAGTGACTTCGCTGGACAAATTTCTTCCGTGGGTGAAGGGAAAATGGCATCGTGACATTTTCTACCTGAAGGGCGGTGATCTTGTGGAGGAAATCGCCCTGGCTATGGGCAAGTTCCGTCTGCCGAAGGGCTCTGTCGGGGTTTGGCCAATCTCGTCTGTGCTCCATGATGAGTTTTTTGCCGAAAAGATGGTCATTGACATCCGTAAGTGACGGTCTGTATGTCCCGAATTGCCGGCTACTGCAAAAAAAGTGTTGCATAAACAGCAAAAAACTTTGGTGGATTGAGGGAAAAAGACTACCTTTGCAGTCCGTTTTGTGGAAACTATATTCAGAAACGAAGGAAATACAGGAAAATATAAAAAATAAATACAATGAAGAGAACATTTCAACCATCTGAGCGCAAGCGCCGTAACAAGCACGGCTTCCGCGAGCGTATGTCCACACCGAACGGACGCAGGGTTCTTGCATCCCGTCGCCGTCACGGACGTAAGAAATTGACAGTATCATCTGAGGATAGGTTCTAGTATCATCCTCTTTCGGTACGGATAAAGCTGATGTCCAAACGATTTGTTTGGGCATCTTTTTTGTTTATATTTGAGCGTCTTTTGGGGCATATTCTCCCGTTTTGTTCGTCGTTTAGGGAGACTAAACTTCCTCTCAAAACAGAAGAATCTGCCTCCAAAATCCATCTCAAAATGGATAAGCGTTTTTAATAGTCAGTTGTTGTCCATCAAAATAAAGCAGAGGTTATGGTTGATACTGAAAAAGTTAATGAACTGTTCGGAAAATACACCGACGAGGGACGCGCCCTGATAGCGAGGGCGTGGGAAATTGCGGAGACCAACCTTGAAGGACAACTCCGCGGAAATGGGCATCCGTTCATTGAGCATCCTATCAACGTCGCCCGCATAGTCAGCGACGAGATTGGCCTCCCTGCCGAATGCGTCGCCGCCGTGTTCCTCCATGAGGCGCACAGGTTTTGTGACTATGTGGAACCTCTCACGGGCTTTCCTGCCGATGTTCTCGCGATGGTAGACGGCCTCGACAAGATTGCCTCCATAAAGCCAAAGGATACAAAGCTTGAAGCCGAGAACTACAAACGGCTCATCGTCTCCTATTCCCGCGACCCCCGCGTGACCGTCATTAAGCTCGCCGACCGACTGGAAATAATGCGGTCGCTCGACATATTTCCGAAGTCTTCGCGTGAAAGGAAGACTCTCGAGACACTTCTGCTCTACATCCCGCTCGCACATCAGCTCGGACTCTACAATATGAAGAGCGAGATGGAGGACATCTACTTCCGCTATGCAGACCCGGAGCAGTACCGCGCCATCACCAACAAGCTTAAGGCTACGGAAAAGGATCGTCAACGGCTTATGAGCCAGTTCATTGAGCCTTTGAAGCAGAAGCTTTCGGACGAGGGTATACAGTACAAATTGAAAATCCGCACCAAGACGGCATGGTCGATTTACAACAAGATGCGCAAGCAGAACGTTCCTTTCGAGGGAGTTTATGATGTGTTTGCCATCCGTTTCATCATAGACTGCGAGCCTGACCGAGCCGTGGAGCAGGCGCTCTGTTGGAAAGTTTTCGGCTATGTGACCGAAGAGTATGAGCAGGACAGCGACCGTCTCAGGGACTGGTTGTCACATCCGAAGCCTAATGGTTACGAGTCGCTTCACATAACGGTCAAGAATCGTGACGGTGCCTACATCGAGGTTCAGATAAGGACGAAGCGAATGGACGAGACAGCGGAGAGCGGCCTTGCCTCCCACTGGTCCTACAAAGGAATAAGCCATGAGGCTACGCTCGACAACTGGCTTAAATCTGTGCGCGGGATACTTGAGCATCACACGGATATGTCCGAGTTTTATGAGGATGACCTTCCGACCCCTCCGAGCAAGGAAATCTTTGTCTTCACCCCGAGCGGGGAACTGCGCAAGCTTCCTGCGGGGGCTACAGTTCTTGACTTTGCTTTCGACATCCACACCAATCTCGGCGTGCGCTGCTCCGGAGGAAAGGTCAACGGGAAGGCCGTGCCTATCAGAGAGCGTCTCAAGACTGGAGACATCGTGGAAATCAGCAGCAACAAGAACCAGAAGCCGACGGCTGACTGGCTGAACTTCGTTGTCAGCTCAAAGGCGAGGACCAAGATTAAGCAGAAACTTTCCGAGGAGGAGTTTGAGCAGGCGGCCGAAGGCAAGGAAATGCTTGCGAGGCGTTTGAAAAACTGGAAGATAGAACTGAGTGACGAGATGCTTGCCGCCTTGATGAAAAAGTACCAGCGCAAGACCATCAACGCATTCTATGCCTCTGTCGGCAAAGGAGAGATTGACGTCTTTGAAATCCGCGACTTCATCAATGCCGGCGGTGAGGCTCCTAAGATACCGGATAACAAGGGACAGAAAGCCTCTCTCGAACAGCAGCCCTCCGGAAAGGGCGGTGACGACATACTTGTGATTGACGCGAAGAATGTCCGCGGGCTCGACTACAAGATGGCCAAATGCTGCAATCCTGTCTTCGGTGATGATGTCTTCGGCTTTGTGAGCCGTCTGGACGGAATTAAGATTCACCGCATGTCCTGCCCTAATGCCGCCCGCCTGATGACTCAGTACCCCTACAGGATTCAGAGAGTCCGCTGGAGCGACACTCCGTCATCCTCGAATTTCCAGGTAACCCTCCGGGTGAGCGCGGCGCACGAACCCTCTGTGGTGAACGAGATCATGGATGTCATCAATCAGTTCCGGGCTTCTATGCGCTCGTTCAATGTGACTGACAACTCCCGTTCCGGCACATACGACATACTTCTGAAGGTCGCTGTTCCGAGCAATCTTGAGCTTGACAAGGTCATTTCTCAGATTCGCAGCCTTCGCAATGTGATAAAGGTCAGCCGAAGTTGAGAAACCTTCAAGAAATAAACTGCCTCTAAAATTTCTGCCGGTTGTTTGCTGCACAGATATAAAATCCCTATATTTGTTTCCCGTTTCAGAAAACCAGACCTGGAACCGGTAAATCTATGGACTACAGCAGCAAGTGCAAGTCGCACCCTTGGCACGGAATCAATCCCGGTTCCGCGGAGGAGGTTAGGGCCTTCATCGAGATAGTGCCGACCGACACCGTGAAATATGAGGTTGACAAGGAAACAGGCTATCTTTCCATCGACAGGCCTCAGAAATTTTCCAACATAGTCCCGTCTCTCTACGGCTTCATTCCGCGCTCCTACTGCAGTGTGAAGATGGCTGAGCTTACGAACAAATCGCTTGCGCGCTATGATATTGAGGGCGACGGCGACCCTCTCGACATCTGTGTGCTCACGGAAAAGGACGTCACGCATGGAGACGTGCTTGTCTGGGCCCGTCCGATCGGCGGTCTGAGGCTGCTCGACAACAACCAAGCCGACGACAAGATTATCGCTGTTCTGAAAAATGACGCTGTCTATGGCGAATACAGTGACCTGAATGAGCTTCCGGTCGAGATTGTCCGCCGTCTGATTCACTATTTCACGACCTACAAGGACATTCCCGGTGAGAACGGGCGTAGGATGCAGTTCGTCAGCATTTATGGCGCGGACGTGGCTCGTGACGTCATCAACCGCTCTTTCGAAGACTATCGCGATCTCATCGCTTCAAAGAAGTGAGGCTCTCTGACAGAAAATCTGCGATAATACGGCGAGTCTTTTTGTCCTGCTTCGTGTGCGGGTCATCAAACGTGCCCTTCGCCATCATTCTGGAGAGTCGCTCTACAATTCCTGCACATTCCGGTGACTTCGGATTGAAGTGCCTGATTTTCCGTGCAATGTGCTTGTAGATTGTCGGCCATTTGCAGTTTCGAGACCACATCTCCTTCTGATAGTCATTGCCGCGTTCAGTGTAGAGGTCGTGGGACTGCTCAAGCCCTATGCACCAATTAGTGACCTTCTTCATTCGGGAGGAACTCAAGTCGATGGAGCCGAAGTTGGGATAGTAGTAATAGAAAGGGAGATATGTAATCGTGACCGACGGATTTTTCAGCAGGACGGCACTCCACCACGGGAAGTCCTCGAACGTGATTCCCTTGATGAACTGGATGTCCTCAATGACGCTCTTGCGTATGAGATGACGCCATACGTAAAAATGCTTCAGAGGCCAGGTGATTCCTTTCGGGTGCGACCATTCCGTCACGTGCTCGTATATGTCATTTGAAACACAGCATCTTACCTTGTCGGCGTCAAACCTCTTTCGGAATCCTCGTGGTCTGAAATCTATCGTATCGAGTCCTAACTTGTGGCGTATCACCGTGATATTGCGATAGTTGGGAGCCTTGTACCACGAGACGATGTCTGTCCCGTTCCTTTCGGCGAGGGCGAGGGCAATCTCGACTGTCTGCGGGTGTATGAAATCGTCGGAGTCGAGGTAGATGATATACTCTCCTGACGCATTCTTCATACCCTCGTTTCTTGCATCGCTGAGCCCTCCGTTCGGCTTATCCACAATCTTGAACCGGTTGTCCCGTGATGCGTATTCTGCAAGAATAGCGCGGCTTCCATCGGGACTCCCGTCATTGACGCATACGGCTTCCCAGTCGGGGCAAGTCTGGTTCAGGACGCTGTCGAGGCAGCGCCGGAGATATTTTTCCACATTATAGATGGGGATGATGAGGGAGACTTTGTTCATGGATTCAGTGTCTGTTTTGTTGCCTTGCGGGAAGGTATGAGGGTTATGATGTAGCCGATGACGGCGACTGTGATGCAAACCAGGGCTATGTCGGCGGGACTCAGGAGCACCGGATAGGCCTCGACGAGGAAGCTGCCCGGCATTTTTATTATTCCGAATCGTTGCTGTACCAGTGCTGTCGCAGTTCCGATCACCGCACCACCGGCCAGTCCGCTCAAGGTAATCAGCCAACCTTCAAGGCGGAAGATTCTTCGGATGAGACTGTCTTTGGCCCCGAGGCTGCGCAGGGTGCCTATGTCGTCCTTCTTCTCGATTATGAGCATCGAGAGGCTTCCGAAGATGTTGAATGATATGATTATTAGCATGAACACCAGAATCATGTAGATGGCTGCTTTCTCATATTTCATCATCTTGTAGAGCGACTCGTTTTGACGGAAGCGGTCCTTCACAACGAAACCGTCGCCGAGCCGCTGTTGGAGTTCGCGTATGATTGCGGATGTTGTGGATTTTGATGCGGAAGCCTCCGGAGTGAGTCGTATTTCCACGGCCGAGACTTCGTCTTCGAGTTCGAGCAGTTCGCGCATCGTTTCAATCGGGACAATCATTAACCTTCCGTCCACTTCGCTGTTGATGCTGAACACCCCTGACGGCCATACGGTCACGCTTTCAAGCGACGCTGCGGCGTTTATGGTTGACAGACGTCGCGTCCGTGAAGGGTAGTAAAGCTCTATTCCTGCGAGAAATGCAGGATTGATTCCGAGATTGTGGGCGAGGACCGTGCCGGCGCAGGCAAGCGGGATGTCACCTCTGTGAAGGCTGAACTCTCCGCGTACAATGTGCTCTCCGAGCCTGGACTCTTCTTCGTAAATCCCGTCCACGCCCTTGACAAGTGCCGTTGACTGACGGTTTTCGTAGAGCACGAACACGTTTTCCTGAAGGGTCCCGCAGATGCTCTCAACCTGTGGGTTTTCATAGAGCCAGTCGTAGACATCGCCCTCCGGAACAAAGTATTTTCCCCTGGCCGGGCTTATCATGATGTCCGGTTCAACTGTGCTCATCATTGATTTTACGAGAGAATCGAAACCGTTGTAGACCGACAGCACAATGATGAGTGCCGCTGTTCCCACCGCCATACCCACAGCGCTGATTGCAGAGATGATGTTGATTACATTCTGCGATTTTTTTGCAAACAGGTAGCGCCGTGCAATATAAAAATCTAATCTCATAAAACTGTCGCAGCGCAACGCCGCAATCCGCCTTTTAGCTGTTTTTTACTTTTTTAGCAGTTCTTCGATGTGTTCCACATAGTCGAGTGAAGAGTCGAGGTAGAAGATGATTTCCGGCACGATGCGGAGCTGTTTTCCCATCGCGTGTCCGAGTTCACCGCGCAGTCCGCGTGCATTCTCTTTGAGTTTACCCATAACGGCTCCCGCCTTTTCAGAAGGGAAGATGCTGACGTAAATCTTTGCGACAGAGAGGTCTGAGCTGATTTTCACTCCGCTCACGCTCACCAATGCCCCATCGAAGGCCGCCATTCCCTTACTGCGGAGAATCTCCGCCATTTCACGCTGTATTTCTCTGGCAACTTTAAGTTGTCTTGTGCTTTCCTGTGATTCCATATCCCGTTAGCTGCTGATTGTTTTTAACGATTACTGATTGTCTGTTTTCGCTCCGCGAAACTTAAGTATCATACAAAGATGGCTGATAATTTTAGAATTTACAAAAATGAGCGAAAAAAAGAGCGGCAAAATCGCTTCCGCCGCCCTTTGACAGAGTCAATCCGAGACTTATGTTTCTCTATTTTTTCTTAGAGTCTATTGTTTTTTGAACCTGTTGTAGCCTGTTGTTTCTTAGGACCTGTTGTTTCATTAGAGCCGATAGGAAGACAGTTCGGCAAAAGCCTTTTGGTACTCCCTTTCAGCTTCGAGGTAGCGGTTCACCGCATCGTAGTAAAGCCCAAGGCTGATGAGGTATTCCGGAACCGAAATCTTACCCTCTTCTACTGCTTTTTTCAGAAGCGAACTGTTGTCGGAATCTTCCAGATATTCTCTGCTGTTTTCCGCCACGGCCCGTAGTGCGGCAGTGCGCGTGTACTGCTGCTCCAACTTGCTGTAGAACTGCTGTTTAGCATCAATTTCCCTGCTTTGAGCTGCCTGAACTGCAGCTTTGGCCTGACGAATTTTGCGGGCATTGGACCAAAGTGGAACGGATATTCCGAAAGAGATACCCTGGTAGCGTTCTCCTTGGGTGAATTCGCCCATATATCCGAGTGTCAGCGACGGCAGATTTGAGGTCTTTCTCAGGGAGAGTTCCTTGCGGTTCACTTCGATTTCCTGTCTAACGTAGGCAAGAACCGGACTGGACGACTCCGCTTCGGAATACCACAGGTTGAAATCTTCCGGGAAGTTTTCCTCGGGGAACTGAGCCAGGGTGAAATCGATGCGCTTTCCTCCGTTGAGTCTTGAGAGTTCCGTGAGCAAGGCAGACTGTTCTGCGTGAGCCTTGAAATGAGCGTTCTGCACAGAAGCGAGGTCGAGCCGTGCATTGTTATATTCAATGCGGTTGCCTTCTCCCTGCTCAAGTTTTTTCCTCATTTCTTCTGCGACGATTTCAGCGTTCCGGAGCCTTGTGTCAAGAACATCTTCAACTGCATTCCAGTAAATCAAATCGATGCAGCAATTCTTGGCTTCCAGGAGCAGGCTCATCCTCTCTGTCTTGTATTGCCATTCAATCAGTTCGTTGCGTTCGTTTGCAACCTTGTTCTTGAGTCCTGTGATTGTCCCGAAGTCGAAACCTTGCGTGACGCTCACATCCTGGCGGTTCCCGATTGACGCAGGGCCGCCCCAGAGGTAGTTGAATCCGATTTCGGGGTCGTCGAGACTGATTCCTGTGCGGTTTTCAAGTTTTTCCGCCTCAGCGCTGTGTCTGAGAGCCTCAAGGGTGGTGTTGTTGCTTTCAATCTCGCGGAGCACCGATTCCATCTCGCGAAACACCGATTCCGTAGTGTGGCTCTGTGCCGAGGCGATGCCCACTGCGGCAATCGAGACGGCGAATGTTGTAATTATAAACCTTTTCATTCTGCAATCTCCTTTTCTTTTCTGATTTGAGAATCTTCCTTATTTGTAAGCATATACATAATCGGAATTATGAATCCGTTGAGGAATGTCGACGACAGGAGGCCTCCGAGTATCACTTTGGCCATCGGGCTCTGAATTTCGTTACCCGGGAGGTCACTTCCCACCACAAGAGGAATCATCGCGAGGGCGGATGTGAGGGCTGTCATAAGTATTGGGTTGAGCCTGTCTTTTGAGCCAATCATCACACTCTCACGGAGTTTGTGTCCTTCGATTCTCAGGTCGTTGTAGCGTTCAATCAGCAACATTCCGTTTCGTGTCGCGATGCCGAAAAGGGAAATGAATCCGATGATGGCAGGGATGCTGAGCGCGTCGCCGCCCAAACGGATTGCGAGGACTCCTCCGATGAGTGCAAGCGGAAGGTTGAGAAGAATGACGACTGATTGGGTGAGATTGCGGAACTGATTGAAAATCAGAAGGAAAATCACGAGTATCGCAAAAATTGAGGTGATGAGCAGAGTTCTTGATGCGGCTTGCTCACTTTCGAACTGACCGCCATATTCAATGTGGTAGCCTTCCGGAAGTTCAATTTTTTCATCGATGATTTTCTGGACATCGTTCACAACGCCTCGCAAATCCCTTTCTGCAACATTAGCCGAAACCACAAGCTTTCTCGCGACATTTTCGCGGTTGATTGTGTTCGGCCCTGATGCGGAACGGACTGTGGCGATGTTTCCGAGCGGAATTTTCACTCCGCCTGCGTCAATCATCAAATCCCGGATATTCTCCGCACCCGTTCTGTGTTCGTCATCGACTTTGAGTGTGAGGTCGAAGGAGCGGTTGCCTTCATAAACGAGAGATACGCTTTCTCCTGCAAGCATAACGTTCACAATTTCAGCGAATTCGGGAAGTGTTACGCCATATTTTGCGAGCATTTCCCTTTTCGGGACAATCTGGAGCTGCGGGCGTTCCACAAGTTGCTCCACATTCAGGTCCACAAGGCCTTCCACACCGCTGACGGCTTCTTTGATTTCATTTCCGATTGCATACATTCTGTTCAAGTCGGTTCCGAAGAGTTTGATTGCGATGTTGGCACTGGTTCCGGAGAGCATAGCGTCGATTCTATGGGTAATCGGAGCACCGACTTCGACATTGATTCCCGGGATGAGCCCGAGTTTTTCGCGTATGTCTGAAAGAAGTTCGTTTTTGCTGCGCTTGTCGAGAATGAACGGGGCCTCGATTTCGGATGTATTGACTCCGAGTGCGTGTTCGTCCAGTTCGGCACGTCCGGTTTTACGTCCAACTGTCTGAATCTCAGGTATGCTGAGCAGGATTTGTTCAACTTTGGCTCCGATTTTGTCGGACTCTTCAAGTGAAACTCCCGGCATTGTGCTGACATTGATTGTGAATGAACCCTCATTGAATGGCGGCAGGAAGCTTCGTCCCAGTCCCGCAAAAATCACGAGTGTGGCTACAAATAGCGCAACGGTGACGCCGAGTACGACGGCCTTATGCCCAAGGGCCCAATTGAGGGCTTTCCCGTAGATCTCTTTGAGTTTGCGTGTGACAATCGGTTCCTTTTCTTCTTTGTCGTCATTATTTTTGTGATTGCCAAGCAGATAGCTGCAAAGTACAGGGGTGAGCGTAAGGGCGACGAGGGTCGAGGCACAAAGCGATGTTATGAATGCGATTCCGAGCGGCACCAGCAATCGGCCTTCCATTCCTGAGAGGAAAAACAGCGGGAGGAAACTTGCGATGATGATGAGAGTGGAGTTGAGAATCGGCATACGCACCTCTCTCGACGCCTCGAAAATGACATTGACTTTCGGCCTGCGCTGCTCCGGGGGGAGATTGTGATTTTCCCTTAAGCGTTTGAAAACATTTTCGACGTCGACGATTGCGTCATCCACGAGCGAACCGATTGCGATTGCCATACCACCGAGGCTCATCGTGTTGATTGTGAGTCCCAAGGCGTTGAGTGTCAGAATGGATATGACAAGGGACAGAGGAATCGTCACAAGGGATATGACTGTAGTCCGGACGTTCATAAGGAAGAGGAACAGGACTATGATGACGAATATTCCTCCTTCGAAAAGGGATTTCTTGACATTGTCAATCGAATTGTTGATGAAGCGTTCCTGGCGGTAGATGTCGGTGGACATTTTTACGTCCGCAGGAAGCGTTTTCTGCAATTCGGCGAGGGCGTTGTCGAGTTTTGCACTGAGTTCAATCGTGCTGGTGGCCGGCTGTTTGGTGACAGTCAGAATCACAGCTTCTTTTCCCCTGTGCGAAGCGACTCCGGTCTTGGGCGACTGATTGCCGATTCTCACTTCGGCGATATTGTTGAGTGTCACGGGATTGTTTCCGTTGACCTTCACAAGTGCCTTGCCGATTTCCTTGACATTGTCGGTGGAAATGACTCCGCGTACTATGTATTCGTTTCCATATTCGTAGAGTATTCCTCCGGATGCGTTCTGGTTCATATTGTCCACCGCGGCATAGACCTCGTCGAGCGAGATGCCGTAGTGTTTCATCCTTGAAGGATTCAGAAGTATTTGATATTCACGGACATCTCCTCCAAGCACTGCGACTTGTGCAACTCCTCCAGTGGCGAGAAGCCGTGGTCGTATGTTCCAGTCCGCGATGGTGCGGAGTTCCTGCATCGAGGTTTCATCGGCAGTGAGTGCGACGAACATCACTTCTCCGAGTATTGACGACTGGGGTCCGAGCACAGGATTTCCGACATTGGAAGGAAGGTCGTCACGCACGACGGCGATTTTCTCGGAGACGATCTGACGGGCACGGTAGATGTCTGTGCCCCAGTTGAATTCGACCCAGACAATTGAGAAACCGGTTGTAGAGGATGATCGCACACGGCGCACGTCGGTGGCTCCGTTGACAGCCGTTTCAATCGGGAAGGTGACAAGTCTCTCGACTTCTTCCGGAGCCATTCCCTTAGCCTCCGTCATAACGGCGACCGTAGGAGCATTCAAATCCGGAAATACGTCCACATCCATAGTTGTGGCCGTATGTATTCCCGCTACCATCAGCAGCACCGCCGCCACCAATATGACCAGCCGATTATTAAGCGAGAATCGTATAATTCTATCTAACATATATTTACATTTATTTCAGCAATTTATTTCAGCAATTTATTTCAGCAATTTATTTCAGCAATTTATTTCTGAGACCACTAAGCTTGGGTGAGAGGGGATGAAGAAAAGGATGGGATGCAAGGCGCTCAGTGCAGCCAAATACCGCAGCAACCTAGTGGTTGTGAGGATTTTGGCAAGCAGAGCAACGCGGCAGACCGCCTTTTCTTCATTCCCGTCAGTGATTATGGGTGTGACCAGGAATAGCAGTACTCGCAGAGGCCAACTTAACCTGATGGGTGCCGCGAACGACAACCTCCTCACCGCCCCGCAGCCCCGTCAAAATCTCCACTCGCTGCCCATTGCTGTGCCCGATTGTAACTTCCTGGCGTTTGAATATTTCCTCCTCAAGCCGCACAAAAACAGCAAAAACGCCCTGGTCTTCGGACAGCGCTCCGACAGGAATACTCAAAGCATCCTCCCGGCTGTCGCTCAGCAGCCAAACTTCTGCAAACGAGCCCGGAATGAATCCTCCGCGATTCTCGAATTCAAATGTCACCGGGATATAGGCGGAACCCTCGGAAGCCACTCTGCCACAAGAGACTAGGCGTCCTTTGAGGGCCTTGACATTATAGACCTCGGAGTCATACGCCGCTTGAAAATTGGCGTCGTGGATTTTGCCGAGATCTTTGAAATGACCCTCCGGAAGGTCTGAAACCAATTGCATCTTGTTGTTGCTGACGAGTTTGGCAACAATCTGCCCGACGCTGACATATTCGCCCTGTCCCACAAGAATCCTGCTTACATATCCGGCAGCCTTGCTCTTGAGGCTCACTCCCTGCTCAGAAAGGTTTGCCGCCTGTCCTTCATAGGAGGCTTTGGCTGTCTCATAGTTCAATTTTGCCTGTTCGAAATCTTTTTCTGAAATGATTTTGTCCGCAACAAGTTTCTCTGCCCTATGAAATTCTTTTTCAGCAGTTTCAAATATGGCTTTAGCTTTCACGACAGGGTCTCCGTCCTGAAGGTGCCGTGCGCTGACCGAAGCGATTTTTTCGCCCTTTGCAATATACGTTCCCTCTGATATTGAGGGATTTGAGTAGTAGAGTACTCCGGATGTTGTGGCAACGATGTTCTCCTCGCTGCCCTGAAGGTTGCGGAATTGTCCGCCGGTGTGGATGACTCCTCGAAATGGAGCAGGCGTGACGATTTCTGTTTCAAGTCCGACCGCCTCTGCCTGAGCCTTGCTGAACTTGATTTCTCCGGCGTGCAGCCCTTCATCGTGTCCGTGAGCGTCGTGAGAGTGGGCACTATGATTATGCTCGTGCTCAGAATGATTGTGGGCTTCGTGTGAATGGGCGTCGTGATTGTGCCCTTCGTGTGAATGTGCGCAGGACTCCGAGTGAGTATGTCCCGCCGCCGAACTGTCGGTTGCTCCATTCTTGGATTTGCAGCCCACAATACAAAGGACCGCAAAGAAAAGAACGGTGATAATGTTCTTCTTCATATATATTGTATGTTTTGTGATTCATTTATTCGCGGCATATGATCAATACCGCATCCCTGTCAGAATTGCGCTGACATCATCAGGACACAAGAATATATTCCCGATGCTTCAGGCACGGAAGAATGGGGGAGCGCGAAGGGAGAATGTCCCATCGACATTTGCTGATTTGTAAAGACAAGGCGGGAGGTCTCCGAAATCGTGCTCCTCGTCGTTGATTGCGATGTCATCGGCAAGATAGGCGATGACGACGGCTATGAAAAACTGCACAGGCTGCGGAAGCAGGTGCATCTGATAATTTTCTGTTCGAGAATTGAGAAAAGCCTCATCTTCAATGCAATATGACCGGTCGTCGTTATGTCCTGAGCCGTCACCGCAATGCCCTTCTTTCCCGTCACAAAGTCCGGAATTGCCGTCGCAGTGCCAATGATGGGCCGCTGTCGTGCAGGAATCTGCTTCTCCCAAAACATCTGCGACATCAGTCCCATGTGAATCGGAGCAGGAATAATGCTCGTCCGCAAGGCACATAAACCCGTTATGATGATGGTGGGGCACGAAAGAAACCGCCAACAGTGCAATCACTGCGACAGCAACCATCAAAGCAGACCAAGCCCTTTTCGTCATATCCCCGGTTCAAATAAAACAACCTTCCCCGACATCCAATCTCCCCAAATGCGCAAACTTACATAAAAATTACGAGAATATAATAACAACTCAATGAAAATCCGCACATTTCATCCCGACATCAATAAGTTTTGTCGTGCTTTATTCTCAGGAATGTCCTGTGGCGGCTTCTGCGGGACCTTTCGCAACCTCTGGCTCAATTACATCTTCTCCTGTAACCGAAAAATCTCAGCCAAAATGCGACTTTTTCTTTGATTTTGGCTGAGATTTCTTTTTGTTTTACATTTAATCGTTTGTCAAATAATAGGATAACTAAACTTGTTGTATATAAGTAATCTCAGCCAAAATGCGACTTTTTCTTCGGTTTTGGCTGAGATTTTTGGAAATTCCGCAGTGGAAGACTATATTTGCAGAAAAGAACGACAGCTATGAATACAGCAAACATCATCGGCAGAAAGCGGGAACTGGAAACAATTGATAGATTGTACCGTTCGGACAAGTCTGAATTTCTGGCCATATATGGCCGTCGCCGTGTCGGCAAGTCATATCTTATAGATGAGGCATTTCGTGGAGAACTGGCTTTTTCCGTAGTCGGGACATTCAGGAAATGTGAGGATGGGGAAGAGCCGATGTACAAAAGGACACAGCTCAGGCATTTCTATCATAGCCTGCTGGATTATGGACTGGACGCTTCCTATAAGGAACCAGAGAATTGGCTTGACGCTTTCGACCTTCTAAAAAAACTGCTCGCGTTGAACGGACGCAGCCGGAAAATCATATTCATAGATGAACTTCCGTGGCTTGCCGGACCGAAATCGTCTGAACTTGTTGAGGAACTAGGCTATTTCTGGAACAGCTGGGCAGCGAAACAAAGGAATATCTTTCTGATAGTCTGCGGCTCGGCTACGAGCTGGATGCTGGACAATGTTATAAGGGATTACGGCGGTCTCCACGGCCGGCTTACCGAGAAAATATACCTTGCCCCATTCAGCCTTCGGGAGTCGAGGAGGTATTATGCCAGCCGTGGCTTTATGATGTCCGATTACGAGATAGCCCTGAGCTATATGGCCATCGGAGGCATACCATATTATATGGATCGCCTTCGTCCGGATATGACTTTGAACCAGAACATCAACGAGTTTTATTTCCGAAACAAGTCGATTGATCAGGAATTTCGTGATGTATATACGGGCTTGTTCCAATCGGCGGACAGATATATCGACATAGTTAGGGCGCTTGGAGGAAAATTTTATGGTATGACGAGAAATGAACTTCTCGCTGACACGAAGCTTAAGGGCGGCGGGACATTTACCAGGATGCTCGAAAACTTGCAGGAATGTGGAATTATACGCTCTTTCTCCCGTTACGGCAAGAGGCGGAAGGAGACGGTCTATCAGTTGTGCGATTTCTTCACTTTGTTCTATCTCAATTTCGTGGGACACAAAAAGCAGCGGCGGGACTGGACTTATTTCCAACGGTCGCACGAATATGAGAGTTGGAGCGGCCGTACATTCGAGCTTTTGTGTTCGCGCCATATTGAACAGATTCGCGATGCCCTGCGGATAAAGTCAATCGGTCAGGACTATAGTTGGAGCGGACAGTGTCCGGACGGCAGGAATGTTCAGGTGGATATGGTCATATCGTCACCGGATGAGCGCACGGACTATCTCTGTGAAATGAAGTTTTCTGAAAGTCGCTATTACATAACAGCCGATTACGAGAAGAAGCTGCTGGACAAACTTGATGCATTCCGCAACTCGAAGAATCACAGGCCTTCTCATTCTCTTTTGATGGTTATGATAACTTCGATGGGACTCGGCGAGTCGGTTCACAACCGCCTCGTGAATGCCGAGGTGACCTTGTCTGAACTTTTCAGTTAATTTTTGTCGTCAAAAGCATAATCATGTAGCATGCTCCTGACGCCTTACCACTGAATTTCAGAGATGTAGGTTACACCGAATTTGTCGGTGACATGGACCTCGCCGGAGCGGGCATTGGCAGACGGCATGATCTCGAACATATTGTGACTTTTCTGCGGCGCGCAGTATTTTCGGGTCGTGGCGTTCTTCACTTCTGAAAAAATGTCCACATAGTCCGGGTCTTCCATTTCAGTCTGACGCATATCGGCGACTTTTTTGCCGTTCTCCCACCATTCTACACGGCTCCAGCCGTCGTCGTAGTTCCAGATGTTCGCAATGATTTTCGCCCCGTCGGTGCGGCGCGGAGGATAGACTTTCATCTGGTAGCTGCTGTCGCGGCCGAGAGACTTGTAGTACCAGCGCATGGACTTGCCTTCGACCTCTGCCACCATGTAGCCCTGAGGGGTGCCGTCGCTGTTCAGGTACTTGTTAAGACGGAGGGCTCCTGTGGCACGTGAGACAGTGATGCAGGATATGTTGTCCAATCCGAAACCCTTGCCGGCATAGTCGTAACTGTAGTTCTCGTGATTGTGCCCGGCCCAGGAATAGACTTTTGAATAGCGCGAGAAAAGTTCCTTGTAGCCTTTGTAGTTCAGACCTCGGGTCGAATGGCTCGAACGCTTCTTGAACAGTTGCGAGTGCGCGCAGACCACAAGGGGAGTGTCGTGAGGGATGAACGCTAGGTCCCCCTCCAGCCATTTCAATGTGTTGTCCTCCAGACCAGAACGGTATGTTTCATTGGCTGACATTCTGTTATAAACGATGTCGTCAAGAACGATGAAGTGCATCTTTCCGATGTTGAAGGAGTAGTGGAGCGGTCCGATGTATGTCTCGTAGTGCATTGTGCCGAGACGGGAGGCGTAGAGGGTGGTCTGGTCGTAATCGTGATTGCCTATAACGTTGAATGTCGGGCACTTGAGACCTTCGGTGATGTCAAGATAGTCGTCGTATGCAGTCAGATAGTTATACACGAGGTCGCCGAGGTCTATGGAATAGCAGTCACCGTTCACCCCGCTTCTGAACGCCTCTGCATCGGGAATCACTGAATTTTTATATGCCTCTGCGGAATTATCGACACCGAACGGACGCATCTGCGGGTCTGCAATCATCAGCAGAGTGAATTTGTCCGATGCGCTCTTGCGAGGTTCAAGTTTAAAATTTGCCATAACTGCCTTCTGATAGCGTGCGATGCGTCTGTAATTGGACGGACGGCCATTGACGGAAGAAATCTCATATTCCGAAGGAAATGAAATGTAGACAAATACGGCGTCTTCGAGATTGCTGCGCATGGAATAATAGCCATATCCATCGGTCTGGACGCTCTGGAGACCATCGCTGACCACAACGCCGGCGATTGCATTTCCTTCAGTGTCAGTGACCCTGCCAAACACATTGCTTCCGTCGGACATGAGTTCAGCAGCCTCAGCCCAATCATCGGGATATTCGCCTCCTGTCGTGACCTTGACACAGGCTCCGGAAATGTTCCCGCACCTCCCGCCGGCAGATGTCACCTTGCCATAGTTTGAGCAATCCTTCAGCATAACTGTCGCCTGGTCCGAACCGGCCGTCCATCCTGCAATACCTCCGGTGTGTATCGCCTTGGCATTATTCTCAAACTTGTTGCCGCCCGCGCCGCTTGTTACATTCCCGTAATTGGCGCAGTTGCGGACATAGCCTCCGTCCTTCGCGTCTTTCTTGACCCCGACGGAGCCGACTATGCCGCCGCAGGCAGAGCGCCTGTCAGGGCTGAATCCGTCGAACGCGACATCACCCCGGTTTATGCAGCCGCGTATGTGGACGGGCCTGTTGACTGAACCTGCAATGCCGCCGACGGAACCTGGAGAATCGTTGGTGATGCGCACCATGCCATAGTTGACGCAGTCTCCGAGGACTATCGCGGCGTGAGGCATACCGCAGATTCCTCCTGTCATAGGGGAGTGCGGGCCGGAGGAACTGACCTTTCCGAAGTTGTCGCAGCACATGATGTCGCCTTTTGTCATGCCGGCAATGCCTCCGACACGAGCTTGGGATATGAATGCGGCATTACGCGGCTCTCCCGCCGCCGTCTCGGCCATTATGTCGCCTCTGTTTACGCAGAATTTCACCGGCACCTTGAAGCCGTTTCCCTGAATGCCACCGACATTGCAAACTGGAGAGTCTCCGTTGAAATCAATGCTTCCGAGATTCTCGCACCAAGCGATGACTGGGCACATCTCCGTCTTCAGAAAGCCTCCTCCTGCTATGCCTCCGAGATTGACGGAGAGCTCACCGATCTGTTCCGCGCCGACTGTTTTCGACACTATCTGCCCGAAGTTACGGCAGTGCAACACCGAGGCCTTGTTGACACCTGCTATGCCGCCGACATAAATGTCTTTTTCTGTGTATCCGGAACGGTGGCTGATGTTTCCGTGGTTCTCGCAGTTCTCTATTATGCCCTCGTTCACGTCGGCTATGAATCCGGCATAAAATTCGGTATTGCCGCTTGAGACCTTCATAGAGCAGGATTCTCCGATTTTTAGGTTGCGGACCGCTCCGCCGTCAAGAATCTTTCCGAAAAGTCCCCGCTGAGTCTTCCAGTTAAGGATAGAGAATCCGCAACCATCGAACACGCCTCCGAAAGACTGGACGCCGTTGAACTTCTTGACCTTGGACATGTCAATGTCAGCAGTCAGGCAGACGGAGCCGTCCTCCGACCTCCACTTTTCAATGCTCTGTCCGGAGTTGCACGCGGAGGCGAACTCCAACAAATCCTTATAAGTTCCGATGCCTTCTGCATAGGCGACAACCGCCAGAAGGAGAAGCAGGAAAATGGAAACTAATCTCTTCATAAACTTTAATTACCATCTCAAGTTTCGCAAGTATTCTAACTTCTTGCGAATATTAAACTTATCTCTTTTATCAAGCTCTCAAGTCCCACGCACTTTTTTCTGTCCACGTTACCCCTCTCCTAAGTCCTCTCCCTCGGGGAGAGGACTTGCCTTCGCCACAAGGGCTCAAAAGTGGTGTTTCGCACTTGCGAAACCTGAGTTACCATGAAACAGTTGTGGAGTATTCATTGCCGAAACGGTCCGTGACAGTGACGGTTCCCGAGTCGGACTCTGCGGACGAATAGCATCTGAAAAGATGCGTCACCGGAGTGGCTACATTGCCAGAATTGTCGAAAAGCTTGAAATCCGCAGATGAACTGAGCGCGGAGCCGGAGGCCTTGTAGAAATCGAAGACTTCCTTGTAGGCCGCGTCATATTTTCTGTTCTTTTCAGTCACTTTGCTCATGACAGCGGAGCCGTTCTTTGACGATGTGAATTTTACATCGCCCCATTTTTCGTCATACATGAAAACGTTGGCATAGACATATTTATCGTCGTATGTACCACGCGGATATGCCCGCAATTGGTATGTTGCATCCAGTTTCTTTCCGCCACGCATCGCGACTCCGTCGGCATTGAAGGTGAAATCCCTCAGGGTATATGATGGAATCTCTCCGACGGCCGTTTTGCTCTGATATGCTATAGGCTTGAATTGCCATGACAGGTTCTCGCCATCTGCTTCCGCTACAATGTAGCCGCGCGGGGTGCCGTCTTCGCATAGCCACTCGTTAATCCATAGTGCCCCCGTCGCCCTTGAAACAGTGTGCACCTCGATGTTCGGGAACTTTGAGGCGGCCTCATAGACATAATTGAAGCTGTTGTGTACATGACCTGCCCACGCATAGACTTTCTTGTACTTTGAAAGAAGCAATGCGTAGTCCGCGCCGTGACGGGTCGTCGTGGTCTGCGAGCGGTCGGTGCCCGATGCAATCATGAACATCGGTGAATGTGCGCAGACGATGAGAGGAGTCGAATAATCCACGTATGACAGGTCGTTCTGCAACCATTTCCAAATGTCGTCAGTAAGTCCTTGGTCGTAATCCTTGAGCTGTCCTGACGAATTAAGGCGCATTATCAGATTGTCGAGAACAACGACATGAAACTTCCCGACATTGAAGGAATAGTTCCTCGGGCCGAGATTGTTTTCGAAATATGCCGCGCCCGCATCGTCGTTGGCCGCAGTGGGGTCATTGTCATGATTGCCGATTACGCTGTAGAATGGGAAGTCCAGTTTCGCGAGGCTCTTGCAGTAGTTAGCATACAGCGACATATTTTCATGAACGATATCGCCAAGCATCATTCCATAGATGGGGCGTCCGCTGATGGTGGAAGTATATTCACTTATATCCTTCCACAGATCCTCGCAGCAATCAAGCGAATGGTAGGCGAAATTGTCGTAGGTTGCCGATGCAGCGCGCGGCTGGGGGTCTCCTGCGATAATCATTGAAAACCTTTCCGGGTCAGCCTTGATCTTGTTCAACGTGAACCGGAGCTGATAGCTTCCGTTGATTTGCTGGGCATCGCCTCTGCCGAGCCTTTTCCAGAACTGCGGTTTGCCGGATGCCACAGCCGCCTGATAGCCCGAAGGCTGGACAACGGACACGAATTTCACCTTGTCCAAGTCGCTTTCCATCGCAAATCGACCGTCGGCTCCGGTCTTGACGCATTGGAATCCGTCTGACACGATTACACCCGCCATCGGCTGTGCGCTGTCGTCATAGATTATTCCTCGAATGTTTGTTTCACCCGGCTCGTCCCCTGGAGTCTCCGATGGTTTGGCTGCAGGAGTGCATGACCAGAGACCGGCCAGCAGCAACAATAATATGGATATTTTCTTCATTTTAACGATTATTTCCCGTCCCAATAAGTGCATGAGGAGATGGTTGCATTGCTGTCTCCGGCGATGAAAGATGAGTAATTGGAGCCCGTGACGGCATTCCCGCGGACATTTCCTCCTGCCTTGCAACCGCTTATAGTCGTTCCCGACGCTGTTGAACCGGCAATACTGCCGGCTGTTTCGCCTGACTTGGGCTTTTCTGTTTGACTGATGACGTCTCCGAAGAAAGAGCTCTCATTGCAGCTTGAACCGGTCCAGAGTATTCCTGCTACGCCACCACCGCTGAAAATCTCGGAACCGGCGGACGTGCCGCTGACCTTGCAGGTTGCAGTGCAGTTTGTGATTGCAGTTTTGTCAGCGATGCCGATGATTCCTCCGACGTAAGCGCGGGTGCCGTTCGCCATTGTTCCGGTGTTGCTGCAATCGGAGATTTTGGCGTTGCGCAGATAGCCTGCTATTCCGCCGGCCATGCCCCTATAGGACTTGACGGAAGCGGAGTTGGTGCATCCGGAAATCGCCAGAGAGCCATTATAACTGTTGTTATATCCGTAAGCTCCGATGATTCCGGCTGCGGAGCCGCACTGCTGCCCGCTCACATTCCACGGATTGTTGTTGTAGTGCTCGTTGTCTATTTCTCCGGTGTTGTGGCAGTCCCTTATTTCCGAGTCGCCGCCCATGATGACTCCGGCTATTCCTCCGGCGTGCTGGGCATAGCCGTTAGACTTCGCACAATCTTGTGACTGTGTTATGTTTGTGCCGTTTGTGCATCTGAGAAGTGTGGCTCCGCCTGTGGAGACGAATCCGACGACACCTCCAAGACCTGAGTATTTATGCTTCAGAGCATTGTTCTTGCTCGCTGTCAAGGTGATGTAGCCTTCCGTCGCGGCGTCCTCGACCGTAAGATGACCTCCTGATGGTTTGTCTCCGAAAACTCCGGCGCTGCCCACGACAGCTCCGACTCCGAGTGCAAAACTTCCGTATTCTTTGTTTTTCACATTCAGCGTTATCGTCGATTTCCACAGAGGATGCTTCACCGTAAGGTCGGATGACACGCAACCGCGTCCAATTAGCCCACCGACAAAGACGGTTGTGAAATTCGTGTTGTTTTCATATTCCGAAACATTGAGGACACCGGCAGAAACCTCCCCATCGTTGCTCAGGTCCAGCACGGCGTCGCAGACAAATTCACCATATAGCCCGCCCAATGACAACTGACGGACACCTCTCTGGTCGGTTGTGGCTCCGTTTATGTCGCACTTTCCGTTTTCTGTATTGGCGTTTCCGGAAAGATGCGCACCTTCAAGATAGCCCGCGATTCCGCCTATGCGCTGAATCTTGACGTCTGAACCCGATACCAGTCCGGCATCGTTGGTGCAGCCGCTGATTGCTCCGTCCGTCATATTCCATCCGACGATGCCGCCCATGCTGATGTAGCGTGATGCGTCATTTGTGTTGTCAACGAGTCTCAATGCGGAAGTTGTGACGCGACCGCAGTTTTTGGAGTCCTTAACGGTTCCGGCGTTTGAGCCGGTGACGCCACCGAGATAATGGTTATATGACACCGCCGCATCCGACACTGTTCCGTTGTTGGAACACTTGTCAATGCTTCCGCCGTTCATGCCCGCGAGGCCTCCTACATGAAACTGCCCCTGTCCGCTGGCCGTCTTGCAGGCATCGGTGACATTGACGTAGCCGTAATTGTGGGAGTTGCTTATGATTGTACTGCCTTGTGAACGTCCCGCAAGCCCTCCGACAAACGCCGAGGTAGATGCATTCAGCGATGACGCACTCATCGTCACTTTCGCGTAGTTGTTGCATTCGGAAACCATGCAGTCCGTCAGTGAACCGGCAAGAGCCGCGACAAAGCATTCTGTCATATATTCCCCACTTGTGGAGAATGCCGATGATTCGTCGATTACGACATTTGAAATGGACGCGCCTTCGCATATTCCGAAAAGCGGAGAGGATGCTTTCAGGTTCAGAATCTTTCTGTACCGTCCGTCGAAAACCCCCGTGAACGGATGTGCTGTTGTTCCGGCAGAAATCCATTCCCCTGACATTGACGACATATCTATGTTGTTCAGTAATACGACCTTGCCGTCTTTTTGCCATTCACTTATGTCTCCGCCCTCATTCACCGTCTGCGCGAACAGTTTCAGACCATCGGCGGACATAATCCCGTTCACCGTATAATATTCCTGCTTAATCGATGGAAGCACGACATCCGCATCCTTGTCCGCTACATCAAAAGTAATTTGCGGCCTGCGTACGGTCCGAGTGTCGCTTGGATTGTCGGCAACGACAAAACTATAGGTGTCGGTGTTGTTCTCATTTCTTTCCACGGAATAGGTAATCCATTCCGGCAGAGCTATTGCACTCACTCCGGATGCAGGTACGGTTATCTTTACGGAAGGACAGTCTTGAGCCGGCAGAACGATGTTGCCCTCATTGTCATAGGTCATTTCGTTTCCGAACTGGAAGACACTGAACTGCGAATCCGGTTCGGTCAGGTCCGCCCGGCGGAAGCCTATGGAGCCGAACCGCGCTGCTGACTCGTTGGCGTTCCAGCTGACACTTACCTTTGTCTTGGTCACGCCGTTTTCAGAGACTGGGGTACCAACTTTGGCGGCTGACATCCAGTCGTTTCCGACAATTTCCCATTCCACTCCGTCCATTACAGAAACTTCAAGTTCTTCTGTTCCTGACGTTTTGGAACTTACGGAGAACAGCTTATTGACAATAAATACGTTGCCTGTTTGGCTGACCTGAATTGCCAAACATTTATATTGCCCGGAGACGAAAGTGATGTTCGCGCTCTCGCGGTCTGAATACTCGCCATTTGCGAGAATGTTCAAGGTGAATCCGCCGTCTCCTTTGTGGGTCTCCTCCACGACCTGACACCAATCGGCATCCGATGCCATGTTCCAGTATATGTCCTGATTGTTGAGCGTTACTCCGACGCGTATGCTTCTGCTGGCCGAATTGAATTGCAGCGACTTGACTTCAGCGTCATTGTAGGTGCAACTGAACTCTATGGGCTTCAGTTCCTTCTTCTGATTGTCATGAGGTTCCTTT
The DNA here is from genome assembly GCA_900545245.1 of uncultured Bacteroidales bacterium. Taxonomy (GTDB): domain Bacteria; phylum Bacteroidota; class Bacteroidia; order Bacteroidales; family UBA932; genus Cryptobacteroides. The sequence goes on from UQYV01000010.1 coordinate 76,052, forward strand.
GAACAGCCTGCTGCGATGACCGACAGAATCAGCGGCAATAGTATATTATATCCTTTCATATCAAAAACTTATCTTGTCTGTTATTTTCTTCCGCGCAGCCTGTTGCCTCGACTTTCCGTCGTTGACGCCCACCACAGGTCTGTCTGCATATTGTTCGTCCCGCCGAGCCAGCTGTCAAGCGCTTCCTGATAGGTGACAGGGTTGCGGTACTTCTCGTCAGCAGGATACCTTAGGCGTGTGGGCAGAATGTAGTTGTTGCCGGCAGCAGGACCGTTTGTCTTGAGAATAGGGTAGCCCGTGCGCCTGTAGTCGCACCAAGATTCTATGCCTACCCAGAACATCGAAATCCATTTCTGGGTGAGAATGGTCTCAAGCGCATTGTCTGCCTCGATTTCAGAGGAAAGGATGCCGAGGAATGCCGTCATGGTCTCGCTGTCGTGAGTCTCCTCCGTGTTCCATTCGAGGACAGACTGCTCGACCGCCTCAAGATAGAGCCGCTTCACTTCCGGATAGCTGATGTCTATGAGTCCGCGTTGCCCGGCTTCGGCGAATATGAACAGAAGCTCTGAATAGTTCATCAGGGCATAATGTTCAGCGTTCTGAAGATTGCCGACCGAATTGCCGGCACCGCGCGGGTATCTTCCCACCTGTGAATTGCCTGCTGCCGATACATGAGTTTCGAGAAACTCGTCAAGATCACTTTTGAAAAGCTGGGTTGGAGCACCGAGCGGGCGTGTGAAATAATAGTAGAAACGTGGGTCGGAGAGACCTTTCTTCTTGTTATACATTTTGTTGACGAGGGTTTCGCAGGCGATGACGCTGTTCCATATTCCCGAAGTCGTCGAATAGAACGGAGTGTAGAGAGCGGAGTTATACTTGCTGAAACCGACCAGTGCGGCGTCGCTCCGGCCTCGCATCAGCGCATAGTCCCCGCCTTCGGAAACGAAACAGTCATAAAGTTCCGCAATCTTGTTTCTTACGTTGAAATCCGGTCTATCCGTGCCGCTCATGTCCATGATTCCGCCTTCTTCCTCGACTTTCAGCGAAGCCCTCATGAGCAGACGAAGGTAGAGCGAATTGCCAAGACGTCGCCATTTGTCGACGTTTCCCTCATACATGTAGTCGCACAACGGGCTGAAATCAGTCTGTGAAAGTTCACCCGAATTCTTCATCTCATCTGCCTCAACGAATGCGGAGTTCGCGTCCTCCAAAAGGGCGAAAAGATCGGAATATATGAGTTTCATGTCGTCATATTTCATCGTGTAGCTGACGTCATCCTTCTGGAGAGCAATCTTCAGCGCGTCGAAGTAGGGGACATTGCCGTAGGCATCCACGATGTTCGACATCACCAGTGCCTTCTGAACCATAGCAACTCCCTTCATTGCGGGGTTGCTCTCCTTTTTAGCCTGCGCGAGCATATATTCGGCATTGCCTGCCTGGATGTACAGACCAAGCCAAATTGATGCGTCGGTGGATTCCGTGATGGAGTAGTTATAGTTCATCTGCGACGTCACTTCGGTGTTGTAGTTGATGCTGTACTGCATCAGCTCGGACATGAGGTCGTATGACCGAGAGACAAGGGTGTATTCAGTGTTGTAGAGAATCGGCTGAACGAAGGACTCCGCCGGCGCGTCCTTGAGCGCATACGGATTTTTGTTCATCTCGTCGAACTTCGAACAGGACGATGCCGCCGCAATAACTGCTGCAACTACAATATATCTTAAAAATCTGTTCATATTCACTCTCTATTAGAACGTTATTTTCAGGTTCGCTCCATACTGCGCTCCGGACGGCATCTGGAGGATTTCAAATCCAGGGATAATCGCGCTTCCCCTCATCGACACTCCTTCCGGATCCCAGCCCGGGAACTCGCTCCAGCAGAAGAGGTTGTTGCCATAGACGGCCACGGACAGACCGCGTATAACCCTGGTCCTTGCAAGGAGTTTCTTGGGGAACGAATACTCGATGCGTGCCTCGCGAAGCTTGAGAAACTGCGTGCTGACGAAGTTCGCCTCCGCATTGGTGTTGCTGAAAGCAGAATGGTAGTATTCAGAAATCTCGTTGCGCGGAATCGTATAGTCGTTGATTTTATAGTTCCCGTCATCCATCAGGACCACGCCCTCCGCAATCATTCCTCCTTCTCGTCCGGTGAGTGTGCCCGTTCCCTTTCCACGGTAGTTCAGCACCCAATTGGTGTAGGAGAACACATGACCGCCGTACTGACCATCAAAGCTTACCGATGCCTTGATGTCCTTCCAACGGAACGACAGATTGAAGCCGCCGCGCCATTTTGGGCTGCAGTCACCGATGTATTGCAGATCTTCGTCGGTCTGTGGTTTGCCCTGCTTGTCCAGAACGACCATGCCGGAAACATCCTGCATCATGCCGTCGCTGCCTATTGCATAGGAACCTTCCGGCGCCCTCTTGTAACCCTTTCCGTACATAGACGTGAGCGAACTGCCTTCATAGGCGGTCATCAGCGCGTGGGAGGAATATCTGGCTACAATCCATGAGTCAATGCCCTCTCCGAGGGAAAGAACTCTGTTGCGGTTGAACGACCAGTTCAGGCCGAGTTCAAGCTGGATGTCATTGGTTTTCAATAGTATTCCGGATGCTGTAAGCTCCATTCCCCAGTTGCGGATGGTTCCGGCGTTGGTATATACGCTGCTGGCTCCGGTTCCGTATGAAACGGGCATATCGGCAATCAGGTTCTTCGACGTTCCGTCATAATAGGCGATGTCCATTTTCAGCCTGTTGCGGAACATCCTTATGTCCGCGCCTACCTCCCATGAAGTGACGATTTCAGGTTTCAGAGAGCTGTTGGATTTCGCGGATGGGAGTGCAACGCCGCCAGGGAACTTGGTGCTTGCGAGATATTCCTCGATGCGGTAGGCCGAGGTGTCGTGTCCTACCTGCGCCCATGATGCGCGGACTTTCATCAGATTGACCAGTCCGTTTGTGCGTCCGAAGTCGAAGAGATCGTTGAGGGCGGCACTTGCTGAGACTGACGGGTAGAAATAGGAGCGGTTCTCCGCAGGAAGTGTGCTGGACCAGTCGTTGCGGCCCGTCACATCGAGGAAAATCGCGTTCTTCCACGAGAACTGGAGAAGCGCATACAGTGAGTTGGTCTGGCGCTTGTAGCCGTAGTTGTCGACTTTTATCTCCCCGAGGGAGTTGGCAAGAGAATAGACTCCAGGCTGCTTGAGCTTGTCCGCCGTCTGGAACTGCCTCCTGTAGTTCTGGCTGAGGATGTTGCCACCGACATTTCCTGTGAAATGGAAGTCAGCCCCGAGTTCCGTGTCATACTTCAGAAGAAAGTCTCCCGTGAACTGCATCGAAGTGATGTTCTGCTCGCGATACCATCCCTCTGGATTCGCCTGAGTGGATGTGGCTTGTCTCTGCGTGCGGAAGTCGTTGCTCATGTCAAGACCTCCGCGCAGCATGAGGGTAAGTCCCTTGCAGAAAGTGATGTCGAACTTGGTGTTGCCATAGACGCGGTTTTTCAACTGGTCGTTTGTACATTCGTTGGCGATGAAATAGGCGTTGTTCTTGCCTCCGGACAGGTTGGTGTCCTGCGCAATGCCCTCCTGCCCTGCAAGCCAGTAGTTCTTTGCCCACGACATATCAACGTTGGGGGCGTAGGTCCAGAGGCTGTACATCACTGAGGTAGAGCCATATCCGGACGATGTCGGGATGTTGTCGCACTGCTGGCGCTTGAAATTTACCGAAGTCTCGGCGGACAGCCACTTAGCAAGATTATTCGCGGTCTTGAGCGATATGTACTGTTTGTTGTAGTTCGTGTTCGGAACCATCATGTCGCCGCGCGTGTCGCTGAATGTGACTCTTATGGAGTTCTTGTTGTTTATCTTTCCTGAGACGGAAAGAGAGTTGCTGACCACGTATGCTGTGCGGAAATAGTCCTTGAACCAGTCCCCGTGGCTCACGAAAGGGGTGGCGGTTCGCTGGAAGTCGCCCTCCTCATTCTTTGTGCCTCCGATGGAATAGCGGTCGTCATAGTATTGATACTGAAGCGAGCCGTCCATCATCGGTCCCCATGATTCCAGAGAGACAGTGCTCTTGTACTCCGGCACCGGATGGTAGCCCGAGCCTTTTAGAGCGTCGCCGCTTTTTAGGTAATAGTAATAGTCCGGATTCGAGCCTTGTCCATATTCGTACTGGAGGTCCGGTGATGTAGCCAACGTCTCGAACATTACGTTGGTGTTGTAGGAAACGCTAATCTTGGAGTCTTGGTTGCCACCCGATTTCGTGGTTATGATGATGGCTCCGTTGGCTGCGTTTGAACCATAGAGTGCGGTGGCGGCCGGTCCTTTCAAAACAGTGATGTTCTCTATGTCATCGGGATTGACGTCACCCGTTCCGTCGCCGTAGTCTATCGAGAATGTCGAATCATCTCCTCCGGCCGTTGATGATGTGGAGGTGTTGAACATCGGGACTCCGTCGATGACGAACAGCGCCGAGTTGTTCGCCAAATCCACTGACGATTCGCCCCTCAGCGTTACACGCATTGAGCCTCCCGGACCGGAGTTTGTCCTGTCAATCGCCAGACCCGCCACCTTGCCGGCAAGTCCTCCGAGCCAGTTGGAAGAGGCCGCAGCGTTGGAGAAATTTGCCCCATCTACCTTGGTGGTGGCGTAGCCGAGAGACTTCTCGTCGCGCTTCATTCCGAAGGCCGTGACGACCACGGACTCAAGCACCTGAACGTCGTCCATCATCCTGATATTCAGCTCCCTTCGACTCCCGACCTTGACTACTTCGTCCTTGTAGCCCATTGAACTGAACCTGAGCTGCTGCTCAGGCAGGACGCTGATGGCGAAGACACCATCATTGTCGGTAATCACTCCGGTTGCCGTTCCTTCGATGAGTACTCCCACGCCGGGCATCGGCTGCCCCTGTGAATCTTTCACTATTCCGGAGACGACATGCGCGGTCTGCCCGGAGTTTGCCGGGGCATCGTCTTTAGTCTGATTTCCTGAGTTGCCATTATCCGTTGTCGCGGACTTGACGTCGGTCTTTATGGCAATCTTGTTTCCGAGCACCTCAAACGTGCAGCCCGTTCCAGCCAATGCCTTTTCCAAAACTTCACTTACAGGAAGGTTCTCGGCTTCTACCGAAACGTTCCCGGCCTTTTCAAGAACCTGTACGCTGTAGAAGAAGGTGTAGCTGCATTTCTTTTCGATTGCCGCAATGAATTCCCGCAAAGGAAGGTTCTTCGCAGAGATGCTTATGACCGGCTCCTGCCGTGCTTGCGTGGCGAACACGCAGGGCGACGACAGGATGGTGCATAATGTCATCATCACGGAAAAGGCGGCGATGCGCAATCTTTTCATGAAGAGATTCATATTTCGATGTTTTCGTATGTATTCTTTGTGTTTTCTCCGACCTGGAAACGCTTTTGGTTTTCCCCTTAGAGTGTCCCTTAGAGTGTCCCTTAGAGTGTCCCTTAGAGTGTCCCTTAGAGTGTTCCGTCCCAGAGATAGAACGTTCCTCGTGTGCCGGTGGTGCTGCCGATGGCGTAGGTGCTGAGGTCGGTTTGTTCGGTGATTGTGGTGCCGTTGATGGTTCCGCCGAAGCCGCAGGATGTTGTCACGCCGGCTGAACTTGCGTCGTCGGCCTTGCCTATGATGCTGCCGAAGGCTGCCGCATCCGAGGTCAATGTTCCCAGATATTTGCAATCATCAGCGGATGAACCGATAGCGTCTCCAATTATTCCACCGGCATAACCTATTGCACTGCCCCCTTTCTTTCCAATAAAATCTCCTTTCACATAGCAGGACGATATTTCGCAGTTCTCGGCAATGCTTGTAATACCTCCACCAGGCGCTGAACGTGTAATATTTCCTTCCGAACTGCAATTCGTGACGGTTGTATTTGAAATATATCCGGCAATTCCTCCGGCAGCCCCGCGATAGGCGTAAACAATACCGGTGTTATGGCAATCATCAATAACGGAAGAAAAAGTGTTGTCGCTCTGGTATCCAATACTTCCTACGATGGCACCTACCATATTCCCAAGGTATGATGTCCACAAGTTGTTGTTCCAATGTCTGTTTTCGACACGAGCGGAATTTGTACAGTGTTTTATCTCCGTCGCTCCTCCTGAGACTCTTCCGGCGATTCCGCCGATATGGGCGGAATAGATATCTTCTTCAATTACCGCTTTGCTTGTCTTCGCGGAGATTGTGGACGAATTTGCACAATTAGAAATTGTCGCTCCCTTTGTACCGCAGCCTAAAATGCCGCCTATTCCAGATTTGGAAAAAGCCAATGTATCAACAGAAATGGTACCACCGGATTTCATTCCGGAAATTGATATGGTCCCACCATCGGCGCAACCACAGATACCACCTAAGAATGATTCCGCTGCAATGTCTGTTCCTAAAGTAGTTTTGGTAATTTTTGATTTCCATGTGGCATCTCCACTGATTGTCAATTCAGCATTTGTCTTCCCTATGATACCACCACAATAGACTGATGTGAAAGTGCTTGATTCGACAGAACCGATTTTGATTGTTCCGGTGTGAGGTTCTCCGTTCAGACTGAGTGTCAAAGGTTGCTCTATACATCCAAACAGTCCTCCACAATAGAGGTATCTCATTCTTTTGGTTGTAGTAATGTTCCCGGAATTTTTATTATCTATCAAAGTCGCATTCAATGCGTCCACCTGTCCAGCGATGCCTCCCACATACAATTGCTTGACATTAGAGCGAGAGGTGATGGCACCCGAATTCGAGCAGCCGCTGACCGTCAGTGAAGATTCTTCATCCGTATCGATGATACTGAACAGGCCGCCAAGGCGAAGAAACATACAAGGATCCCCCGACGCCCGTGCCATAGTGGCTTCAATTGTACCAGAATTGGTACATCCTGTGATTGTTCCGGCAGAGCATCTTGTGCAGAGGCCTCCAACATAGATATAGCGGGCCGTGGAAGCCACTGAAATATTTCCTGTATTGGTGCAGTTCTCAAGCACGCCGTTCGGATTCGAGCAGTAGCCGGTAAATCCTCCGATATATAGACTGGTCTTGGCCTTTGCGTCCGTAACATAAGTTTTGTCGGAAACAATAGTTGCTGCACTTGTGCAGTCGCTTATAGCCGCAGCACGGTTCCTTCCGATAAGACCTCCGATATAAAGCGGCGCTTTGTTCGCTGTCGCGTTACACTGCGAAACGGTTATGCTTGCTGCACTGGTGCAATTCTTTACAGTGCCTCCGGAGCAATAACCAATTAGCGAACCGAATTCAAGTTGCTTTTCCCCGCCGTACCATGGTGTGAAACTGCAAGTTTCGTCGATGTTGATATCCTGCACCAAAGCGCCTGTTCCAATAGCTTGAATGAAAGGAACATCTGACTTAAGATTAATTATTTTTTTCCCGTTTCCGTTGAGTGTTCCGGCAAAATATTTAGTCGATCCATTAGGGGACTGCTTCGCTCCGTCACGAAGTCCCAATGTGACAAATTGATCGGCGCTAACTGACGAGAAATTCAAGTCGGCAGTAATGGTTGCAATCTGTGAATCCGGATATTTCCCGGCGTTATAAGCAGTCGCGAAAGAGTTCCATTCCTCCGGCGTAGCAATCTCCACACCCTTCTCCTCGCCGTTAGGCACGAATGTCAGTTCCGGCATCAGCATCAACTTTCCGGCTTCGAGTTCACGGCTTCCTCCGATGTTCCTAATCATAGCCTGTCCGTTCTCGTCAACGACCTTGACGCTGAATCCTTGGGAATAGACCCCGGCCGGAAGAATGACATTGAATGCGCTTGCGGACTCCGTTGAAAGGGCTTTCTGAACCTCCATTCTAATCACATTCACACCTTGAGCTTCCGAAGATAGTTTGCAGTACTGACAATCCACGCTGAAATCTCCGCTCACCGGCTCGCCACCCGTTGCCGTGACTTCAATGTAGCGAATCAGGCCTGTCTGTGAACCTGCCTTGAGATGTATTCCCAAGATTCCGCATAACTGTCCCATCTTTGCTGACAGCGTGGTGGAATATCCGGCCATAGGCAGCGAACCGGAAACGATGTTGTCACCGGATGCAGCTTTCTGCTGTGAGGGCAGGGTGATGACCGAGCTTCCATCCTTGACCATGGTGGCAGGGTAAATGATGGAATACGGTGCTGTCAGTCCGGCATTGAGCGTGAAATCTGCCGAAGCTGCATTGCTCTCAATGTCAAGGGCTTGGGAAGCGACCCCATTGACTGAAATCTGGTCTCCCTTGCTCCAAAGTACCGGGCGGACATCGCCCTGTGCATCACCGAGGATGGTCTTGGTCTCTCCCGGAAGTTCCACTGTCAGAACCGTTCGCCCTTCATTGTTCTGAACGTTCTGAGAATCAAATTCATTCTTTGTGCAGGCTGCTGCCGCAATGAGGCTAAGCGCCGCCATAGGTAGTATGAACTTTTTCATAGGGCTATTCGTTTACAGGTTCATCTTCCCATATCCATCTTCTGTCAATCGTGACTTCCTCATTGGAAAGGCCGGAAATGCAGAAGCCCGCTTCAGGCGACATCGCGAAGCTGGTAATTGTCGGAGCCTCGTATCCGTCTTTTAATGTCTTAACTTGTGGTTTCATATTTTTGTTGGTTTTATTGTTTTTCAGATGATTTGCGCGAGATGTAGTATTCTCCCTTGAACTCCGTGACCGAAAGCTCGACAGGCGCGGTCATCGAAATCAGGCGGAGGGCATCCTGCAGTGACTCTTTGTCAAGCTGTCCGTCGTAGGCGATGTCTTCTATCGAACCATGCACGTTGATTTTTGCGTTGTACTTGTGCGATAGCTGGTTAGCAACATATTTCAGCGGAAGCGATGAGAATGTCAACTGTCCGCTGTCCCTCCATTTGGCGGAGTTGGAAATATCGACAGTCAGTTTGGAAATCTGGTTCATGCTCCTGTCTATTCTCAACTCGTCTCCAGGCTTGAGCATGATGACATCTTCATGTACGCGGGCTTCCAGCCGTCCCGTATGCAGGGTGACGATGGAAAAACGGTCATTTGCATAAGAGGAGATGTTGAACGATGTGCCCCTGACGATATATTCGTTGTCGCGACAACACACGATGAATGGTTTCTCGGGGTTTCTTGCGACATCAAAGAATGCCTCTCCGTCCAAGTCCACGCAGCGTTCAGTTTCGTTGAAGTCGTCCGCGAGAATCAGTTTTGCTCCACAATTGAGCATAACCTTGGTGCCGTCGGGCAGTATCACGGTTTTCCTCTCATCGCCGGATGCGGTGTAGATGACTGACTCTTTAGGTGCTACAAAAGATTTCTCGGATGTCTGAACCTGCACTTCAGCGAGTTTCCTTTCGGGCTCGTTTTGTCTGCCGAAATTGAGAATAAGCATCGACGCGCTGACTACGACGGCCACCGCTGCCGCTGCTGCTACGGCATATTTCCACCATATTCTCCTTGTCATCGGTTTTTTCTCCGCGAATTTTTCCTTCGCGACGCGGTTCCAGAAATCCACCGCATCCGAGGTCGTCGGCCGGTTTTCTTCAATCCTGCGCACTTCAGCCCTAAAAAGCGTGGAGTTTTCTTTCGACGCCTTTATCCACCCGGCGAGTCTTACCGCTTCTTCATCGGACAAGGTGCCGCTCACATATTTCCTTACAAGTATTCTGATATATTCATTCATTTCTCATCATGACCGGCATTTTCACCGGTTCATAATCATAGACACAATTTTTCCCAATCCCGAACCTGAAATCTTCAAAAAACTTCTTGTGGCTTCATTTGGGGCTATATTTATTTCTCCGGACTTCGGATTCTTTCAAAAATTCATATATTTGCCGCGAAAAATCGGACTATGGACGACCGGATGTTTACATATTCTGAAACATTGCTGTCCGGTAAAAGTTCCGGACGATTATTATAAAGTTTAACAATTAAACAAATTT
>UQYV01000011.1 GCA_900545245.1 uncultured Bacteroidales bacterium
TAATAAAAAGAAAAGAGGCTAACCTCAAAGTCAATTTGACTTTTTAGTCAGCCTCATTTTCGTACCCGGAGCCGGGATCGAACCGGCATGCCTTGCGGCACTGGTGTTTGAGACCAGCGCGTCTACCGATTCCGCCATCCGGGCAACTGTGTGCGCGTATTCCTGTTGTGCGTTATAGTCTAACTTTCGGAACTGCGCGTCGATAGACTCCTTCCGTGAAAGGACTGCAAAGGTAGAAAAAACTTGTGACATCGCAAAATCTGGAAATATATTTGTAAAAGAATAAAACAGCATCTAAATTTGTCGGTCGGTTTCCGGAAGAAAGATTATTGCGTCCGGAAGGTAAGTAAATGAACGAAAAAGTGAAGTGCAGAATAGTGCGTGCGGAAGGACTCGATCCGCTTTTCCCGTTGTTGGAAGACTTCGGGACGGTTTGGATTGTCTGTGACCGCAATGTGTGGGAGCAGGTGGGAAGTCCTGTGTCGGAGAGGCTGCGCGGGGGGCACGCCAATTCGGGAGATGGACTGTCTGTCTGCAATAAGTTGCTGGGTGTAAGCATTATAGATGCTTCTGAGGCGAACAAGACAATGGAAACTGTTGAATCTGTCGTGGGGGATATGCTTGAGGCCGGAGCCGACCGAAACGTCCTTGTTCTCGGCATAGGCGGGGGCATAACCACCGATCTGGCAGGTTTTGTCGCCTCCATATATAAAAGAGGTGTCCGCTTCGCTTTTGTCCCGACCACTCTCCTCGCGCAGGTCGATGCTGCAATAGGTGGAAAAAACGGCGTCAACTTCCGTTCTTATAAAAATATGATTGGGGTAATCCGCCAGCCGGAGTTTACCTATATATATAATGAGTCGCTGAAGACACTCCCGCAACGTGCTTTCCTTTCCGGAGTCGCCGAACTGCTGAAGACTTTCATCATCGCCGATGCCGATGCCTATAATGACGTTGTCGGGCGCCTGAAGGCTTGGAAGGCAAATGAACTCGATGCGGACTGCTCGTCTGAAAAAGACGGTGGACGGTCAATTCCGGAGATAGGATATCTCGCTGCGCGGGCTGCGGAAATCAAAGCATCCATAGTGGAACAGGATCCGGAAGAGCATGGCCTTCGCCGGGTGCTTAACCTCGGTCACACCTTCGCCCACGCCATAGAGAAGCTCTCCTCCGGAAGATGGTCCCACGGTGAGGCCGTAGCGGTTGGCATCATCTTGGCCGCCCGCCTTGCAGAATCCCTATCCGACAAGGTTACGGACAGCGAGGGCCTGCCGTTCATCTGTGAAGAAGGCCTGAGAGTGCGACTTGAAAGAGACTTTAAGGCGATTGGCCTCCCGACTGAATGTCCTTACATGCTGAAAGAAATGTCCGATGCCATGTCAAAGGACAAGAAGGCCGAAGGCGACAGGATAAACTTTATCCTCCCTGCCAAGATCGGTTCCGTCAAAATTGTGAAAATAAATATAGAACAATATGATTTGTACAGTACTTCAGAATAAGAACTTCGATGAGCTATTGGCTGCTCTTGACGAATGCCTGATGGCAGAAATAAGGCTTGACAGTTGCGGGATCAACGAAGACGAAATAGACGAAATCTTCTCGACGGCCGACATTCCGCTGGTGGCGACATGCCGGATGGCGGAGACGGCAAAGAAGCATCCTGAGATGAGTCCGGTGGCGGTGGCTTCCCTCTGCGAGAAACGCCTTGTCGCAGCCATCAAGGCCGGTGCCTCATACGCTGACCTTGAAATCGAGGCTCCCAAGGAAAACGTCAAGAGAATCAAGGCTGCCTGTACAGACAATGGCACGCTTCTTATTCGTTCATTTCATGATTTCAACGGCACCGATTCCATCGAAGCGCTCAAGGCGGTAGTCGAAAAATGCGTCTATCACGGTGCGGACATCGTAAAGGTTGCCACGACAGCAAATTCCGAAGACGACGCAGCCCGTGTCCTTTCTCTCTACGACGACCCGGCGGTTCTCGTTCCTCCGCAGACCGGCAGGCACACAACACCGGCTCCTGAGACCACCGAAGGCAGGCTCATAGCATTCTGCATGGGCGAGAAAGGCAAGGAATCAAGAATGGAATGCCTCAAAAAAGGTGCACCGTTCACATACGCTGCTCTCAACGAAAAAGAAACGGCCGCTCCCGGTCAGCAGATCGCTTCCGAGATGTCAGAAAAGCTATATGGAAGCCTGCCTTTCTTCGACGCCGACATCGTGGCACCGTCATCAAAGAGTTTTGTCCAAAGAGCCGTGATTGCAGCCTCCCTCGCCGAGGGCACGTCACGCCTGCGCAACTACACCCCGTGCGAAGACTCTGAATCAGCGCTACGAGTCGCCGAGGCCCTCGGAGCCAAGTTGCTACGCGAAACTGCCGGGGACGAGACGAATCTCGTGATAACAGGAATCGGCGCAAAGGAGGGATGCCTGTCTGAACTCGAAAGACTCAATGTCGGGGAATCCGGACTGCTTGCAAGGCTTATGATTCCTCTCTCGGCAGAACTGTCCGGCGGACAGCCGGTGTGCATAGAGGGTGAAAAGACTCTATCGGGTCGTCGCCTTGCCGGTGTGAACGGGATAATGACCGAGTTTGGAGTCAAAGTTACGGACAACGACGAAAAGCTCCCTATAAATATCAGCGGTCACCTTACTCAACTCAAGGCCGAGGTCTCCGGCGAGAGTGGCTCGCAGCTGATTTCCGGACTTCTGATGGCCATGCCGCTCGTGGATAAGAACATGACCCTGCTCGTCGAGAATCCCAAGAGCATTCCTTACACTTTCATGACAGCCGAAGTTCTCAAAAAATTCGGCGTCAAGATTTCCAATGAAATGCTCGGAGGGCGTGATTTTATGGAGTCCGACGGCGACTGGTCGCTTTGCACCGAAATGATATTCAAGGTCCGCGCCGGACAGAAATACACGGCCGCCGATTTTGACATCGAGGGAGATTGGAGCGCGGCGGTGCCGGTGATGGTCGCCGCCTCTGTTTTCGGAAAGGCCTGCATCGATGGGCTCAGCACCAATTCTCTTCAGGCCGACATTGCCATAATGGACATACTTATGGCTGCCGGAGCAAGTATCACTCAGCTGGACGGCGATGAGGGCGAAATCCACGTCCAACAGTCACCGCTGCTCGCTTTCGAGGCGGATGCCTCACATTGCCCCGATCTGTTCCCGTGCGCGTCCGTCCTTGCTGCATTCTGTCAGGGCAAGAGCCGGCTCTATGGCGTCAGCCGCCTACGTAACAAGGAGAGCGACCGTGCCGCTGCAATTGTTGAGATGCTGACGAAAATGGGCGTCGAGGCTGTGATTGACGAGGCTGCGGATGTGCTTGTTGTCACCGGACACTCACTCGCGTGGAGGCTTCTGAACGGGAAACTTCTCAATGGCGGCAAATATAGTTCGCACCACGACCACCGTATGGTGATGGCTCTAAAAGTCGCTTCTCTCGGTGCGGACTCTCCGATAGAGATTGACGACGAGAGCTGCGTTTCCAAGTCTTGGCCAGAGTTTGTTGAGATGTTTGTGGACTCGGTCGTGAAGTGATTATCCTTCAATAGAATATATTATATTATATGCACAACAGTTTCGGAGAAAAATTCAGAATCACGGTTTATGGCGGCTCTCACGAGCCGAAACTCGGCGTCATAATCGATGGCGTGGAACAGGGGCTGTCGCTTTCGGAAGATGATTTCTCCGAAGATATTGCCCGACGCAAGCCTGGAGCAAAGGGCACGACTGCAAGAATCGAATCCGACATCCCATTGTTGACGGGACTTCTTGACGGAAAGACTTCCGGAGGCCCGCTGAAAATCGAGTTTGAAAACCGGAATATCCGTCCGGGAGACTATGCCGAATTTGTCGATGTCCCACGCCCGGGGCATGTGGACTATGTGACTCATCCTCAAAGATATGGCGTAATCTCTGCCCGCCAGTTTCCTCCTTTTACCGGCGGCGGCATATTCTCCGGGAGGATGACTCTCGTCCTCGTTGCTGCCGGTGTCGTGGCCAAGAAGGTCCTATCTGTCCACATCCCTGACGCTAAAATCTCCGCTGAACTTGTGAAGGTCGGAGGAACTTCCGACAAGTCCTTGTGGCAGGGCCTTATTGAGACGGCTGTTGCCGATGGGGACTCTCTCGGTGGAGTTGTTGAGTGCCGCGTGAATGGGCTTCCAGTAGGGCTCGGTGAACCATATTTCGATTCTGTCGAGTCGCTTGTGTCCCACGCGATGTTCTCCATCCCCGGGGTTCGTGGTGTCGAGTTCGGAGATGGTTTCGCCGCCTCTGACATGCGCGGTTCCGAGCATAATGATCCTTTCGGAGAAGACGGGAAGCTGACGAAGAACGGGGCCGGAGGGGTCAACGGCGGACTCACCAACGGCAATGACCTTCTCTTCCGCGTGGCCTTCAAGCCAACCTCAACCATACACAAACCGCAGACTACATGGGACTTCGCTCAGAAGAGTCTTGTAGAACTCTCGGCAAAGGGGCGTCATGACGCCTGCTTCGCCCTCCGCACCCCAGTCATAGTTGAGGCCATGACCGCTGTGGTCCTCTGCAATCTAATATAGCCTGTTCATAATATTTGTGTAAAATTGCGATATTTTCTATTGCGGTTTTAATGACGATTCTTTAACTTTGTTGCCTGTCGTACGTGTTTTGTCGGCAAGGTTAGAAAAGTGTAGGCTCTGTCTGGCATGTTCATGCCTTATGGTGGTGGAGATCTATTTATGTTTATATACTTCAATAAGCGCAACAATGAGTGAACCGATCGTTAAAGTCGAACATTTGTCACATCGTTATAGTGTGCAGTGGGCAATCCGTGACATTAGTTTTGAAATCGGACAGACGGGAACCACTGGGCTTCTCGGGTCGAATGGTGCCGGAAAGTCCACGACAATGAACATCATTTGTGGAGTTCTCTCCCAGACTGACGGAGAAGTCCGCATAGACGGAATAAATCTGCGGGAAAACCCTGTCGAAGCCAAGAAGAACATAGGATTCCTTCCACAGAAACCGCCTCTCTATGGTGACCTTACGGTGGATGAATATCTGAAATATGCGGCTCGGCTGCGCCGTATGGAGTCTTCTAAGATTCCGGCAGCGCTCGAGTCTGTCAAGGAACGCTGCGGAATCGCTCATTTCAGCAAGAGGCTGATAAAGAACCTCTCCGGAGGCTACCAGCAGCGCGTCGGCATTGCTCAGGCAATAATCCATGACCCGAAGGTGGTCGTGATGGATGAGCCGACCAACGGGCTTGACCCGAACCAGATTCTTGATATCCGCTCTCTTATAAAAGACATCGCCCGTGACCGTGCGGTGTTGATTTCAACGCACATCCTTTCAGAGGTGCAGGCAATCTGTGACAACATCATGATGATAGAGCATGGCTCCCTTGTCTTCAGCGGAACAATCGATGACTTCGACAACTACATTGAGCCTGACACTTTCATGCTCAGGTTTGAGCATGCTCCGGACGAAGAGGAACTGAAATCTGTTCCTGGGGTCACCGACGTGAAGAGTGTCTCCGAATATGAGCCGCGCTACAGGGTGTGGTTCGACGGAGACCGCGAGACTATGGAAAGAATGGTGCGCGAGAGTGTCGTAAAAGGATGGGGACTCATTGAGATACAGCTTGAAAAGTCTTCGATGAACGAAATATTCGCACAGTTGTCCGGCCGTAAGAACTTGTAGCATGAAGACGAAAAACGTAACACTGAGCATTGCTGCGAGCGAACTTAGGCTGATTTTCAGCACTCCGGTGGCATGGGTGATGCTGACAATCTTCACGGTTCTCTGCGGGATGACTTTTGCCGATGTGGTCAGGCTGCACGTCGAGACTCTTGCCGCCGGCCGTCATATATCTTTCCTCACGCAATCCATCTTCACTTCCGATGAACTCGGACTCTTTCCCGAAGTGAAGGGCTACCTCTATCTGTTTATTCCTCTTGTGTCAATGGGGATGATAAGCCGCGACCTTGGAAGCGGAACATATAAGCTCCTCTATTCCTCGCCGGTATCTGACCTGCAGATGGTTGCAGGGAAATTCCTTGCGATGGTCGGCTACGGTCTGTCAATGATGGCAGTTCTCGCCGTCTTTGTCTGCTACGGCTGCTACGCAATCGTAAGTCCTGATGTTCCCCTTTTGCTATGCGGAATGCTCGGATTGTTCTTCCTCCTCTGTACCTATTCTGCGATAGGCATATTCATGTCGTCCCTCACTTCTTACCAGGTTGTGGCCGCCCTCGCGACATTCGCTCTGCTTGCGGTGCTTTCAAAGATGAGAGATGTGGGGCAGGATACTCCGTGGATACGCGATCTGACATGGTGGCTTTCCATCGACGGTCGCTGCGAGACATTCATCAGCGGTCTGGTGTGCAGCGAGGATGTCATATATTTCATTGCCGTCACGGTTTTCTTCCTTGGCCTTACTGTCCTTCGTATATCCAACCGAAGACGTAGCTGCAGGACTGCGGTCCGGATTCTTTCATACACTGGAGTGACAGCACTGCTCGTCGCCGTCAGCATTGTCTCTTCCCGTCCGTCGTTGATGGGTTTTTGTGACGTGACCGAGACCGAGAGTCAGACCATAACCATTCCGAGCCGTGAGGTTATGAACTCAGTCGAGGGACCGGTGGAAATCACTACATACGCCAACATCCTGGACGAGGAAGGGTTCTACCTCGGCATCCCTTCGATGACGAATTACGACAGGGCCTACCTCAAACCCTACATTCGTTTCAAACCAGACATCCGGCTGAAGACCGTTTACTATTGGGCAAATGCCGGGAGCAAGGCGGCCGGCCGCCGTTTTCCGGGACTTCCAGACGATCAGAAGGCAGAAAGGATTGCGGACGTTTACGAGATGGACTTTGACCGTTTTCTTTCTCCGCAACAGGTTACGCGGCTTGTTGATTTGAGCGGAGAGGGATACAAGACCGTACGTCAGATAAGGCTTGCTGACGGCCGCACAACCTTCCTTCGTTATTTTGACGATTCACAACGCCAACCGGGAGAGAAAGAAATCACTGCTGCGTTCAAGAGACTCGTGTGGGGTTCCGTGCCTGTGGGCTTCCTTACAGGTCATGGTGAAAGGGACATCCGTCGTGATGGTGACGCTGACTATAATGCTTTTGCGGCGTCGCGAAGCTTCCGTCATTCTCTGATGAACAATGGCTTCGATGCGGTAAACATATCCCTTGACGGAGGGAGGACAATTCCTGACAGCATCAGAATACTGATAATTGCTGATCCGAGGGAACGGCTGTCGGAGGAAGAAGTGGCTGAAATACGCAGATATATTGACCGTGGCGGCAACCTCATCCTTGCTGCAGAGCCGGGACGCCAGGCAAATGCCAACGATATCGCCGCGATTTTCGGTGCGCGTTTTCTCGACGGACGCCTTGCCGTTCCTCCGGGAGACAGCAGGCAGGATTTGATTCTGGCCGATGTCGCGAAGGCTGCCTTCAGCGAGATGCCAGCCCTCGCGCAGATGAGAAACCACGGCTACAAGATTACTATGCCGGGCTCTGTCGGCATAAATACAGACGGAGTCAGCGGTTTCGACTGCGCACACATGCTTCTGAGCGCCCGCAATACGTGGAATGAGTTCCGGACGACGGACTTTGCCAACACCGTGGCCACTCTTGACTCTGCGGACGGCGAAAAGGAAGGTTCACGTGCGGTCGCAGCGATGCTTACCCGAGCCATTGATGGCTGCAGAAGCCAGAAGATTATCCTGCTCGGAGACGCAGACTGCTTCAGCAACGCCGAGCTCATGCGCGACCGCTACACCGTGTCATCCGGGAATTTTACTCTGATCTACCAGATTTTTCACTGGATGAGTGACGGAGAATATCCTGTGGATACCCCGAGGAAGAACGGAAGCGACTGGAGTATGCGTGTCGGAATAGAGCAGATGCCGGCGCTCAAATGGATTTTGGCCGTCATTCTTCCACTTCTGATGCTCCTCACGTCATTGCTCATAATAATCCGTAGAAAATCGAAATAGAAGATGAGAACAGTTTTCAACATAGCAAAGAATGAACTTCGGCAGCTTTTCTGTTCGCCGATTGCGTGGATTCTTCTCGTGATTTTCTACGTTCAGACGGGTCTGAAGTTCTCTGAGACACTCACCGGCATAATCCGTTTTACTTCACTCGGGCTCACTGCGAGGGAAATTACATCGCAGTTGTTCAGCGGCACTTGGTCAGGAATATACCCTGCCGTCCAGGCGTGGCTCTATCTCTATATTCCTCTTCTTACTATGGGTCTTATGAACCGAGAGAAGACCTATGGTACCGACCGTCTGCTGCTTTCCTCTCCTATTTCGGGACGCCAAGTCGTGCTTGGAAAATTCCTGTCGATGGCGATATACGGTCTTGTGATGATGTCGAGCCTAATAATCCAGATAGTTTTCTGCACAGTCACGGTAGATCATATAGATATAGGGCCGGTTCTTTCCGGATTTTTGGGGCTGTATCTCCTTCTTCTGGCATATTCGTCCATAGGAATATTCATGTCGTCTCTCACGAGCTACCAAATCATCGCCGCTGTAGGGACTGTGGCAGTTCTGTTCGGAATGAACTGGCTCACTGGCGTCGGACAGGAAATACCGGTTCTGAGGGAAATTACCTATTGGGCGGGAATATCCGGACGCGCGGGAACGTTTATTCGTGGAATGATATGTAGCGAAGACGTCATTTATTTCCTTGCCGTCGTCAGCCTTTTCCTATGCCTCACCATACTTCGTCAGCGGCATGAGGTGAAGTCGGAAATCCGTTCGAGAAAGTTTCGGGAATATTCCGTTGTGGTGCTTGTGTTCTGTGCGGTGGGATTCTTCAGCAGTCGTCCGTATGCCAAGTTCTATCTGGACACAACGGCGACAAAGTCCAACACGCTGACGGCCGAAAGTCAGGAGGTGATGAAAAAACTCGACGGACCGCTTACAATAACGACCTATGTCAATTTGCTCGGAAACGATCTCTATACGGCTCTCCCGAGGAATTACACAAGGGACGTGGACCGTTTCTCGTGGTACACCCGATTCAAACCGGAGATAAGGATGAAATATGTCTATTATTGGCATGAGTCGGAAAGTAATCCTTTGAATAATAAACGTTTCGCGGGGCTTGATGCCGAGGGAAAGGCCAAAAGGATGGCTGAAATATGCCGTGTAAACTACAAGCGTTTCCTTACTCCCGATCAGATCGGTGACTTTGAGTCCCGTTTAAATCTCAAGACCGAAGATTATCGTTTTCTGCGTGTAATCGAGCGCGGTGATGGTTCCTCTTCGCGACTGAGGATGTATGAGGACCAGGAACGGCATCCGGGCGAGATGGAGATAACTGCCGCGATGAAGCGCCTTGTCTGCGATGTCCCGAAGGTCGGAATCTTGACCGGTCACGGGGAACGCGATCCGTTTGGTATCGGGGACAATGGGTACTTCACATTTGCGAGCAGCTATACCTTCCGTCATGCGCTTGTGAACCAAGGCTTTGATGTTGATACGGTGAATCTGTCTGAAGGCGGTGTTCCGAAAGATGTTTCAATCCTTCTCATAGCCGACCCCAAGGCTGACTTCTCCCCTTCGGAGGTGGAGGAAATCAGCCGCTACATAGCTTCCGGCGGAAATGTCTTCATCGCTGGCAAACCATATAACCGGGGAAGGCTCGGATGCATCATGGATCAGTTAGGACTTCGTTTCATTGACGGGACGCTTGTGCAGGAAAGCTCTTCTCATGCTCCTGATCTGATTGTCGCTGACATCGCTCCAGATGCAGTAAGGACATCTCCCGGATATGCCGCTTACATCGCGAAGAAAAACTGCACCGTCGGCATTGGCACTATGGGTATAGACACGACAGGGGCTTCCGACCGTGGATTCCATGCCGTTGCCGTGATGACCACGGATTCCCTCTCTACCGACACCACCCGCGTCTGGAACGAACTTCAGGTCAAAAATTTCGAAAATGACATCCCTGTCTTTAATCCGGAAAGTGGCGAAAGGATTCAGAATAGGACTCCGATACTCGTGTCCCTTGAACGCGAGGTCGCAGAAAAGTCGCAGAGAATCATTGTCCTCGGCAATGCGGACATGATTGCCAACGGCGAGCTGATGATGTCGCGTAAAGGAATAAATGCCGCGAATTACAGCATAATAATGGAGTCGTTCCGCTTCCTCAGCGAAGGCGAATTCCCGATTTATGCACCACGTCCCTCAGGAATGGACAATGCCCTCAGACACATTGACCGTTTCTCGAAGAAACCGATAAGGTGGACTTTCGGAGCCATATTGCCTCTGATTCTTCTCCTTCTCGGCTCGTTCATAATCGTCAGCAGGAAAAGCAGGTAATACCCAATCTCTATGTCAAAGGAAAAGTTTTATACAGACAGGCAGACGGCCGGGGATCTGAATCTTCTCGGGAGGTTCAGGAAAGACTCGATCATCAACATATTCGACAGGACAAGAACCCGCTGCGGACGACAGCGGCTAGAAGCCATGTTCCGTTCTCCGCTCACTTTAGCCTCGGAAATAAATGCACGCGCTGAACTTGTCGGTTGGTTTCGGGAATGCAGCGCGGAGATGTTTCTCACGGAAGAAGATGTCGAAGCCGTCGAGTTCTATATGGGTTTCCGTCCTTCGTCGGGAAAGGCCGGGGCACTCGCGGACATGCTGCTGTGCCGTGCCAGGCAGATTGTGCTCGGAGTGCCTTCATGGCAGAAGGTGCTTGATGGGATAGCGGCGGTGTCGTCTGTGATTGTCCGCACTGACAGGCTGCTGTCATCGCTTCCAGCAGAAGGCTGCCCGGTTACAGAGGAAATCGGAGAGTTCAGGAAGGCATTCCCGGAAGCATTTGTCCGAGAACTTGAGACAGTCTGTTCTGGAGAACTTTCTTTCAAAAAGGCCGTTTCGCTTGACCGTAGGCTTAGGGTAGGAAAGCGTGCACAGATTGGAGAGATGATGGAACTGCTATATGATATGGATGTCTGGATTTCAGTCTCGTCAGTCGCGGCCGACCGGGGGTTCTGTACCGCCGAGGCCGTGGATTCTAAGGACAGTTTCATAGAGATTGAGAATGTTCATCATCCGGTACTCAAGTCTGCGGTTCCCAATGATATCCGAATGGATAGCCGTTCAAACGTCTTTTTCCTCACAGGGGTGAACATGGCGGGAAAATCTACGTTTATGAAATCAGTGGCGATTGCCCTTTATCTGGCACAAATGGGTTTTCCCGTTCCTGCGACCGCGATGCGCTTCACTCCTATGGACGGACTCGTCACCTCAATCAACGTCTCGGACAACATCAGTCTCGGTTACAGCCACTTCTATGCGGAAGTGCTGCGCGTCAAGGGTATAGCTGAAAAAGTCGGTGAGGGGAAGCGACTTTTCGTCGTTTTCGACGAACTTTTCAAGGGCACGAACGTGAAGGACGCCTATGACGCTACTCTTGCGGTGACGCAGGCCTTTGCGAGTCACAATGGCTGTCTCTACATAATCTCGACCCACATTGTCGAAGTGGCTTCTGCCCTTGAGGAAAACTGCAGCAACGTCCGCTTCCGCTGTCTTCCGTCCGAGATGGAAGATGGCCGCCTTGTTTACCATTACAAGCTTCATGACGGCATATCCTCCGACCGCCACGGAATGACCATCATCCGCAACGAACATATCCTCGATATATTGAAGGGAAGCGACGTTCCGACCGATGATGGCGAGCGTCTTTAGAACTGGAATGCAGAAGTCGGAAATATATAACTATTTGGATATATGAGCTTTATAATAGACAAGCAAACACTTGAAGACCTCGGGATATTTTCCCGCAACAAGAAGACTTCGATTTTCGCCATATACGATTCGACGCGGACGAGGGGAGGCTCACGCATGCTTGAGGAAATGTTCGCTAATCCTCTTGATAATGTGGGGCTCATTTCCCGCCGCTCATCCGTGATTGCGTGGTTTCGCGAAAATAGGATAACGTTTCCTTTTCCGAAGGCACTTCTTGATGCATCTGAACAGTATCTTGCGGTGACGGACGAACGCACAATGCTCTCCGGTGAGAAGCATCCGTTCCTGAAGTCTCTCGAGCGCATTGTCCGGAAAGACAGCCAATTGGAGCAGATGGTTACTGGAATCGGTGCGACTGTGAGGATTTTCGGACTTCTTGACGTGTTCATGTCCGGGCTTTCTGCGACAGGAGAGCTTGAAAGTCTGTTCCCGGAACTTGGGGAGGCGCGAAAGACAATCGCTGATCCCGATTTCTCGGCTGTGCGCGCGCTCGCCGGCAAGAAAAAACTGACGGTTGCGGAGGCGTCCGACATTGACGGAACGTTGAGGTACAGGCACCATGACAAAGTACGTCTGCTTTTGGATTTTGTCTATCTTCTTGACGTCTACATATCTGTGGCAGGAACAGCTTCCTCAAGGGGATTCGTTTCAGCAGAGGCTTTGCCTAAGGAGGACAATGTGTTGGAACTCACGGGTGTGTTCCATCCGGCTTTGGCCCATCCTGTATCCAATGACCTGAATGTCACCGGCGACTGCAATGTGATCTTCCTCACTGGCGCGAACATGGCCGGCAAGTCAACCTTCATGAAGACTCTCGGCATCGCTGTCTTCCTCGCGCATCTCGGATTTCCGGTCCCGGCCAAGTCTATGCGCTTTTCCGTGCGCGACGGCCTTTTCACGACAATTAATCTTCCGGATGCTCTGAACCGGGGCTACAGTCACTTCTATGCTGAGGTTCGGCGTCTGCGAAAGGTTGCACAGACCGTCCGCCGCTACCCGCATACAGTCGTGATTTTCGACGAACTGTTTCGCGGGACCAACGTCAAAGACGCCTTTGACGCCACAGTTGCTGTCACCGAGGCATTCTCCGAGATAAAGGGAAGCATCTTTCTCATCTCGACCCACATCATCGAGGCCGGAGAGGAACTGAAGAAACATTGCGGCAACATATCATATCTCTATCTTCCGACAGAAATGGACGGAAGCAGACCGGTCTACACTTACAGACTGAAAGAGGGGATAACCTCCGACCGTCACGGTATGGTGATAATCAGGAACGAGGGGATATTGGACATATTGCGTTGATAATATACCTACATTTGGGGATTGCCGTAATGTCCCCGATTGTCTATTTTTGTAAATCTTTGCGGAATATGGCGACGCCTTGTCCGCATGTAGTAGTGTACGTGTATGAGTGTCCTTAATTTGAAAAAACGTGCTGTTTCCTTTGCCATTGTGGCGACTCTGACGCTTCTTTACGCGGCAGGATTGGCAGCGCAGGGAGTCCAGGGGGGAGCAGAATTCGTAGCAGGCCGGGTCACTGATAAAATGACCGGAGAACCGCTCCCGGGGGTGTTTGTCCTGTTTCAGGGCTATACCTACGGAGCGATGACAGATGACAACGGCTACTATTCGCTCAAGCGTCCGGAAAAAGGCGGAACTCTCGAGTTCTCTTGTCTCGGATATGAGACCAAGCGTGTGAAGATCAACCAGCACGCGAAGTTGGACGTGGCACTTGTTGAGGCAAAGGAAAGTCTGGATGATGTCATAGTTACGGGATATGCTCCAATCCGTAAGGAAGGATTTTCTGGAAATACCACGAAAATCAAAAAAGATGAGCTCATAAAGGTCAATCCGAACAATTTCATATCGGCAATCCAGACATTCGATCCTTCTTTCCGAATAAAGGAGAACATAAGCGCAGGCTCCAACCCGAACTCCGTCCCCGACGTGACCTTGCGCGGACAGACCAGCGTATCTTCGCTTGATGCCTCGGACATATCCAAGCAGTCACTCAGCGGAAGCGCTAACCTCCCGATATTTATACTCGACGGATTTGAGGTAGACGTCCAGAAGATCTTCGACCTCGACCCTACTCGTATCCATAGCGTCAACATTCTCAAGGACGCGGCTGCCACGGCACTCTATGGCTCACGGGCTGCAAACGGAGTCGTTGTCGTCGAACTCCGTTCCCCACAGGCAGGTCAGCTCCGGCTTCAGTACAACACAACACTCACCCTTGAGGTCCCTGATCTGTCGTCATACAACCTTATGAACGCGAGCGAGAAACTTGAGGCAGAGAGGCTTGCCGGGCTTTACGACAGCTCGACACCTTGGGTGGATTCCTACACGGACGGATACTATCAGAGGATGAATAACATCATCCGTGGCGTGGACACCTATTGGCTCGCGCTCGGACTGCGCAACTCGTTCAACCAGAGACACGCGATCTACATCGACGGCGGAGAGAACGATGTGCGCTGGGGAATAGAACTTAACTATTCTGGGAACAATGGCGTCATGAGGCATTCGTCGAGGAACGTCACCGATGCCGGGTTCTACGTCGACTACCGCATAGGCAAATTCCAGATTAAGAACAAGGCAACATTCTCGTTCAGCGGCAGTTCCGACCTTCCTTTCAACTCGTTCAGTGACTATTCCCATCTTCAGCCCTATATGAGGGTGTATGACGATGACGGGAACTATCTGCGTCGGCTCGAAAGCATCGACGGCTATTCCGGCTCACTTGTGAACCCTCTGTACGAAATCAACAACTATCGGAGCTACAGCAAGTCGGAGTATAACGAGATAATAGACAACCTTCTTGTCAACTGGGATATAATCAAGGGACTGCGCCTGCGGCTTCAGATGTCGGCTACCATAAAACGCAATAGTTCTGAAACTTACAAGGATCCGGCCTCATCGTCCTATGGTACGGGAAATCTCGCGCTCAACGGAGATAAGAGCACGACTTCAGGGGATAGCAACAAGCTCGACGGTACGCTCCAGCTGATGTACAATGCCAGTATCAAGGGGCATAATCTGAACCTGAACCTCTCGACCAACATCCGCACGACCAAGTACGAGACCGAGTCCGCTTCTTATCAGGGATTTCCTGGCGGTGACCTCACTTCGACCAACTACGCCTCGCAGATTGTCGGCAAACCGTCTGTGAGCGACAGCCGCACAAGGCTCGTTGGCTTCCTGCTCACGGGTAACTATACCTGGAACGACATCTACTTCGCCGACCTCACGGGACGTCTCGACGGCTCCTCCGAGTTCGGCTCCAATCGCAGATGGTCGATGTTCTGGGCAACCGGAGCCGGCATCAACATCCATAACTACGACTTCCTCAAGAAAAACCAAGTGATTTCCACTCTCAAATTCAGGGCATCTTATGGACTCACGGGAAAGACGAACTTTTCGCAGTATGCCGCCCGAAACCTCTACAACCTTGACACAAGCTCGTGGTTCCCGACCGGCTATGGCGTGTTCCTCTCGCAAATGGGCAACCCTGACCTGAATTGGGAACGCACCTACCAGCTTGACTATGGCGGTGAGCTCGGACTGTGGAAAGACAGGGTACATCTCAAGGTTTCGGCATATAGTCAGCGCACTGTGGATCTCATCACCGACTTTGCGCTTGCCTCTTCAACCGGCTTTTCCTCCCACAAGGAGAATATGGGTGTGGTGAAGAACAACGGAATCGAGCTCGATTTGCGCGTGCGCCTCTACCAAGACCGGGACTGGCTGCTCTCCATCTTCGGCAATTTCGCCCGCAACCGCAACACCGTGGTCGAGATTTCCGAGGCTATGCAGGCTTACAACAAAAAGGTGGAAGAGATATTCAAGAACTACAATCCTTCCACTACCTCTGACAGCCAGTACTCGAAGCCCTATCTGAAATACTACGAGGGCGCATCTATGACGGCTATAGCAGGTATGAAGTCCCTCGGAATCAGCCCCTCCAACGGAAAGGAAATCTTTCTCAAGCCCAACGGCGAGGTTACCGACAAATGGGCGGCGGAGGACTGGCAGGTAATCGGCGACACCGCCCCGAAGGGCCAGGGATCCTTCGGTCTCACGGCGGCATGGCGGCAATGGTCCATATTCACCTCATTCCTCTACCATTTTGGCGGCGACGCTTACAACAGCACGCTCGTTGATTATGTGGAGAACGTGAATCTCGCGAAAGAAAACGTTGACCGCCGAGTCCTTCTTGAACGCTGGCAGAAGCCTGGGGACATCACCACCATGAAGGACATCCGGGACAGAAATGTCACCACAGGCGCCACCTCACGCTTCGTCCAGAAGGACAACACATTGCAGTTCAGCTCTATAACCCTGAGCTATGACTTCAAACCAGAACTCTTGCGCAAGGCACATATCGGAATGTGCCGCCTCTCCCTCGTCGCAAACGATATCTTCTACCTGTCTTCGATACGCCGTGAACGTGGACTTTCGTATCCATATTCCCGTTCGTTCAGTTTTTCGATGAATATTTCGTTTTAAGTAAGAAGTTGGCTATATGAAAAGGATGTATTCAAGAACACTGCTCATTTTCACGACGGCCGTTCTAGCCCTCTCGTGCGATTGGTTGAATGTGACTCCGTCCAACGCGGTTGACGAGGACGACCTCTTTACCACCGGCTATGGCTGCCGCAACGCGCTCAACGGCGTCTATCTCAAGCTCGGAAGCCCTAATCTCTATGGACGGAATATGAGCTGGGGACTGCTCAGCGCGGTTGCCCAAGAATATCTCACCGACGATTCCACCCAGGGCAAGAACTCTGCTCAGGTTTGCAGGGACGGAGCCGACTTCGTCTATAATTCCACGACTACAAGACCTATGGTGGAGGCCATTTGGGAAACCTCCTACTCGGTGATTGCGAACTTGAACAAGATAATCGAACATATAGACGGAATAGATGTCCGTGAATTTGCATATGGTGAGGACGAGCGCGGGCTCATAAAGGCCGAGGCATACGCCCTGCGTGCGATGCTGCATTTTGACCTTCTGCGCCTCTTTGCTCCTGCCCCGGCGACCAACCCGTCTGGGACCTATATTCCCTATAGGGAGGAATTTTCTTCCTCTATAGGAGAAAAACTATCCGTTAAGTCCGTGATTAATAAGGTGCTGCGCGATATTTCCCTGGCAGAGCCGGTTCTTAGGAAATTCGACGTCGAGACGCATCCCGAGGCAATGTATGCCAGCAAGATGACGGAGCCTACCACTGAAATGAACGCCCGCTATCGCTTCGACAGCAAGATTTACATCGATGATATGGGGCAGTTCTTCTGGTATCGCGGGTGGAGGATGAATTATATGGCTCTGATGGCACTGAAGGCACGCGTCTGTCTTTACGGTGGCTCTGGTTTCTACCCCAATGCCAAAGCTGCGGCATACGAGGTCTATGACGACTTCTACCGCACTAGAAAATGGGTCGGGTTCACCTCGCAGGACAATGTCGTGTGCCAAAAAGACTCACGCTATACAAAACTCTCCGATGACGTACTTTTCGGCGCCTACTATCGTACTCTTGCAACTGATTACGATGCCTCGCTCTTCGGCTCCGACAACAATGTGAAATACCCTCTTGCCAACATCGACGCTCTCTTTGCAAGCGATAACACTGGTCTCTACAAGGACTGGCGCATGAATTACACGCTCGCGAAGACCAACTCGTCCAATACTTCGTGGTATACACTCAAGTACAGTGTTTCCACCGAGCCTGAAGTGTCTGCAATCGAGAATCCTATGATTCCAATCATGCGCATGAGTGAAATCTGCTACATCTTGGCCGAGATTGCCGCATCGGAGGGGAAGGTTTCCGAGGGGATCTCATATCTTGAGACTGTCCGTAAGGCTCGTGGTGCGGAACGTTCGCTGTCCTTGACCGTCACCACCCCGGAGCAGTTGATGGACGAGATTGTGTTGGACGCGAGAAAGGATTTCTTGTGCGAGGGAAATATGTTTTATATGTATAAACGTTTGAATTATAAGGAATTGCCGAGTTCGTCGCACCCTGGAGCGCAGAAGGATGCCTCCGCTGCATATGTTTTCCCGATTCCGACGTCCGAAAGTCCATTCTAATGGAAACACACCTCCATCAGAATGGGCGTATGCCTGTTTAACTCCACTCGCTTTGCGACAGATGGTGGTCTCTATCAAAAATGGAATTATTATGAATAGTATACAAAGAATATCAATTTTGCTCGCATTCGGTGCCGCTGCGTTTGTCGGCTGCAAGGAGGACACGCTCAAGACCTATAGCGGCGAGAATTATGTGCATTTTAAGCCTGACGCGAATGATGTGGTCGCGGCTGAGTATAATTTCGCGGCGGGGGAGACCACCAGAGAGACTGAGTATAGCATCCCTGTTGATGTCCGGCTCTGGGGCTTTATTCCGGAAGACGACTTCAGTTTCACGACAGAGATTGTCGCAGACGGAACTACAGCCGTTCCTGCCGACTATGTGCTCCAGCCGCAGCAGATCTTCAAGGCGGGGGAGGCCGAGGGCAAGTTTCATATTACGGTAATGCGCCGAGAGAAACTCCTCGCCACGGACTACAAAATCGTTGTGCGGATGGTTTCCGCTGACGGGGGGCATGTCGTGGCTCCATCGGCATACACAACGGTCACGATAAGCGTAAAGGATGACCTCAGTTCCTTGAAACCGCAATGGTGGGCAACGACGAAGGCTCTCGGAAGCTATTCCGACATCAAGTTTCGTGTCTTCAACATCTATCTCGGTCATTTCCTCAAGAATCTCAACGGCTACACGGACATCACATTCAAGGAAGAGGCCCTGAAGTTCAAGGCCTGGTGGAAACAACAATGGGACGAGGGCAATTACAGATATTATGACACTGACGTTACCACTCCTCTCTACGACACAATCCCTGACTGATTAGATAATGCGACATGAATATAAAGAAATACCTCTCTCTCTTTTTTTTGTTAGTCTTTGCGGTCTCCTGCATGACCGACAAGGGTAGCTACGACTACGCACAGACAAACGAGGTCACGTTCAAGACCGTCCTTGAGGGCTTCACATTCACCTCTGGCGAGAATGTCGAGATCACGGCTCCGGTCGAGTTTTCTGAACCTTTCTCGAGTGATTCGGAGATTGACAATGCCTTTGAAATCAGCTGGTACATAGGTGAGGAATGCGTGGGGACAGGATATAAACTGAAATACAGTTTCGATAGGAGCGGCGGCTATTCCCTGATTCTGAAGGTCAGGAACCGCAGTACCGGCGAGACCTACCTCAGCGGAACCTACCCGATAAACGCTAAAAGCGCGGTGGGTTGGGGCTGGATGGTCCTGAGTGCCGACAAGGACGACAATTCTTGCCTGTCGGTCATTTCCCCGCTCACCAACCATGTCTATTCCTCTCTTGAGAAGGATATCGAAGGGGGGCTTGGTACAGGTCCGAAGTCCCTTAACTACTACTATGTCCTCGGCTCAATCTCCGGATCATATATCTCCGGACTTCCGAAGGTCATCGTGAATCAGTCTAGCGGCACCGTCACCATTGACGGCAACACTCTTCAGAAAGACAAGTGGCTGCGCGATGAGTTCGAGAATGGCTCCGAGCCGGAACCGGATCTTACGCTCAGTGCCTTTGCCTGGAAGCAGTCCTACTATCTGATTTTCTCGGCCGAGGGCAACGTCTACCTGCGCTGTATGCCGATAACGGGTGGTTACACCGAGATTCCCTACTATAATACCTACTCTTCCATGCCATACAATTTTGACCGAGAGGTGCGCATAGGCGCTGTGGCTCCGTTTCACAATGTCACCTATTGGGCCGCAGATGAGGAGAATGTCCTGATGTACGATGAACTGAGCTCCCGTTTTCTAGCCTTCGTGAAGGGAAACTATGGCGACAGTTACGATTCTTACAGTCCCAAGGTCGTCTACCTCAGCTATTATGATGCCGGCGGCGAGTTTGACCCTTCGGTTCCCAAGGTCGACAACCTCGGCTCCGGCACTAAATGCCTTGCTCTCGGGGCCTACGAAGTTGTAGAGACCGATCCGGACACCAAGGCATTGGACTTCTATCCGACCTACGTAGCCCTGCTGGACTACGGGGGAACGGGTGACTACCACGTCTACGAGTTCACTGTGCACCCTATGGGCTCCCGCAGCCATACGATTACGGCAAACACCCATACACCTTTCTCTGGGGCATCCATCCTGACGGCAAACTCTATTGTACTGATGTCCACGAACTTCACGAAGAATCCTTACTTCTACTTCACCGATGGCGACCGCAATCTCTATGTCTACAGCATGGACGCCCGCGAGCACAAACTTCTCTACACCGCCTCTTCCCGCATCACCGGCATATGCCCGAGTCCCGTAGACTGCCCGTTTTCCAACTACGGAGCCAATAGCAAGGTCCCGAATTTCCGCCTTGCCCTCGCCCAGGAGGGAGGAAAGATAGGCATAGTCGACGTCGGTTCCTCGAAGATGGTACGTCTGTTCGAGGGTTTCTCCGCCGATGTGAAGATTGACGAACTCTCCGGTTTCGGTGATATAAAGTCGGTGGTATGGGCGACTAACTACGAGGGCGAATACTGACGGATATATTTGATGAAGATGACGTATAGATGACAGATTTTCAGAATATTAGTGGTTTTATGTTTAATTCTAAATTTTTCAGACAAATGAAAAGGTTATCTTATTTTCTTTGCGCCGCCCTCGTGGCATTTGGCGCAGCAAGCTGCGAAAAGGCTCCAGCGGTCGTTGATTTTCCGGTAGTGGGCCCATTGACTTTGGGTGGAACGTACGACACTTATGCACATGGAAGCCAAGGTTGGGTTGAAGAGGATTTGCTCGGAATATTTGTAACTTCAGATGGAGTGACACAGTCAAACCTCCAGTATGCGCCTGTTGAATTCTCCAAATTGGAAGAAAGCCAGTATGTTCCAGGAATGTATATCTATGGTGACCCTGTGCTTACAACGACATTCAAAGCTGTTGGTGAACAGGCCGGTTTCAAGCAGGGAGAGCACCATGTTTATGCCTACACTCCTTATGCTGCAGGAAATAGTGATTATACGGCCATTGCACTTCCTGACAATAATATTCAGGAATACAAGAAAGGTCTTTCTTCTGCAGATAAGAAATATCTGTTTGCGTATGCAAAACTTGCCGAGCCTCTTTCAGAGTACACGGCGGAGGCTCTGTCTTTCGGCAAATTCAAGTCTCCGTATTTGAATATCACTGTCCCTTTCCCAACATTTAAAAGCAAGGAATTTGCAGCGACAGACAAGGTAACAAAGCTCACAATTACATCAACTGTTGACATTGCGGTTTCAAATGCGGTTATAAATCTGGAAACAGGAGAAATTTCCGGTACTTATGGAAAAACGATTGAACTGACCTTCCCTGATGGTGGTCTTGAACTTGGAGACAATCCTTATTCTTATCCTACATTCCAGCTTTCCGGATTTGCTGATTGGGAGACAGCGCAGGTAGCAGACTACACTTTGAAGATTACTATTGCCGGTGTTGACTATACGGCAACTGGTAAGCCTGCTGATGGTAAGTATATGAAGACTGAAGGCAATATCAATATGTGGAATGCTTTCACTATCGAATAGTCTTCCATTTGCTTGCGTCCGCATTGCCGGTTTTCTTTACATTACGACAGGAACTGTTTGAACGGAGAATCTCCGTGCGGACTCAAAATCCGATAAAATCCGACCCGAATAACTCCAGGCCGGATTTTTTGTCTTATATTTGTGCCACAAACCATAACTGCAAAACAAATGGCCAAGCTTACAGTTCCGCGCCTGAGAGTCGGAGAATCCGTACATTCAGTCCTGTCCGATGCCAACGCATTCGCGAATATTCCAGAAAATCACCTCGACTGCCTGAATTGGGCGGAGGAATATCCCTATAAACCGGAAGTTTCTTTTCGGATTTTCCACAATGACGAGTTCCTGTTTCTCGAATACAACGTCCGCGAAAAATGCACCGCGGCACTTGAGATGACGGACGGGAACGACGTCTATAGGGACAGTTGTGTCGAGTTCTTCGTGCAGCCTGAGGGCGACGGGCACTACTACAACTTTGAGTGGAACGCCATTGGGACGCTCTGCATGTCGCGCCGCACCGGTCGATTTGACCCCGTTCACGCCCCCAAGTCAGTCCTCGACAGCGTTCTGACGTCCTCAACCTATGGCAGAAAGCCATTTGAGGAAATCAAGGGAGACAATGCCTGGACTCTCCGCATCGCGATTCCGGCGTCAGCCCTTTTTTGCGGAGAACTCAAGACCTGGCATTGCGCCCGTCTCAAGGGCAATTTCTACAAATGCGGCGATGCGCTTTCCACCCCGCACTACATAACTTGGACGCCGATTTCCACTCCGTCCCCTGACTATCACAGGGCGGAGTTCTTTGCGGAGATAGACTGCGAGTAACATTTTGTTCAGATATGATCTTCCAATCAAACGACAACTGCCGCAAGGGGGCACCGCAACCTCTTGATCCTCAGGCTGCGGAAAGAGAGACCCGCGTCACCAGAGTTACGCTATGGGGTTCGTTTGTGAACTTGGTGCTCACGGCATTGAAGATTCTTGCTGGTGTGTTCGGGCATAGTGCCGCCATGATTGCCGACGGCGTGCATTCGCTCTCCGATCTCATGAGCGATATCGTAGTATTGGTGTTCATACGCATATCCTCGAAGGCCAGGGATCGGGAGCATGAATTCGGACATGGAAAGTTTGAGACGTTGGCCACTGTGATTGTCAGCCTGATTCTTATGGCGGTGGCCGCTAAGTTGGTTGCCGGAGGTGTGGCGAGCATACGTTCCGTGATTGCCGGCAACGTCCTTCCGAAGCCGGGCTGGATTGCCCTTGCCGCGGCTGCAGTGTCAGTGGTTGCGAAAGAGATTCTCTATCAGGTCACGGTAAAAGTCGGCAAGGAAGTGGACAGTCCGGTGACTGTTGCAAATGCCTGGCATCATCGTTCGGATGCGCTTTCTTCAGTCGGTTCTTTTCTTGCCATCGGAGGCGCGATTGTTCTTGGACAAAAATGGACGGTTCTTGACCCGATTGCCTCTTGTGTGATTGGGGTGATGATTGTCGTTGTTGCGGTGAAGATGGCGGTGCCGTCCCTTCAAGAACTTCTTGACGTGTCCTTGCCTGAGGATGTTGAAAGGAGCATCATGGAGACAATTGTTTCCGTTGACGGAGTGAAGAGCGCCCATGGGCTCAAGACCAGACGCAACGGAACATCGGTCATAATGGAGGCCCATATTGTTGTGGATCCTCAGATTTCGATTTTTCGCGCACACGAGATTTCCACTGAGGTGGAGCGGGCTATTAGGGGGAAGTTGGGGGCGCAGACTCAGATTTCTTTGCACATCGAACCCTCAGCCGATGCAGAATAGGGAGCGGATGGCCGCGTTGCATCGTTTGCCAAAATCCTCACAACCGTGAGGTTGCTGCGGTTTTGTCTTCACGCTGCGCCTTGCCCTCAATCTCCCTATTCCGCATCGACCTCTCAGCTTTTAGGGAGCGGATGGCCGCGTTGCACCGCTTTTCGAAGAGGGAGCATACTAGAGTATGTGACCGATGAAAAATGGAAATAGCACCCCGAAATCAATCTGAGCCATTTGAATAAGATTTTTGAGGATAGATTTCTTTTCGAAGAGGGAGTGTACTGGGCGTACACGACCGATGAGAAAAGGAATATAGCCCAAAAAGATATTCAAATAACATCGTCACGCTCACGGATATCACGTATACGTAGCTGCATATTGGAATTGCCCCGGTAGTAGTTCTCCACGATGGAATAGCAGATGTCAAACGGATTGCCAGCCTTGATGTAATCAAAAGCTCCGGACATGTTGAAGCCTATGGCGGATATGTGGCGGCCAGGATTGTTCTCCTCGATGAGTTCGAGTTTCAAATGCCCGCCCTCAGCTCCGACCTTGCGTCCATTGCCGTTGTCGTAGATGTTCTCGGTGAAGAATACCGGTGTAGCGTTCTCCGGTCCGAACGGCTGGAACTGCTTGAGTATGCGCAGGAACTTCGGTGTAATCTGCGCGAAGCTTATCTTTGCGTCAATGTTCACCACCGGCACCTGCATCTGTGGGATAATCTTCCCCGTGATGAATTTCTCAATTCGCTCGCAGAACGCCGGCAGGTTCTCCTCCCGTAGTGTCATTCCGGCTGCGTAGAGGTGACCTCCAAAATTCTCCAGAAGGTCCGAGCAACTCTCGATGGCCTCGTAGAGGTCGAATCCTGGGACACTCCTTGCTGAGCCGCTAACGAAACCATTGGCTTTGGTCAGTACGATGGTCGGTTTGAAGAACGCCTCCACAAGCCTTGAGGCCACGATTCCGACCACGCCTTTGTGCCATGAAGGGTTGTAAACGATGGTCGCGTTGCCAAACGAGAGACATTTCCCGTTCTTGACCATATCCAGAGCCTCTTGGGTGTTCTGTCTGTCTATGTCCTTGCGCTGGGTGTTGTAGCGGTTGATTTCTTCTGCAGCCTCGACTGCTGTCTTGTCGTCCGTCGCAGTGAGCAGTTTCACCGCCACTCCTCCGGATTCCATTCGTCCGGCCGCGTTGATTCTCGGCCCGATCTTGAATACGATGTCGTCAATCGTGAGGTGTCCAGGCTCCAGCCCGGAAAGCGATATCATTGCCTTGAGACCCTTGCATGGATCCTCATTCAGCCTTTTGAGCCCGAAGTGCGCAAGAATCCTGTTTTCTCCGGTCACGGATACGAGGTCGGACGCGATGCTCACCGCAAGCAGATCAAGCAGGGGCTCCAGAGATTCGGATGCTATGCCGTGTGACTGTGCGTAGGCCTGTACGAGTTTGAAGCCGACTCCGCAGCCTGAAAGGTCGTCGAAAGGGTAGTGGCAATCCTCTCTCTTGGGGTCGAGCACCGCCACTGCGGCGGGGAGTTCGTTTTCAGGGAGATGGTGATCGCATATAATCATATCGATGCCTTTCTCCGCAGCATACCTCACTCTCTCTATGGCTTTGATTCCGCAGTCGAGCGTTATGATTAGAGAATATCCATTCTCCACGGCCCAATCTATTCCTTTCGTGGACACGCCATATCCTTCGTCATAACGGTCCGGAATATACGAACCTACGTTTGAAGTCAGCCTTGACAGGAATGAATATACCAAAGATACGGCAGTGGTCCCGTCAACGTCATAATCTCCGTAGACGAGAATCTTTTCCCCACCGTCCAGCGCCCGTTCGACACGCTCTACCGCCTTGTCCATATCCTTCATCAGGAACGGGTCGTGCAGCCTTTCGAGCGACGGACGGAAAAAGGCACGCGCTTCTTCAAACGTATTCACGCCCCTCTGAACCAATAGTTCGGCCAAAACCGGGTCTATTCCGAGTTCAGAAGAAAGCTCCCGCACCTTTGATTCATCGGCGCTCTTGCGTATTACCCATTTCTTTTCCATTGTCACAAAGATACTCAAATAGTTTCAGAAACTGTTTAAATTTTTCTCACATTTATTTTTATGTGTTCGTTCTTTTGGTGTCTTTTTGGTCATATTTTCCCATTTTGCTCGTCATTTAGCACCGCTAAACTCCTCTCAAAATGAAAAAAATCTGACTCAAAAATACATCTCAAAATAACTGAACAAAAAAATTTAGACAGTTTCTCAGAATTAAGAATAAATGTCGTAATTTTGTACGATTTGGCGGGGTCTCGGAAGTGACGTCGTCGTGTGGTGAGATTGAAATATATAAACGAAGAGATATGATTACACAGGAATTCAACGAACAGGAACAGCAGCGCCGCGATGCGTTAGGGAAACTTCGCGAACTCGGAATCGAGCCTTATCCGGCTCCGCTCTATCCGGTCAATGCGACAACACGGGAGATAAAGGAGGGCTATGATGCCGAGAAAGGTAATTTTTCTGATGTCTGCATTGCCGGACGAATAATGACCCGCAGGATTATGGGCGCGGCGTCGTTCATTGAACTGCAGGACGAGACTGGCAGGATTCAGGTGTATGTGAAACGTGACGAGATTTGTCCAGGCGAGGACAAGACGATGTACAACACGGTCTTCAAGAAGCTCCTCGATATCGGCGACATCATAGGAATCAAGGGATATGCCTTCATCACCCAGACAGGCCAGCTCTCCATCCACGCCAGGGAACTTACGCTCTTGAGCAAGTCCCTGAGGGTGCTCCCTATTGTGAAAGAGAAGGACGGCGAGGTTTTCGACGCGTTCTCGGATCCGGAACTTAAGTATAGACAGAGGTATGTCGACCTCATCGTGAATCCGCAGGTGCGCGAGGTCTTCATCAAGAGGAGTCAGATAATAGCGACGATGCGCGAGTACTTCAATGCGGCCGGCTGCCTTGAGGTTGAGACCCCTATCCTCCAGGGCATTCCGGGCGGTGCTACTGCGCGTCCGTTCATCACCCATCACAACGCGCTCGACATTCCTCTCTATCTGAGAATTGCCAACGAGTTGTACCTTAAGAGGTTGATTGTCGGTGGTTACACGGGAGTGTATGAGTTCGCAAAGGACTTCCGCAACGAGGGAATGGACAAGACTCACAACCCGGAGTTCACCTGCATGGAAATCTATGTGGCCTACAAGGACTACATCTGGATGATGGAGTTTATCGAGAAGATGCTTGAGAAAATTGCCCTCAAACTTCACGGCAAGACTCAAGTCACCATCGGCGACAAGACAGTCGATTTTAAACCGCCGTATCGCCGTCTTCCGATTCTGGAGGCGATTAAGGAGTATGCCGGAGTGGACATCAGCGGGATGGACGAGGCACAGCTTGTGGAGACCTGCAAGAAACTCCACGTCGAGGTGGACAAGACCATGGGCAAGGGCAAGCTGATTGACGCCATCTTCGGGGAATACTGCGAGGAGCATCTTGTACAGCCGACGTTCATCATTGACTATCCTGTCGAGATGTCACCGCTCACAAAGCGTCACCGCGAAAATCCTGAACTTACCGAGCGCTTCGAACTCTTTGTCTGTGGGAAGGAACTTGCCAATGCCTACAGCGAACTTAACGACCCTATCGACCAGCTCGATCGCTTCAAGGAGCAGGCACGCCTCAAGGACGAGAAGGGTGATGACGAGGCTATGTACATCGACATGGATTTTGTCCGTGCCCTCGAATACGGTATGCCTCCGACATCCGGTCTCGGAATGGGAATCGACCGTCTGACGATGTTCATGACCAACCAGCCTACGATTCAGGATGTGCTGTTCTTTCCTCAGATGAGGCCGAAGGAAGTGAAATAGGAGTTTCACTGCATTTACTGAAATTTGACAGGAGTTCGTTCCAGGTCATTTCGACCGGAACGGACTCTGTTTTTGTTTCTGAAGTTTTGATTTGGCTGGACTTTGAGGCCTTTTTGCTTTCAGAGTTGACAAGGTGGATAAACTGGAGGCCGGCCAGGAGCGCTCCTCCGTCCTTGGAGGCCTTGTCACCAATCATCAGTGTTTCGACTGGGGCGGCTTCGAGGGCCTTGCAGGCGTTGAGGAAAACCTCCTCGCGTGGCTTCAGACCGCCCAGTGCGGGGGATTCCCAGACGGCGTCAAAGTCGGCAGGGGAGAGCCCTATTGCCTCCAGTTTTTCCGTTGTGAAGCAATAATCCGAGAGCACGGCCACCTTGTAGCCCTGTCCGCGCAGTCTCCCTATAAATTCTTTCAACTGCGGGCGCGGGCCGAACTTGTCCCGTATAATCCTGACCTGCTCCGGCATATATCTCCCGTAAAACCACTTCCTGCATCGTTCCGCACGTTCAGGAGACCCTTTGCCCATGGCCGTAAAAAGCGCGTCATAGTAGTCCGATGCTTTATCAAAATGCCTGTCACACAGCTTTTTCCTGCATTTTCTCTCCGCCCCGAGCATTCCGATGTGCAGCGGATCTGCAAGAATCAGCCGCAATGGAAAATGACGGGACTCATAAAGAGTCCCATCCAAATCAAAAACAATTGCTTTTAAGTTCTTTTCAAACATCCTATTTTCACGCTTTTAGTAGCCTATATTCGCTTGTAGCCTGTCCGCATCGTTGCTTGACGCGGAGACATCAATAAGAATCCGTAACTACCTGACGACGGACTCAAGCCAATGGGCATCGACTCGGACAAATCCCTCGACGGGACGCACGGACGGGTTGCGGCGGATAATGCCCTCGCAGTCCTCATAGACGTTCCATCCGATTTTCATTCCGACCATCTGGCCTTTTGATGCATAGCTCATGATGATTGCGCGGCTATCGCCCTCTCCTTCGACTTTGTAGAAGTGGAAGGTCGCGGAGCTGATTTCATCGTTGTTCTGCTTTTCCTCAAGTTTGGTCTCCTTGCCGGCGTTTGAAGTCATCTCTCTCTTGGTCACCCACTTGCATAACTCTATGACCGCGTCGTCAAGCCCGGCGTCGAAGATGAGCACCTTTTCCATCAGCTCTCCCATGTCGCGCACGAGCCGGAGAGTGTATCCGCCCATTGCCTTCGTGTGGTTGGTGATGGCCTGCATCTGTGTTTCCGAGATTTTCCCGTCCGGCACGAGCCAGAGCATCAGCTTTTTCTGAGGGTCGTGGTAGAGCGTCTCGTACCTCGCCAGATTGACAGTTCCGCAGTGGGGACATTCCCAAAGGAACAACGACCCGTTCTTTACCTTTTCCTTGAGTTCCGGATTATCCGCAGTGTTGATGCTTTTGTAAACCGTGATTTCTGTCGTCTGCCCGCACTTGGAACAGACTCCGTTTGCCTTTGCCGTAAGTGACATATTTTTCTATCTGTTATTTCCTATCAATTATTTCCCTCTCTGCCGATTCCCCAGTGTAATTTTGACAAATCTTGCCCTCTTTTCCAAGAATTACTGTTCCTCTGCCCAGATGTAAACCTTGTCGGAACGGCGGAGACGGGTAGCATGAGAAGAGGCTACGACCTCGCGCAGTCGGTCGGTGTCCTCCGAGAAGTCAATCGGGACGGAACAATATGTTCCTTTAGAGGCGGAGGATACGGGTTTGAGGTCCACTCGGATTTCCTTGACTGTGGTCTCCACCACTCCGGTTGTCGGTCCCATTATGAGAATGCGGTCGCCGACCTTGAGCGTTGCAGACTCAATCAGAATCTCAGCTACCGAGAGCTTTGCAAACCAGTTGGTCACCTTGCCGGTGTAGACTTTTCTGCGTGTGGCGCGGCTGCCGTAGACTTCACTCCACTCTCCGAGGCGAGCTCCCTGATAGTAACCGTCCCAAAACCCCCGGTTGAACACCTCCGTGAGTTCGGCCTTCAGGGCAGCCGCGAGTTCCGGCGTGTAGTTACCATCTATGACCGCATCTGCCGCCCGTCGGTAGCAAGAGGCCACTTTTTTGACATATTCGGCGCTGCGTGCCCTGCCCTCAATTTTGAAAACCGTCACCCCCGCGTCAATAATCTTGTCCATGAACTCGATTGTGCACAGATCCTTCGGGGACATTATGTATTTGTTGTCGACAAGAAGCTGGTTGCCGGTCTCAAGATCCGTGACTTCATAGCCCCTCCTGCAAATCTGGTAGCAGGCGCCGCGGTTTGCCGAAGCTCCGTAGGCGTGCAGGCTAAGGTAGCATTTCCCGGAAATTGCCATGCAGAGGGCTCCGTGGGCGAACATCTCGATTTCCACAAGGCGTCCCGAAGGACCACAGATGTGCTCGCGGACTATTGTCTCGTGTATCTCTTTGACTTGATGGAGATTCAGCTCCCGGGCAAGGACGATGACGTCGGCGAACTCGGCGTAGAAGCGCAGCGACTCCGCGTTCGAAATGCTCAACTGCGTGGAAATGTGTACCTCAATGCCCAGGCTGCGGCAGTAGGCTATGGCGGCCATGTCGGAGGCGATGACAGCCGTGATTTCCGCTGCCTTTGCTGCGTCGAGCGTCTCGCGCATCGGCTGGAGGTCTTCTTGATAGAGGACGATGTTCAGCGTCAGATAGGACTTCACCCCGTTGTCACGGCAAATGCGGCAGACCTCCGCAAGATCGTCGGCAGAAAAGTTGTTCGCCGAATGCGAGCGCATGTTGAGGTTGCCCACCCCAAAATAGACGGAGTTAGCCCCTCCCTGAATCGCCGCATACAGACATTCAAAATTGCCAGCCGGCGCCATTATTTCCAAAGTACGTTTCTGATTTTCCATAAATCCGGGTTATATTGCACCCGCCTGGATGCACAAAACATGCAAATTTACTCAATATTCCATTATTTTCAGCGTGTCGGAGAAAAATGACCATATTGGCGGACAGAATAGACCCCAAAGTGCTGGAGTTCGCGAAATCGGAAACGCCCGAGGATGATGTGTATGAATACTACAAATTTTATTATAACATATTTAGATAAATCAAAATATTGTTATAACTTTGCGGTATGACAATGAATACGACAATATTAAGAATCGGCAACAGCAGCGGAATCATAATCCCGTCGGCTATTATGAAGTCCCTTTCACTTTCTGTGCGGGACAAAATCAGCATCTGCGAAGAGAATGGGAAAATCACATTGCGTAAACTGCTTGATAACAAGGCAGAAACGCCATTCTCCGCATTGGACGTATGGTGTGACGAGAATGGGTATGGAGGCGAGGATTCTTTGGGTGAAGCCTTGGAATATGTGGAAGGAATAAGGGCGGACAGGAACAATAAGGAAATTCCGCAATGGTAAAGAAAGCGAAAAAACTTCATAATGGTAACACACAACACACGTCACTTTTCCCACATTCCGCACCTGAAGATTGAGGACTGGTTGAAATGAACAGCTTCTAAATAAAATTGTTTAATCCGTCGGCTATCCTAATCCTGTCTGGTGATGCAGGCGCCGAGGGCGTTGAGGCGAAGGTCGATGTCTTCGTAGCCTCGGTCAATCTGCTCGATGTTTGAGATTACGCTTGTGCCCTTGGCGGACATTGCCGCAATGAGAAGGGCTATGCCGGCACGGATGTCTGGGGAGAGCATATTGCCTGCCTTGAGGCTGATGCGGTGGTCGTGACCGATTACAACTGCACGATGCGGGTCGCAGAGGATAATTTGGGCTCCCATGTCAATCAGTTTGTCCGTGAAGAAAAGCCTGCTTTCGAACATCTTTTGGTGAATCAGCACGCTACCCTTGCATTGCGTTGCCACCACAAGCATCACCGAAAGAAGGTCCGGAGTGAGACCAGGCCATGGGGCATCGGCAATGGTGAGGATGGAACCGTCGAGGAAAGACTCTATTTCGTAGCATTCCTGCTCGGGGACGAAGATGTCGTCACCCCTTTGCTCAAGTTTTATCCCGAGACGCCGGAAACACTCTGGAATAATGCCGAGGTTGTCGTATGACACATTCTTGATCGTGATCGAACTGCGGTTCATGGCCGCCATTCCGATGAAAGACCCAACCTCAATCATGTCGGGGAGTATAGTGTGCTCCGCTCCGTGGAGTTCGCTGACTCCGTTGATTGTCAGGAGGTTCGATCCTATCCCTGTGATATCCGCCCCCATCGCCACGAGCATCTTTGAGAGTTGCTGCACATAAGGTTCGCAGGCCGCATTATAGATTGTAGTAGTGCCCTCTGCAAGCGTCGCTGCCATAAGGATGTTCGCCGTTCCGGTGACCGAAGCCTCGTCGAGAAGCATGTATGCACCCTTGAGGAAGTTACCACCCTCACCGTTTGGGCCTCCGTCACAAGAATCTACGCCTCCGTCACTTCCTTTGCACGAAAGATAGAACGCACGGAGTTTTTGGTCATAGGAGAGTTCCGCACCGAGGTTAATCATCCCTTGGATGTGGGTGTCCACCCTGCGGCGTCCGATCTTGTCACCGCCAGGCTTCGGAAAATATGCATGTCCGAACCTTGCCAGAAGCGGTCCGACTACCATCACCGAACCTCGCAGACGTGCACATTTGCGCACGAACTCCTCGCTGCTTATGTATTTTTCGTCAAGATTGTCCGCCTTGAAGGTGTAGACGCCCTTTTCGTGCCTCGTGACCTCCACACCCATGTCCTGAAGTAGCAGAATTAGGTTTTTAACATCCAATATTTCCGGGACGTTGCTGATTTTCACCTCATCCCGCGTTAGCAGCACCGCACTTATGACCTCAAGAGCCTCATTTTTCGCACCCTGCGGCATGATTGTCCCGCTTAATTTGTGCCCACCTTCAATTACAAATGAACTCATATAATGAAAAATTATTTGAAACATATCGTCCCCTGTGGACTTACGATATGAAACCATTTTTGTCGATAGCGTATCAACAAATGCAAATTTAACGAAAATATATTATAAGACAACGCATTTGCCGGAATATGTGTGGTCCGCAGGATTTTGAAAATTGAAATATTTGTACTATTTTTCCGTGATTTTTGGGCCTTATCGCAGAGATGGCGTAAAGTAGTAGTGAATGTAATAAGATGAAAAGGTTATTTTATATATTGACGTTGCTCTTGTGTGGGTCCGTGGCCTGTTTCTCGGCGTTTGCCCAGACTCGTACGGTCAGCGGAACGGTGACTGATAGCGACGGAGTGCCGATGCCGGGCGTGAGCGTGATGCTCGGGAGCGACGGCAAGGTGGGAGCGGTCACTGACATTGACGGAAAGTGGACTCTTGGGCTTTCTGGGAAGTCACAGGTGATTGTGTTTTCGTTTCTCGGTATGGAGACTCAGGTGGTGAAAGTTGCTGACGGACAAAAGGTTATCAATGTCACGATGAAAGAAGCCGGGACGATGCTCGACCAAGTGGTGATTACCGGCTATACACAGACATCTACAAAGAAAATGACAGGCTCCGTGGAGGTGCTTACCACCAAGGACCTGATTGACAAGCCTCAGTCGTCAATTGATGCGATGCTTCAGGGGCAGCTTGCCGGAGTGAGCGTGAGCGCGACTTCAGGGCAGCCGGGGCGTACTCAGGAAATCCGCATCCGAGGCCAGGCAACCCTCACCGGTGATCAGAGCCCTTTGTGGGTGGTTGACGGCGTGCCTCTTCAGGGCGGAATGCCGAACGTTTCCGACAGCCAGCTCAAGACCGGCGGACTGGAAGATTT
Source organism: uncultured Bacteroidales bacterium (assembly GCA_900545245.1). Lineage (GTDB taxonomy): Bacteria > Bacteroidota > Bacteroidia > Bacteroidales > UBA932 > Cryptobacteroides. The sequence goes on from UQYV01000011.1 coordinate 32,825, forward strand.
CCTCATCAATGGTGTCGGAGACATAAATCCGAATGACATAGAGAACATCTCCATACTCAAGGATGCTTCCGCAGCGGCCATTTATGGTTCACGCGCGGCGAACGGAGTCATCGTCGTCACGACGAAACGCGGCTCCGACGGTCCGATGCACGTGAACTATTCGGGAAATGTGTCCGTCACCTTCCGTCCGCAGAGAGATGCGGCTCTGATGAATTCTTCGGAGAAGATTGACTGGGAGCAGGAACTCTGGGACGAGTTCTCCGCTGAGCGCTTTGGGGGGGCAAGACATATCCTGTCGTCGGAATCGTCGGCATGGTGCGCTCCGGCTACGGGAAGTATGCTGCGATGGCCGGGGACAAGGATGCGCAGGACAAGTATCTTGAAGGGCTGAAATCCCGCTCGACCAACTGGTTCGATGAGATCTTCCGCAACTCCGTCTCCACGAACCACCACCTCAACATAAGCGGGGGTTCAAAGAAATACAACTATTATGTCGGGATTGGCTACACCCACGATGCCGGACTCCTGATCAGGGACGACTACAACCGCTACAATCTCAAGTCCAACTTCACTTTCACTCCGAACCGGATTCTGAAGCTCGACCTCGGACTTGACATCTCCCGGCAGGAATCGAAGGCTCCGAATCTCAGCGACGTCGATCCTTTCAGCTACGCCTATTATGCGAACCCTTACGAGTATTCCTACAACGAGGACGGCTCCTATCGCGCCGACGAAACATGGCAGGTGCTGAACCAGGCAAACGGAAGTTCCGTCATGCCGGTCTATAACAAGGGCTACAACATAATGCGGGAGCTGAACGAGACTTCGAGCAAGACCGGAAACTGGGCGAATACCGCACGCGCCGGTGCCGAGGTCAAGTTCCTTGAACAGCTCAAGTTCGTGGGGCTGCTGTCCTGGTCGTTCGCCAACAACCGAACGGAGAAAATCAATCCGAAGAACAGCTACGCCGCATGGAGTGAGATGCTGGACTACGACAAGTCGTTCAATTCGAGCCTGTGCTATGGTTCCATAATCCAGAATTCCCTCACTCGCAACTCCTTCATCGCCCGCGGTCATCTTGCCTATAATCAGGAATTTGCAGGTGGGGCGCACGCTCTGTCGGTGATTGCCGGAGCCGAGGTTAGGGGAGAGAACTCCAACACCCTCTATGCCAAGAGGCTTAACTATGACTCCAACACCCAGACCACCTCTATGCCTCAGCCGCCTACAGGCAAGAGCCAGCTTGAATCCTGGCTACGCGAGGTCGAACAGCTTAGCGGAGAGTACTGGTCAAAGAGCCGCTACGCCTCGTTCTATGCTTCTGGTGACTATTTCCTCCTGAACCGCTACATACTCAACTTCTCCTTCCGGACCGACGGCAGTTCCTATTTCGGGAGCAAGAAGCAGTTCAACCCGACTTGGTCTGTCGGTGCGGCATGGCACATCCAGCAGGAAAAGTGGATGCAGTGGGCCTCAAGTTGGCTCGACAGATTGATTCTGCGTGCCGCCACGGGCTTCACCGGCAATATCAACAACGGTGTGGCACCGCAGCTCGTGATGAGCTACTGGCAACAGCAGTATAGGAAATATGACGGTGAGTCGCTTGACATCGCCACCTTCTCCGGCACTCCGAACCCGAACCTCGGGTGGGAAAAGACTCAGGACTACAAGCTTTCCCTTGAATGGGGACTCTTCGGCGAGAGGCTTTCCGGCGTGATTGAGGGCTACAAGAGGGTCAGCACCGACGTCGTCGTCAGCTCACGCATCCCGAGCATCACCGGTTATACCTACCAGAAGTACAACTCCGCCGACATCTCGAACAGCGGCATTGAGTTCACTCTCAACGGCCGGCTGCTCGACACAAGGGACTGGAAGATAAACGCTTCCGTGAACTTCTCCTACAACTACAACATCGTCACGCGCTACGACAGTGTCGACAAGATGACCTCCTCCACCCGCTACTGGGTGGGCTATCCGGTCAATGCCCTCTTTATCGGGAAGCTTGACGGGTTGAATTCCGAGGGGCTTTACAAGTTTGAACTCCGTCCGGATGCGGAAATCACCAAGCTTTCCGACTACCAGAACGCGGACAACTACCGCTTCTACCTCGGCACGGGCACCGCTCCATACACCGGCGGGTTTAATCTTAGTGTTGCGTGGAAAGGATTGAGCCTCAGTTGCTTCGCCGCCTATTCCGCCGGAGCGAAGACATTCGAGAATCCAGCCGTTCCGGGGTCATACGGTTCAATTACCCGGACCGGGGCTGACCCTGAGCGTCCGCAGACTGTCTACAGCGACCTCTACACCAACCATTTCAACGTGCGTCGCGACCGCACCGACCGCTGGACGGAAACCAACAGGAACGCGAAATATCCCCGTATCTATGACGCCTATGGGACTGCCTACAATTTCGACCGCGACAATCCGTTCAACAGCGACATCATTCGCGGAGCCTATGTGAAGGACAACTCCTATCTGAGAATAAAGAACATAATCCTGTCTTATTCGCTGCCTCAGTCTGCCGTGAAAAAGATGAAGATGACCTCGTTCCGCATGAATCTTTCGCTGAACAATTTCTTTACGTTTACGGACTATGACGGCCTCGATCCTGAGACACCGGGTGCAGTTTATCCGGTGAGCCGCAGCGCCACATTCGGACTTGTGATAGGATTCTAAAATTTTGAATGACAATGAAAAGATACACGATAATATTGCTATTCGTCCTCTCTGCCTTCCTTTCCGTCGGCTGCAAGCGTTTCCTTGATGTGAAGCCGCAGGGAAAGGTAATCCCTCAGACCGAGAGCGAGTATGCGGCTGTGCTGAACTACCGCTTGAACAACATCGAGGCGGGAGCATACGACTATGCTGTTGGGACTGCCTCCAACATCTCAATGTACGAGGGTTTCGCGGACGATTTCAACGCAAATCTTGCCGTCGGCAACCTTCCGATTTATGCGGGAACAGACTTTAACAAGCATCAGGACATCTATCGAGACCTCTACGCTGTCATAAAGGACTGTAACATCATCATCGAGGCAATGGACGCCAAGGATAGCGATGAGGCACGCATGCTCTCCGCTGCCTGCAAGGGCCTCAAGGGCGTGAGCTACTATCAGCTGATGCGCAACTACTGCAAGGCCTACAAGAAGGCTTCTGCGGAGAATGAACTGGGGCTGTGCATCGTAGATGCCTTTGATATTGAGTACTATCCCGAGCGCTCAGACCTCCGCACCACGGCGGATTATGTGGTGAAGACGCTGAAATCATCAATAGCATACGGCATCTCCGACCCGAAATATATGTTTACTGCTGACGTCGTGAAGGCCTATCTTGCCAAAACCTATTTCTGGATTCAGGACTGGTCCGAGTGTCTTGCCCTGTGTGAGGAACTGGTGAAGATATACCCCCTGGAGGAGCGTGCAGACTACATCGCTGCAGTGAACAGCGAGTATGAGAAGACCTCGTCCGTGATTATCCGTTCGCACGTCAACGACAACAACACTTCTTCGGCTTCAATCCGCAGTCAGGCCATCGCCGACCTGCGCTCCCGTCCTCTTTCAGCGTCTCTTGTGAAACTGTTCGACGCGAAGGATGTCCGTCTGGAGAATGTCTCGGGCAAATGGAAATGTCTCAAGGAACCGTCTGTGAAGCTTCGCTCGGCCGAACTTTATCTCATGATTGCCGAGTGCCAAGCTCATCTTGGCCGCTCTTCGGATGCTCTTGAGACTCTGAACTTCATTCGCTCGAAACGTGTTGAAGGATGGGGCGGATGGACGGAGGCTACTCTTCCGGAAGTTGATGCCAATCAGAGGATTAAGGTCGATGCCGAGGGTAAGCCGCTCTCGAGGCTGATGTCCGCGATTCTGAACGAGCGCCGCATGGAACTTTTCGGTGAGGGCGACCGCTGGTTTGAACTTAAGCGAAACGGAATGCCGACATGGCGGATAATCAACGATGCGACTGGCATATACCAGAAATACACGATGGAGGAATATATGTACACGTTCCCGATAAATAAAGATGACACGGAATTGAAGGATTACATTAAACAGAATGAAGGTTATGTTGAATACAGTAGCAAATAGGTGGCGTTTCGACGCTGTTCTTCCCGCGTTTGCGTTCGTGGCTTTTGTTGTTGCGGTTTCGTCTTGCGGCAACTACGACCCTCTTCCGCCCAAGACAGAGGCAGCGACTTCCTACTACATCCCGGCCCCGGAGACCCCGACCCAGGACGAAATAGACGAGATGAAGGCCGAACGGGATGAGTACAGCAAATTGACTAAATAGTCTACGATTATCTCGAAAACAGATTTCAAGTTGTTTTAATTATTAAATGTTTATGCGTATGAAAAAGATTACTATCGCATTGGCAGCCGCGCTCGCAGTTCTGAGCGCCTGCGAAAAGACCCCGGCTCTCCCGGTGGTACAGTTTGACAAGACGAACTACATCCTGCCGGCCGATGAACCGGTCACGGTAAAGGTTGTTTCTGATGTTGCTCTCACAGACGATGTCACATTCACCCTCGGCGGAACAGCTGTAAAGGATGTTGATTATACCGTTTCTCCGGAGACGTCAGTTTCTTTTGCTGATGCTGTTGCGGCTGAGATAGTCATAACTCCTCTCAACAACCTTGAAGACAAGAATATCGTGCTTGAACTCGCGGCAAAGGCCGGCTCTTTCACAGTCGGGCAGAATGCCAAGGCAACTGTTGTCATCACTCCGAAGGAAAAGGTTTATTGCAGCTTTGAAAAATCTGCGACCCTTCTTCCAGGAACCTTTGAACGCACGGTCTCGCTTAAATTGATTGGTGCCGATACGGGCGAAAAATTCAGGACATCTGGAGAGCTCAAGATTCCATTCACTGTTTCTGGGACAGCTGTCGAAGGCACAGATTACGAGATTGTTGGGGGAGAAAAGTTTTTTGTCGCTGCCAATGGGACAAATGAGGCTACCGTTAAAGTCAGGTCAAAGTATGAGACAGTTCCTGAAACACTTCCTGCGCTGACGTTTAATGTGGTTTCTGGGGAGCGGTTCCTTGCAGGCGTAAAGTCTTCAACCGAAATTGTATTTGGTAATGTGCTTCAGTTCACTGAATTTGTCGGCAAATGGGCATATTCAAGCTATCCGCTTCATGATGACCCTGCAGCTGATAAGGGAACATTTGATGTGTTGATTAATGATGGATATTCAACGTCTGATACATGGGAAGAAAATATTCCGTGGAAGAATACTACTTCAGATGTGATTGAATTTAAAGCTGAAGATGGAGTCAATAAACTGACTGTAAGTGGAACTGGAGATATCTTTGATTTCCTTACAAATGCAGAAATTATTGATGTAAAACCACATTCTTACACCTATTATTATTACGAATATACTAATAAAGATGCCGCGACATTGGACGCTGCTGTCGAAGTTACGCTTTCTGATGTAAACTATGATTTTGCCAAGACATCAACAAAATATAAAGTAGGCCGTATAATTCTTAATCTGAGAGAGAATGGACAGACACTTGATTTGATAATACCAGCAGGATATTCATCAAATGAAAGCGCCACAGAATTAACTAAAAACTATGATCCTGTGAATGGACCTTATTTTAAGACTGTGCGTGGCTATGAGGATGGTAGTGTATGGACAATGTTCCTTGGCATGGGATATTGGGATTTATACTATGTCTTCAAGAAAGTCGCTGAATAATCAGTTGATTTTAAGGTAGAACAAAGCGCCTCCGTCGCGATGATTCGCAGCGGAGGCGTTTTCTGTATATTCTCATCCCGGGAAAAATAGGGGAATCCTTGTGCGTTACTTCTTGTAGATAATATTCAGTCCGTCGCGCAGGGGGAGTATCACATTCTCGACCCTCGGGTCGGCTGCGACCATCTCGTTGAAGGCGAGTATGCCTTGAGTCTGTCTGTCTTGTGAAATGGTCTCGGCGCAGACCTTGCCGTCCCAGAGGACGTTGTCGGCAAGAATCCAGCCTCCGGGGCGGACGAGCGGGAACACCAGCTCGTAGTAGTCGCAGTATTCGCGTTTGTTCGCGTCAATGAATACCATGTCGTACTGCCGGAATACTTCATTTTTAAATTCCAGTAGCGTCTTTTTGCAGTCCCCGATGTGGAGCGAAATCCTGTCACTCACTCCGGCCCGTTCAAAACCCTCGCGAATCAGGTCCTCAAGCTCGTCGTTGAGTTCCAGCGTGTCAAGATGACCGTCCTCAGGCAGCGCCGAGGCAAGGCATATAGAGGCGTAGCCGGTGAATGTCCCAAGCTCCAGCACGCGCTTCGCCCCGCTCATCTTTACGAGCATTCTCAGCAGTTCCCCCTGCACACTCCCGGAGAGCATTCTCGCGTGGTTGGTGCGGATGTTGGTCTGCTTCTCGACCCAGCGCAGCGCTTCAGACTGCTGTGTCGAATGCTCCCTGATGTATCTGTAAACCTCTTCGTCCATATATTGAATTTTTGTATGCCGGCGTGGATATCAGAACTTTGACGACGACCGCAACGCAGCTATTCGCTTTTTAGGCAATCCTGACTGTGCGGATCATGCACATGAATAAGAGTCCGCGTCCCGTCAGCCTCAATCCTAAATAGTTTCTGATTGGTTTTAGGACTGCGCAGCCCGCCGCATTCCTTGATGTAGGGTCCGAGCTTTATGTAGTTGAAATTCCGTGCGTCAATTCCGGAGGGCACCTCGTCCCGTCCCGAATACCACCCCGTCTTTAGACCCGGCCAAAGTTTCCGCACCCGAATCGCGCACAATTCCACCTCCTCGGGTGAATTGTCTCCTCCCATAAAACAAACGCAGGTCACGCACGGCGCATAATCGCCCACGACTGTGTCCAGCCCGCTGAAATCCTCGCCGTTCCCGTCCGGCAGCACCCCGCAGAGAACCTCTCCGGTGTCTTCCCAGAGCCACTGGCTGTGACAGCCCTCGCAACGGTTCGGACACCCGGTGATGTTTATGGCAAGCGTCACCTCGTCAGGAATCTCCTGGCATACAATGTCATAGTTGTAAAATTTCAGCATTCTCTTTCTACTCAAAAATTTTTTCGGCTCCACTCCGTCTTGCTCAAGCTTGCAGCTCAATATGTTTGTTTGCAGGAACTCGATAAGTAGATGAAGAGCAAGGCGGACACCGCGGACAAAACCGCAGCAACCTGTTGGTTGTGAGGATTTTGTCAAGATGTCCAACGCAGCTATTCGCTACTTTGCGACTTCCGCACTCTCGATTTCGCCGTGATCGTGGGCATAATACCTCCGCCCCGCCTCAGCCTGCCGTGCTGCAGAGAAGTTGCTGACCCTCTTCATATATCCGATGATTCGGGTGAGGTAATCCACATTCTTGCTGTGGCACTTCGGGCACTCGTGCAGATAGCGTTTGTCGATGTGTCCGCAGTCGTTGCAGATTGTGTTCGGGATGTTGAAGGTGAAGTAGTTGCAGCCCTCGTGTGCGGCCACCTTGAGCAGCTGCCTGTACTGCTCCTTGCTCAGATGCTCGTCCAGATTCATGTGCAGCGCCGAACCTCCCGTGAGATGCTCGATGTACTTGCGCCCATGGAGACGGAACTTATCGATGATGTTGAGAGAGTCGTCCTCCACGATGTAGAAGTAGCTGTTGTAGCAGTCACGCGGGACCATATACCCGTCTTCCCTGTCCCACTTGGCGTGCTTCACGCCCACATTTTCTGCAGGAATCATCTCACAATTGAAGAGAGTTTCCTTCGTGCGGTATTTCTTGTTATACCTTTCCATCACGCCGAGAACCTTCTGCACGAACTCGGTGTATTGAGGATTGTCGGTAATCGGAATTCCGAGGAATTCTGCGGCTTCCACCATGCCGTTGATGCCGACCGTGAGGTACTGGCGGGCGATGTTGATGTAGCCGGCGTCGAACAGCGGCAGCATGCCCTTGCTCTGGAGCATTTTAAGGTTCTCGTTGTAGCCGAGCTGAACCTTGTGCACTGTATCGGTGACGTCCTCAAGGAATGCGATGTAGTCCATGCCGTTCTTTACGGCGTACTGGATACAACGGTTGAGGTTTATGGTGAGCACGGACTTCGAGCCTGTTGAAACTCCGCCCGCACCGAGCGTGTAGCTGAACCCGTTGTCCTGAATCTCGTTGCGCAGACGGCAGCAGCTTGCCAGCGAGTCCGCGTTATCACTCATATATGTAAAGAAAGAATGCCCTTCGGCATACATTTCGGCCGTAAAATCACCCCACTCCTTGTCACGCACATCACCGTCTTTCGTCAGAAGTGACATTGTCTCCACAGGGAAAGTGAGCGGAGTCTTTAGCCTCTCGGCGTTGAACCACTTCATAAACCTTTTCTGAAGCCAGCTCAACCCTTCCCAGTCAGGTTTGCTTCCGTCAGGGAAGTAGAATTCGCCGAACATGCTCTCGAAGTAGTAGCGGTCGTAATAGGCTATGTTCCAGAATACTGCCTGGAAGTTACGCGCTCCCGTCGGCTGGTTGATGGAATAGACAATCTGCTCGAAGCAGTCGGTGATGACCTTGTCAATAGTCCTCTTCTTGAGCGAGAGATCCACCACATCATCAGCTCTCTTGTAGTAATCGAGCCCATATTCCTTGCCGATGAAATAGTTCATGTACATCAGGAACTCCGGAGTTGCGCATGCACCGCTGAGCATGCTGGAGACGATGAATACAAGGTTTACGAATCCGCCGCAGAACGACTTGAGGTTGGTCGGCTTCGTGGAGTTTCCACCGATCGAGAGCGTGCCTCCGAGCAGCCAAGGATACATTGTGATGCTGGCGCAGTAGTTTGCGAGGGACGTCTCGTCATTTTTGTAGATGAAATGGCCTTTGAGCAGCTTTATATACTTGTCCGCGAACTCCTTGCCGTACATTTCCTTGAGACGGTCGCAGAGAATCCTGCGGTTCATCCTGATGAATCCCTTCTTCGGGAGTTCGCCCATCAGGGTGGCGATATTCTTATTCTCGACATTGGCGTTCGCGTCGAACTTGCTTCCGGTTGCCGGGTTCGTTGAGTTGCAGTAGTCGATGAGGAAGTTCAGTTTGTCGCGCGTGTCTCTGTCCTCGGCATGCCTCTGGCGGTAGAGCATGAACTCCTTCGCCACCTTGAAATACTTTTCGGCCATTAGCCCGATCTCCACCTGGTTCTGTATTTCCTCCACGGTCATTCCGTTCGTGAGCCTCACATGGGAGAGTATTGTCGTGAGGTCGTCGTCTGTCGCGAATGCCCCGACTGCAAGAAATGCTTTCCGGATTGCGTTCTTAATCTTATCGACCGAAAAAGGCACATGCTTGCCGTCGCGCTTGATGATGTAAATTTCTGAACTGCCCATAATGTGTTGTTGTTTATTTTAGGTGTCGGATGCACCGACGATGAGTATCAAATTGCTGATAATCATCGTCTTGCCCGCGTTTGTCCTACTTTCCTTCCTTTGAGGGATAACAAAATTATAGCTTGTCATTGAAATAGTCAAGAAATATATGCTCTAATTATTCACAAAGTTATTAACAATGGCGTCTGGTGGCTGCGAAATGGCGTTTTTGCCATAGATTTGTTTTACAATTTTGAATACATATAATTTGTGACCCATATTTCCCAAGCCTGCGCGCCCCATATGTGGCTTGAGTTTTTTTATGTCAAAAAATATGTTTATGAATAGATGAAATCGAAAAATTTTGCTATATCGATGTTTTGGGCTACCTTTGCCCACCTTTTACGGATGATAGTGTATTAAATTATTGTAGGTCAAAGATTTATTGTTATGGAAAAGATGAGGGACAGCATAGATTTCAGTTCTGAGAACATTCCGGCTCTCTATCGGAAAGTGCTCTATCCCACATTGTTGGGAATGCTTGCTGCCGTGTCCTACACCATCGCGGACGGAATCTTCGTCGGTCAGGGCGTGGGAAGTGACGCCCTCGCCGCAATCAACATCGCTGCTCCGCTCTTTCTGATATCTTCAGGTCTCGCGCTGATGTTCGGCTTCGGTGGCTCGGTCGTGGCCTCGATTCATCTGGCAAACGGCAAGGAAAAGACAGCGCGAATTGTTACAACGCAGTCCCTTGCTGCAACTGCAGCGGCCCAACTTCTCATCACTGCCCTTGCGCTCATTTTCCCGGAGCATACCTTGCGCATTTTCGGCTGCTCCGACACGCTGATGGCTCTTGCCAAGGATTATCTGTTCGGCTATGCGCCCTTCCTCGTGTTCAACGGCCTGCTTATAGCCTCGGAGTTCTTCGTAAGACTCGACGGGTCTCCGAAGTTCGCGATGGCGGCCAGCGTGGTCGCGTCAGGCATCAACGTATTTCTCGACTGGCTGTTCATTTTCCCGATGAAGATGGGCATTTTCGGTGCTGCAATCGCGACCGGCATAGGCACTGCGATCGGCATGATCATGCTCGTCCTCTACCTCGCGACTCCGCAGCATAAACTCCATTTCGTGAGGTTCAAGCTCACGAGAACAGGACTCGGGCTGACGTTTCGCAATATCGGCTATATGTGCAAGTTGGGCGTATCTTCGCTGCTTTCCGAACTTTCCGTAGCCTTCCTCATGCTCTGCGGCAATTTTGTCTTCATCCGTCTCTGTGGCGACTCCGGCGTTGCGGCCTTCAGCGTGGTGTGCTACCTCTTCCCGGTCGTGTTCATGATTAACAACTCCATGGGGCAGGCCGCTCAGCCTATCATCAGTTACAACTACGGCTTACAGCGCACGGACAAGACCCGCCTTGCGCTCAACGTCTCAATGAAGACGGCGCTCGTCTATGGTGTGGTCATAGTTCTCGTCTCGCTCCTCGGCGCCGAATGGGTTGTCAAGATGTTCCTCAAGTCCTCCGACCCGGCCTATCCTCTCGCTGTCAGCGGTTTGCGCCTCTTCTCCGCCGGTTTCATCCCGTTCGCCGTCAACGTCATGGCGATGAGCTATTTCCAGAGTATCGAACGCGCCAAGTCCGCCACCCTCATCACCATCCTTCGCAGCTTTGTTTTCATGGGCGGCGCCTTCGTTGCTCTTCCGCCCCTTCTTGGCATCAATGGAGCCTGGCTCGCCGTTCCCACCTCCGAAATCCTCACCATGCTCGTCGTCCTTCTCATCTTCCGGAAGGCGGGCCCGATATCTTCCGGAAATTAGTCTTCTCCTTTGTGCTGTGACTGCAGGAGCCGTCACATACGGACTTCGGGGGTCTCGCGGTCGATGTAGAGGATGCCGTCGAGGTGGTCGCATTCGTGCTGGAAGATGACGGCGGTGAAGCCTCCGACTGTTTCGGTGACGTATTCCCAGTCAGGGGAAGCAGCGATGTCTCCCGCTGCATCGGCCATTACCGGCTCATTGCCGGCCTCGGCGCGGAGTGTTCCGGCAGCCTTGGCGTAGCTGATGACCACGGTGTCCCACCTCTCGACGATGCCACGGCGTCCTGGAACGGATAGGCAGCCCTCCGCTCCGGTGCGGCGCTTGCCCCGTGCTTCGACGATGCGGATGTTCGGATAGACTTCAAACGGGCTGCCCGGTTTGTCGAAGCGCTGCACCGCGACGATTCTGCGGCTCAGGCCCACCTGCGGACCCGCTATCCCCACGCCATCCTGCTCCGGGCTTGTCACCGTCGCGACCATCTGCGAGGCAAGTCTTGCGCAAGGGGAGAGACTGTCCGCGAACATCCGTTCCAAGTCCTCCTCCGCGAAATCAGTGGATAAACTTCTGAGCATCAGTGAGTCTGTGCGGTCATTGATTGTGAGCACGCGCATAATCCCATTTGAATCGGCCGAGTCAATCGTGCGCAGCTCTTCGCGCGTCAGCCCCATGTTTCCGCAGGCGGCAGCAACGAACGTGGCCGCCGCAACCATAAAAATTTTGCCGTAAACTTTCATCTTTCCATAGAATTTACGGCAAATATAGTGAATCTGTAACGAAAAACAGTTGAATCTCAATTTGTGCATTATTTTACTTTAAAACTTGATATTTTGTGCGCTTTTTCAATTGAAAATATTTAATTTTATGCACTAATATGAAAAATAATCGGCAGATTCGAATGGGGATGAAACCGTTGAGGTTATCCCTGCGGCGGAATGGCTGTGCAATGGAGGCTCATACCGCTGAGCCCGTAGCTGACGGATTGTAACAGCCACTTCCAGGCGGGGACGGCAGGGATTGTCACTCCGTTTTGCTCTATCGTTTCCTCTTCATCGTATGTGATTATCAGCGGAGTCCATTCCGGATTCTTCTGTACGAATGATACGAGCGGTTCCGTCTCGCGGTCGAATGTGCCCTTTTCTTTCAGAGAATACGACACTTGAATGGCCAGCCTTTCTTCGTTTACGATGAAATCTATCTCCTTTTCTTTGTTCAGGTATGTCACGTTTTCCTTTCCATAGACACGGCAGAGTTGGATTGCTACAAGATTCTCCAACAATGCCGGTTCCTGCCTGACAAGAAACAGATTGAGGATGCCGTTGTCGATGAAGTAATATTTCTTTATCGATTCCTTGTCGGAAAATTTTGCGACCTCATTGCTCACCGGTAGCAGAAGCCAACTGTCTTCGGCGAACCCGACATAATCTATGGTTGTCGGCACGGAAATCTTTGCGCCGGTTGCCACGATACTGTTTCTTAACCGGTTGAATGACAGAGGGCGCCTTACGCTTTCCGCCAGTTTCTTTATCATGATGTTCAGAACTCTGTCATTCCCGATTCTGTGTCTCTGGCAGATGTCTCCGAGGTATATTTTCTGATAGAGGCTTGAAATCAGATTTCTCTTGGCCTTGAAGTTGTTGACTTCCGGTAAGCCTCCGAAGTAGAAGTATTCCTGAAAGGCTCTTACGACTTCTCCTTTTCTGACAGTGGAGTGTTCCCAGCCGTCAGATAATTCAACAGACTTTGCCGTAAGGAACTCCTTGAATGAATAGGGATAGACGTCGATGACAAAAAAGCGTCCTCCCAATGTCGTTTCGACATCCTTGCTGAGCATCCTGGCGTTGCTCCCGGTGATATAGACGCGGTATTTCGCGTCGGCGAGCCTGCGCACAAACTTGTCCCAATGCTCGACATTCTGCACCTCGTCAAGGAATACGAAAGGCTTTTTCCCTGAATGTTCATAATGCACTTCGAGGATGGAATTCAGGTCTTCTGCTCTCAATTCTGCGAGACGTTCGTCCTCAAAGTTGAGGTACAAAATTTCGTCCCACCCGTGGCCTGCGGACAAAAGTTCTCGGACTCTCTGGTACATTAGGTATGATTTCCCCGTATGTCTCACTCCAACAAAGACATAATTCCCGTTCTCCTCGAAATCGAAGTCCCTTCGTATGATTTCTGCCGAATCGATTTCGTCCCTTTTGTCAATAATGCATTGACGCAGAATGCTTTTATCAAGTGCCATATACTCTCGCTGTTTTTACAAAGGTATAAGTTTTTAAGGGGACTACCAAATTTTATTAAATATGTTTTATAGGGATTATGTAATTTTATAAAGTTTGTTTAACAAAATCCAATTGCGCTAAACATCCGCGCCAAATTTATAGCAGCCAACTGGTCCAGTTGTCTGGGGTGATGACTGCGGTTTTATCGACATCGTAGGTTTCGAGAAATGCTTTCGGCAATTTGGTTGAGGATTTTCTTGGGTTGAACTTCATCTCGAACAAGGTGAAGCGGCCGTCCTTCTCTTCGACATAGTCAATTTCCTGTTGCTGAGTCGTGCGCCAGAAATAGCTCTTCACGAAATTGCCGGCATAGTGATTCAGTTTGATTCTCTCGCTGATTACGAAATTCTCCCACAGCGCTCCGGTGTCCTGCCGCATTGAAAGGGGCGCGAAGTTCTGGAGGATTGCGTTGCGGATGCCGTTGTCGTAGAAATATACCTTCTTGCTTTTCTTCAGTTCCGTCCGCAGGTTTCGGTTGAATCCGTTGAGGCGGAACACGACGAAACATTTTTCCAGCAAATCAATGTATTTTTCCACGGTCTTGTTGTCCGTTCCAATGGTTTGGGCTAGTTCGTTGTAGGACACTTCGGATGACAGCTGCAGGGCGAGGGTGGTCAGCAGTTTCTCAAGCAGGACCGGTCGGCGTATGTCCTCAATGGCGAGCAGATCCTTGTATAGGTAGCTTCCGGTGATGTCCATAAGTATCTTCCTCGACTCTTCGGGACGGGAAAAGACTTCTGGGTAGGAGCCGTAAATCAGTCTGCGCTCAAGTGTTTGTCTGACGGAGAGTAGTCCTTCGGAAGCGTAAATCTCGGCGGAAGAAATCGGAAAAAGGTTGTATTCGAATTTTCTGCCTGTCAGAGGCTCGTTCAGCCTGTTCTGAAGCTCGAATGACGATGAACCGGTGACGAGAAGCTGGACATCCGGGAAATTGTCGGTTATGCGTTTCAAGGTCATTCCGATTCCCGGAACAGACTGCGCCTCGTCAATCATGACAATCCTGTTTGTCCCGATGAGCAGCTTCAAGTCCGATGTGTCTGCGTCCGTAAGCAATGCCCTGGCCTCCGGCTCGTCACAGTTCATCCTAAGCGTTTCCTCGTCCCTATGCTCCAAAATCATCCGGAATAAAGTGCTTTTCCCGACTTGCCGTGCTCCGATGACAACAATTGCCTTTCCCCGGAACATGTCATTCTCTATAACTTTCTGTAACGAACGCCGTATCATACTCTTTCGATGTGAATTTAGAGGAGCAAAGGTAAATAAACAAATCTATAATCCCAAATTTTATATGAATTTTGGGATTGTAATCCTAAAAATAAGGCAAATTTTGGGATTAGGCTCGGCTCTCATGCCCGCTGCTGTAGTTTATTCCTCGTAAGGCTCGTTGAAGGGCTGGAGGAAGGGGTTTTTCATTCTTTCTTCCGAGATGGTCGTGGCGGGGCCGTGGCCGGGGAGGACGTCTATGCCGCCGTCAAGACAGAGGAGTTTCGTGAAGATGCCCTGCATGAGGGCGGTGTAGTCGCCGCCTGGGAGGTCACTGCGGCCGATGCAACCGGCAAAGAGCGTGTCGCCGCTGAAAAGAACCTTCCACTTGTCAGTCTCATGGCTCGCCACCGTGCTTCCATCTCCTTCTTTCGCGTCGCTCCCATTGTTGCTTTCCTCTGAGGCAGCGGCCTTTCTGAACTCCCGGCACAGGTAGCAGACACCTCCTGCCGTATGCCCGGGTGTGGACAGTACCTTGAACTCAAGCCCTCCGGGCATGCCGGTCATGGTGCCGGTTTCATCAGCCTTGCGGACGCATGCCGTGTTCTCCGAGACAAAAATCCTGTCTCCGTCCTCAATCCACTTAATCCTCGACGAGAAATCTTCCACGTCGGGGTGCCCTAAATTTGCGCAGAGCGCATGGAGCGCCCCGAGCGTCACTTCCTCACCGCGGTTCGCATAGGCCGGAATTCCCCACTCCTCGCAGAGGCGGTGCACTCCGTAGACGTGATCCGGGTGGGCGTGCGTCAGCAATATCCCCGAAGGGGTGATACCGTTTTCCTTGATAGCCTTGTGAAGCGCATCAAACTCCTCCTCACTGTCGAATCCGGGGTCGATGATGACGCAGGCATTTCCCGCCCACACGAGGTAGGAGAGTTCTTCAAAACTGTTGCAGCGAAACTTTGTGATCCGTATCATATTGTCCGTTATTTTTCGTTAATCTTTCTGGCATAAGAAGAGAATTTTCCCATTTTGACGCAAAAATACGAAAGTAATTGTTAACTTTGCTTGATTATATATGCAAAAATTGCGGACAGTAAGCGCAATTTTTGTGGACTACAAACGCTAAAATATAACAGACATGCATGTAGCTATAGCCGGAAACATCGGCAGCGGAAAGACGACACTCACAAGGATGCTGGCGGCCAAATATGGCTGGAAACCGAGATTTGAATCGGTGGACTATAATCCGTACCTCGCTGATTTCTATGAGGATATGGAACGTTGGTCATTCAATCTCCAGATATATTTTCTCAACAAGAGATTTAAGGACGTCGTGGAGATTTCAAAGAGTGAGGACGTCATAATTCAGGACAGGACGATTTATGAGGACGCCAGAATCTTTGCTCCGAACCTTCATGGAATGGGACTGATGTCGACGAGGGATTTCGAGAATTATTCTGATCTTTTCGACCTGATGATGTCACTCGTCAATCCGCCGGACCTTCTGATTTATCTGCGTTCGTCGATTCCGAACCTCGTGAGCCAGATTCAGAAAAGGGGGCGCGAGTATGAGAAGAGTATACGCATCGACTACATAACCGGTCTCAACGAGAGATATGAGAACTGGATCAAGGATTACAAGAGCCGCCTGCTCATCCTTGACGTCGACCGTCTGAAATTCGAGAGCAATCCCGAGGATTTCAGCGAGATATGCGACAAGATAGACGCCGAACTTTTCGGTCTCTTTAAATAATAAGGAGTTTCCGGAGCCTTTCCCATTAGTGGGTAAGAGGTTCCGGACATTTGTTTCACCGGGAGAACGAAAACAATGTTTTCCCATAAACCCCAAATTATGGATAAAAGATTGACAATCATTGACTTTGTGGAGAAATACACCCGTCAGTTCGCTGCCAACACGTTCCTCCGCGAAAAAGTGGACGGAGTGTGGACGGAGACATCCTTCGAGCAGACTCGCAAGGAAGCCTACCGCATAGGTGCCGGACTGATGAAGCTCGGACTTCAGAAAGGTGACAAGGTTTCCCTTCTTTCCGAGGGACGCAACCTCTGGCCAATCACCGAAATGGGCATTCTCTATGCCGGTGGTGTGAATGTTCCGCTCTCAATCAAACTTGAGGAGAGCAATGATCTGATTTTCAGAATACGTCACTCCGACTCGAAGTATGTGATCGTTTCCGCGTCTCAGCTTCCTAAGGTTCGCAAGATTATCGGCGACTGCGAGGCCGTGGAGAAGGTTATCGTGCTTGACGAGATAAAGGAATACGGCCCGAATGAAATGTGTATCACGGAGATACAGAAAATGGGCGACGAGTTCCTTGCCTCTTCACCAGAGGAGTTCGTGACGCGCTACAAGTCTGTTGGTCCGGAAGACTATGCGAACATCAGCTACACCTCCGGAACTACCGCCGATCCTAAGGGCATCCTTCTGACGCACCGCAACTACACCGCGAATGTAGAGCAGGCGCACTCCGTCATCAGCATAAATGAAGGCGACGTGATGCTCATCATCCTTCCGCTCGACCACTGCTTCGCGCATGTTGCGGGATTCTACACGATGATGTCGTTCGGCGCATCAATCGCCACGGTTCCACAGGGACGCACGCCGATGGAATCGCTCAGAAACATCCCGATGGCAATTAAGGAAACCCGTCCGGCCGTGATGCTCTCAGTTCCGGCACTCTCCAAGAATTTCAAGAAGGCAATCGAGGCAGGTGTTAAGGCAAAGGGGCCGAAGGTTCAGAAACTATATGACTTTGCAGTGCGCAACGCCATAGCATACAATAAGGAAGGCTACAACAAGGGCGGCAAGGACTTCTGGAGATTGCCGCTCGTGAAACTCTTTGACAAGATTCTCTTCAAGAGTGTCCGCGAGTCCGCTTTCGGCGACCGGATGAAATTCTTCGTCGGTGGAGGAGCGCTTCTTGGAATCGATCTCCAGAAATACTACTATGCGATAGGTGTTCCTATCTTCCAGGGTTACGGACTTTCGGAGGCAACGCCTATCATTTCGGCCAATTCCACGGAACACCACATCCTCGGTTCTTCGGGAATGGTAGTACGACCGATGGAAATCAAGATCTGCGACACCGATGGCAAGGCTCTGCCTTATGGACAGAAAGGCGAAATCGTAATAAAAGGCGAGAATGTCATGGCCGGTTATTGGAAGAATCCGAAGGCCACAGCAGAGACTGTTGTTGACGGATGGCTTCACACCGGAGATATGGGATATATGCTTGATGATACCTATCTCTATGTGACCGGACGTTTCAAGTCTCTTCTCATCAGCTCCGACGGCGAGAAATATTCACCGGAAGGAATCGAGGAGGCTCTTGTGGCAAATTCAAAATACATTTCACAGGTGGTTCTTCACGACAATCAGGACCCTTACGTGATTCTCCTGATGGTTCCTAACAAGGATGCTCTCAAGGAATATATGAAGAAGGAGCACCCGGAGGTTGAGCCTGATTCCGAGGCTGGAAAGAGAATGCAGCTTGAGAAGATTCAGTCCGAAGTTGACCAGTATCGTGCGGGTGGCGAGTTTGCCGGACTCTTCCCTGAAAGATGGCTTCCTACAGCGGTTTGCGTGCTTCCTGAGCCGTTCACCGAGCAGAATCACATGGTCAACTCGACTATGAAGATTGTGCGCGGAAAGGTGGAGCAGGCTTATGAGGACAGGATGAAGTTTGCCTACACGGCCGAGGGAAAGAATATTTTGAACGAGAAGAATATTTCATCACTTTGACGGGGCGAATAAAAGGCGGTCTGCTTCGTTGGATGTCTTGATGAAATCCTCACAACCATAAGGTTGCTGCGGTATTCATCTTTACCATCCGCCTTGCATCCCATCCTTTTCTTCATCCCCTTCGACAAGATAACTTTTTCCGGATATTTGAAATAATAAATATTTATAAATAATTAAATTAATAATCCAATGAGTAAAAAAAACAGTAACGTTCTGGCGATTGCAATCATGTTTTTCCTCTTCGGAATGATTTCTTTCGTCACTGGACTTCAGAATCCGATGGGTGTCATCGTAAAGGCACAGTTCGGAGCCTCAAATTTTATGTCGCAGCTCGGTAATGCCGCGAACTTCATCGCTTATGCCTTCCTCGGACTTCCTGCGGGAATCATCCTGAAGAAGAAGGGCTACAAGTTCACCGCTCTTGCAGCAGTCGCTGTCGGTTTTATCGGCGTGACGATTTCCTGGCTTTCAGGAGTTGTTGAAAGCTTTGGTGTGTACCTCGCAGGTGCATTCATCTCAGGTTTCTCAATGTGTATGCTCAACACCGTTGTCAACCCGATGCTCAACACTTTGGGCGGCGGCGGAAACAAGGGTAACCAGCTCATCCAGCTCGGAGGCTCAGTCAACTCTCTTTGCGCCACCATCGTTCCGGTGCTCGTGGGTTATCTTATCGGTGATGCTTCCAAGGCGACCATTTCAAACGCAAACCCTGCGCTTTTCATCGCTATGGGCGTCTTTGCACTTGCATTCCTGATTATTTTCATCTCGGTAATTCCGGAGCCTGAGCTTGAGAACAAGGCTAACTATGATGAAGAAAATGAGCCGATGACAGTTTCTCTCGGTCGTCTTTTCTCACAGCGTCACTTTGTTTTCGGTATCATCGCAATCTTTATCTATGTCGGTGTTGAGGTTGGTATCCCGAATTTCGTGAATCTCTATCTTACTACAGACTATATGCTTCCGGGCACAGTCGAGCACGTTTCAGCTGCCGTTGCCGGAACAATCGTCGGAATCTACTGGCTTTTGATGCTTTGCGGCCGTCTCATCGGTGGAGCCATCGGAGGCAAGGTTTCAAGCCGCGTGATGATGATTTCAGTTTCGTCTCTCGCACTTGTGCTCCTTCTCCTTGGAATGTTCCTTCCTGCAACTCTCGTCAAGTTCCCGACCGTTACTTCCGAACTCAAGTTCGCTCTCGCAGATGTGCCTCTCAATGTGGTGTTCTTCATCCTCTGCGGATTGTGCACATCAGTTATGTGGGGTTCAATCTTCAACCTTGCAGTTGAAGGACTTGGAAAATACACATCCCTTGCATCCGGAGTCTTTATGATGCTTGTCTGCGGTGGTGGTATTCTTCCGCTCGTTCAGGGAGCTGTCGCTGACGCGACTTCAATAATGACAGGATACTGGGTTATTATCGCAGGAGTAGCTTATATGCTTCTCTTCGCCCTTTTCCTTTCAAAACCGAAAACAGCAAAATAATTAATAATTATGGTAGAGTCATTGGAGAAACAGTATGTAGTCGGCATCGACGTCGGAGGCCAGACCACAAAAATAGGAGTTGTTGACGCTCGTGGCCAGGTGCTTGCGCAGACAGTCATCCGTTCAGACAATTATGACGAACCGGAGCCATATCTCGACGAGGTTGCAGCGGCTGTGAAGAAGGTCGTTGAGGAAGCCAATGTTTCCGGCAAAGTTCGCGGAGTCGGTATCGGAGCTCCCAACGGCAACTACTACACCGGTATGGTGGAGATGGCGCCTAATGTCGTTTGGGCAAGAACTACTGCGGTTCCTGTGGCAAAGATGCTTTCAACTCGTTTGAACGGCATTCCTGTCGCCCTTACTAACGATGCAAATGCTGCGGCAGTGGGTGAGATGACCTACGGTGCGGCTCGTGGAATGAAGAACTTCATTATGATTACTCTCGGCACCGGAGTCGGCAGCGGTATCGTCATCAACGGCGAGGTTGTCTATGGTCACGACGGTTTTGCCGGCGAGCTCGGCCACGTGAGGGTTATTCGCAATAACGGACGTCTCTGCGGTTGCGGCAGGACAGGCTGTCTTGAGGCATATTGCTCTGCAATCGGTGTCGCAAGAACAGCACGCGAGTGGCTCGAAATGTCTGAGGAACCGTCTCTTCTGCGCGGTATCGACAACATCAGCTCAAAGGATGTTTACGATGCGGCAAAAGAAGGAGACCCTCTCGCTCTTCGAGTTTTCAACTTCACCGGTCATATGCTCGGCAACGCATTCGCCGATTTCATAGCTTTCAGCGCCCCTGAGGCCATAGTCCTCTTCGGCGGTCTCGCCCGCAGCAAGGAATTCCTCACCGAACCAATCCTTGAGGCGATGAACGGCAATGTTCTGGACATCTGGAAAGATAAGGTGAAACTCGTCTACTCAGCCCTCAAGGAGTCTGACGCCGCCATTCTCGGTGCTTCAGCCCTCGCTTGGGAATTGTAAATGTAAAATTGCCTAAACGGCACGTCTGCGGCGTTGGGCTTCCTGATTTTAATCCTCACAACCATGAGGTTGCTGCGGTTAAAATCCATCGCCCGCCTTGCATCCGCACCATTTATACAATTTTACCTATAGTATATGAAGGGAATGGCTTGATTGTCATTCCCTTTTTTATTTGATATGAAAATCTGAGAGTGGAAAGCATATAAAAAGATGAAGTGCAACGCAGCAATTCGCTTTTTAGATGTTTTCCACCCACGCAATGGATTTGTCGCGGCGCCAGTAAGACAGCTGGCGTTTGGCGTAGCGGCGGGAGTTGCGTTGGATTAGCTCTATGGCCCGTTCCAGAGTGGTGACTGGGCCGTCTCCCGGGGAGGTGGGACCCCAGCCTTCGGTGCTGACTTTGCCGTCGAGGTAGTCGAACCAGGCAAAAATTTCTTTGTAGCCTACTGTTTGGAGGGCAGGGCGGTCGCGAAGGGGAATTAGGCCCCGGACCTCTTCGACCAGGCCTTCATCAATCATCTTCAACACCCTTGCGTCAATGCGTGAATAGAGTTTCTCCTTTGGGCGCATCAGGCCGATTTTTTCGATCCTGAAATCGTGACTGCGCTTCGGTGAAGTCTTGAAAGACGAAAATTTGCGCCCTGTCATCAGACAGACTTCGAGTGCTCTGAGTACCCTCTGGCCGTTGGAAAGGTCAATCACCTCGCAGCTTTCCGGGTCGAGAGAGCGCAGCTCATCGGCCAAAGCCCCGACGCCTTCCTCCCGAAGCCGGGCGGTCAGTTCAGCTCTCAGCTTCTGATCCGCAGGGGGGAAATCGTCCAGACCGTTGACAAAGGCATCGATGTAAAACCCCGAGCCGCCACACATCACGAGCCTCTCGTGCCCCATCTCAAGGAGTTCCTTCACAAGACGGTGTGCCTCAATCTCATAGCGCCCGGCGGTGTAGTCCTCTCCGACTGAATTAGAGTGTATAAAGTAATGCTTCACGGCGGCAAGCTGTGAAGCATCCGGGACAGCTGTCCCAATGGTCATTTCCTTGAAAATCTGTCTTGAGTCGCACGAAATCACCGGCGAACCGTATTCCAGAGCCTTCTTGATGGCGAAATCGGTTTTCCCGACTCCCGTCGGTCCCAATATTATCTCAACTTTCCTATTCGTCATCCCCCTCGTTTTCATCATAGACGACGTCCTCCTCATCCTTATCATCATCATCGTCATCCTCGTCATCATCGAAATCATCCTCATCATCCCAATTTCCCTCTTCCTTACGGATGATGTTGCGCTTCTTGTCCTCCGGCAGGTCTTCGTAGGCCACATATCCGTTCTCGAACTCGATGGGATTAGGCCCCTTCGTCTCCACAAGCACCGGATACACGATGCCCGGTCTTGCCTCAACCTCGCCCTCGCAGTTCACGAGCACGCTTTTCTTGTTGGTCGTGTCGTAGAAATAGACAAAACTGTCCTCGCCCCTTTTGTGGCAGTCCCCGAGAGTCACCTCGTCAATCGTTCCTTTTCCCAAATCGCTCACACTGTAGCGTGCAATCGCGCTTCCGTCAGGATTCACCGACTTGAAAAGCACAATCTGGTCCATAGGAAAATCCATATCCGCGCGCATTCTCTTGTGGAACGAATAGAGCGAACTTGTCGACTTGAGTTCATAAACTCTCGCAAAGCCCTTCAGCCCGGGCAGGGAAACTCTGTATCTCAATATCATACGACAAATAATGATTATGCGGGAAACCATATTCCCGGAAAACGGCCTCAAAGGTACAAAATGATATGCTATGCAGCCTAAATTTTTTGCAAAAAATGCTAAAAATACCTTTGTTGCCCAACAATTTTGATAACATCGAAAATATGTCTATTTTTGAGGCCGTGCAGGTACACGTAGATATGGCAGAAGAAAACATCAAGGACACGTACAACAGCATTGCAGCGCCTTCCAGAGGGCTTTTCAAGGACAACGGAAGCCGCTTTATCGCGTTGGCCTATCCGGTTGAGGCCGAAGCGCAGATTAAGGAAATCGTGGCCTCGTTGAAGAAGGAATATCATGATGCCAGACATCACTGCTATGCCTATCGACTTGGATACAAGGCAGATGTGTTCCGTGCCAATGATGACGGGGAGCCTTCCGGCTCGGCAGGGAGACCAATACTGGGACAGATAGATTCCCGTGGACTGAGCGACGTTCTTGTCGTGGTCGTGCGCTATTTCGGGGGCATAAAATTAGGCATTCCCGGGCTTATCCGCGCCTACAAGACATCCTCCGAAGATGCTCTGTCGCAGGCCGCGGTTGTCGAGAAGATCGCTGCGGTGAACTACAGGGTCGAATTCGGCTACATGGCTATGAATTTCGTGATGAAGGTGTTGAAAGACTTGAAGATGGAGGCTGGTGACCAACAGTTTGACATGCGCTGTTCGGCCGTTGTCCGAGTCCGCCTTTCCGCCGAAAGGGACTTCCTCTTGCGGATGGGTGATATAGACGATTGTGTGGTTACAAAAATATAAAATGACTATATTTGTAAAATATATGAAGGCCGCAGTTCAGTGGTGAACGGGGGCAAGTATATGAAACTTAAATGGGTATGAAAACAGTTCATAATTTCTATGCGGGACCGTGCGTCCTGCCGGGGCAGGCTGTTGAGGCTGCAATCGAGGCTCTGAAGGACTTTTCCGGAACCGGACTGTCCGTAATTGAGATTTCACACAGGTCGAAAGAATGGGAGGCGGTGATGGACGAATGCCGCTCTCTTTGGAAAGAACTGCTGCATATCCCTGACACTCACGAAGTTGTCTTCCTTGGGGGTGGTGCAAGTATGGAGTTTCTCTATGTCGTAATGAACTTCCTCGAGAAAAAGGCAGGCTATCTTGAGACAGGCGTATGGGCAAAGAAGGCTCTCAAAGAGGCGAAAGGCTTTGCGGAATCAAAGGGTGCAGAGGCGTTCGCGGTGGCTTCTTCGGCCGATAAGACATATTCGTATATACCTAAAGGATATGAGATTCCGAAGGATCTTGACTATTTCCACATCACAACGAACAATACGATCTACGGGACCGAGATAGCATACGACATGGATTGTCCGGTGCCTCTGATTGCCGACATGTCTTCGGACATACTGTCACGGCCGGTTGATGTCTCGAAATATGCGCTTATCTACGGAGGGGCTCAGAAAAATGTCGGCCCGGCCGGAGTCAGCTTCGCCATTATTCGCAAGGATGCTCTCGGAAAGGTGTCGCACTACATTCCGACAATGCTGAACTATCAGACCCACATCGACGGAAAATCAATGTACAACACCCCGCCCGTGTTCCCTATATTTGTGATGAAGGAAACCCTCAAGTGGCTCAAGGAGCAGGGGGGTGTCGAGGCCATCAATAAAATCAATAAAAAGAAGGCTGCCATGTTGTATGATGAGATTGACCGCAACTCTCTCTTTGTCGGAACGGCTGCAACAGAGGACAGGTCAATCATGAACGTCTGCTTCGTGATGGCTCCCGGTTTTGAGCACCTTCAGGATGATTTCATGGCATTCGCCAAGGAGCGCGGGATGGTCGGCATCAAGGGACATCGCTCCGTCGGCGGTTTCAGGGCGTCGATTTACAACGCCTGTCCTGTGGAGTCGGTCCAGGCCCTTGTTGACGCGATGAGGGATTTCGAGACTTTTGTTCTTGAAGAAAAAGACTGACTTCTCTTGTAAGAAACTGTGTTGACTTGTAAAAAGCTGTGATTATGAAGATTCTGATTGCAACTCAGAAACCGTTTGCGAAGGCTGCGGTTGACGGAATAAGGGAAATCGTTGAGGCACAGGGACATCAGCTGTGTCTGCTTGAAAAATACGAGGGACAGGACGCCCTTGTGGCTGCTGTCAACGATGCTGATGCGCTGATTGTGCGCTCGGATAAAGTGAGCTCAGAGGTCATAGAGGCGGCTCCTAAACTGAAGATTGTCGTCAGGGCAGGGGCCGGATACGACAACCTTGACCTTGAAGCCTGCACGGCGCATGGAGTCGTGGCGATGAACACACCCGGACAGAATGCCAATGCCGTGGCTGAACTTGTGATTGCGCTGATGATATATATGTCGCGTAATCGGTTCACTCCGGGCACGGGATCCGAAATTTTGGGAAAGAGGCTCGGGCTTCAGGCCTATGGCAACGTAGGACGTTTGGTAGCGGCGAAGGCGAAGGCGCTCGGAATGTCCGTGATGGCTTTCGACCCGTTTGTCCCTGCGGAGAAGATGGTTGCAGAGGGGGTCGAGGCCGCTCAGTCGCTCGAACAACTCTATTCTTCCTGTGATTTTGTTTCCATTCACATCCCGGCTACGCCTCAGACGATCGGTTCAATAAAAGCATCGCTTGTCGGACTAATGCCTAAAGGAGGATGTCTTGTGAACACCGCACGTAAGGAGGTGATTGACGAGGCGTCGCTTCTTGATTTGCTCAAGATGCGTGGCGACTTGAAATATGTTGCGGATGTGGCTCCTGTGGCTGCGGAAGAGTTCGCGGCGGCTCTCGGGAATCGCTATTTCGCGACACCGAAGAAGATGGGGGCGGAGACGGCGGAGGCTAATGTCAATGCGGGCCTTGCCGCAGCACGTCAGATTGTGGCATATTTTGCCACGGGGTGCGAGAAATACAGATTGAACAAGTAGTATGGTAAGAGTGAAACCTTTTGCGGCGCTGCGTCCGCCGCGCGACATAGTCGAGGAAGTGGCAGCAAGGCCGTACGACGTGATGAACTCGGAGGAGGCCAAAGAGGAAGCAGGCGAGAAGTCGCTGCTTCATATCACCAGGCCTGAAATCGACTTCACGCCGATTGTTGATGAACATTCTGAGGCTGCCTATGGCAAGGCTGTCGAAAACTTTGCTCGCTGGCAGAAGAAGGGCTGGCTCAGGCAGGACGACAAGGAATGTTACTACATCTATGCCCAGACGATGGACGGTCGCACTCAGTACGGAATAGTGCTCTGCGCCCATACTGACGACTATGCCGACGGGGCCATCAAGAAGCATGAACTCACGCGCAAGGAAAAAGAGGACGACCGCATGGTTCATGTCCGCATCCAGAACGCCAACATTGAGCCTGTGTTTTTTTCCTACCCGGACGATGATCTTATAGGCTCGATTGTGAAGAAATACATTTCACGCACTCCGGAATATGACTTTGTCGCGGAAGACGGTTTCGAACATCGCTTCTGGGTGATTGACGACGATGACGACATTGCTGCGATTACAAAGGAGTTTTCCTCCGTAAAGGCCTTCTATGTCGCTGATGGCCATCATCGTACGGCGGCAGCGGCCCGCGTGGGAGCGGAGAGGCGCGAAAACAATCCGAACCATACGGGAGAGGAAGAATACAACTGGTTCATGGCCGTTGCCTTTCCAGAGAGCGAACTGAAGATTATGGACTACAACCGTGTGGTGAAAGACCTGAACGGGATGGGCATAGCTGAGTTCAAGCAGTGTCTTCTCAAATGTTTCTCTTTCGAAGGAATGGGGACTGAAGAAGATCGTAAAAAGGCAGAGCGACAGGGATTACGTAGCTTTGCTCCGATGCACAGACACGAGTTCTCAATGTATCTTGACGGGTATTGGTGGAAACTCAACTATCAGGGCTCTGTCGATGAGCAAGATCCGATCGGCAGCCTGGACGTGACGATTCTTTCCGAGCATGTTCTTGACAAGATTTTGGGAATCAAGGATTTGCGTCGCGATAAACGTATCGATTTCGTCGGCGGAATACGTGGACTTGGAGAAATCGCCCGCAGAGTTGACAGTGGAGAAATGGCTGTCGGTTTCGTTCTCTACCCGGTGTCGATGCGCGAACTTGTGAACATAGCTGACAGCGGGAACATAATGCCGCCGAAAACAACCTGGTTCGAGCCTAAACTAAGGTCCGGGCTGGCGATACATAAATTGGACTGATTTGAAGAATTTAAAAATCATAGAAAGCGCGTTAGAAAAGACGACGGACACAAAGGCCCTCATCATCGGCGTCGGTGCAATGAAACGGACGCCGGAGATGTTCTCCCAATTGTTTCCCGGAAGAACGGCTGTGATTGTGGCTGACCAGAACACCTGGGACATCGCTGCTGAAGAGGTCGCCGGCTCTATGGAGCAGGCTGGGATTCCGATGGTTGAGCCATTCATATTTCAGGATAGGAACATCTTTGCGGAATGGTCATTCGTGGAGGAGCTTGAGGCTGCCTTGGGACAGAGCGACGCCATTCCTGTCGCCGTCGGTGCCGGAGTGGTGAATGACTTGACGAAACTTGTCTCGGAACATCTGGGGCGAAGATATATGATTGTGGCTACAACCGTCTCTATGGACGGTTTTTCTGCTTATGGCGCTTCCGTCATAAAGGACGGGTTCAAGCGGACATTTGACTGCCGTGCCGCTTATGGAATCATTGTGGATCCGGCGGTGGCTGCGAAGGCTCCTAAATATCTTGCGGTTTCCGGATATGCCGACCTTCTTGCGAAGATTCCGGCAGGGGCTGACTGGATTGTCGCCGATGCGATGGGCTGTGAAAATCTGGACGAGTTTGCCTGGCATCTCGTGCAGGACGGGCTGCGTGATTCTCTCTCGGCTCCGGAAGCGGTCTACAACGGAGAAGTACCGGCAATAAAGTCGCTTGCGCAGGAGCTGATACTCAGCGGTTTCGCCATGCAGTCCTGCCAGAGCAGTCGTCCGGCGTCGGGCACCGAGCATCTTTTCGGACACTATTGGGAAATGACAGATCTGAGCTACACCGGCAAGGAGGAAGTTCCGGGGTTTGAAACTGGAAAATCTTTCCTTTCCGAGGGCAGGCGTGTTCCGCACGGATTTGCCGTCGGCATCGGCTCGCTCGTCTCAGCCGCGTGCTACGAATTCCTTCTTTCGAGGGATCTGTCCGCCATCGACATTGATGCTTGTGTGAATGCCTGGCCGTCGTGGGAGAATATGGAGGCGGAAATAAGGCGTGTGTTTGTCGATATTCCTAAGGATCAGACGGAAATTGCTGTGAGGGACTGCCGAGCTAAATATCCCTCTCAAGAACAGCTCCGCTCGCAGCTTGACCGCGTCCGTGACGGATGGCCTGCTCTGAAGGCCCGTCTTGAGTCCGAACTGATGACCCCAAGCGAGCTTCGTGGCCTTCTCAAAACCGTTCATGCCCCGTATGAACCGGAAATGATAGCCGTCTCACGTGCCGGCCTCCGCACTGCCTTCCGGCATATCCCTTACATGCGCGACCGCATCACCGCCATTGACCTCATCCAGCGTCTCGGCCTGTTACCTGAACTCGAAACCCATCTCTTCGGCCCTGGTGGCTACTGGGACATGCGGAATTAAGAAAAAGAGGATTGCTAATCTAAAAAGCGCGGCTGAAGGTGAAATTCAGTCGCGCTTTTCTTGATAATCTTGTAGTAAGGAATTGAATAAAAAGATGGAGAGCAAGGCACTCGGTGAAGTCAAATACCGCAGCAACCTGATGGTTGTGAGGATTTTGACAAGACGAGTAACGCGGCAATCCGCTTTTTATTCGATTCCGTCCGTTAGAACGGCAGGTCGTCCTCGCTCTCAGCAGCATCAAAGTCCGTCGGTTTGGCTGCCGAAGAGGTTGCCTGCTGCGGAGCACCGGCTCCGGTCGGAGCCGCATAGCCGGGAGCACCATAGGCAGGAGCCTGTCCCTGAGGCTGGGCACCGCCGGCGTGCTCTATTTTCCATGCACGGATGTCTGAGTACCAGCGGCCGTTGTATTCGCGGCTTGAGAGGTTGAACGAAACCTTGACGGCCTCGCCTGCCTGGAATTTTTCCAGATCCTTCACCTTGTCCTCGCCCCAAACGTTCATGCATACCTGAGTAGGATAGTTCCCCTCCTGGTATTCAATCACAAACTCCTGCTTGGACCATGGACCCCTTGCGGACGTCCCATTCTGGACAGGAAGTTTTGTGATGATTTTCCCTTCAAGTTCGAGTGCCATAGACTATTTCTCCTCGTCGGCCGCCTGCTGTTTTCCTACTTTCTTCACCTCAACATCGAAGATGAGAACTGAGTTAGGCTCGATTCCGCGGTTGCCTCTCTCTCCGTAAGCAAGCTCTGAAGGAATGAAGAATGTTGCTTTTCCGCCTTCGCCGAGAAGACCGAGACCCTCAGTCCAACCCTTGATGACGCGGTTTGCAACGAACTGTGTAGGCTCCTCGCTGTCCATATTGCCGTCGAACTCTTTGCCGTCGATGGTCTTGCCGCTGTAGAATACCCAAACTGTATCGTTAGGCTGCACCTTATACTCGTCACCTTCCTCAATGATTGTGTACTGGAGACCTGACTCAGTCACTTCCACGCCGTTCTTGAGGTTCTCTGCGAGGAACTTCTCACCCTTTGCCTTATTTACGGCAGCAGTGTACTCGTTCTTCTTTGAGAGGTAGCCGTTGATGATGCGTCCCATATCCTCAGGGTTGATCTTGAACTGCTTTCCGAACTCAGGGTCATAGACATTGCCCTCAGCCTTGAGGAAGTCGTTCATACCTTTCTTGAGCTCAGACATGTTGAGTTCTGAGAGATTGTCGCAGAGGTCATTGCCCTTGAGGAATGAACCGAAGTTGATTCCGAGGAGGTAGCTTACTGAGTCAACCTCAGCGTGTGTAGGAAGTTCGACATCAACCTTGACGTCACTGTTTGACTTGCAGGAAAGTGCAAGTGCGGCAACGAGAACTGCCGCAAAAATTCTTGTTGATTTCATAATACGTATTAATTTTTATGTGTTTTTATTCTTATTGTTATGGTTCGAAAAACCCGAACCGACCGCAAAGATACTCAAAGTTTCTCAAGTAATACTACATTAAATATGTATTTTATTTTGCAGGATGCAAAAATATGCCTACCTTTAAGAATAATTCGCTCAAATGGTATGATTGATTCGGAAAAACTTTTCGGGAAACTCAAATTGTTCTTCGGCTATTCGTCTTTCAAGCCGGGGCAGGAGGAGATAATACGCCACCTTGTCGAGGGCAACGATGCATTTGTCCTTATGCCGACCGGAGGCGGGAAAAGCCTTTGCTATCAGCTTCCAGCCCTTTTGATGGAGGGTACGGCGATAGTCATATCCCCACTGATTGCCCTGATGAAGAACCAGGTGGACGTGATTCGCGGGTTCGTCTCCGGGGATGAGGGAGTGGCGCACTTTCTGAACTCGTCGCTCGGAAAGGCGCAGATTGCCGAGGTTCGTGCTGATTTGCTTGCGGGCACGACCAAACTTCTCTATGTGGCCCCGGAGTCCCTGACAAAACAGGAGAATATAGCCTTGCTCAAGGAGATAAAGATATCTTTCTATGCGATTGACGAGGCACACTGCATTTCCGAATGGGGACATGACTTCCGTCCGGAGTACCGCCGCATCCGCGCCATCGTCGACGATATAGGCCGTGCACCGATAATAGCCCTCACCGCGACCGCCACTCCAAAGGTACAGAGCGACATACTCAGAAACCTCGGGATTCAGGACGCGAAGGTATTCAAGTCTTCATTCAATCGGCCGAACCTCTACTATGAAATCCGGGATAAGCAGGATCCCAAGCGAGACATAATCAAGTTCATACGTCAGAATCCCGGAAAGTCCGGAATCATCTACTGCCTCAGTCGCAAGAAGGTCGAGGAAATGGCAGAACTGCTGAATGTCAACGGGATAAAGGCACGGCCATATCATGCAGGGCTCGACGCGAAGACCAGGGCCGAAAACCAGGACGCTTTCCTTATGGAGGAGGTGAACGTCATCGTTGCAACGATTGCCTTCGGTATGGGCATCGACAAGCCGGACGTGCGCTTCGTGATCCATTACGACATTCCTAAGAGCCTTGAAGGTTACTATCAGGAGACGGGCCGTGCCGGACGCGACGGGAAGGAGGGGCAGTGCATCGCCTTCTACAGTTACAAGGACATACAGAAACTGGAGAAATTCATGCAGGGCAAGCCGATTGCCGAGCAGGAGATAGGGCGTCAGTTGCTGATGGAGACGGTGGCTTACGCGGAGTCGAACAGTTGTCGTAGGAAGCTGCTGCTCAATTACTTCGGGGAAGATTACCTTTTGGACAACTGCGGGGCCTGCGACAACTGTCTGCATCCGAAGAAGAAGTTTGAGGGGTCGGAACAGATGTGCATGGTGATTGACTTGGTGTCGTCGCTTCCGGAGCGTTTCAAAATTGAGCACATAGCGAACATACTTGCCGGCGTGAGCAATTCTCTGATAAAGTCATACAAGCATGATGAACTGGAGGCTTTCGGCTCCGGACGCGACCACAGCTTCCGGTTCTGGTGCGCTGTCATCCATCAGGGGATTGTCCTTCATTTTCTTGACAAGGACATCGAGGCTTACGGGCTCATCTCTGTCACGGAAAAGGGACGGAAATATGCCGTGAACCCGACTCCGCTGATGCTTACCGAGGACAGGACGTTCGCCGAAGGGGAGGA
Organism: uncultured Bacteroidales bacterium; assembly: GCA_900545245.1. Taxonomy (GTDB): domain Bacteria; phylum Bacteroidota; class Bacteroidia; order Bacteroidales; family UBA932; genus Cryptobacteroides. The sequence continues at coordinate 64,101 of UQYV01000011.1, forward strand.
CGATGACGATGATGCGGCGGCGGTGGCGGTACGTTCCGGCGGCGGTGGCGGTGACGAGACGCTTCTCTCTATGCTGAAGGACCTTCGCAAGGATTTGAGCCGGAGGCTGAAGCTTCAGCCGTGGGTGATTTTCAGCGATGCCGCGCTTGAGGATATGTCGATTATGTATCCGGTCAGCCTCGACGAACTTCAGCGCTGTCAGGGCGTAGGTGAGGGGAAGGCGAGGAAATACGGCAAGGAATTCGCCTCTCTTATTTCCAAATATGTGGAGGAGAACGAGATAGAGAGGCCGTATGACCTGTCGGTGATGAAGACTGTACGGCACAACTCCGACAACCGCATCACTATAATCCAGAACATCGACAGGCGCATGGCGCTTGAGGACATTGCCGAGGCTCTTGGGCTTGAGTTCGATGAGCTGCTGACTGAAATCGAGTCAATCGTGCAGTTCGGCTTCAAGCTTAACCTGAACTACTACATCGAGCAGAATGTCGACGATGACGTGGTTGACGAGATTTATGAATATTTTCGCGATGAGGCGGAGTCCGATTCTATTGAGGATGCGCTCAAGGAATTGGGGGCTGACTACGAGGAGAACGAGATCCGGCTTGTGCGGCTTAAATTTCTCTGCGAGGTCGCGAACTGACGTTTGGTTGAACAACGTTTCTTGGTCTGTTTCTTTGTCTCTGCGATTCTTGGCGAAATCGTCGTTTATGACTAATTTTGCAGTCTTTTGAAAAATCGGGTTTTCCCGCATAAAATAAAACGGTTATGATTACATTCGGTTATAAAACTCCGTGGAGCGGAATTGTGCGTGCTCTCGCTTCACTTGGCCTGGGAATCCTTGCGGTCACCTATCCTGGTGATGTGATTCCACTATTGGTGAAAATTTTTGCAGTTCTTCTCGGACTCTACGGTTTGGGAATGTTGATTTTCGCCTTTGTGAATAAAGATGAGAAGTTGTTCTCTCTCTGGCTTTCCAATTCGCTCATCGAAATAGTCGTGGCTGTGCTTGTGTTCATCTTCGCCGGGTTCATAGCCAACATTGCAGTGAAGCTTATCGGATTCCTTCTGCTCTGTTCCGGAATCTACCAGACAATTGCCTTGATAAGCGCAGAGAGGGCTTCACGTTTCGGGCTCTGGTTCTTTGTCCTGCCTGTCGTGGAAACAATAGCCGGAGGCACGCTGATGTTTGCCTCTCAGCTTTTCACTAGCGGAGTCGGAATCATCGTCGGCATTGCCCTCATAGTTTCCGGACTCTCGGAATTGTTCTCGTCGATTAAAGTCTACCGCATCCAAAAGATGATGGCTGACACGGAGAAGACCGAAGAGCAGACCGACGCGACGGTAGTGACTGTCGATGAGACGAAGGAAGACAAGCCTCAGGCTTAAGGCGTAACTTGCTGAAGACGGAGCATGATACCTCGCGATACGGTGGAGAGGGTCCTGGATGCGGCCCAGATTGTGGAAGTGATCGGCGATTTCGTCGATCTGAAGCGTCGTGGAGCCAACTGGATAGCCTGCTGCCCGTTTCACAACGAAAAGACCCCGTCGTTTTCGGTCTCTCCGTCAAAGGGAATCTACAAATGCTTCGGATGCGGAAAGGCAGGCTCGGCAGTGGATTTTGTGATGGAGCACGAGAGCATGTCTTTCCCGGAGGCCATACGCTACCTCGCGCAGAAATATCACATAGAAGTCGTTGAGAAGGAAGAGACGGCGGAGGACCTTGCCCGCAAGCAGCATAAGGACAGCCTTTACATCGTCTCGAAATTTGCTTCCGAGTTTTTTCAGAAGTCGCTTAAAACCCCTATGGGACAGGCGATTGCCTATCAGTATTTTCACGGAAAACGTAAGCTTGACGACGCGACGATTGAAAAATATGGTCTTGGATGGGCTCCGCAGTCGCGCGATGAGCTGAGTCGCGCCGCCCGTGAGGCCGGATATAAGGAAGACTATCTTGTTGAGACAGGGCTCAGCATACGCCGCGACGACGGTTCGTTGGTCGACCGTTTCTACGATAGGGTCATATTCCCGATACATTCCGTGACCGGGCAGGTCATCGCTTTTGGAGGGCGCACGCTCAAGACGGACAAGAGCGTTGCGAAGTATGTCAATTCACCGGAAACGGAAATATATGTCAAGAACAAGTCTCTCTACGGAATCTATTTCGCGAAGAATGAGATCTCCCGTCAGCGGAAGTGCATCCTTGTCGAGGGTTATCTTGACGTTCTTTCGATGCATCAGCTTGGAATACTGAATGTTGTGGCATCGAGCGGAACTTCGCTCACTACGGGACAGGTGGACCTTATAAAGAGGTTTGCGGACGATGTGACCGTGATGTACGACGGTGACAGCGCAGGGATTCATGCGGCTTTGCGCGGAATCGGGCTGGTGCTCCGCGGAGGACTGAATGTGCGTGTCGTCCTGCTGCCTGACGGTGAAGATCCTGATTCTTTCGCATGCTCTCACACTCTTGCCGAGGTTCAGGATTATATTGCCTCGCATGAGCAGGACTTCATCGGGTTCATGACCGACATGCTTCTGGGCGAGGCGGGAAATGACCCTCTGAAAAGGGCGTCACTTGTCAACGAGGTCGCGGACACGATTGCGCTGATTCCTGACCAGATTGTCCGCGCGATGTATGTCCAGACATGCTCCACCAAGTTCGGCATGGACGAAAGCATGCTTTACGACAGGGTGCGACAGTCACGGGACGCAATGCTTCTTGCCGAGAGAAAGCAGCGTGAGCGTGAGGCTGCCCAAGAAGCTACCCGCGCCGGGGACTCCGCTCCAGAGAACAATAATGCTGTTCCTGACACCGCCGAAGTCGAGTTGCCGGCACGGGAACGCCTCCCGGAGGTCGCGGAAATGGTGCGGCTTCGCGAGGAAGAACCGTCCACGGCGTCCGGAGAGCGTGAGATTCTGAGTTTTCTTTTGGAATACGGGGACAATGAACTGAAGTTTGACAGGGACTCCCCGTTTTGGACAGAAGAGACTCCTACTGTGGCGGACTTTATTCTCAATACATTGGATGACAATGGGATGGCGTTTCATAACTCAATGTATGCGAGGGTGTTGAACCAGTACACGAAGTTCTATGACGAAGGCCTTCTGCAGAATCAGATACTTGCTCGGCTGCGCGACAGCGAGGACCCGGAAACCAGTGCCGTCACACGTGATCTTCTCGTGGACAAGTACAATCTGACGGTCAAGAACTTCGAAAACTCGCTGACTTCGGCCGAGACTGTCCTTGCGACATATGTTCCGAAGTCGCTGATAAAGCTTCAGTTGCTCAATGTGGAGCTTGACCTCAAGTCGCTTCAGAAGGAACTTTTGTCTGCGCAGGATGCCGGTAGACAGGAGGAATTGATGCGGAAAATAACGGAACTGAGCAGAATGAAGTCGTCACTTGCGTCTGAGTTCCGAAAATAAAGCTATTTTGTTGATATATAAAGAAATATAGATATGGAAAACAAGGATTACAGAAGACAGCTGGTGACCTGTGCGCTCCCTTACGCGAATGGTCCCGTTCACATTGGTCATCTCGCCGGAGTTTATGTGCCGGCTGACATATATGTGAGGTATCAGAGGCTTCGCGGGCAGGATGTTCTTTTCATCTGCGGCTCTGACGAGCACGGTGTTCCGATTACCATCAAGGCAAAGAAGGAGGGTGTGACTCCGCAGGACATTGTCGACAGATACCATTCTCTCATCAAGGCATCGTTTGCCGGGCTCGGCATCAATTTCGACATCTATTCCCGCACAAGTTCAAAGGTGCACGAAAAGACCGCTTCGGATTTCTTCCGCAAACTCTACGACGACGGCAAGTTCATCGTGAAAGAAAGCGAGCAGTACTACGACGAGGAGGCCAAGACCTTTCTTGCTGACCGCTACATTGTAGGTACCTGCCCGCGCTGTGGAGCTGAGGGGGCATACGGCGATCAGTGCGAGAAGTGCGGCGCGACTCTCAGCCCGGATGAGCTGATCAACCCGAAGTCGGCCCTTAGCGGGTCGCCACTTGTGAAGAAGCCGACAAAACATTGGTATCTGCCTCTGAACGAGTATGAGAAATGGCTTTCGGAGTGGATTCTGGAAGGGCACAAGGAGTGGAAGACCAATGTTTACGGCCAGTGCAAGAGCTGGATTGACGGTGGGCTTCAGCCGAGGGCGGTGAGCCGTGACCTTGATTGGGGTGTGCCGGTGCCGGTTGAGGGGGCAGAGGGTAAGGTCCTCTATGTCTGGTTTGACGCTCCGATAGGATATATATCCAACACGAAGGAACTTCTTCCGCAGTCTTGGGAGAAATGGTGGAAGTCGGAAGATACGAAGCTTGTCCATTTCATCGGAAAGGACAATATTGTTTTCCACTGCATCGTTTTCCCGTCTATGCTCAAGGCTCATGGAGGTTTTATCCTTCCGGACAATGTTCCTGCAAACGAGTTCCTCAATCTTGAAGGCAGAAAAATTTCGACTTCAAAAGGTTGGGCCGTTTGGCTGAATGAATATCTTGAGCAGTTTCCCGGACAGGAAGACGTACTCCGCTATGTACTCTGCGCAAATGCTCCGGAAACTAAGGATAACGACTTCTCCTGGAAGGACTTTCAGGCACGCAACAACAGCGAACTCGTGGCAATTTTCGGAAACTTCGTTAATAGGGCTGTGGTGCTCACCCACAAATATTTTGGAGGCAAGGTGCCTGCGGATCTGAAACCGGAGGCGATTGACCGCGAGACACTTGCACAGATTCCTGCGATTGCGGCGGAGATTGAATCCAACATCGAACAATACCGTTTCCGTGAGGCGCTCAAGGCCGCGATGAACCTCGCTCGTCTTGGCAACAAATACCTTACGGACACTGAACCGTGGAAGGTGGCGAAGACCGACATGGAAAGGACGGCGTCTATTCTGAACGTCTCGCTTCAGATCTGTGCCGCCCTCGCCGTCGCGTTCGAACCGTTCCTGCCGTTCTCGGCGGAGAAACTTCGCAAGATTCTCCACGTGGGAATAATAGCGGGCACTGACCATCGGACTGGAGATCCTGGCACGACCGGGGAGAACATTTTCACCCCTTCCGAGGCTGCCGCACTCCACACTGTAGATTCTTTGGGAGGCGCGTCCGAAGTGGCAGAATATCCGATTGCGCTTTCTTGGAGCGACCTCGTTTCCGAGCGCATACTTCCTGAAGGACACGAACTCGGAGAGGCGGAGCTGCTCTTCTCGAAGATTGAGGATGAGCCTATTGATGAGCAGATTGCCCGTCTGGATGCAATCAGGAAAGCTCAGGAGGCTGCTGAGGCTGAGGCGGCTGCAAAGCAGGCTGCTGCGAAGGTGGAGCCTCAGAAGGACGAGTGCAGTTTTGAGGATTTTGAAAAAATGGACATAAGGACAGCGACTGTGCTTGAAGCGGAGCGTGTCCCGAAAACCGACAAGCTTCTCAAACTTACGATTGACACCGGGATTGACACCCGCACGATTGTTTCCGGCATTGCCGAGTATTATTCTCCGGAGGATATGCTTGGAAAGCAGATTTGCATACTTGCAAACCTCGCTCCTCGTAAGATTCGCGGCATCGAGTCCAAGGGTATGATTCTGATGGCTCGTCAGGGCGACGGCAAGATGAGGTTCATTACACCGCAGGAGGTCTTGACTAATGGGGCTCAGATCGGGTAAAAATGCACTAAAAAGCGAATTGCTGCGTTGGAAGCCTTGCACTTCGTCTTTTTATTGCATTTTTACATCGCTATTTGTTCTGGTGTTATTCTGGTTTATTTTGTTGTAATGCGACAGGAGAGGAAACTCTATATGTATGATACAGTATAATAGGGACATACAAAATACCTTCGGGATGAAGGTGCGGGCGGCGGCATACGCCGAATGGGGAAGTGTGGATGCGTTGCGGGAGCTGTTGAAGGACAGTTCCCTTCCGCGTCCATTTCTTTTTGTCGGTGCTGGCAGCAACCTTCTTTTCACGGGAGATTTCCCGGGAACGGTTTTTCACTCCGTGATGAAGGACATCAAACTTCTTTCTTCGGAGGGTGTTTGTTCTGACGGGACGGTTATGGTTGAAGCCGGAGCGGGAGTCGTCTTTGACGATTTCTGCGAGTGGGCGGCAGAGAGAGGGCTCTGGGGAATTGAGAATTTGTCGCACATCCCCGGTGAGGTGGGCGCAAGTGCTGTTCAGAATGTCGGAGCCTATGGCGTTGAGGCAAAGGATGTGATTGAGAGAGTGAACTGTATCGAACTTTCAACGGGCAAAACGATTGTGTTTGCGAACTCCGACTGCGGATACGGCTACCGCGCGTCCAATTTCAAGACAAAATGGAAGGGGCAGTATGTGATTACTTCGGTAGTTTTCCGCCTCTGTTCCGTTCCGCAGCCAAGGCTTGACTATGGACATCTTCGCACAGCGGTCGAAGAACATCTTGCCAAGAAGACAAGTTTGATTTCCGGAGATTGCCCGGAGGATTCTGCTGTCAAAAACGGCGAGGTTGCCGGCGAAATAACTCCGTCGGTAATCCGTGAGGTTGTCACATCCATACGTAGGGAAAAACTCCCTGAGCCGTCTGAACTGGGCTCAGCAGGCAGTTTTTTCAAAAACCCGGTGATTCCGCAGAGCCACTACGAGAAGATTCTCTCAGACTACCGCGCCACAGCAGGCCCCGAGGCCAAAGTGCCGCACTACATTGTCGAGCAGCCGGACGGCTCCGCTCCGATGATTAAAATCCCGGCAGCCTGGATGATAGAACAATGTGGCTGGAAAGGCAAGACTCTCGGCAATGTTGCCAGCTATGCGAAGCAGCCCCTTGTCATAGTGAATCTCACCGGCAAGGCCACCCCGCAGGAGGTTATCGCTCTTGAAAATGCAATAATAGCCTCAGTCCGCGACCGCTTCGCCATCGAGCTCCACCCCGAAGTCGAGCATATCTGATGCAGGTTATTTTTTGAAGGTTTCTGAAAAATCTATTTCAAGTACTTCTCTGTAATCCAAGTTGCGAAAAACAAATCGTAGACTTGGTAGACGCCTCGTGTGCAGGTGAGAAGCCCTTTTTCGAGCAATCCTTTTGCAGCGGCATTTACTGAACTTGGGGATTGTAGCGCGTATTTATCGACGAATTCTCCGGAGGTTATTTTGCTCGCTTTACCCTCAATGGCAATAGCCAGAATGATTTGTTTCTGTTTCTCCGGGAGTTGATACAGAAGGTCTTCGTATGTTGCCCCGCTGAAATCGATGATATATTCGACTGCGGATTCTATTCGTTCTTTACCACAACTTTCCCCTTCTTTTGTCTGCATAAACAGGATGTTCATCACTTTTTGGAGATAGAATGTCGTTCCGTCGAATCGTTTGTAAAGTTCCGGAACAACATCTGTTTTGAGTTTTTTGCCTGCGGCGGAGAAATGCCTTTCGCAAAATTCGGCATAGAGTTCCTCCTTTATGGGCGGAAGATTGATTATTGTCGCACTTTGATAGAATGGACGTGCGGAAGATGTGAATATTGAGCCCATCATCTCCCTGTGTGAGCCGGAAAAGACAAAATGTGCATTTGAGCAATACTGAATATGTGTCCGTAGTGCGGCTTCCACGTTTTTGTCGCTATAATTCCCAATCTGTTGGAATTCGTCAATTGCGACTAAGCAAGGTTTATCAGCGTTGTTGAGATAGGTAAAAATCTCATCCAAGGTGGTTGCAGGGTTTCGTAAATCACCGATTTGCAGAGTCCAAGAAGGCACTCCGGCGGCATCATAACTGATTCCCCCCTTGAGCGACGAGATGGTGTTGACGAAAGCTGACCAGACCTTCGCCCCTTTGGGCTTGAGTGCATCAAGTATGGTTTTACCCATCCTTTCTGTCATTTCGGCCAAAGATTTCGTTGAATATATGTCAATTATGAAGGTATGAAACTTCTCACTGATTTCTTTTTGGGCGAAGCAATGTCTTATGAGGTCTGTTTTTCCAAACCTTCTCGGCGACATCAAAGCAACATTATTCCCATTAAGCAGCAAGTCTTTAATGGCTTTGGTCTCTTCAACTCTGTCGCAGAAATACTCCGCTCCTGCATATCCGGTTGTAACGAATGGATTCATAAATATGATTTTTCGCAAAGATAGTAAATTATCATAAGATGATAATCATAAAATGATAATTACTTTATGGAAATCCATTCTGCTCTGATAGTGGCGGCCTCTTACAGAGATTCTAATATGTCCCTGTGCAAATGTCTCTATGCAAGATAGCAGATGCTGTCTTCAGACTCGGTCCTTTCGCACAGGCCTGCGGCGTTGAACATTCCCTCAAAACTGAGGTCTTCATCAATTTGCGGCCAATGGATTCCTGTGTAAGACAAGTGGAAGTCATTCAACTGTTCGGCCGTGGCAGCAGAAAGACGAGGCCACTGTCCGACAGGATAACTCGCGACCAGTCCGTCCTTTGTTTCGGCGCAGATTTTTCCGTCCTCAATCCAAACTTTTGAAATATAACGTTTCATTTCTGCATAACATTTCGGAAATACTCTTTCCATTGAGTAAAACATGAATACAAATCCAAAAACAATAAAAACAGTTGGCATAACTCAATAATGCAAATTAAATAAAACTTATATTGAAAAAAAAATAAATCTTGTTCTGGGTAGGGACAAAAACCAAGTGGGTTTGCGCTGCTAATATGAGCACAAACCCACTGACAATCAATAGAACTTCCAAACTTTATCTTTTTTATATGAAGTTTTTCTCTTTTTATATGTTTCGCTGCCCGATTGTCATTATGCTAATTGATATTTGTTGACTACATTAAATAGAATTATATTAAATAAAATTGTTTAATCTGTCTTTATTCAAGATCCTGTGTTCTGCTTGGGGCTGAAGAGGCAGTTCCGCAAGATTTGATGCTCCGGTTTGTCGTTTCTTTCCCTGACTGATAAAGATTTTGTATCTTTGCACCGCCTGTGGCAAAAATGAATTTGCAGAAGGCGGAATGCATTATGGAAGGAACAGCAACGGTCGTCAAACATACTGGCAGTCACTATCTTCTGGCTCAACTTCCCTCGTGGAGGCTGTTCCCGGCGGTGTTGCGCGGGAAAGTGCGGCTGGGCGGTAGTTCGGCGACAAATCCGGTGGCAGTGGGCGACAGGGTGGAGTTCCATACGGACGGGGACTTGCTTCCGGACGGGAGCGTGCCGGCCAGCGAGACGGTGCCTGCTGCAATCACCAGGATACTTCCACGACGAAATTACATCATTCGCAAGTCGGTGAATCTCAGCCGTCAGGCGCACATAATAGCCGCGAATGTCGACCACGCTTTCATTGTCGTGACACTCGCGTTTCCGGAGGTTAAGCTCCCGTTTATTGACCGTCTGCTCGTCACCTGCGAGGTGTATGGGGTGAAGCCTGTCATCGTTCTGAACAAAATCGACATTGTTGACGAGTTTCGCGATGACTTTGCTCCGGCGCTCGAAAACTTCCACCGGATATATGAAGGCGCCGGCTACAGCATACTTGAAGTTTCGGCGAAGACCGGAAGGGGAGTGGAAGAATTGCGCAGACTTTGTCTCGAAAAATCGGAGGACGGCGCTCCTGGCATATCCCTTTTCTCCGGTGTGTCCGGCGTGGGCAAGTCTTCGCTGATAAAGGCCATGGACCCGTCGTTGAACCCGAAGACAGGGCTTATTTCCGAGGCCCATCTCCAAGGGCGGCACACTACGACATTTTACGAGATGTACCCGTTGTGCGGAGGAGAGGGGTGCATAATTGACACTCCGGGCATACGCGGATTCGGACTCGTTGATCTCGAGCCGGAGGAAATATCCCTCTATTTCCCGGAAATGCTGAAGGCCGCTTCGGGCTGCCGCTTCACCCCGTGTACGCACACTCATGAACCCGGCTGTGCGGTGAAGGTTGCGGTCGACGACGGGACGATAAGCCGGGAGCGGTATGCATCCTACCTCGGGATGTTGGAAGAGTACACGAAATATCGGAAATAGCCTGAAACTGATGCGGAAGAATTGTAGTGAAGTAAGGATATGAACGGAATATCTGCAAAAGGCATAAATAAGGAAATTTTTTCGCTTGCCTTGCCGAGCATACTCGCGAACATCACCGTTCCGATTGTCGGAATGGTCGACATTGCTGTCGCGGGTCATCAGCCGGCGGGAGGGCTCGCGACCGCAACATTCATCGGAGGCGCGTCAATTGGCTCTATGCTCTTCGACCTGCTCTATTGGAACTTCTCGTTCCTCAGGGTCGGCACCGGAGGCATGACCGCCCAGGCTTACGGAAGGGGCGATACGCGCGAGTGCGCTAACATCCTCACTCGTGGACTCGGAATCTCGTTTTCCGTCGCGGCCCTATTCTGGCTGCTCCAGTGGGTCTTTGTCCAACTTGCGTTTCTTTGCATCGACTGCACCCCGGAAGTCCAGGAACTTGCGACAACATACTTCTACATCAGGATTATCGCCGCTCCGGCAACCCTCAGCCTCATGGCATTCAAGGGCTGGTTCATAGGCATGCAGGACGGAGTGAGTCCGATGATTACCGACCTTGTGGTCAACGGCATAAACATATTTGTCAGCATATATCTTTCTCTCGGATTCACACTCGGCTCATTTGTGTTTGAAGGACTTGGATTCAGCGGCATCGCATGGGGGACCGTGATCGCGCAGTACTGCGGGCTGGTTACAGCCGTGGCGATAGTCCTTGGAAAGTTCCGCAAAAAGGTCTTCGCCGGATTTGGATGGTATGAGGTCCGAGCCGCTTTCAAGGGCGGGGAGACGAGACGCTATTTCACGATGAACGCCGATCTTGTGATACGTTCACTGAGCTTCATCGGCATCTATGTCAGCTTCTCGGTCATCGCTGCACACTTCGGGGATATGACGCTGGCAGTCAGCTCCATAATGCTTCAGATCCTGCTGCTCTTCTCCTACTTTACGGACGGTTTTGCCTACGCCGGTGAGGCAATGAGCGGAAAGTACATCGGCGCAGGAAGTCGTGCCGGTCTGAGGCTCACAGTCCGTTACACCTTCATCTGGTCTGGGCTCGTGTGCCTGCTTTTCATGGTGTTCTACTACTTCGGCGGCGAATGGATGCTCGAAATAATGACCAATGACGCCGCCGTCATTAGCGGCTGTGCCCCATATATGTTCTGGCTTATGGTAATGCCGGCATTCGGCTGTGTGGCGTTCACATGGGACGGAATCTACATCGGTGCCACGGCGGCGAGGCCCATCCGCAACGTCATGGTGCTTTCCACCATAGCATTTCTTGTAAGCTACTTCGTCCTTGCCGCTTTCATCCATCCGGACGGTGTGATGGCCGTGCACTTGCTGCTTGCCGCATATTTTGTCCATCTCGTCGTGCGTGCGGTGGCCCTTACCTTCGATTATAGGAAAACGGTCTTGTCAAAGACTCCGTCCGCTGACGAATCCTTTCAATAAGTGTAATCGTTTATGACACAGGAACAATCTTCCATACACCAGGAAATCGAAAGAAAATTTCTCGTTGTCGGCGAGGAATACAAGTCTGAGGCATATAACTCTACGCATATTGTCCAGGGCTACATAAGCCGCTCTCCAGGGCGTACGGTACGCGTGCGTATGCGCGGAGACAAGGCATTTTTGACAATCAAGGGCGGAGGCTCGGCCTCTGGCATGTCCCGTCTTGAATGGGAAAAGGAAATTTCGGCGGAAGATGCCCTACAGCTTATGTCGCTGTGCGAACCCGGCATCATCGATAAGACACGCTGGCTCGTGAAGGTCGGAGAGCACACGTTCGAGGTGGATGAGTTCTTCGGTGAAAATGAGGGACTTGTGGTTGCTGAAGTGGAACTTGGCAGCGAGGACGAGACCTTTGAGCGTCCGGCATGGCTTGGAGAGGAAGTGACTGGAGACAGACGCTATTACAATTCGTCCCTGACTAAAGTTCCGTATAGTGAATGGGGCCGAATAGACAATAGATATTAGATATTAGAATACTTGAGAAACTTGAATAAATGATACTGACGAACAAAGAAAGATGGGCATATACAAATTTCTCAGAATAAGCCGTCCGGCGGCCTTTCAAGTGCCGGAACAGGAAATTGAGCAGACTTACAGGAAAGTGCGCCGAAGCACATTTGTTGGAGTTACGGCCGGTTACAGCCTCTACTATGTGTGCCGCATGAGCCTCAGTGTGGTGAAGCAGCCTCTGATTGACGGGGATGTTCTGACTGCCGGAGAACTCGGTCTCATCGGGTCGGGACTTCTTCTAATCTACGCCTTCGGGAAGTTTATCAACGGATTCATCGCTGACTACTGCAATATCCGTAGATTTATGGGCACGGGTTTGCTTCTGTCTTCAGTCATAAATCTGATAATCGCCATACTCGGCATATCCACGGAATACATCTCCCACAGTGCGCTCTTCGTCTCGTCCCTGCTTCTTTGGGGAGCTAACGGATGGTTCCAGTCCATGGGCCCTGCTCCCGGAGTCATAAGCTTGTCTCGCTGGTTTCCACAGTCGCGTCGAGGGACTTTCTATAGCATATTCTGCACGAGCCCGTACATCGGCGAGTTCATTTCATTCGTTATGATTGCCGCTGTCGTTGCCGCCTGGAGTTGGGAATGGGGATTCCTGCTCGCTGCACTCATCGGTTTTGCGGGCTCCCTGATCATCTTCCTGACAGTCAAAGACACACCGGAGAGCTGCGGACTTCCTTCCGTTCAGAAGCTTTCCGGAGAGGAAATGAAACCTGAAGATTCTATGAGGACGCTGAGCCTTCAGAAACGGGTGTTGAGACATCCGGGGATATGGATTATCGCGGCGTCTTCCGCATTCATCTATATAACGAAATATGCCATAACGGGTTGGGGCGTGCTTTTTCTCCAGAAGGCGAAACTGTTTTCGCTTGAGAAGGCTTCGAGCATCATCGCTGTCGCAGCGCTTGTCGGCGGACTGGTCGGGACAGTCTCCGCAGGATGGATTTCGGACAGGCTTTTTAAGGGTGACAGGATGCGTCCGGCCCTGCTTTCGGGACTTCTTGGAATCGTGATGCTGTCGCTTTTCCTTTTCACCGGGGGCGGATTTGTGTTGAACACTGTCTATGTGGCTGTGTTCAATTTCGCGATGGGTGAACTCTACTGCATTGTGGCGGGACTTATGGCAATTGACATCGTGCCGCGCAAGGCCACTGGAGCAGCCCTCGGAGTTGTCGGCGTGTCAAGCTATGTGGCGGCCGCAATTCAGGACATCGCGAGCGGCTACCTCATTCAGGAGAACGGAAGTGACTTCACTGCCGTGTCTGTTTTCTGGATTGTTGCGGCATTTCTGGCAACTTTGCTTCCGGTTCTTAACTGGAACAAGATGAAACGGCGTTCCCGGGACTCAAAATAGTATTATAAATATATCAGTTTTGAAAGACGGGCGGGGCTGAGGATGTCGGAGGCGGCTCTTTGCAGGTCGGCTGCGCTGACTGCATCGATTTTTCGTCGAACTGCATCGTCGTCCTGGATGGCGCCGAAGGCGTTGAGGCTCTTGCACATTGACAGCGCCTGGCTTTCGCTGTTTTCAGAGGAGATGGCGAGTTGTCCCTCGAATTGTTTCTTGGCCTCTTTCAGTTTCTCGTCCGGGAGGAGCGTCTCGCAGAGTTTGTGGAATTCGTCGCCTATCACCCTGACGCAGTCTTCGAGCCTGTCCCGGTCGCAGCCGAAGCAGACGGCCATGATGCCGGTGTCGGCGTACTGGCTGTAGTTGCATTCGACGTTATAGACCCAGCCGTTCTTTTCCCGAAGGACTGAATTCAGTATGGAATTGGTGGCCGGACCACCGAGGATATTGGCCATCAGAGCCGCTGTTATGCGTTCTTTCTCGCGGTAGAGCGACGGGGCAGTGGCGCCGATGATGCAGTTCGCCTGATGGCTGTGGCGGTTTATTGTCTTGTCGAAAACGTTGCCGGCGAATTCGGCTGTCTGCAGCATGGCATTGTTTGAAGCCGGAGGAACGATGTCGCTGCCTGCACTGCTGGCGGGCTTTACACTTTCTCCTGCTGCCGTCACACCGCATTCGGCCGGAAAGTATTCACTGACAAGCCTCTCTATCATTGCCGCTGTCTCGTCCTCCGGAAGAGGGGCGACCACAGAAAAGGCAATCCTCTCGGGGACAAAGAATGTCCTTACATATTTCCGGAGTTCGTCAGTCGAAATTTTCCTTACCGATGAAGGGGTCCCGAGCACGCGCCCGCTGAGCGGATGTCCCTCGAACAGAAGACTTTCGAAACGATCATATATGTCATCGGCGGGCGAGTCTTTGTAGCCGGCAATCTCGTCGGTGACCACGGTTTTCTCCACCTCAATCTCGTCTTCGGGAAAGGTGGCACGCGTTGCCATCTCCATCAACAGTCCGGCAGCCTTCTCGATGTCTTCTTTCAGCACTGTCGCATGCAGGACAATCTCCTCCTTGGTCGTGTAGGCATTAAGCTCTCCTCCGAGGCGTTCGAGGTAACTGTTTATCACTGTGGAGCTCTTGGTCTCCGTCCCCTTGAAAAGCGTGTGCTCTACGAAATGGGCAGTACCGGAATGGAATTTCCCCGCAGACTTTTCCCATCCGCGCACATCCTCCTCTCTCGTTCCGCAGCGCACGCTCAATGCGCAGCATGCGACACGTTTACCCTCACGGAGCACTGCATACCTCAACCCGTTTTCAGCCTTTGAAACTATCATTCCTCGTGGTGTTTTACATCTGCCGTTATCCCATGAGGGTGACAAAAAGTCTTTTGTTCCCCCTCCTCCGGACTTCCTACCCCCCCCGCAGACTAACGTCTGCGACCCCTATTAGGGGTATCTCGCGCCCCGGCGCGGTCCCTTCGGGACTTTTTAGTCGGCCCCCTATCTTCTTATCGCCGCGAGTTTATTGAACTCCGAGGCTATGAAGCCACAATCTCCATTACGCCCGACACTCTGTTTCTTGAAATAGTAGAGTTTGTGGTCACCGGCACCGAAGAGCATCTTGTAGCAGTAGGAACCGAATTCCGGATTGCTCGGAGCCACCGTGTAGGAAACCACGCAGTTCGTGTCTCCCGTGCCGAGCAGTTCGTCTGCCTCGTCATCATCCACAATCTCGATGCCAGCTGCAAGAGCCTTTTCCCGCACTGTCTCCGGCATCTTCGGAGACACGTCACCGCTCGCGAAGACAACCTTCTTTCCGGCGGTCCCGCTGAGGCCTAGGGCATATTTCCCGAGCCCGGCATAGCCCACACGGTCGTCAGTCATTGATTTCTGGATGTAGCCCTGCATCGCACCTATGATGTATGGCAGGAAATCGAACTCGCGTCCGCTCGGCATTTGTGCCGCCCTCACAGGAAACGTGCATGCCTCCAACATCTCGTCAATGCCCTTTTCAGCATCCTTGCCGCCCTTGACGACTGTCAGAAACTCAATTCCGGGTTCGGATTCCTTCTTGAATTGGGACTTGCTCAAAATCATAAAATAGAAGTCCGGATTGGTCTTGTTCGCCTCGAAATCGTCCAGTGTGCAGAACTCGTAGGGCGAAATCCTCCACTCTGAGCTTATCTCGTCCTGAAGCACATTGTCAATCATAGGATTGCCAGTGAGCACGACCTTCATTATCTTTTCCGGAAAGTCTCCGATTTTCATCTTTTTCGTATTGATCTGAGCCTGTGCACAAGCCTCAGGCGCCAAGTTTATCGACATCAGCGCTCCCGTCGCGAAAGCCGCAACCAACGAAATAATTCTTCTTATTTCCATATTCTTTCCTCCATAATTTTTTATTCTATTTTCGCATTTCATATAGAAACCTTCAAAAAATAACCTGCATCATCTTTTTCATTCTTTTCGGTCTATATTTATTTTCTCATCAGTCATGTACCTCCAGTACACTCCTTCTTCCAAAAGAAATCTATACTCGAAAATAATTGA
>UQYV01000012.1 GCA_900545245.1 uncultured Bacteroidales bacterium
CAAGGCAAATCTATGCTATTTTTGCAACTTTTCCAAGTATTTCATCTTTTATTCAGGAGTAACCCCACTTTTGGCTGTTTTAAATTTTTTATTTGGCCCAACAGCCTCTTTTGTACGCATTGTGGCTGTTTTGAGACATTAAAGAGCTACAGCCCAAACGCCTCCGCGACAAGCCCGACGCTGTCGAGTAGCTCCCAGCCGAAGAACTGGACTTCCTTGCGGCTGCGGACGCCGTGATGTATGAGTTCCACTTCGGCGCGGTAGGGTTTGCGGCCCACGTGACCGTAGGCTGCGGTCGGCTCGTAAATCGGGTTCTTCAGACCGAACTTCTCAATGATTTTGGCCGGTCTGAGGTCGAACAATTCGCCAATCTTTTCGGCGATGAAAGCGTCGCTGAATTTCTTTCCCTTGAACTCGAGGCCCTGCACCCCGGAACGGTCAATGGCTGCGCTGCCGTAGCTGTTCACGAAGATGCTGACCGGGCGGGCCACTCCGATGGCGTAGGAAATCTGCACCAGGAGTTCGTCAGCCACGCCGGCTGCCACGAGATTTTTGGCTATGTAGCGGGCTGCGTAGGCGGCCGAGCGATCCACCTTGGACGGGTCTTTGCCGGAGAATGCTCCGCCACCGTGTGCTCCGCGTCCGCCGTAGGTGTCGACAATGATTTTGCGTCCGGTCAGGCCGGTGTCGCCGTGCGGGCCTCCGATGACGAATTTGCCTGTCGGATTCACGTGGAGGATGAAACCCTGCGGATTGTCGTGCTCATCGAAAACTCCGTGGAAAAGGGCTGCCGTGTCGGGGTGCAGCTGCTTGAGCATCTCCGGAATCAGGATTTCCTCGACGTCCTTGCGTATTTTCGACTGCATAAAGAAATCGTCCGGGAGGAATTCGTCGTGCTGGGTGGAAATCACTATTGTGTGGACTCTTACCGGTTTTCCAGTCTCCCCATCATATTCAATTGTAAACTGTGACTTCGCATCCGGACGGAGGTATGGCATCCTCGAATTCTTCTCCCTGCGGATGTCTGCGAGGACGCGGAGAGCGAGATGGGAGAGATAGAGCGGAAGGGGCATATAATCCTCGGTTTCCCTATTGGCATATCCGAACATCATTCCCTGGTCTCCGGCGCCCTGCGCGTCAGCCTCGTCCTCGACATCCTTGCCTTTTCCCACCACGCCGCGGTTGATGTCTGCCGACTGCTCGTGAAGCGTGCTCATCACTCCGCAGGAATTGCCGTCGAAGCGGTAGTCGGCCTTGTTGTAGCCGATGCGGTTCACTGTCTCCCGCACGACCTTCTGGATGTCCACATAGGCGTCTTCCGAGCGGACCTCACCGCCCACAATCACAAGTCCTGTGGAGCAAAAAGTCTCGCAGGCAACCTTGGCTTCCGGGTCTTGGCGGAGAAATTCGTCAAGTATGGCGTCTGAAATCTGGTCTGAAACTTTGTCCGGGTGTCCTTCCGACACCGATTCTGAAGTAAAAAGATAATTGTTCATAATGTTTTTATAACGTTGTGATGCTCACGAGGCGGTGGTGCATCACGGGATAATTGACATTTTGGGTCCGCATCATCGTACGCGGACAAAAAAAATAACTCCACATATTTTTGACAATTCCAAAATATGCAGAGCCGCTATAAAAACACACTGTCAGGTCTCGTGAGACCATCTTCACGATTTTAGCATTTTTTCGAGTGGTTGCAAGCAGACAAATCTCTCCACATATTTTGCCCCATTCGTACGATGAAAAATCCACCTTTTGAAAGGGAGTGCAAAGGTACGAAAAAATTTATGAATACAAAGAAAAAATCGTAAAAATCGACTAAATTTCAAAATAATCCGACATTTTTTCTTAAAGTCATAATTCTGATATACTTTTGCGTGATAAACCAAAACATTTTTATTAATCAAACCCTTATGAGACAAACAATCAAATGTTTTCTGACTGCCTTGGCAGCGGTTCTTTTGGGTGTGACCTCTTTCGCACAGGTCACGACATCAAGTCTTAACGGTCGAATTGCAGATGAAAGCGGAGACGCTGTCATCGGTGCTGCTGTCATCGCGACACACACTGAGTCAGGTACACGCTATGCTGCGGTTTCTAACAATCAGGGCCGTTTCGTAATCAATGGTATGCGCGCAGGAGGTCCGTACACAGTGGAAGTATCCTGCCTCGGTTTCCAGCCGACAACCTACACCGGCATCACGCTTCAGCTTGCCGAGGCGTTCAACCTCAATGTCGACCTCAAGGAAGACAAACTCCAGCTTGGAGAGGCAATCGTGATTGCTACCCCTGCGTCCAAATTCTCTTCCGAGAAGACCGGAGCAGCCACAAACATTTCCGGCAAGCAGATTGAGTCTCTCCCGACAGTCAGCAGGAGCATTACTGACGTCACAAGGCTTTCACCTTACGGCGGAAACGGAATGAGTTTCGCTGGAGCTGACGGACGTACAGCGAACTTCAGCGTCGATGGAGCGAACTTCAACAACAACTTCGGTCTTAGCGAGAAGCTTCCTGGTGGCGGTTCACCGATTTCTATTGATGCAATCGAAGAACTCCAGGTGGTGATTTCTCCTTACGACGTTCGCCAGACCAACTTCATCGGAGGTGGTGTGAACGCAATCACGAAGTCAGGTACCAACACCTTCAAGGGTTCTGCCTATGTTTATCACCGCAACGAGAATATGCGTGGTAACCAGGTGGCAGGAACTGAAATCGCGGGCGCAAGGGACAGAGACCGTAACACAACATACGGTTTTACACTCGGTGGCCCGATTGTGAAGAACAAACTCTTCTTCTTCGTCAACACAGAGTACACCAAAACTCCTTCTGTCGCAGTACGTTGGAGAGCTTCAGCAAACGGAGAGGGTAACGCAGACAGCTACCTTTCTTACGCTTCAATCGCTGATATGGAGAAAGTTTCCGCATTCGTGAAGGACAAATACGGCTACGACACCGGTTCTTTCGACAGCTTCCCTGCTGACGAGAGCAACCTCAAGGTTCTTGCCCGTTTGGACTGGAACATCAATGACAAGAACAAACTCGCTGTCCGCTATAACTACACATCCAACACTTCTTGGAGCGGCCCTAACGCTTCTTCAATGGACGGTGGTACACGTTCTGCATACGGTCGTACATCCCTCTATTCAATGTCTTACGCAAACTCAATGTACTCGATGAACAACATCGTACATTCAGTTTCAGTTGACTTGAACAGCAAAATCAACGACAACCTTTCCAACCAGTTCCTCGCAACCTTCTCAAAGCTTGACGACGTTCGTGGTACAAACTCAAGCGAGTTTCCATTCATCGACATCCACGACGGTACAAACACAACAACCCAGTATATGGCTCTCGGATATGAGCTCTTCACTTGGAACAATGCTGTGCACAACACCATCGCAAACATCAAGGATGACCTCGTATGGTATGCAGGAAATCACAAAGTTACCGGAGGTATCAGTTATGAATACCAGATGGCTGACAACGCTTATATGAGAAATGGTACGGGTTACTACCGCTACAAGAGTGTTGACGATTTCATCAGCGGAAAAACTCCTGAGGTTGTCTGCCTCACTTATGGCTACGACGGAGAGACCAGCCCTGCTGCTCGCGTTCAGTTCCACAAACTCGGTGTTTACGCCCAGGACGAGTGGAATGTTCTTGAGAACTTCAAACTCACCTACGGTCTTCGTCTCGATGGCCTCTTCTTCGACAACGGTGACCTCAAGACCAACAACAAGATTCTTGCGATTCCTTACTATCCGAAATCTTACGGATACCAGGAGACTCACATTGACACAGGCAAATGGCCTACTTCAAGCGTGACAGTTTCTCCAAGAGTCGGTTTCACTTACGACATCCTCAAGGACAAGAGCCTCGTTCTCCGCGGAGGTACAGGTCTGTTCTCAGGTCGTCTCCCACTCGTGTTCTTCACGAATATGCCGACCAACTCCGGTATGGTTCAGTATCAGGCACAGATTAATGCTGCCAATGCTGAAAAGATGGGCTTTGATATGAGCAAATTCGACGGTGGTCTCGTGACTGAGCCTGGCACAAACAAAGCAACTGTAAAGGCTCTCTACGACAAGCTCATCTCTCTCGGTTATCCGACAACCCCTGGCGACGGCACAGTTCCTTCTTCAATCTCTGCGGTTGACCCTAAGTTCAAGATGCCTCAGGTTTGGAAGACTTCCCTCGCTCTCGACTACAGCTTCCCAACTTCATTCCCATTCTCAATCACAGCTGAGGGTATCTTCAACAAGACTGTGAATGGCGTGTCAATCTCTGATTGGTCTATGCAGCCTGTCAACGGATTTGCAAGATGGAGCGGAGCTGACAACCGTCCGATTTATCCGTCAGGTTTCAGAACGGCAACCAAGGCGTTCGTTCTTGAGAACACTCACAAGGGATATGGTTACTCTGCAAACGTTACTTTGAATATGCGTCCTGTCGAGGGTCTCAGCTTGATGGCTGCTTACACTCACACAGCATCAAAGGAACTCACCGGTATGCCTGGTTCAGCAGCAGAGTCTGCCTTCACTTATGTTCCTACTTCAGAGGGTCCTAACAACATCAAGCTTCACAATTCACAGTATGTGACTCCGGACCGTGTTGTTGCATCAGGAACCTACAGCGACAAGTGTGGCAACCACTTCAGCCTCATCTATGAAGCTTGGAGAGGAGGTTACAACTACTCTTATATGCTTTCAAACGATATGAACGGCGACGGCTACAACTACGACGCCCTCTACATCCCGACTGACGAGCAGGTTGCAAACCGCGAGTTCCGTTTCGCTTCAGACGCAGACCGCGACCGCTTTATGGACTATGTTCACAACAATAGCTACCTCAAGAAGCACCAGGGCGAATATGCAGAGGCATACAGCGTTTACTCTCCTTGGGTTCACAGACTTGATTTCAGCTACAAGCACGACTTCAAGGTGAAGATTGGCAACTCAATGAACAGACTCCAGCTCAGCTTTGACATCAAGAACCTTGCGAACATCTTCAGTTCAAGATTCGGTGTCAGCAAGTATATGAATCCTGAACTCAACGAAGGACGTATTCTCAAATACGAATCTACAGACTCCGAAGGCTATCCTGTATTCTCTACTCCGAAGGCAGTCAGCGGAAGCACTCAGACATTCGTTCCTAACAAGGCTATCGGCCAGTGCTGGTATGCTTCAGTCGGAATCAAGTATATGTTTAACTAGTAATTCGGACTAAGATTATGAAAATCAAAAATATATTTTATCTTGCCATTGCTTCTTCACTGCTTTTCGCCAGCTGCGTAAAAGAGGAGGCTACCGATTCTTTCGAGAACATCAAGCTTGACAAGACTTTCGTCACAATTGATGCTAAGGGAACTCCGGTAGACCTGACAGTGACAGCTACTGAAGACTGGAAGTTCATCGTGACTGACAAATGGCCTCAGGTTTTCACTTTCAAGAAGGGTGAGGACGGCAAGACCATCAAGCCTAAGTATGACTTCTGGGGCACACTCACCAACCTTTCTGATGTTGATGAGACCAAGACTAAAGATGCTTGGGTGACTTCGAGCGTTCTCTCCGGAAAGGCCGGCACTACCAAGGTCACTTTGACGGCATCTGCTTTCGATGGCGGAAGGGAGATTACAATTGCGATGCTCTGTGGCACTCATAAACAGCACTTTGTTGTCCGCCAGGGCAATCTTGACCCTGTGACTGCAACTTGCAAGGAAATCAATGAAGGTGCTATTGTCGGAGCTTCCTACACTGTCAGCGGTATTGTGACAAAACTTGGGAACTACAGCAAGTACGGTGCATTCTATGTGAATGACGGTACTTCTGCCAAGGATGTTCAGGTTTATGGCTCGACTTCAGAGTCCATCAAGAACTTCCCTAAGGTTGAGGTCGGTGACTTCGTTAAGTTCAGTGGAAGTTGGACTTCTTACGGGAACTTTGAGAACACCAACATCATCGAGCACGAAAAATCTCTTGCGAAGCTCTTGACTGAGCCAAAGACAGTTAATAAAGCTGGAGAAGACATTGAGTTTGAAGTCGCATTCAAGGGTAACGGTGTAGAGCCTTCTGTTCCAGAGGAATATCAGAGCTGGATTTCGCTCCTTGGAGTGAAGATTCGTGAAGGAGAAAAGACCAAACTCGATCCGAACCCTGCATCAATTGCCACAATTACAGTCCGTGTTGCAAAGAACGAATTGAGTGAGCGTAAAGGTCAGATTACAGTTGCGTCATCAACATCAACTGTGACCTACGAATTCACTCAAGCGGGTGCTGCGATTGTTAAGTATGACTTCAATAAGGGAGCAGAGGGCTTCACTATTAAGGATGAGCTTCATCCGGAAGGACTTGATGCCAGCAAAACAGTCTGGGCTACAGCATCTTTCAGTGGAGAGTCTTATATGAAGGCTTCCGGCTATATCAGCAAGAAACAGCGGGATTCAGAGTCTTGGCTCACTTCTCCTGTGGTTGACCTTACAACTGCGAAGAGCGCAAAACTAACTTTCACTCATGCACTTGCTAACCTTAATAAGGGCAAGATTAATGAGCACATCTTCCTGATGGCAAAGAAAGAAGCCGATAGCAAATGGACGGCTCTCACAATTCCTGCAGGTCCTACGGGTACAAACTACGATAAGTTTGAGGCCAGCATTGACCTGAAGGCTTTCGTAGGCAGCAAGATGCAGTTTGCATTTGTCTACAAGAGCACTACAGCTTGCGCCCCTACTTGGCAGATTTATAACGCGAAGGTTGAATAATCCCAATCTTTAGATAGTAATAACAAAGACGGCGACCGGAACCCCGGCCGCCGTTCTTTCAATATAACAGTCCGAACATCCAGAGCGGGATTCTGTTGTGGTGTCCGATTTCGGTATCGTCAACTGCGAGAAAACTGTTCTCAACGTCTTTGATTTGTTCAAATGACTTCTTTCTGCCGCCTACTTCAAACAGGTACTTCCCGTCGATGAGGAAATCTCCCTTGGCCGGATATGTGACATCGTGTGAACATCTCAGCTGGTTCATGAAGAAAGTCTCCCTGACTGTTCCTATGTTGGCCTGTGCTGAATAGGCATACATGAGGTTGGTGTTGTCCATGAATATCTTTTCCGGTCGTGACAGCTTGTCGATATGTTTCGGCTTGTCGGAAAGCAGTGAAAGCAGTCCTCCTTTTTCAAGAGTGTACAGCATCTTCAGACCCTGAGACCTGTCTGTTTCAAGTTCGTTGTAGAGATTCGACATGTTAGGCGTCTGGGGAACCTGCTCGGCTAAAATCATGAACATTTTCTTCGTTTTTCTGATTGTAGACTGCTCTACCCCTTCAATTATCGGGTAGTCGTTTTCCAGAATGTGGTTGACCACCTGCTGAAGCCTTATCTCAAATCCGGCGTAGACGCTTTTATAGAACGGATAGTATCCATGCTTGAGGTACTCTCCGAACAGCGGGAGTATCTTAATCCCGCCGGAGAGAATTTCTTCCGCGATCTTCCTGTGATTCAAGAGAATGTCATCGAGAGAATATGCCGGAATGTCCATTATTCCCTCGTAGCGAAGATATTCTCTGAAGGACAGTCCTTTGAGCGTGTAGGGGAGCTGGCGTCGTGACAAGTCTGCAATTCCTTCTTCCAGTTTCAGCATTGAAGAGCCGGTGTAGACGATATGAAGCTCCGGATAGTCATCGTTGAGATTCTTGATGAGTGTCTTCCATTCCGGAAAATAGTGGACTTCATCAATGAACAGATGCGTACCTCCGTGCGTGTAGTGATATTCCACGAGATCGTTGACAGAATGTGTAGTGAACCAGAGATTGTCAAGCGAGATGTACAGAGCCTTGTCCTTGTCCGGGAAAGCCTCCTTGATATGCTGCAGCAGCATCGTAGTCTTGCCGGTGCCTTTCGCACCCTTTATCGCTATGAGGTTGTCTCTCCAGTCTATGCTGTAGTAAAGATAGCGTTTGAATCCGGCCGGAACGCTGTTGAGCCGCCTTTCGTAGATTCTGAGTATTTCGTCAAGTCCTTCCATTGCCTGCTTTTTATTTGTTTGAGGGTACAAATATATGAAAAGATGTTTACAAACACTAAAACAAAGCGGAATTTAGTGTTTGCAAACATCTTTTTTGGCAGAATTTAGTGTTTATAAACACTAAAGCAAAGCCTTGAGGTAAGGACCTTGTCGCCCTGATACTTGGAAGGCTATGGACGTCAGATGCTGCCCGCCGTGAGGGCTTCCTTGAGCTGGGTGTCGTAGCGGAGACGAAGCTTGACGCCGGCTTTCTGATAGAAGTAGCGGACGGCGAGTTCCTCTTCGATAAACGGGATAATCTCGTCTTTCTTCAGGCGGATGAACTGTTCCTTGTCCATTTCGAGGACCTTGTCGATGGCGGCGAGCTGCTCCGAGATGCCGCTTGAAAGGCCGTCCTTTTCGAGCTCTTTCTTCATCTGGTCGAAGAGTGTCTTCGCGCTGCTGCGATAGTCGAAGGTTTGGGTCTTCGCGAAGTTTACGAAATCGTCGAATTCGGCGTCGCTGAGGTGGAATTCGTCCACGGCAGGGATGCTGTCGTGCGTCTTGACGAATTCAAGGACATAACGATCGATGACACCGTAAAGCACGAGAGAATATACCAGGCGGCTGTAGTTCGGGGCGGCAAGCTCGATGTCCGGGGTGATTCCGCCTCCGTCGCGAACGATGCGGCCTTTAGCTGTCTTGAATTCGTGGGTGAGCGAGTCCGGGATCTGCCCGACGCTGCCGTCCTCGTTGCGGTGGCTGTAGTCGATGGCCTGAACACAGCGGCCTGAAGGGGTGTAGTACTTCGCCGTGGTCACTTTCAGCTGGCCGTTGTAGGCGACAGGGCGGATGGACTGCACGAGTCCCTTTCCGAAACTGCGACGTCCCATCACCGTGGCGCGGTCAAGGTCCTGGAGAGCTCCGGTGACAATCTCCGAAGACGATGCGGAGTTGGAGTCAATCATCACGATAATCGGAATCTCTGTGTCAATAGGCTCTGTGGTTGTCCTGTATTCCTTGGTGTCTTCCGCCTTTCCCTTTGAGCTTACGACAAGCGAACCTTTCGGTACGAACAGGCTCACGATGTTGATTGCCTCGGACATAAGTCCGCCCCCGTTCCCGCGAAGGTCGAGAATCAGCCGCTGCATACCCTGTTCCTTAAGCTTGAGGTAGGCTGCGCGTATTTCAGAAGATACGTTCTCTGTGAATCCGCTCTGGAGGATGTAGCCGTCCTTGTCGTTGAGCATTCCATAGTATTCAACGTCCGGCAAGTGAATCCTCTCCCTCACGATTTCCATGTCCTTAATTTCCCCGCTGCGGACCTTCTTCACCTTGAATTTTACAGTCGTACCCGGCTTTCCCTTCATCTTCTCCGAAGCCTCGGCGCTTTCGAGTGCACGGGTGTCCTCACCATTTATCTCTATAATCTCGTCTCCGCACTGTAGGCCATATTTCACTGCAGGCGAACCTTCATACGGCTCGTTGATGACGACATATTCCCCCTTTTTCTTATAGATTATGGCCCCGATTCCTCCGTAGGTCTTGGAAATCATCATCTGGAAGTCCTCGTTCTCCTCTTCCGGCACATACACGGTGTACGGATCGAGTTCAGAGAGCATTGCGTCGATTCCGGCCTTCATTATGCGGTCAACGTCGAGCGTGTCAACGTAGGTCTGATTGAGCTGACGGACCACCGAATTGTGGATTTCCGTCCACTGGCCGAGTTTGAATCCTCTGCTCTGTGCTTCAGAGTTAATACCTGTGCCTAAAAGAAATGCCGCCGCAGCGACAAAAGGAATGATTTTTTCCGAAATATGTTTCATGGTAACGTTCTTTTCTTCATCAAAATTTGTCGAACCCCGAATTGTTCTCAATAACCGTTCCACGGGAGAATACGTTTTCAAGTGCCTGTTGGTTCGGGTTGATGCCCGTCATCAGTCCGTATCCTGTGAGAGCCTGCTGGAGAAGCCACTGTTCTCCGGGGATATACTCTACCGTTTGTGGCAAGCGTCCGAGAATCTCCGGGGTGAATGCCGGATCGCGATAATTCGCCTCAATTATCAGCTTGAGACTCGGGCTTTCCGGCTGATTCGTGTCTATGTCCGATGAGAACGGCGGAGAGTCAAGAACTGTCGGAAGTGTGTATATCATGGCGTCGTGCCGAAAGAGTTCGGACCGGAACCGGTCAATCGGAAGCGCTGATACTTTGGAGGATGAGAGATGATGCACGAAAGTGAGTGCACGGGCGATGTTGCGGTTCATAAGTGTCACGTCAAGTCCGAGCATGAATGCGGCGACAGCCGCTGCCTTGCCGGCACCTCCGCATCCTACCACGAGAACATTCCGGAGTCGCCCGCTTCCGGTGGCGTTGGAGTTGAAGTTTTCGAGCAGTGTCCTGACTGCCGTGCAATCGGAGTTGAAGCAGCTGAGCCCCCTTGTGGTCTTCACGAGTATGTTCGCTGCTCCTATAAGTTCGGACTCATGGCTGCGCAGCTTCGCCTTGTCAAAAGCAAACTCCTTAAACGGGGCTGTGATGTTGACGGCGTCGTATGATTTCATGAACAGGCGGAATGCTGTGTCGAAGTCCTCGTATTCGAGAAGGTCGTAGCGGAAACGACCGCCGTATGCCGCCTTGAAGAGGCGGGGACTTAAAGAATGGGCTATCGGGAAGCCTATGAGACCAAATCTGGACATGATTCTATGTTTAATTTCCCCCTTTTCTCTGCCGGACGGCTTCATAGAGGAGAACGGCAGCGCTGACTGAGACATTCAGAGAGTCGAGCCGGCCAAGCATAGGAATCTTTATGTGAGCGTCGGCGGAGTCACGCCAGGCTTGTGTGAGACCTGTGGATTCCGTGCCCATTACAAGTGCGGTGGCACCGGTCATATCCGTGTCATAGTACCACTCCGAGTCCTGAAGCTGGGCGGTGAATATACGTATGCCGCGCTTCTTCAGAAAGGCGATGGCATCCGCTGATGTGCAGACGGCCACAGGCACGGAGAACACCGCACCGACGCTTGAGCGTATCAGATTCGGGTTCCAGATGTCCGTGAGCGGGTCACAGACAATCACGGCGTCTGCTCCTGCCGCGTCTGCGCTTCGCAGGACCGCTCCAAGATTGCCGGGCTTTTCGACCGATTCGAGCACCATCACAAGAGGTCTCTCTCCAAGCCTCAGGTCTTCGAGAGAGCGCGGCACTGAATGCACTTCCGCAATGATTCCCTCCGTGGAGCCCCTGTAGGCGACTTTTTCATAGAGGAATGCCGGAATCTGCACGACGCCAAGGCGCGGGTTGAGCGCCTCTGCCTTTGCAATCAGTGCGTCAAGCCCGTCCTTCCCCTCAATGTTTTCCGTAAGGTGGCCCGTTTTCGCTCCATTGACAGCATTGTTTTGGACTGCCATGACCTCGCCGCAGATAAAAAGTGTCTCTGGAATGAATCCGGCGTCGAGGCAATGTCCGAGTTCCCGCTGCCCCTCCACAACGAAGAGTCCGGCAGCGCTTCTTGCCTTGGATTTCTCCACGAGTGTCAGCAGTTCCTTGACTTTTCTGTTCTGTGCAGATGTTATCGTCTCTATTCTCATCGCATTCAATTAATTCGCTTCTTCCGGCCATGGATTGTCGATGATTCCGGCCATTGACACCATCTGTGCGTGTGCCTCGTGGAGCAGCCGTGCTGTCTCCTCCTTGCGCGGTTTCGTGACGTCCGGGAAAATCGGAGTTCCGACGTGCAGTGTCAGAAGCGGAACTTCCGGCTTGTCGAAGAGCCTATATATCCCCGTGCGGGGGCGATAGGAAATCACGAAAGGAATGACCGGAATGTTGTACTTCCAGGCCATCGTGAATGCTCCCTTCTTGAATGAACGGATCGGAGTGTAGAACTTCCAGCTTGCAGCCTCCGGAAAGACGTGCAGCCATTCCTTTTTCTTGCGATACTCATCAAATGCGGCATCAAACGGCCGCATCCCGGCATAGTTGTCCGGAATCGGAATGCCTCCGAGATAGCGTATAAACCATGCGTCCTTTCCCCTTAGGTGCTCTCCGTAGATTGGAAACCAGAGGTTTCTGTTGCCTATGGCGTCAAGCACGCATGCAAGGTCCCAGCGGTAGACGTGGTTGCATACTGTCAACGCCCCGTCCTTCAGTTGCGCTTTGTATTTTCTGAGATTCTCCTTTCCCTCAATCTTCAGCCCATAGCGCACACGGTTTACGGGAATCACGAGACAGCGCAACATAAATCTGTTCAGAGCGTGGTTGAAGCGGTATTTGAATGAATTGTCATAGTACGGATAGTGTTCGTCCAATGTCACCTGACGTCCGTCATATCTCACACCGATGATATGCGCGTCCGGCCTGTCCTCCGGGTATTCGACGTCAATTTCGGGGATATATGTCCCCTCCGCCGTCTTCATTTCCCTATATCTCAGATTATCAGTTCCTTTTCCCATATTTAAGAAATTTGTAAATCAATTTCCATTCATCACTTTGCACGGCCGAGCAGCGACTCCGCATAGCGTTGAAGCATTGCGTGCCCTACTCCGTCAACCGGAAGCTGTGCGGCGAAACCGAGAGCCTCCTCATGATATTTCCTTATTTCACTCTTTGCGGCATCCCCGACTCCGAGACGGATGTAGATCTCTTTGACCGCGGAAATCTTTCTCTCCTTTTCCTCGTAGGAGCCGACCGGAAGAGCCATTGCTTCGAGCAGAGCCTTGTGCATGAGGGTATCGCTGCCGGTAAGTTCAAAGGCCTTGGTCAACAGCCAGCTTTTCTTGTCGTTGAGGATGTCGCCTCCGATTGCCTTGCCGAAGACGGACGGATCTCCGAAGGTGTCGAGATAGTCGTCCGCCACTTGAAAGGCCAGGCCGAGCGAATAGGCATACTGATAGACCAACTCCTGACTCATCGTGTCAGCTCCGGCAATCAAGGCTCCCATCTTTGCAGCGCATGCAATCAGGACAGCCGTCTTAAGGCCTATCATCATTATGTAGTCGTCCATCGGGACTGACTCTCTCGACTCGAACTCCATGTCGTATTGCTGTCCTTCGCAGACCTGTGCCGCCGTATCCGAGAACAACTTCAGAACTTCCGGAAGCCTTTCTGCCGGGGCTTTCCCGAGCAGTCTGTAGCTTTCGATGCACATTGAGTCTCCGGACAGGATTGCTGTGTTGGCGTCCCATTTCTTCCAGACCGTCGGCATTCCGCGACGCACGGCCGCATTGTCCATGATGTCGTCATGAATCAGAGTGAAACTGTGGAAAACCTCAATCGCGGCAGCCGGGGCGAGAATGCTTTCGTCAAGCGAGTCCTTGAAAAGCGAATAGCTCAGAAGGCAAATCCTTGGTCGGATCCGTTTCCCTCCAATCTGAATCATATATCTCAGCGGTTCATACAGCCCCGCCGGTTCTTCCGTAAATCTGAGTTTTCCGAAAAGCTCCTTCAGAGCCTCTTCAATCTGTTTTTCAGCAATCATGGATTCTTTGAATTGATGGACTTTCTTGGTTGTCAGGGTGCAAAGATATTCATTTTTCAGAACAAATCCTTGAGTACGGATGCCGAGCGGATGTTCAGCGGATATTCGAGGTGGATCTCCATATAGGAAAGAAATGACTCTATAAGGTCGGAACGCACAGCTCCGGTCATCGGCACGAGCATGGCCTCTTCGAACGGGAGCCGCATCAGGCTCTCGGCGACAGCCGCATTCTCCTCGCTGACAAACGGAGCGAGATCCGAAAATTCCGGGCGGAAGCCGAGCACGGAAGTGAGTTCGAGGAGAAAGAGAAGGTGGAAGTTGCTGAAATTACCGTCCATTGCATCAAGGAGAAGTATCTTCTGTATGCACCAATCATAAAGTCCTTCCTCGTTCGCCCCATCGCGTAGAACTCGGAACAGAACTTCCGCCATGAACATCGAGATGCTTGCCTTGTAGAGATTTCCGCGCAGTCCGTTGAGAGGATATGAAGCGGCAAGGGAACTGACAGTCATCATTGCCGATGACGACGCCGGGTTCACCGCGACTTCGCCCTCAAGAATATTCAGCGGACTGACAAGTCCCAGCACGGCGGCTCTGGCACCGCCTCTTTTTGAAGCCCGCCCCGCTCCTCCTGCAACGGATGCCGCGGCCGAGACAGACCTCAGAAAAAGGCTCCTGCGGCCATATTCCCGGCTCAACGTGTGCAGGACAAGGGAACTGTCTCCATACTTTGTGGAATGGAGAAGGATGAACTCTGCCTGTTGTCTGTTGTTTCTTGTCATTGTTCCGCGTCATTGGATGCACTTGCTCCGGCAAGGCCTCACTTTTCTGTGTGCACTACTCCGTTCATCGGTTGCAGCGCCTTGAAACGGTGCGAGATGAGGTTTTTGAGGTGCTCGGGAATTTCAGCGAGCGTTTTTCCACGAAGTTCCAGAATCTCCGTCTTCGAAAGTCCTCCTGATGTCAACGCGGAAAGTTCGTCATCGGTAGGGATGAACACCGGGTCGTAGCCGAATCCGCCGCATCCGGCCTTCGAGAAGGATATGTGTCCCTCAAGCGAACCGTCGCAGACGAATTTTCTTCCGTCGCGGAAAATTAGCGTTACAACGCAGCGGAAACGTGCCTTCCTGTCCTCAAGCGTGTCCGCTCCTGCCTTCTTCAGGTTAAAGAGCAACTTGTCCATATTGTCAGTGAAGTTCTTGTCATTTCCGGCGTATCTGGCAGTGTATATTCCCGGTTCTCCTCCGAGAGCGTCAACCTCTAGTCCGGAGTCGTCCGCGAACACGGCGTCGACCATGTCGGAAGCGTGGTCCGTAGCATTTTCAGGTGATGCCATATTCCCGAAAACCCTGTCCCATATATACTTCGCCTTGAGAAACGAATTTTCCGCGAATGTCGCCCCCGTCTCCTCTGCCTCTCCCTCAATTTCGCAGTCTTGCGGCGTCAGCAGTTCCACACCCTCTCCAAGGATGTCTGCCGCCTCACGCAGCTTTCCTTTGTTCTGTGTTGCAAAAATAATTCTCATTATATATTTGTGCATATCTTCAAAAACGGTGACAAAATTAAGAAAATATCCCTATAGATTCATTAACTTTGCGCATGAACATAATAACTATTAAAACGTAAATATATGTCACTGAATAAAGTAATGCTCATAGGAAACGTGGGCTCGGATCCGGAAATCCGCTACCTTGAAGGCACTGACGCTCAAAGCAGTACGAAGGTCGCGAGCTTCCGCCTTGCAACAGGAGAACGCTACCGTGACCGCAACAATGAACTCAGGGAAATCACCGAGTGGCACAGCATAACGGCGTGGAGAGGCAATGCCGACATCGTCGAGAAATATGTCCGTAAAGGTACCCAACTCTATGTCGAGGGGCGCATCCGCACGCGCAGTTGGACTGATCGCGACAACAACACGCGCTACACCACCGAGATTCTTGCCGACAGCATCCAGCTCCTCGGCCGTCGCTCCGACAATCCCGCGACGAAAGACACGCCTGGGCCTCAGGTCCGGCCAACTGCACAGCCTCAGCCTGTTCCTCCTGCCCCGCAGCCTTCGCCAGCTGACCCCGAAGACGATGATCTTCCATTCTAGAAATCTCTATCCATGATGCAGATGTATGATTATTCGCTTGTCGCGGCCCTTTCGCTGCTGCTTTTCTTTGCCGTCTATTTCTTGGTGGCAAAGACCCCTGACAAGCCTATATTCGCGGTATATGTCCGTTCGAGACGGATTATGGGACTTGCTCTTCTTGTTCTCGCATGCAATTACATCGTTCATCTTTTTGTCGGTGTGCGTTTCTTGAACCACACAGCTGCCATCCTGCTGAACATCTCAACCTACTTCCTTGCCTATTGGCTCTTCAGCTCGGCATTCATTATTCTGCTCGACCGCGGCTATCTTACTGCAAGAAGGGTCGTTTTCCACATGCTCCTATGGCTGCTCTACCTCGGAGCCACCGTGGCGACGCTGTTTCTGACAGATCCGGCGCAGACAGCCTGCGTCACAATTCTGGCCACCCTGCTCGTCGCGTATGGGGTGTGGCTTTCGTTGAGGCTCATCAGGACATACCGCAGGGCCGTCCGTCTCTTTGACGACACTCATTCCGACAACATCGCCTCCTACATCCGCTGGATGTCCATACTGACCTGGTGGGCGCTGATCTACGGTGTCGGCTGCAGCCTGCTTACTTTCCTCCCTGACAGATACGTCTTTGTTTGGATACTTTCCTCAATTGCGTTCTACATATATATATTCGTATCATACACGAATTATATGCTTTACTATGACCGTGTAGAGCATATTCTCGAAACCTCCGGGGAATATGATGAGCTTTCTGAAAATTCGCAGGAAATGGTCCCGTCCTACTATGCGGACATAAGAAAACGCCTTGATAAATGGATTGAGGAACAAGGATATACGAAACCCGGCCTTACCTTGGAGGAACTTGCTGGTATCCTCGACACCAACCGGACCTACCTCTCCTCCTCCATCCGGACTGCCTATGGCGTCTCTTTCCGTGAATGGATCACGGGGCTTCGTCTTGAATGTGCCAAGCGCATGCTTCAGGAGCACCCGGAATACACCGTGGCAGCCGTCTCCGAATCTACCGGCTTCGCATCCCTGAGCTACTTCACCAAGATTTTTCGCGAAAAGGAAGGCCAGACCCCGGGCAAGTGGATTAGGTCCGTCAGATAATCGAAGAGCTTATAGGACTTTTTCATTCGGCTCTTCCTTCGTGGAAAGGGCGAACATGACAGAAATGACGATTGCAACAGCGGCGAGAGCCATGAATATGTATTCAGACCTTATCGCTGCTTCCTGCCCGTCGAAACGCTTGAAAATTGAGCCTACCGCCACCGGTACCGTCATGAGCCCGATGTTCTGAATCCAGTAGATGAGCGAATATGCAGTGCCAAGATTCTTCTCCGGAACAATCTTCGGAACCGACGGCCACATTGCTGCAGGCAGCAGCGAATATCCGATTCCGAGTATCCCTATTGCGACGTACCCTATGAAACTCATGTCCGCCATGCTGCCTCCTATGCTCAATTTTGCCGGGGCGAAGGCAATCAGAATGTGGGCGACGAAAACCAGCACCGCACCGGAAATCATCCACCGGGAGCCGTGCCCCACCTTGTCCACCAGCAGCCCGAAGAGCGGGGCGAACACCACGGTGAAGAACGGAATCATTGAGACCATCCATCCTGCGCTTTCGACCGGGATGTCGAACCGCGGGATGAGGATTGACGTGGCGAATTTCTTGAACGAGATTATACAGCAGTAGAAGAACACGCACAGCAGTGCAATCATAAGGAAGCGTTTGTTGCTCAGAATCTTGAATATGTCCGAGAATCGGAACTCGTCCTCTTCCTTTTTTCCGGAGCCCTCCTGCACGCCCGATGACTTGTCAAACCTCGCGTCCATGGCAACGAACGCCGCCCACAGCACGCAGCCGAACATCAGCAGCGCCAGTCCCACAAGAGCAGGGCGGTTTGTTTCGGAGAGGCTGTACACCGTTCCGTCGGCATGATTTGCTATGAGTGCCGGGGATACAAGCAGTGCTGCGGCCGTTCCGAGACGGGCAATCGCGAGCTGGAGTCCCATGGCAAGCGCCATGGGACCGTCCTTGAACCATTTCGCGATGGAACGTGTCACAGCGACGCCGGCAATCTCTGATCCGAGTCCGAACAGCATGCAGCC
Organism: uncultured Bacteroidales bacterium; assembly: GCA_900545245.1. Classification (GTDB taxonomy): domain Bacteria; phylum Bacteroidota; class Bacteroidia; order Bacteroidales; family UBA932; genus Cryptobacteroides. Next base: position 17,683 of record UQYV01000012.1, read on the forward strand.
TATATAGGCAATGGTCAGCGAAACTTTCGGCGCAAGCCCTGCTGAGATGGCCGCGGTCACGGTCGCTGCTCCAAGAGCCATCATTCCAACGAAAATGGAACCGGTGATTCTCACTCCCCACTTGTCGAGCAGCATCCCACAGAAAATCAGCCCTCCCCAGACGCACAGGAATGAGTATCCGCCGGCATAGAACCCATAGTCGGCGGAATCCCATCCGAGTTCCAGAAGTTCAGGGTTTCTGAAAATCTGGGAAACGGACGAGAACATGTCATCAAAAAAGTATGACGCGAACATCGGCACCACAAGGAGTGCCAGCACGCCCCATTTTGAAAAATTCTTTTTCATTCACTATTCTGCTATTTTTTGAAGGTTTCTTAAAAGCTGAATAAAAAGTGCAGATGCGAGGCTTGCGGATAAATTAAAACCGGAGTTACCTTATGGTAATGAGGACTTTAATTTATCCGCGTAACGAAGCAGATGCCTTTTTATTCAGATTTTTTGACGTTCGGAAGTTCAAGCCCATACCCCTTCCTCTTATCCTCGGCTTTGAGCCACAAGGCAAACACAAACGCCAGCACGCCGAAAGACGCGAAGATAATCATTGGCCAAAAATATCCTCCTGTGGCGTTGAGCACGTTGCCGATGAGTAGTGGAACAAGGCAGAGACCGATGTTCTGAACCCAGAAAATCACGCAGTATGCCGAGCCGAGAATCTTCTCGTCAATGATTTTCGGAACAGAAGGCCAAAGCGCTGCCGGTACGAGCGAAAATGACACTCCGAGTGTCAGTATGAGCACAAGGGCGAGAGCCTTTGACGGGAACGCAGGAAGCAGGAACGCGAAGCTCAGGTGGCAGACAATCATGATTACAGCACCAAGCATGAGCATAGAGGCACCCTTGCCTTTGAAATCGAGGAATGCACCGAGGAACGGAGTGAGGCACATAGCGAGAATCGGGAATACGCTGAAGAGCTGTGCCGCCGTTGCTGAATCCACGCCGAGGGTCTGCTCGATGAAGTTCGGGGCATATCTCTGGAACGGAAAGATTGCGCTGTAGTAGAGCACGCAAAGAAGGGCTACAATCCAGAACATCTTGCTGGTGAAGATTTTGCCGAGGTCGCTGATGTGGAACTCGTCTTCAGCCGAATGCTCTTCTGTTGCCTCACCTGCCTCGATAAGCTGCTTGTCGAACTTGCGGTCCATAATCGTGAACACGAAGTAGTTAATCAAGCCCACAAGAAGAAGTGCCGTGCAGAAACCAAGCGGAGCGAGAATTGCCGCATTCTGGAATTTTGCCGAGATAATCGGGGCAATCCACATCACTGCAAACACGCCAAGACGGGCAATCGCCATCTCAAGACCCATAGCGAGGGCCATCTCCTTGCCTTTGAACCACTTGGCGAGCACTTTTGACACCGTCGTGCCTGCCATCTCACAGCCGCAGCCGAAAATCATAAATCCCAGACAAGCCATTTTCGCACTTCCCGGCAACGCTATCCACCAACTGTCAAGCCAGCCGCAGAAAGCCGTAGCCTGGAACCAATCCGAGATTCCGACAAATTTGATTGAGGCACCGATAACCATAAGTCCTGCGGAAAGGAGTCCTGTGAATCGTACGCCCATTTTGTCGAGGATTATTCCTGCGAAAATCAGGAACAGGCAGAAAACGTTGAGGAAATACTCCGAAGCTGCGTATGTTCCGAATACAGAACTGTTCCAGCCGAGGCCTCCGTCGGCGACGGCTTTCTCTATAGTTGATTTCAGAGGAGACATCACGTCGACGAACATATACGCGAAGAACATCATCGACGCCACGAGAATCAGGACAGCCCACCGGGCTATCGGATTGTCATTCATTAGTTTGTAAACCTTTTGCATATTTTGATAATTTATATATTCAAGCTGTTTTCCATTCTGTCAGCCCCATTCTATGTATTTTCGGAGCGAAAAAACTCTGCAATTTAGGAAAATTGTTTGTAACTTGCGAAACTTTAGGCTCCAAATTTTCGCCTAAAGAGAGTTTGCTGACGAAATGCTAGAGAATATAAATTCGCCTGAAGACATAAAAAAACTTGATGTTCCTGAACTCGAACAGCTCTGTTCCGAGGTTAGAAGCTATATGATAGAATGCTGCTCAGTCAATCCCGGGCACCTCGGTTCCAGTCTCGGGGCCGTGGAACTCATTGTCGGGCTTCATAAGGTTTACGACACCCCGAAGGACAAGATTATCTTCGATGTCGGACATCAGGCGTATGCCCACAAGATTCTTACCGGGCGGCGCGACGCTTTCCGCAGCAACCGCAGGAAAGACGGGATCAGCGGATTCCCCCGGATGGATGAGAGCCCTTTCGATGCTTTCGGTGTCGGACATTCATCAACTTCCATTTCTGCGGCTCTCGGACTTGCTACGGCTGCCCGCATGGAAGGACGGGACGAGAAGATAGTGGCTGTCATAGGTGACGGTGCACTGACTGGAGGACTTGCCTACGAAGGGATGAACAACGCCGGAGCCAGCAAGGCGGATCTGCTTGTGGTAGTTAACGACAACAATTTTTCGATTGATCGAAACCTCGGTGCCATGCACGAGCACCTGCTGCGTCTTACGACAAACGCGACCTACAACCGCATCAAGACACACGTCTGGAACGCGATAGGGGAGAATGGCCTCCGCGAAACTCTGAAAAACATGGCGGCCAATGCCAAGCATTCGATCATAAAGGGTTCCGGTGGTGACATCTTCGAGGCTCTCGGCTTCCGCTACTTCGGACCGATTGACGGCAACGACATCGGACAGGTGGTTTCGACACTCCGGAAAATCCGTGACCTCGGGGGACCGCGCGTCCTGCATATAATAACCAAAAAAGGAAAGGGGTACGCCCCGGCGGAGCTGCAGCAGACCATCTGGCATGCACCCGGCATTTTCGACCCGGAGACGGGTGAGCGCATTTCTTCCAGAAACGGTGTCAGCCGCTATCAGGACGTGTTCGGAGCGACGCTTCTCGATTTGGCAGAACATAATCCGAAGATTATAGGCATCACTCCTGCCATGGCGTCCGGCTGCGGGATGAACCTTCTGGCTGAAAAGATGCCGGACCGGTTCTTCGATGTCGGCATTGCGGAGGAGCATGCCGTGACCTTTTCCGCAGGACTCGCCGCCGGAGGAATGCGGCCGTTCTGCAACATCTACTCTTCCTTCTCCCAGCGGGCATATGACCAGATTATCCACGATGTCGCGCTTCAGAACCTCCCTGTCGTGATATGCCTGGACCGTGCCGGACTTGTCGGCGAGGACGGGGCGACCCATCACGGCTGCTATGACATCGCTGCCTATCGCTGTATCCCGAATGCCGTGATTGCCGTGCCTGCGGATGAACTGGAACTGAAGAACATGATGTACACAGCCTCCATGGCCAATGGAGGGCCGTTCATCATCCGCTATCCGCGTGGGTGTGGTGAGAACGTTCCGTGGAAGACGGCTGAATATGAACTTATGCCTCCGGGACATGGACAGCGAGTCGTGGAGGGACGTGACATTGCCGTGATAGCAGCAGGACCATCTGTCTGGAGAGCAAGGGAAGCGATAGAAGAGTTCTCCAAGGAGAAAGGTTGGACTCCGTCCCTATATAATATAAGGTATATAAAGCCGATTGATGAAGATCTTCTGAAAGAAGCTTGCACCGGACACCGCACCATCATCACTATTGAGGACGGCTGTGTGGCCGGAGGACTGCATGGCGCGGTCTCTGAATATGCGGCAGAACGCTTCCCTGGCGTGGAAGTGCTCGGGATCGGCATTCCGGATGAGTTCGTTGCCCAAGCGAGTCAGGCCGAGCAGAGGGAATACTGCGGCCTGACATCCGGCCGGATTCTGCGCACGTTGTTACGCGAAGCTGCAAAAATCAAATAATATAGCGCAGGTTTCGCAAGTGCGAAACACCACTTTTTTATATTTCTTGAAGGAAAAAGAATAAAAAGTTTTGGAGAATAAGAAATATTACCTATCTTTGCAATCCCTTTTCGGGAAACAGGCCTTTGCCGATGTAGCTCAGTTGGCTAGAGCACGTGATTTGTAATCTCGGGGTCGTGGGTTCGACTCCCTCCATCGGCTCAAAACTTCAGGTTTTTGAAGTTTATTTTGAGGTGAGATTTGGGTCCAACGACGCAGTCGCTCAAAAGAAACGAAAAAATGGGAGAATACCAGAGTGGCCAAATGGGGCAGACTGTAAATCTGCTGGTTTACACCTTCGGTGGTTCGAATCCATCTTCTCCCACAAAGGAGAGTCTTCGGGCTCTTTTTTGTTAAGAAATACGGTTAAAAAGCGGAAGTAGCTCAGTTGGTAGAGCATTAGCCTTCCAAGCTAAGGGTCGCGGGTTCGAACCTCGTCTTCCGCTCAAAACTACGCCAGTGTAGCTCAGGGGTAGAGCGCTTCCTTGGTAAGGAAGAGGTCGAGAGTTCAATTCTCTCCACCGGCTCTGCTTTTTTCGTGTATAATATTGTATAATACTTTTAAAAACATACAAGTATGGCTAAAGAAACCTTTAAAAGAGACAAACCCCACGTTAACATCGGTACGATCGGCCATGTTGACCACGGTAAGACCACTTTGACGGCAGCTATCACTACTGTCCTCGCAAAGAAGGGTCTTTCTGAGCTTCGCTCATTTGACTCCATCGACAACGCACCGGAGGAGAAAGAGCGTGGTATCACAATTAACACCGCACACGTTGAGTACCAGACAGCAACCCGCCACTATGCGCACGTTGACTGCCCGGGCCACGCCGACTATGTGAAGAACATGGTTACAGGTGCAGCACAGATGGACGGCGCAATCCTCGTTGTGGCTGCAACTGACGGTCCGATGCCTCAGACTCGTGAGCACATCCTTCTCGCACGTCAGGTGAACGTCCCTAAGATTGTCGTTTTCATGAACAAGGTTGACCTTGTTGACGACCCTGAGATGCTCGACCTCGTTGAGATGGAAATCCGTGACCTTCTTTCATTCTACGGATTCGATGGCGACAACGCTCCTGTTATCCGTGGTTCAGCACTCGGTGCACTCAACGGTGACCCGCAGTATGAGGAGAAGATTATGGAACTCATGGACGCTGTTGACTCCTACATTCCTATCCCTCCGCGTGACAACGAGAAGCCATTCCTTATGCCTATCGAGGACATTTTCTCAATCACAGGTCGTGGTACTGTAGCAACAGGTCGTATTGAGACCGGAGTTGTTCACACTGGTGACGAGGTTGAAATCGTCGGACTCGGTGAAGAGCCTAAGAAGACTGTCATCACAGGTGTCGAGATGTTCCGCAAGATCCTCGATGAGGGTGAGGCTGGTGACAACGTAGGTCTCCTCCTCCGTGGTATCGACAAGAAGGAAATCAAGAGAGGTCAGGTACTTGCTAAGCCGGGTACAATTCATCCTCACGAGAAATTCCAGGCTGAGATTTACGTTCTTAAGAAAGACGAGGGTGGTCGTCACACTCCATTCCACAACCACTATCGTCCTCAGTTCTTCCTCCGTACTCTTGACATCACAGGAGAGATCACTCTTCCAGAGGGCGTAGAGGTAGTAATGCCTGGCGATAACGTCACAATCAATGTAGATCTTATCTACCCTGTAGCAATCAACGTAGGTCTCCGTTTCGCAATCCGCGAGGGTGGACGTACAGTCGGTGCAGGTCAGATTACAAAGATTCTTGACTAATAAGTTTTAGTGATGGGCGTCACTTAAGGGTGACACCCATCTTTTCACAGGGGAATAGAACAAGGGTAGTTCAGCGGTCTCCAAAACCGTCGATGTGGGTTCGAATCCTGCTTCCCCTGCAAAATATCAAAGGTTACGATTTGGTAAAGTTTAACAGGTGTCGTCATCAGCTTCCAACAGACAACACCCATTAACGGTAAAGATGAAAAAAATCATTAACTACTTCAAAGAGTCGTACTATGAATTGACCAAGAAGGTTTCTTGGCCGACATGGGACAAATTGCAGAGTTCTGCCATTCTCGTGATGGTGGCATCTGTGATTTTTGCCATTGTCATTCTGGCTATGGACACCGTGTTCCAGTACTTGATGAAAGCAATCTATACCCTTTAATTTTCAGTTTCAGTCATGAGTGAAAATTCCAAGAAGTGGTATGTGCTCAGAACCGCAGGCGGTAAGGAGAAGAAGGCAAAAGAGTATCTCGAAAAGGAAATCGAGCGCTTCGGCCTTAAGGATTTCGTCAACCAGGTGCTTGTTCCAACTGAGAAAGTCTATCAAATCCGCAATGGAAAAAGAGTCTGCACTGAGCGTCTCTTCTTCCCGGGTTATGTGCTTATCGAAGCGGAACTTGTGCCCGAACTTCAGTACATCATCCGTAACGAGGTCCCTCATATGTCAGGTTTCTTGACAGAGAAGAGGGAGGTCAAGAAAGATGGTACCAAGGTTCAGGAGGAGAGACTTCCTATACCTCTACGCGACGATGAGGTCCGCAGGCTCCTTGGCGAGCAGGACGAGAAGGCAGGCAGCGAGGCGGAGACTGTGGTCGACTATATGGTCGGCGACGCCGTCAAGATTACCGATGGCCCTTTCAGCGGCTTCGACGGAACTGTGGAAGAAATAGTCGAGGACAGAAGCAAGCTCAAGGTGATGGTTATGATTTTTGGCAGAAAGACTCTGCTTGAACTCAATTTTACCCAAGTAACTAAAGAATAATCATTAATTATGGCAAAAGAAATTACTGGATTTATCAAACTCCAGATTAAGGCCGCCGCAGCAAATCCGTCACCTCCAGTAGGACCGGCTCTCGGTTCTAAGGGACTGAACATCATGGATTTCTGCAAGCAGTTCAACGCGCGTACGCAGGAAAGCGCCGGCAAGATTCTTCCGGTTGTAATTACAGTCTACAGCGACAAGTCTTTCACTTTCGAGGTAAAGCAGCCGCCTGTAGCCATCCAGCTCAAGGATGCCGCAAAAATTCAGACGGCCTCTGCAGAGCCTAACAGAAAGAAGGTTGCGACCATCACTTGGGATCAGGTGAAGACTATTGCCGAGACCAAGATGCCGGATTTGAACTGTTTCACCATTGAGTCTGCAATGTCGATGGTAGCAGGTACGGCAAGAAGTATGGGTATAAAGGTTGAAGGCGGTGAAAAGCCGGCCGGTGTCAAATAATTTTTCATAAGCTATGAGTAAACTTACAAAAAACCAGAAAGTGGTTACGGCCAAAGTTGATTCGGCCAAAATGTATAAGCTTGCCGAGGCTTGTGAGCTCGTGAAGGATGTTACCTTCACAAAGTTTGACGCTTCAGTAGAGCTTCATGTAAAGCTTGGTGTTGACCCGAGAAAGGCAAACCAGATGGTTCGTGGTGTTGTCACTCTTCCTTACGGAACCGGTAAGACAAAGCGCGTCCTCGTCCTCTGTACTCCTGACAAGGAAACCGAGGCAAAGGAAGCCGGAGCGGACTATGTTGGTCTTGACGAGTACATCGACAAGATAAAGAGCGGCTGGACAGACGTTGATGTTATCATCTGTACTCCGTCAGTCATGGCAAAGGTCGGCGTTATCGGCCGTATTCTCGGCCCGAGAGGTCTCATGCCTAACCCTAAGACCGGCACGGTTACGATGGAAGTCGGAAACGCTGTCAAGGAAGTGAAGGCAGGTAAGATTGACTTCAAGGTTGACAAGACCGGTATCGTTCATGCAGCCATCGGAAAGGCTTCATTCACTGGCGAGCAGATTCTCGGCAATGCAACAGAGTTGCTTAACGCGATTCTCAAGCTCAAGCCTGCTACTCTGAAGGGAACTTACCTCCAGTCAGCTACCATCTGCTCAACAATGAGCCCTGGTATTCATATTGATGTTAAAACAATCGGCAGTGCTGAATAAAGGATTACAATTATGAGAAAGGAATTGAAAGTCGAAGTAATTGAAGCGATTTCAGCACAGCTCAAGGAAACCCCTAATTTCTACATTACGGACATTTCCGGGCTCAACGCTGAGAAGACATCGAAGCTCCGTCGCGAGTGCTTTGAGAAAGGTATTAAACTTTCCGTTGTGAAGAACACTCTCTTCATCAAGGCAACAGAGGAGCTTGGCGAGGATATCCACGAACTCCACAGTGCACTTGAAGGTCCTACGGCCATCATGTTCACCACGACACCTAACGCTCCTGCGAAGCTCATCAAGAAGTTCCAGGAAGCCGGCGAGGAAAAACCGGTACTCAAGGGTGCTTTTGTACAAGAATGCGCATTCCTTGGCGCTGACAAGCTCGACGAGCTTTGCAACATCAAGTCTAAGGAAGAGCTCATCGGAGACATCATCACTCTTCTCCAGTCACCTGCACGCAACGTCATTTCTGCTCTGCAGAATGCATCCGGCAACACTGTTGCAGGCCTCGTGAAGGCAATTGAGGAGAAAAAGGCAAACGAGTAAATTATATTAACTATTTTAAATATTAACTAATTATGGCAGACATTAAAGCACTCGCAGAAGAGTTGGTAAACCTTACTGTGAAAGATGTTCAGGAACTTGCTAATGTTCTTAAGGAAGAGTATGGTATCGAGCCGGCAGCAGCTGCAGTAGCAGTGGCAGCAGGTCCTGCAGCAGCAGGCGAGGCCGCAGCGGCAGAGCAGACTGAGTTCGACGTTGTTCTCAAGAGCGCAGGTCAGGCTAAACTTAACGTAATCAAGGTCGTTCGCGAAAAGACTGGTCTTGGACTTAAGGAAGCCAAGGAACTTGTAGACAAGGCTCCTACAGCAATCAAGGAGAAGGCATCCAAGGCAGAGGCTGAGGAACTGAAGGCTGCCCTTGAAGAGGCTGGTGCTGAAGTTGAGGTTAAATAACTTCGCCCCGCTTCCCCAAAGGGGAACAATCTCAGGTTTAGGGTCCGAAGTAGACCCTAAACCTTTTTGTCGTATTTATGTATTAAATAATATCATAAGGGCAGAAGATGTCACAAAAGACTAAAAATCAGCGAATTTCCTTCGCAACATCAAAGATTCTCCTTGAGTATCCTGACCTTCTCGAAGTGCAGTTGAAGTCCTTCCAGGATTTCTTCCAGCTCGAAACTACCCCTGAGAACAGGAAGAACGAAGGTCTCTACCAGGTGTTTCAGGAGATTTTCCCGATCGAAGATACCCGCAATAACTACAAGCTCGAGTTCATTGATTATTTCATTGACCCGCCGCAGTATTCGATCGAAGAGTGTCTGGAAAGAGGACAGACTTACAGTGTTCCTCTGAAGGCAAAACTCCGCCTTTCTTGCAGTGACCCTGAACACGAAGACTTCGACACGAAGGTTCAGGACGTTTATCTCGGCAACATTCCTTATATGACGCCGGGCGGAACGTTCATCATCAATGGTTCAGAGCGCATCATTGTATCCCAGCTCCACCGTTCGCCGGGCGTGTTTTTCGGATCAAGCATCCACGCCAACGGCACAAAACTCTATTCTGCCAGAATCATCCCGTTCAAGGGTTCATGGATAGAGTTCGCGACTGACATCAACAATGTTATGTATGCCTACATCGACCGAAAGAAGAAACTCCCTGTCACAACACTGCTCCGAGCAATCGGATTCAACAGTGACAAGGACATTATCGACATTTTCGGTCTTGCCGATGAGATTGAGGTCACTCCTGAAAACCTCGAGAAGTTCCAAGGCAGGAAACTCGCCGCGAAGGTGCTGAAGACCTGGATTGAGGACTTCGTGGATGAGGACACCGGCGAGGTAATCCCGGTTGAGAGAACCACCGCCATCGTTGAGCGTGGTGAGATTCTCGGAGCTGATACCATCGAGAAACTTGCAGAGACAGACGTAAAGACTATCCTTCTCCAGAAGGAAGATGCGAACGTCAACGAATACGCAATCATCTACAACACCCTTCAGAAGGACCCGACAAACACCGAAACCGAGGCTGTTACCTACATCTACAAACAGCTCCGCAATTCGGAACCACCTGATGAGGCAACTGCAAGGGACGTTATCGACAAACTCTTCTTCTCAGACAAGAGGTATGACCTCGGAGATGTCGGAAGATATCGTCTCAACAAGAAACTCAATCTCACGATTGACGATAACATCCGTGTTCTGACGAACACCGATATCATAGAGATTATCAAATATCTCATCCAGCTCATCAACGCGAAAGCCGTTGTCGATGACATCGACCACCTCAGCAACCGTCGTGTAAGGACTGTGGGCGAGCAGCTTGCCAACCAGTTCAACGTCGGTCTTTCAAGAATGGCGAGGACTATCCGCGAGAGGATGAACGTGAGGGACAGCGAGCAGTTTGCTCCGACTGACCTGATTAACGCGAAGACCCTTTCGTCTGTCATCAATTCGTTCTTCGGAACCAGCCAGCTCTCACAGTTCATGGACCAGACCAACCCGCTTTCAGAGATGACCCACAAGAGGCGTCTCTCAGCACTCGGTCCGGGAGGTCTTTCACGTGACAGGGCAGGATTCGAGGTGCGAGACGTGCACTACACCCATTACGGACGTTTGTGTCCGATCGAGACTCCTGAGGGTCCTAACATCGGTCTTATCTCGTCACTCTGCGTCTATGCGCGCATCAACAATCTCGGCTTTATCGAGACTCCGTACCGCAAGGTGGAGAACGGTAAGGTTGACCTTAGCAGTGGTGGATGGCAGTACATGAGCGCCGAGGAGGAGGAAAACCAGATGGTCTCCCTCGCCAACGTGAAAATGGATGATGACGGAAACATCCTTGAGGACAGAATTCTCTGCCGTTATGCGGCCGATTTCCCTGTCGTTACCAAGGAGGAGGTAAACTATATGGACGTGGCTCCTAATCAGATTGCCTCTGTCGCGGCTTCACTCATTCCGTTCCTCGAGCACGATGATGCCCACCGTGCACTGATGGGCGCGAACATGATGAGGCAGGCAGTTCCGCTTCTCAGTCCAGAGGCTCCTATTGTTGGAACTGGTCTTGAGGAAAGGGTTTGCCTTGATTCCAGGACTCAGGTAATGGCTGAACGCAGCGGTGAGGTCGTATATGTCGATGCAAAGGAAATCCATGTGAAGTATGACCGTACTGACGATGAGAGGTTCGTAAGCTTCAGCGACGACATCACTGTTTATCAGCTTCCTATATATAGAAGGACCAACCAGAGTACAACCATCCTTCTCAAGCCAATCGTTCGCAAGGGCGACAAGGTCGTGAAGGGTCAGGTTCTTACCGAAGGTTATGCGACACAAGACGGCGAGCTCGCCCTTGGACGTAACCTCAAGGTGGCGTTCATGCCTTGGAAGGGATACAACTACGAGGATGCAATCGTGCTTTCCGAGAGGATGATTCGTTGGGATGTCCTCACTTCAATTCATGTCGAGGAATACCTTACTGAGGTCCGTGACACTAAGCGCGGTATGGAGGAACTCACGTCCGACATTCCGAATGTAAGCGAGGATGCCACAAAAAACCTTGACGAGAACGGTATCATCCGTGTCGGTGCCCACATCGAACCGGGGGACATCATGATAGGAAAGATTACCCCGAAGGGCGAGAGCGACCCTTCTCCTGAGGAGAAACTCCTTCGTGCTATTTTCGGTGACAAGGCCGGCGATGTGAAGGACGCATCACTCAAGGCCAACCCTTCACTTGACGGTACCATCATCAAGACTGCCCTCTACTCGAAGGCAGGAAAGGAGGCAGGTGCCAACAAGCGTCAGGCAAAGGCCGACATGAAAGTTCGCGTCGAGAAGATCGAGGAAGAGTTCAATGTCAAACTCGAGGCTCTCAGGGCAAGGTTTATGGACAAACTCATCGTCCTCGTCGACGGAAAGAAGAGTGCAGGCATCAGCGACCTCTATGGTGTGGAAATCATACCTAAGGGTGAGACGATCAAGGCTTCCGCTCTCCGCGATCTCGACTACGAGAATATCAACACCAGCAAGTGGACCTCAGAGAAGAACACCAACCTTCTCGTGAAGGAACTCATAAACAACTACTGCATAGCTCACAAGGAAGAGCTCGCACGTGAGAAACGCGAAATTGACAAGATAAAGGTCGGTGACGAACTCGCAAACGGCGTCCTTCAGGTGGCGAAGGTATATGTGGCAAGAAAGAGAAAGATCAGAGTGGGTGACAAGATGGCCGGCCGTCACGGTAACAAGGGTATCGTGGCAAAGGTTGTCCGCGACGAGGATATGCCGTTCCTTGAGGACGGAACTCCTGTGGACATCGTTCTGAACCCTCTCGGTGTGCCATCCCGAATGAACCTCGGTCAGATTTACGAGACCGTTCTCGGATGGGCCGGAGAGGAACTCGGACTCAAGTTCGCCACCCCGATTTTCGACGGTGCATCTCTTGACGACATCTGTGCATACACCGACAAGGCGGGACTTCCTCGTTACGGAAAGACCTACCTCAGGGACGGAGGCACCGGTGACTGGTTCGACCAGCCTGCGACAGTCGGAGTCATCTATATGATTAAGCTTGGTCACATGGTTGACGACAAGATGCACGCGAGGTCAATAGGTCCTTACTCTCTCATCACACAGCAGCCTCTCGGCGGTAAGGCGCAGTTCGGTGGACAGCGTTTCGGTGAGATGGAGGTTTGGGCACTCGAGGCATTCGGTGCGGCTAACGTTCTCCAGGAGATTCTTACAGTCAAGTCCGATGACGTTACCGGACGTTCAAAGACTTATGAGGCAATCGTCAAGGGCGACCTTATGCCGACGCCGGGTATTCCGGAGTCACTCAACGTCCTCCTTCACGAACTTCGCGGTCTTGGTCTCAAGGTTACGTTGGATTAATTACGGATAATTTGAAATTTTAGAAATATGCCGACTTTTAATAAAGATAACAAGGTTAAAAGCAATTTCGAAAGAATCAGCATCGCTCTCGCTTCTCCTGAAGACATTAAGGAACGGTCTTCAGGAGAGGTCCTCAAGCCGGAGACGGTCAATTACAGGACCTACAAGCCGGAGAGGGACGGTCTTTTCTGTGAGAAGATTTTCGGTCCTACCAAGGATTACGAGTGCCACTGCGGCAAGTACAAGAGAATCAAGTACCGCGGAATTGTCTGTGACCGATGCGGTGTCGAGGTCACCGAGAAGAAGGTCCGCAGGGAAAGGATGGGACACATCGAGCTCACCGTTCCTGTTGCGCACATCTGGTATTTCAAGTCTGCCCCTAATAAGATCGCTGCTCTTCTCGGCATTGCGGCCAAGAAGCTCGAGGCTGTCATATATTACGAGAAGTATATCGTGACGGCTCCGGGACAGACCGGACTTCAGAAGCTTGACCTTCTGTCAGAGGATGAGTATCTCGACATATTGGCGCAGTATCCTGACAACCAGAATCTTCCGGACGATGATCCGGACAAGTTCAAGGCTGGAATGGGCGCGGAGTCAATCTATGATCTTCTCAAGGAGATTGACATTGATGCCCTCGCCAAGGAACTCCGCACGAAGATGCTGACCGAGACTTCCCAGCAGAGGAAGGCCGAGGCGCTCAAGAGGCTTTCAATCGTCAAGTGGTTCCAGGAGTCAAAGGGAATCAACCGTCCTGAATGGATGATTCTCAAGGTTATTCCTGTCATTCCGCCTGACCTTCGTCCGCTCGTTCCTCTCGATGGAGGACGCTTTGCGACATCCGACCTCAATGACCTCTACAGGAGGGTTATCATACGTAACAACCGTCTCAAGAGACTCATCGAAATCAAGGCTCCGGAAGTCATTCTCCGCAACGAGAAGCGTATGCTTCAGGAGGCTGTTGACTCACTTTTCGACAACTCAAAGAAGTCGAATGCAGTCAAGAGCGAAGCAAACAGGGCTCTTAAGTCACTCTCTGACAGCCTTAAAGGTAAGCAGGGACGTTTCCGTCAGAACCTCCTCGGTAAGCGTGTTGACTATTCAGCACGTTCGGTCATCGTCGTTGGACCTGAGCTCAAGATGCACGAGTGCGGTCTGCCTAAATTTATGGCAGCCGAGCTTTACAAACCGTTCATCATCAGGAAACTGATTGAGCGCGGCATCGTGAAGACCGTCAAGTCCGCAAAGAAGATTGTCGACAGGAAAGACCCTGTGATTTGGGATATTCTTGAGAACGTGATGAAAGGTCATCCGGTTCTTCTCAACCGTGCACCTACACTTCACCGACTCGGTATTCAGGCATTCCAGCCTAAGATGATTGAGGGTAAGGCTATCCAGCTCCATCCGCTCGCTTGTACGGCATTCAACGCCGACTTCGACGGTGACCAGATGGCAGTCCACCTTCCGCTCGGAAATGCTGCGATTATGGAGGCTCAGCTTCTTATGCTCGGCTCCCACAATATCTTGAATCCTGCCAACGGAACACCTATCACCGTGCCTTCTCAGGACATGGTGCTCGGACTCTACTACATCACTAAGCTCCGTCCGGGAGCCAAGGGTGAGGGTCTGAAGTTCTATGGTCCGGAGGAAGTCATAATTGCGCTCAACGAGAAGGCAATCGACATACATGCCCGTGTTTTTGTCCGTCTGCCAAAGGACAAGATGGACCCGTCAAAGGGAACCGAGATGGTCGAAACTTCCGCAGGACGTATCATTGTCAACCAGTTCGTTCCTCAGGAGGTTCCGTATGTCAATGAAATCCTCGGAAAGAAGTCTTTGAGAAAGATTATTTCTGTTGTCATCAAGAACACCGGCGTCTCAAGGACGGCGCAGTTCCTCGACGACATCAAGAACCTCGGTTACCGCAAGGCATTCGAGGGCGGTCTTTCGTTCAACCTCGGTGACGTTATCATTCCGGAGGAGAAGACACAGTTGATTGAGGACGGTTATAAGACCGTCGAGGAAATCAAGTCAAACTTCCAGATGGGTTTCATTACCAATAACGAGCGCTACAACAAGGTCATCGACCTCTGGTCCGGCATCGACAACAAGATTACCAAGATTGTCGAGCAGCAGATTTCTACTGACCAGCAGGGATTCAACCCTGTATATATGATGCTTGATTCCGGAGCCCGTGGTTCCACACAGCAGATTAAGCAGCTCTGCGGTATGCGTGGATTGATGGCAAAACCTCAGAAATCAGGAGCATCCGGAGCGGAGATTATCGAGAACCCGATTACCACCAACCTTAAGGAGGGTATGTCAGTGCTCGAGTACTTCATCTCTACGCACGGTGCACGTAAGGGTCTTGCCGACACCGCCTTGAAGACTGCCGACGCAGGATACCTCACCCGCCGTCTGGTGGACGTTTCACACGACGTCATCATCAACGAGGAGGACTGCGGCACTCTCAGGGGTCTCGTCGCCACTGCAATCAAGAGTAAGGATGAGGTTGTCGAGTCTCTCGGAGAGAGAATTCTCGGTCGTACATCAGTACATGATGTCTTCAACCCTCTTACGGGCGAACTCATCGTTCCGGCAGGGGAGCAGATTACCGAGGATCTCGCAAATCTCATCGAGTCATTGCCTATCGAGCAGGTTGAAATCCGTTCAGTGCTCACTTGCGAGTCCCGTAAGGGTGTCTGCGCGAAGTGCTACGGACGTAACCTCGCATCAGGCAGGATGGTTGAAACGGGAGAGGTTGTCGGTGTCATTGCGGCACAGTCAATCGGTGAGCCGGGTACACAGCTTACACTTCGTACATTCCACGTCGGAGGTACGGCTTCAAGTGCTGCTGCAGACAGCTCAATCACTTCCAAGTACGACGGAAAACTCGAGTTCGAGGAGCTCAGGACAATCGAGAGGGCTCTCGATGACGGCACAAAACAGCTTGTTGTTGTCAGCCGCACCACAGAGCTCCGCATCATCGACGAGAACACCGGTATCACCTTCTCTCAGTACGACGTGCCTTATGGCTCAATCCTTTACAAGAAAGACGGTGAAACTGTCAAGAAGGGAGACCTCATCTGCGAATGGGACGCCTACAACGCAATCACCATCATCGAGACCGATGGTGTCGCACGCTTTGACGGTATGGTTGAAGGCGAGAACTTCCGCGAGGAGGCTGCTGACGAGTACTCACTCAATCGTGACAAAGTCATCATTGAGGGGCGTGACAAGACCAAGAACCCGAGCGTTCTCATCGTTGACGAAAACAACGAAATCAAGAAGCAGTACAACCTCCCTGTGGGTGCTCACGTTATGATTAACGAGGGCGACCAAGTGAAGGTTGGAGACATAATCATCAAGATTCCTCGTGCAATCGGAAAAGCAAACGATATCACCGGAGGTCTTCCTCGTGTCACCGAGCTCTTCGAGGCCCGTAACCCGTCCAATCCTGCAATCGTTTCAGAGATTAACGGTGAGGTCATTATGGGCAAGGTCAAGAGAGGAAACCGTGAGATTATCGTGCGCAACAAGTCCGGTGTCGAGAAACGCTATCTCGTTCCGCTCACCAAGCAGATTATGGTTCAGGAGAATGACTATGTCAAGGCAGGCATGAGCCTCTCTGACGGAGCCGTTTCACCGACAGACCTTCTCCGTATTCTCGGTCCTATCAAGGTTCAGGAGTACATCGTCAATGAAATCCAGGAGGTTTACCGTCTGCAGGGTGTGAAGATTAACGACAAGCACTTCGAGATTATCGTACGTCAGATGATGCGCAAGGTTCAGATTGACAATCCTGGCGACACTGAGTTCCTTCAGGAGGAGCTCGTCGACAAATGGACGTTCATGGACACCAACGACAACATTTACGGCAAGTTCTATGTTGTCGAGGCCGGTGATTCACAGCGTTTCGAGACAGGCCAAATCATCACTGCAAGGGAACTTCGTGGTGAGAATTCCTCTCTTGAAAGGCAGGGTCTCAAGCCTGTGGTTGTCCGCGAGGCAAGACCTGCTACAGCAAGCCAGGTTCTTCAGGGAATCACACGTGCTGCGTTGAAGACCAACAGCTTCATTTCAGCAGCTTCATTCCAGGAGACAACCAAGGTGCTCAGCGAGGCTGCCATCCGCGGTCGTGTGGACTACCTTGAAGGTCTTAAGGAGAATGTCATCTGTGGTCATGCCATTCCGGCAGGTACCGGTCAGAAGGACTTCCAGGAGATACTTGTGTCACCTGTGGTGGAAGCGCAGCAGACTGACTTGTCAGAATTGTAGTCGGGGGCTCTCTCTAAGATATTATTAAAGTGGCTCAATCAAGAAATTGGTCGGGCCACTTTTTGTGTTTTGAAATATTTGGATTAACTTCGTGGGGTCAAGAGGTTGTTTTAGATTTTTCACAGCTTCAAATGTTTGAAAGTGCAATAACCCACAATGTCTGTTATGCCGGTAAGAAAACTCTCGAAATTCTCAATAGTCATACTTTCGCTTTGCGCCGTACTTTTTGTCGGCGGAATCGTTTCAATATGTATCATCGATGATGACGCCACGCAGAGCCGTCTCGCCTTTCAGACCTTTGAGGTCGCGCTGATGATATTCCTTACCTTTGTCCCCGACATCCTGCACAGAATCATACACATAAAGATTCCTCGCCTGATGGAAGTCATATTCGTGGCCTTCTGCTTCTGTGCGCTGATTCTCGGCGACGTTGCTGACTTCTACGGAAGGTTTGGGTGGTGGGACTCGCTTGAACATGGAATGTCCGGAGTGCTTCTCGGAATCCTCGGCTATGCAATCATAAACACATTCAATAGTGTCGAGGGCAACAAGATTAAGTTCTCGCCTGTGTTCGTGTCGCTTTGGGTCGTGTGCTTCGCCCTTGCTTTAGGAGCAGTATGGGAGATAATGGAGTTCATAACGGACGGTTTGTTCGGACTTAACTCCCAGCAATACCTCACTACTCCGGGCACATTTGACAATGCCGTGCCGCTTGAAGGACATGAGGCTCTTCGTGACACGATGGAGGATCTGATGCTTGACTTTGCCGGTTCGCTCATCATCTCGGTAATAGGCTATTTCGACCTGAAGAAGCAGCGCAAGGGCATTGCTGCTCTCACACTTGACACTGACGACACAGAGGCATCCACCGCGGCTATTTCCGTTCCGGGAATAGATGGCGCGAAAAAATAGATTTCACTTTATTTGTAAAAATATCTACCTTTGCTCCGCCGGCTTTCCTTTCGGGATTTCCGGCGGAACTCTAAAATAATGAACATAGCTCTTGTTTCAGTAACCCGAAATCTGGACAATTTCCTGTTTGCGCTGAAACAAGTGGCGACGGTTCACGCAATAGGCGTGAACTGCGTCGCTGCTTGCAGGTGCAACAAAGGCTGTCCAGAGCCGCGGGTTACCTGTGCGCAGGAATGCAGTTCGCGCTTTCTTGTGTCTGTGGCTTGACTCCGGTCGGGGCAGCCGGGAAATGACAGCCCCTGCGGTGGAATGTCTTTTCCATCGATGTCTATCAGCTTATAAGTTTTTTACCATAGGGTCAGCCGTTCTGACCTGTCCGGGCTAAGGAGATTTCAAATTTTCTCAGGATTCTCAAATCCCTTAGCCCTTTTTAAAATCCGGACTGCCGAACGCAAGTCTTCTATGGAAAGTTCTTTCTCGGAAATGTCCCTTTCGAGAGATTTATTCTTCGCCTGATACTCTGAGAGCGCGTCTTCGGCAATCCTCAGGCGGTTGGTCAGATAGGCGTTCTGTGTCATATATGGCACTTCCTCATCTTCCAGAACATCGTGAATATCAGTCATCGGTCCGAGGAAGAGAGCCTCTTCGCTGAGTCCTAGAGCCTCTGCAATCTTTCCGACGACAGGGCTTATCAGAACCGTACTTCCTTTCTCGATATTTCTGTAATGCGTTTCAGATATTCCGATTTTCTTTGCCATTTCTTCCTGCGTGTAACCCTTGGCTTTTCTGAAGTGTCGTATGTTCTTTTTAATGGAACTGTTATTCATTCCGGCCAATCGTTTCAGTACGGCAAAATTATAACAGAAAATAATACAAAAACCGCAACTGATACTTTTTGTTCGCAAGTATTTGTTGCGGTTTTATATAATTTCTCTGGCAGCAGGGTATGTGGGGAGTCTCAGAAGAGATGCTTCTTGCTGGTGGTGGCCACGAATTCTTTGAGGTAGAACGGCTCGAAGTAGGCCACGTCCCGGAAGTGCCTTTCGCTAAGTTCACGCTCAGCCGGCTCTAGCATCGCCGAGGCCTTCGGGCAAGTCTGGATGAAATGTGCGTTCGGGTGAGTGAGCGTGTCTGTGCACTTCGCGGCTCCATCTCCGATGAAGAGAACCGGTCCCTCAGCGAGGATGTCGCTGAAACTGTCGCTGTCGATGATTTTTGCATCGGTGTCAGTGACGCGCGTGCCGTTTCCTTCGAATATGGCCGTATAGACTTCCATCCGGCGTGCATCTATCATAGGGACTATGTATTTGCATGCCAATTTATCATCATCTCTCTCCCGCTGAAAGCCGTCCGGCGTATGCTTCTGGAGCGCTTGGTTGACAAGTATCTCAAGTGTTCCTACGCTAAGCAGCGGAATCCCGGCCCCGAAACATAATCCCTTGGCTGTGGAGACCCCAACCCTGAGTCCGGTGTATGAACCGGGTCCCTCGCTTATGCAGACTGCCGAACACTCATTTAGAGAACAGCCTCTCTCCTTCAGCATCTCGTCAACGAATACAGCTGTGAGTGACGCGTGTGCACGATTTTCCGAACTTTCACGATAGCACACAATCTTTCCGTCTTCAACCATTGCCGTCGAGCACAGTGCCGTTGATGTTTCAATCAGTATGATTCTTTCCATATATTTCTAATAATATTGTCAAATTATCCCCTAATTCCAGAAGAAAAGTTCCTTGAGATAGGGAAATATCGCGTAGGACATCGTTTTCAGAGGCCCGTAGAACGTCGTCGCTGCAAGATATTCGCTCTTTACGAATGAAAATGTTCCGTTCAAGGCATCAAAAATCATCAGTAGGATGCACAGAATCAGCAGGCATTCAACAATCGCGAGCGTCGCTCCGAGCAGGCGATTCAACCACCCGAGAAGCACCACTTTCACTATCTTTTCCAAGATTCGTCCGATGAGTGTCAGCCCGAGAACAGTGATGCAGAAAATCAGAATGAACGCGATGACTTTCAGAACGGTGTCGTCAAGTGCAATCCAACTCTTGAGCCATTGGCCGACCCCGACAGAGAACTTTACGGACAACCATACGCCGAGGCATAGAGCCACGAGCGAGACCACCTGCCCGATAAACCCTTTCTTCAGACCGATGCACAAGGCAATGAGCAGGCTGCTCAGCACTATAATGTCAAATATGCTCATAGATTCCAAAAACTCTGCAAAAATAATCATTTTGTAAAAACTCCACAATTCATTATCTTTGTCAGTTCAAAAAGTTTGCGGTCTTTGGCCTCGAGACTTTTAGAAACTGGACAAAAGAGAAATAATAATATGAAATTCAAGGAATACAGGGGATTGGATCCTGTCGCTGTCGCGAATGAGGTTCTCGAGAGATGGAAGAAAAACCATGCGTTTGAAAAGTCGCTGGAGTTGCGCGAAGGCGCTCCGGAGTTCGTCTTTTTCGAGGGACCTCCTTCCGCTAATGGGATGCCGGGCATACATCATGTAATGGCGCGCTCCATCAAGGACTCAATCTGCCGATACAAGACGCAGAGCGGTTTCCGTGTGAGACGTCGCGCCGGATGGGACACGCACGGGCTTCCTGTTGAGCTTGGTGTGGAGAAGAAGCTCGGAATCACCAAGGAGGACATAGGGACGAAGATTTCCGTTGAGGAGTACAACGAGACCTGCCGTAAGGAAGTGATGAAATACACGAAGGAGTGGATGTCGCTTACGGAAAGAATCGGGTATTGGGTTGATATGAATGATCCCTACATCACCTATGACAACCGCTACATCGAGACACTGTGGTATCTCCTTAAGGATATATACAATAAGGGGTTGCTCTACAAAGGCTACTCCATTCAGCCGTACTCGCCGGCCGCAGGCACTGGACTCAGCTCCCACGAGCTCAATCAGCCCGGATGCTATCGCGACGTGAAGGATACGACTGTAACGGTGCAGTTTGAGGTCATCAAGGACGAGAAATCACAGATTCTTTTCGACTGTGAGACTGTCCCTGTCTATTTCCTCGCGTGGACGACGACTCCGTGGACTCTGCCGTCAAATACGGCTCTCTGTGTAGGGCCGAACATCGACTATGTCCGCGTGAAGTCTTTCAATCCCTATTCGGGTCAGCAGGCAATCTATGTAGTCGCCAAGGCTCTGGTTAGCGGTTGGTTCAACCCGAAGGCTGCCGAGCTTTCGATGGAGGACTACAAGGCTGGCGACAAACTCGTTCCGTTCAAGATTCTTGACGGAGAGTTCAAGGGCAGCGAATTGCTCGGAATCAAGTACCACCAGCTCATTCCATGGTTCAGCCCGGAGACGGACGGCGCTTTCCGCGTGATAGGAGGTGACTATGTTTCGATTGAGGAAGGTACGACGGGCATTGTCCACATCGCGCCTACCTTTGGTGCGGACGACAACAAGGTGGCTAAGCAGGCAGGGGTGCCGCCGATTATGGTCGTAGACCGCAACGGTGACCGCTATGCGCAGGTTGACCGTCAGGGCCGGTTCTTCCGCCTTGAGGATCTTGATCCGGATTATGCGGCAAAGCACGTGTCTCCGGACTATGCGGAATGGGCGGGGAGATATGTGAAGAACGCATATGATTCCTCCCTTGCACCGGACGCTCCTACCCTTGACGTTGACATCTGCATGATGTTGAAGGCTCAGGGAAAGGCGTTCAAGATTGAAAAGCATGTCCACACCTATCCGCACTGTTGGAGAACCGACAAACCGGTGCTCTACTATCCGCTGAACTCCTGGTTCATCAAGACCACTGCGGTGAGGGACAAGATGATAGAATTGAACAACACGATCGCTTGGAAACCGGAGTCGACTGGAACTGGTCGTTTCGGGAAGTGGTTGGAGAATATTCAGGACTGGAATCTCAGTCGCAGCCGCTATTGGGGAACGCCGCTTCCTGTTTGGCGCACCGAGGACGGAAAGGAAGAAAAGTGCATCGGCTCGCTGAAGGAACTCTATGCGGAAATAGAAAAATCCGTTTCTGCCGGTGTGATGAGATCCAACCCTCTGAAGGACAGGGGATTTGATCCGAATGATATGTCAAAGGAAAACTATGACAGGATCGATCTCCACAGACCGTATGTCGACAATATATTCCTCGTCTCTCCGTCCGGGAAAAAGATGGTTCGTGAGACAGATCTGATAGACGTTTGGTTTGACTCTGGCGCTATGCCTTATGCCCAGGAAGGACTCCGAAATCTCGGAAGCAAGGACTTCGGATGCACGGCGGACTTCATCGCCGAAGGCGTGGACCAGACTCGCGGATGGTTCTACACTCTCCACGCAATCCACACGATGGTGAGTGGAACATGCGCATTCAAGCGTGTGATTTCCAACGGACTGGTGCTTGACAAGGACGGAAACAAGATGAGCAAGAGACTCGGCAACGCCGTGGATCCGTTCGGACAACTTGATAAATACGGACCGGACGCACTTCGTTGGTATATGCTCACGAACTCGCAGCCGTGGGACAATCTCCGCTTCGACGAAGCCGGTGTCGATGAGGTCCGCAGGAAATTTTTCGGAACGCTCTATAACACATATTCGTTCTTCGCTCTTTATGCCAATGTCGACGGGTTTGAACCTTCGGCGGCACAGGTCCCTTACTCACGGCGTCCTGAACTTGACAGGTGGATAATCTCCCTGCTCAACACGTTGGTGAAGGATGTGGTCGCGGCCTATGAGGACTACGACGTGACTCAGGCCGGACGTCTCATACAGAACTTTGTGTGCGACCACCTGAGCAACTGGTATGTGCGTCTGGGAAGGAAACGTTTCTGGGGAGGCACTATGGATGAGGATAAACTATCGGCCTATCAGACATTGTATGAGGTACTTCTTTCAGTTTCCAAGCTTGCCGCCCCGATAGCACCGTTCTTTATGGACAGGCTCTATCTCGATCTCACTGGAGGGGAGTCCGGAGAATTCCGTTCCGTACACTATGTGCCTATGCCGCAGTACAACGAGGCTGTTGTGGACAAGGATCTTGAGGAGAGAATGGAACTTGCGCAGAGGGCATCATCAATGGTTCTTGCACTGCGCCGCAAGGTGAACATCAAGGTTCGCCAACCGCTTTCCAAGCTTGTCATCCCTGTGCTGAACGATAAAGTGAAGGAGCAGCTTGAGAAGGTGAAGTCTTTGCTTCTGGGCGAGGTGAACGTGAAGGAAGCCGAGTTCATCCACGACACCGCCGGCATCATAACGAAAAAGATAAAGCCGAACTTCAAGACACTTGGAAAAATATACGGCAAGCAAATGAAGGAGATTGCGGCCGCCTTCCCTCAGCTTTCTCAGGAGGCCATTGCTGCGATCGAGGCATCAGAAGAGTATGTGCTCAGTCTTCCTTCGGGTGACGTTGTCTTAAAGAAGGGAGACTACGAGATTACTTCCGAGGACATGCCTGGCTGGCTCGTGGCAAGTGACGGGCCTCTCACTCTTGCTCTCGACATCACAGTTACGGACGATCTTCGTCGCGAGGGCACGGCGCGTGAACTCATCAACCGAATCCAGAACCTCCGCAAGGATAGCGGGTTTGAGGTCACTGACAGGGTTTGCGTCGGCATATTTACAGATGTTCCGGAGTTCAGTACGGAAATTGCCGAAGCTCTGTCCTTTTACACCGACTATGTGGCTTCGCAGACCCTTGCGGTCAGTGTCGCTATGGTTGATGCTCCGGCCGGTTCGGATGTCGAATGGGGTGATGGCACCATCAATATCAACGTTGAGAAAATATAGACTGACATTAAAACTTATATATTATGGCAGAAGAAAAGAAAATCAATGAGCCTGAAGTACAGGTCCGTTACAGTGATGAGGAACTGCAGGAGTTCAAACAGATAATTCTTGATATGCTGGCAAAGGCAAAGGACGAGTATAACACTCTGCGTGCCGTTGTCACACATGCGTCAAGCAATGATATCGGTGACACGTCTCCGACATTCAAGGGACTTGAGGAGGGCGCGTCCGCTCTCTCGAAGGAAGAGGCGGGACAGCTCGCTCAGCGCCAGTACAAGTTCATTCAGAACCTTGAAGCGGCTCTCGTGCGCATCGAGAACAAGACCTACGGAATATGCCGCGTGACCGGCAAACTCATCCCGAAGGAGCGCCTCCGTCTTGTCCCTCATGCCACACTGACGGTTGAGGCCAAGGAGATGCTGAACAAGAAACAGCAGCAGTAAAGGTATGAAGCTGAAAATGTCCAAGGGCAAGTGGCTCATTGTGCTGGGCGTTGCTCTCGTGGTTATAGATCAGGTCATCAAAATACTCGTCAAGACCAATATGTGCCTTGGCGAGCATTTTGACGTCTTTGGTGATTGGTTCAAGATTTATTTCATTGAAAACGAGGGAATGGCGTTCGGAATGAAGTTCGGAGGCTGGTTTGGCAAACTCCTGCTGTCTTTGTTCCGTATAGTCCTTTTCTGCGTCCTTGTTTGGTGGATTAACAAGCTCTGCAAGAAACCATCTACTCCGGCCGGCGTTCTTGTGGGACTGACACTCATCACCGCCGGAGCGCTGGGCAACATCTTCGACTGCTTTTTCTACGGTCTGATTTTCTCTGAGTCCACTTTATACGCACCGGCTGTCTTTGGAGGGCATTACGCCCCATTCCTCTTCGGCAAGGTGGTGGATATGTTCTATTTTCCGATTATCGACACAACTTGGCCCGACTGGATGCCGTGGCTGGGAGGCCGCCCTTTCAAGTTTTTCGAACCTGTCTTCAATTTTGCTGACAGCTGCGTGACTGTGGGCACCTTCTACCTCATTTTCTTCCAGTACAAGTTCTTCGCCCAGGACGGCAAAGTGGAAAATGCGCAGCCAGAGGCGACCCCGACCAAGCATTCAGAAGGCAGAAAATGCAAAAAATAAGCGAAAAGCCAAGAAAAATTTTGCAGAATATATCTTTTTAACTACCTTTGCAATCCTTTCCGAAAGAAAGGTGAAATATGTTGGAGAGTTGGCCGAGTGGTTTAAGGCGGCAGTCTTGAAAACTGTTGAGGTGAAAGCCTCCGGGGGTTCGAATCCCTCACTCTCCGCAACAAACGCTGAAAATCAGCAGATTGCAAAACAAACACCCAGTTTTACACCCAAGAATGTAAAGTCTGGTGTTTTTGTTTTATTTAAGATAATACAACCACTACATAATAAAAGAGTAGCGATATTAAAAGAATCCGATGAGAAAAGACTAATATTTATCTATCCATTCACTTTGATTTTTCAGGACTTTACATCGTCCTGAAAGTATTTGTTATTGTATTCCAACGTCAGGAGTGGATTATAATACAAGTTTTTTGTGTGGATAGAATTTCGTTTTGCTTAATGTACGAAAGTACTTATCTATAAACGCATGAAATATTAGCACAATGAATCATTGGAAATCAACTTTGGCCGTGATAGGAATAGGCCAACTCATATCTATTTTAACAAGTACGATTGTTGGCTTCTCCATTATTTTTTGGATTAGCAACGAATTTAAATCCCCGACAGCTTTATCTCTGGCTATTTTAGCTGGATTTTTACCACAATTTGTATTAGGCTTGTTTACCGGGGTCTATGTTGACAGATGGAATCGAAAGAAAACGATGTTTTATTCGGACTTGTTCATCGCGTTCTGTACCCTATGTCTTTTTATTGTGATAACCAAGGGTTATAAAGACCTTTCTTTTTTTTATCTATTGACTGCTTGTCGTTCAATAGGCAGTACGTTTCATGCACCTGCTTTACAGGCAAGCATCCCTCTACTGGTTCCCAAGCACCATCTTGTCAGGGTATCAGGTTTGTACCATTCCATTCAATCCTTCAGTGAGGTGATAGCTCCCGTTGTAGGGGCAAGCCTCGTTGTTTGGCTTCCCATACAGTATATTCTGCTCATAGATGTGATCGGAGCTGTTGCTGCTTGTCTGACCTTACTTTGTGTCCAGATTCCTTCTCTTCAAAAAACGAAAGTTCTTCCAGATTTCAAAAAAGAACTGACGGAATGTTGGCATACCTTGCGGCGTACAATGGGCATTTTGCCTTTATTCGTATGCTTTACGCTGGTGACTTTTGTCCTTATGCCTGTTTTTACGTTATTTCCTTTTATGACGCTTCTGCATTTCAACGGAAACATTTTGCAAATGGGAGTTGTGGAAATGGGTTGGGGCTCAGGGGCATTGTTGGGCGGTTTAGTACTTGCCTGTAAGGCTTTGAAAAGCAAGCAAACATTAGTGATGCATACGGCTTATGTGATATTGGGATTGTATCTGATTAGCGCCAGTTATTTACCATCAAGCGCATTTATAGGTTTTGTTTGCCTAACATTTACAGGAGGCATAGCCTATTCCATTTACCATGCGCTTTTCATCGCTATTATTCAGCAGAACTTGGCTTCGGACATGCTTGGACGGACTTTTTCTCTCATCTTTAGTTTGAGTACCTTTCCATCAATGCTGGGTATCGTAGCTTCAGGATATTGGGTGGAAGCATGGGGTATCACATCCGTCTTTATGATCAGCGGATGGGTTATCTTTCTGATTGGAGTGGGTGCAAATTTTATTTCTTCAATCAAGCAGTTGGATAATTACGCATAGTATTATTTATTAAAGAATTATTATATGACAAAGAAAGAACACACTACGATTACAGAGTTATTTCAAGTTTTGGACTTGTTGGAAAGCCTGGACATGCAGTTTTGGTTGGATGGAGGCTGGGGAGTGGATGTCTTGTACGGACAGCAAACCCGCTTGCATAGAGATATTGACATTGATTTTGATGCCAATTATACAGACCAACTCCTTGATCTTTTGCAGGAGAGAGGATATCAAATTGAAACAAATTGGTTGCCCACCCGTGTGGAACTGTATAGCAAAGAATTAGGCTATATTGATATCCATCCTTTTGTCTTGAATGCGGACGGCACTTCCAAACAAGCCGACTTGGATGGAGGCTGGTATGAATTTCAACCGGACTATTTTGGAACAGCAGTCTTTGAAGGCAGAAGCATCCCTTGCATTTCTGCAAAAGGGCAACAAGTATTCCATTCGGGCTACGATTTAAGAGAGAAGGATATTCACGATTTATCTATAATTAAACAATGTATAACAACAATGAGCCTAACAATTAGATAAGAACAAGAAAATGACAGAAAAACAAATTGTCTGGTATATCTTACTTACAGAAGTAAAGATAGACAGTGACACCCAGTCTGTCACATCCCTGAGTGTAGCTCCATTGGCAGTCTTGCCGGAATTCCAGCGTAAGGGAATTGGGGGGGGGATGTTGATTCAGTAAGCCCATCAGAGGGCAGCACTTTTGGGTTACGGCACAGCAGTCGTATTGGGGCATAAAGAGTATTATCCTCGATTTGGCTATCGCAAGGCTATCGATTTAGGAATTGAATTTCCTTTCGAAGTCTCTCATGAATATTGCATGGTGGCTGAATTAATACCTGGAGCTACTGAGAATGTGAAAGGTATGGTTTGTTATCCAACTGACTTTAAATAGTTTAACAAGTAAAATTCATTATATAACTCGGACTGGGTATTTCAATTTCCCAGTCCGTATTCTGATAGTACTTATTCAATTGGAAGATTGTGTTGCTTCAAGAATGAAAGTTTATCCCAATACCCTCTTTGAAAGACGATTTTGTTATCTTTTACATGAAAAAATCCGCATCCACGAAGTCCAAGAGAGTCTTTCCATTCCATGATAGCCCATTCGCCATCTTCAAAAATATTTTCCACCATACAAACCATTTTAGCAGTGGCAAATTCATTCACAAACATTTTGTAGATTGATTCTTTACCTATTATTGGTTCGTTTGCGACTTGATGATTTACTGCATTAGTAGCATACAGCTCTGCTATATGATAAGCATCTGCTTTGTTAAAGCAATCTATCCATTTTTCCAAAACTTCTTTAGGCTTCATTTTTTATAAATTCTTAGGATTTTGATTCTGTAATAAAAACAATCTGTTTGGATGCATAGATACTTGATTTTATTAATAATAGGCTATTCTATATTCTAAATCCTCTGGATTTTTGCTCTCTCTGCACCGAGTTACGTAGATTCTGCTGTAACTTTTCCCATTGTTCCTTAAACCATTGTACTATGGGTTGTCGGTTTATGGTCAGCATAAGCTTACCACTATCCATCGGATGTTTCTCAACCCTAAAAATATCATTCTTGATGTCAAATTTCCACCTGTGTTCTTCGGAATAAATTTTGCCACTACATTGTATGGATTCTTTCTTTGTCAAGAGGTTTTCTATCATGTCTTTGGTAAACCCGATAACAGCGCATAATTTTTCCATTCTCAACATCTCTTTGAACATGGGAAACCATTTGTGGGCTTTTTCAAGCAAGGTGCTCAATCGTGATATTTCCTTGTCTTTGGCTTCAAGTTCTTGATTATGTATTCTTTGAAGATTACGAATTTGTCTGCTATGCTGTTCCTGTATTTGTTGTATCTGAATTTTTAATTCATCAGTAGCTTTGTCCCGTTTGGTAATTTCCTGATGTAGCTGCTCGATGTGATGTTCCAGTTCTTTCAGCTTACCGCTTCCGAAAAGAGAACCTACACCGCTTGCTATGGCGGTAGCAGCATTGGTGGCTGTTTTCTTTAGTTTGTCCGTGCGTATCTCTGCTTTTACCTGTTTGAGTTCCTGTTCGGCAAGGCTTACTTGTTGTTCCTTGTGTCGCTTGGTTTCCTCTATACGTTGCAGTTCGGCTTTCTGCTTCTCAATGATGAAATCATTTCGTTCCAGATGCTCTTTACCTGTGACAGCTTTTGCCTGTCCACGTTCCATCAGGAGAATATCGGAAGCAAGGGTCTGCATGGTTGCCATATCCTCGTCATTGAGCTTTCGGCTCTTTCCAGTTTCATGGTTCATCCAGTCGAATACGACATGAGCATGATAATTTGGTTTGAACCATCTGTTACCGACTTGGAAGCTCTCCTTGTCTTCTGCTTCCGGCTGACCGTTCAGCCAATGCCCTTCGTCTTTATGCAGGAAAATCTGTAGCGGAGTGATGCCCCAGCGTCTTTGGCACTCTTCACCGAATTTGCGTACATCAGCCAGTGTGGTGTCCGGTCTGATAAGCAATACTCCTTCACGGATGGGTGAGCATCCCGCCACCTTGATAATCTTTCCATTCTTTCCCTTGCGTTCCCTTTCCTTTTCCTGCATGGCACGTCCGGTCTTTTCCTTGACCATTTGCTTGATATTGTCATAATGAGTTCGCAGTTCGGGAGTGCCGAAGTCGGGATTTATCCACTGTTCGTTATCGGTGGAAAGTTCGGGAATGACATAGATTCTGGACTCCCCGATATTACGCATATACTCGGCAGTCCTTCGGTTGTGTGCCTCGCTCGATGCGATGTTGCAAGGCTTGATATGTATGCTTGATTTTGTTGCCATAGCTTCTTTCCTTTGTTTACAATTGATTTACTTTGCTCGCTTTCGCAGAGGGGTTCTTAGGGGTAACCCATAAGCGGAGATTGCAAAGAGAGGGTCACTCTTTGCTCGGGGTTCTCAGGGGTGAAACGCCCTGAGTGGGTCATTAGGGCAAAGCCCTAATCCCCTCGGGAGAGCCCACAACTACGAAAGCGAAGCGTGTAGTTATAGTGGGCTATAACTGGAAGCCGTTCTTCTTTTCCGGTGATTGGCTGCGCACCCCTTTGGCGGACTGGAGCTGCCTTTTTCTTTCAATCTGTTTCTGTAAGTATTCGTTCAAGTCCTTGCATCCTCTGTAAATCTGCGAAGCGTCCCGGATGTACCGCTCTCTGCCGTATTCCATGCGGATTTGCCGGAGTGCTTCCAGTCCTGCATGGTCGTTGTCGAAAAAGCAGTGGATGCGTTCGTAATTGCCCAACGGATAGAGAGCCTTGTTTACATTCGATACGGAGTTCAATACAATGTAGTCCTGCCCGTCCAATTCCGGATAATTTGGGCAGCTCTCTTGTCTCAATGTCAAAAAGGAGAGGTAGTCCATAAATCCCTCGAACACATAACAGGTATTCCTCGCTTTTCCCGACTGCCTGATGTGGGAGATTTCCTTTGGGGCGATGCAGCCCTTGAAATAGCGGTTGCGGATTTCATATCCACACGAACCATTGGGAAAGGCGATGGCAAAGTACCGCTTGCCGTTGTGAGTGAAACGTGCTTCACTACATTCTCTTTTCGCCAGTTTTATGTTAATTCCTCTACCTTGTAAGTAGGCAAGCAGGGCAGTAGATGACAGCGGAACAATCTCCAACTGTTGGAAGCTCGGCTCGGAAGAGTTTTGCTTTCCAAAAGAGAAAGATACCGGGCGCACGTGCGGTGTCTGCTCTGCTATCCGTTTCAAGATGTAAGGTACATGGTCGGTAGCGTACAGGTGTGCAGCCAGTTCTATGATACCACCACCTTTACCCAAACCGAAGTCATACCATTGTTCACGTTCGGTATTTACCTTGAACGAGGCTTCGGCTTCTTCCCTTAACGGTGATTTATACCACAGATTGACACCTTGTTGCTTGACGGGAGAATATCCTAAACTATGCAGATAATCCGCTATTCTGATTTGCTTGGCTGTCTGTATATCCATAAAATGATTGTTTTAGTAGTTGGTGAATTGGTTTATTTTTCTTTTTGCCCGTACCTTTTTAGGAAGTACGGTCTATAATCACTTCACTAAATTCTCGTATATATAGGATACGGTAATAAAGTGAAGTGATTTAGTCCCATTCCCCAAGCACTTCACTATATTCCTAATATATACACCCCGAGAATAAAGTGAAGTGATTGCAGGGAAATGGGCTAATAGTGGAAGTCAGGCATGAATGTGTATTTTCTGCCTGTCTCCTGCACTATCATCCGTTTGTTGCGGAGCATGGTGATGAGCGATACCGCCTTTTTATGGTTCAACTTTACACCCACTGACATATAGGTCTTGATTAAGGCATCTTCCAGTTCCTTGTAGCCGTATTCCTCTTTCAGCCCGAAAACGGCTTCCAATGCGATACGGTGCTGCTGCTCGGTGATATGCCTGTAAGGGTCGAACTTCTCTTCTTCGGGTCTTCCCGGCTTCTTTGTTTCAGGTTTGTATCCCTCAATGAGTTCGGGAAGGGCTTTGTCGTTGATACGGAATGCGAAAGGCTCAAAGTCCATTGCCCGGATGTGAATGGCTGAAACATGGCTGATGTCACCGTTGCCCTTGTCCTTTTCTACCTGCAATACGGTTTCCGCCTTGTTGTTCAACTCCGTACCAATGTGCCCTCTTGCGTTCTCATCCCCTTTGTTCTGATGCAGTATCGTATGGATATGTATCTGCCTGTCGTCCGTCCACTGCATCAGCTTGGATATGATGCGTGTTGATTCACTGGGGCTGTTGATGTCATACACCATATCCCGTATGCCGTCTATAATTACAAGACCGATTTCGGGTGTATTGTAAATAGCCTGTTCCACAATCCTGATACGCTGCTCAGGCGTGTATTTTCTTAAGGCAAGAAATTCAAGATTCTCATTGTCCCTATCATCTGGCAAACCAGCCATTCGCAAAATGCGCGTCATGACTTTCAGACAATGGTAAGGGCTTTGCTCTGTATCAACATAAAGCACTTTCCGCTTATCTTCAGGCAGTTCAGCCACATACCGCAGCACTGTGCCGTTCTTCAATGCAGCGGCTACGATAGCCGATACATTGAACGTTTTTTTACTTTTGGCTTTGCCGATGGATGCGCTGAAATTACCCAATGTCCCAATGACAGAATCATGTACTTTAAGGATTTCAGGTGCTTTCTCATAACTTTTCGACAGGCTCAAACGTGAGGCTTGCCAAAGGATTATGGCTTCTTCAGCCGATATTTCCTTAGTCTCTTTCATATAGTCCATAGCCATGCCTCCCGTTATTTCCGTCCTCCTGTTTTCTTTCCAGCCAGTTCAAGGGCAAGCTCAACATCCACGATAATCTTACGTCCTATCTGAGTGATTGCCTTGTCAATCTTTCCGCTTTTCTTGATACGGTTGGCGGTGGGTAGGCTGCACCCGAACAGTTTGGCTATGCCCAGTATTCCGTACACATATTTTCTTTCTGTGTCTGTAATGGGCTGTGGCTGCGTTTCCGTTTGACGGGAAGCGTGCTTACTTAGGAATATGAACTCTTCACCTGTCATCTGCCAGACGGGTTTTGATAATAATTCTTGAAGATTTTTCATCGTTCAATCTATTTAGTCGTTTAACAATCAGCCCTGCGCACTGGCTGTTATCTCTGTTCTCGAACGATGCAAAATTAGGTAGGGTTGTAAGTGGTAAGGATGTGGTTGATATAAATGGAATATCTTGTTATTTATCTGAATATCAGATAATAAAAATACCACTCAAAAATTTAATTTGAGTGGTAAAAGTGGTTGTTTCGTAAAATGTCAGGGCATATCACAGATTATCGGAATATACCATCCATTTCTTTGGCAAATTTCCGGTTGCTGTCACTGGGGAAATCGGAAACAGGCTCTTTGTACTTTGACTTGTAGTAGCTTTCCTCAATATCCAATATTTTCAGGATATTCCTCTTCCAATTCTCCCTGTCCTGTTTGGGCAGTTTTTCGCTCATCAGGAATATCAGATAGCAGGTACGTATTTTTTCTCTCGGTCTGATTTGGGGTTTGGTGTCGCTTGGTAGCAGGTTCATGCAGGTATAGAAATCATGTTCGGAAATATTCTCGAACTGTTCTCCCACGCAGGTTACATGAATGAGCGAAAGCAGTTCCATATTGAAATACTCAGTCTGTTTCGTTCCCAGCACTTCTTCCTGTATGTTGGGGGCATTTGGTTCTTGTTCGGCTGGCTCTTCCGGCTCGTTTGTTTCATCAAATACATATTTCGCCAATGTCTCTTTGAGGTGGCAGCCCAGCCGATAGATTTCATTGAAACGGCTTTTTGCATATTGCAGGGCTTTCTCTCTGGTCTGTTTTTGCAGATCGTAGAGTTCGGTCAGCTTGTTTTTTTTCTCCTCGTATTCATCTTTGCACCGTTCATATTCCATTTCCGCACGCTTTTCATCCTCTGCAGTGTGTTCCCGATAACCTATGGAATCGTATCGGTGGTATGCTTCGTTTAGCGGAGCATGGAGCTTGGTCGTCTTGTATTGCTGTTCTTCTATGGCTTCTTTATAGATTTCTGAAACTCGGAAGCAGATATTGTAAACGGTCTGTTCATCCGGCATACATCCTTTCTTGTAATAACTTATGTTTTCGCATACTTCCTTTTTCAGGCTATTCAGAATCAGTGTGTATTGCTCCTGTGGAAGATGAAACACCAGTTCAAGAATGGCTGTTTCAAGAACCGTTACATCATTGTAGTCCAGATAGAACTTGGTAATGAATTTCTGCTTTTCAAAAGAGAAACCTTTATTATCAAACCAGTCTTTATATATTCTGTTCAATTCTCCGTATCGGGGAATCAGCGTTGTAATTACATCTTTCATGGACGCAACTATTTTTGAGTGTTATTGTCTTTGTCAAGGAAAGAGGCCAGTTCTTCTTCCACTTCTTCCACGCTGGGCAACGCTGATTTCAGTTTCTCGGGAATCGCTTTGCTCAATTGGTAATCGCTGATGCCGATGGGCTGGTCATAGCCTGTCAATGCGTATTGTGCCACAACTTCGTCTTTTCCCTTGCATAGCAACAACCCGATAGTCTTGTTGTCATTCTCTCCCCTCAGTTTATCATCCACCACATTGATGTAGAAGTTCAGTTGTCCTGCATACTCCGGTTTGAATGGGGTAGCCTTTAATTCTACCACGATATATGCGTGCAACGGAATGGAATATAGAATCAGGTCGGCAAAGAAATCGCTGTTTCCGACTTGGAAGTGCTTCTGCCGGGCAACGAAGGCAAAACCGTTGCCCATTTCCAACAGGTAGCGGGTAACGTGTTTCACCAGCTGTTCTTCAATATCCCTTTCGTCTGCTTTTTCTTTGGCTCCTGCCAAATCAAAGATGTACGGGTCTTTGAGTAGGTAATTGGCAAGGTCGCTTTGTGGAGCCGGAAGTGTGGTCGTGAAATTGTTTACCTTGTTGTTGCTGATTTGTCGGCTATACAAATCACTGTCAATTTGCATTTTCAATACATTGCTGCTCCATCCTATTTCCACAGACTGCTTCATGTACCAGTAGCTTAGACCTAAAGGTAGCGAACTGTCAAGTATAGTCATTTGGCTTGTCCAGTTTATTTTGGCTATAGGAGAGGTCAAGAAAACTTCTTCTATTTCCCTGATTCCCATCCTGTAAATGGCAGACACGGTTTTTCCCACATCTTCAAATTGCGCAGGAACTTCCTGCGTAATTGCTAATGATTGACAATCAATCGATTGTATTTGCGCAGTAAGTTCCTGCGTAAATTGCTTGTCATTCAGTTTTAATACTTCATTGGTCACACTCTGTATGGTTGGGACAGACAGGCTTGCATCTGTTTCTATGAAACTTTGCAACGCTCTTAAAGGATATGCTTTTGCAAACTGGCACATATAGGTAAGGTTACGTTCCGAATAGCCTTTCTTTTCAGGGTAATGCAGTCGGATAGCCTTTGCCAACTGCTTGATGATTTTGCTTCCCCATCCGTGCAGCTGCTGGTGATAAAGGATGTAATTGCCTATCTTCCAGTAATGGAACAGCATTTGTGCATTGGCTGCAACAATCAGCCTTACTTGTGCCTGTTCTATTTCCGAACCGACCGCTTGTATGAATGTATCAAAATTCGTTTTCTCTATGTTGGATTCCTTGTTGCTCATATTGTGATGATAATTTCTACAAATATAGTCATTGGTAACTATCTATGAAACTGTTTGATACTTTTATAGTTGATTAAACTTGTTCATGGCATTTGCCTTAATATCATCCGCTATGTCAATGTAGGGTTTCATAGCTTTGTAGTCGCTGTGTCCCGTCCATTTCATGACCACCTGTGCCGGGATTCCGAGAGCCAGCGCATTGCAGATGAATGTCCTTCTTCCTGCATGGGTACTGAGCAAAGCGTATTTGGGTGTGACTTCATCAATACGTTCATTTCCCTTGTAGTAGGTTTCCCGTACAGGCTCGTTGATTTCTGCCAGTTCGCCCAGCTCTTTCAGGTAATCGTTCATCTTCTGGTTGCTGATGACGGGCAGAGCCATGTAATTCTCGAAATGGATGTCCTTGTATTTGTCCAGTATGGCTTTGCTGTATTTGTTCAGTTCAATCGTCAGGCTGTCGGCAGTCTTGACTGTGGTTATTTCGATGTGGTCGGACTTCACATCGCTTCTTTTCAGATTGCGAACATCCGAATACCGCAAACTCGTAAAGCAGCAGAACAGGAAAACATCACGCACACGTTCCAGGTATTGCTTATCCTTGGGTATCTGGTAGTCTTTCAGCTTGTTCAGTTCATCCCAAGTCAGGAAGATTACTTTTTTCGAGGTGGTTTTCAGTTTCGGTTTGAACGTATCGTATGCAATGTTCTGATGATGTCCTTTCTTGAAGCTCCAGCGCAGGAACCATTTGAGGAATCCCATTTGCTTGCCGATGGTGCTGTTTCTCATATCCTTGGTGTCACGCAGGAAGTTGACGTATTCGTTCAATCCAAACTCGTTGAAATAGTTGAACGTTGCATCCTCCTTGAACTCTTTGAGGTGGTTCCTCACTGCTGCAAATTTTTCATAGGTGGATGCCGTCCAGTTATTCTGGTTACCGCACTCTTTTACAAACTCATCGAACACCTCCCAAAAGCTGACAGGGGCTTCTTCCGGCTGTTCTTCGCTGGTGTCTTTCATTCTCATGTTGAAAGCTTCCTTCAACTGTTGGGTCGTTGGCATGACCTCCTGCACCTCAAATTCCTTGAAAATATTCTGGATTTCGGCATAGTATTTCAGCAAGTCCGTATTGATTTCGGCTGCACTTTGCTTTAGCTTGTTGGTACATCCGTTCTTTACCCGCTGCTTATCTGCATCCCATTTGGCTACGTCAATCCGGTAGCCCGTTGTAAACTCGATGCGTTGGCTGGCAAAGATGACACGCATACGGATGGGTACGTTCTCTACGATTGGCACACCGTTCTTTTTCCGGCTCTCCAATGCAAAAATGATGTTGCGCTTGATATTCATAATTGGGTGCGTTTGAAATTCTACACCCAAATATACACCCAATTATTGAGATAGCAAAAGACATTTAGAAACATTTACTTTTACTCTATATTGTAATTTACACTTGATTATCAGTCGTTTGCAGTTTTATGATATTCTGTGAAAGTATAAGTTCGAGAGCCTCCATCTCCGCAAAGACCTGAGAATCAGGGAGTCGCCGGGGTGCGAGGGAACCACGACCAAAGGGAGCGAATCCCTCACTCTCTCTGAGTCAATAAACTTCAGGTGTTATCAAAAACAGATGCAGCGCGTAGCAGTTTTTCGCCTCTGGTGCACATCGCTACGGATGTAAGCGAATATTAATAAAATTTGTGATAATAATTATCAAGAATGGATAAATAAAAAATACTATTGTGGCATATATTTGCACAAAATCCGAACGTTATGAAGAGAATACTTGCAATTTTCATTTCCTCACTTGTGCTCGAGTCGGCTCTTGTTGCCGCTCCGTCTTTCGGAGCACAGGTTTTCATAGAACCGGGTCAGACTCCGGAACAGATTGACGGGTGGTTCAGAATCCTGCGCGACAGCGGTTTCGAATATGCGAGAATAAGAATGTTCGGTTCCCATATGCAGAAATCTGATGGCAAGTGGGACTTCTCTCTCTACGATGCCGCATTCTCTTCTGCCGAGAAATATGGTATAAGACTTTTTGCAACCCTTTTCCCCACTACAGATGAACTTAATGATGTCGGTGGGTTCAAATTTCCCAAAACTGAGAAACAGCTTTCTGATGTCGGAGAGTATATAGACAATGTCGTGGGGCATTTCAAAGATTCTCCGGCTTTGGATACATGGGTTATTCAAAATGAGCCGGGTACCGGCAGCCTGAAGGTTAACGAAACAGAACTCTCTCGAAAAAAACGGCAGGAATGGGAGAGCTCCCAGAAAAAGGAAGGACTACGTAGTGCTTATCTTTCAGCGGATTTCAGCGATCAGGAATTTCTCGTGAGTTATACTGAGTGGTATTTGAGGTGGATATCTGACAGAGTGTTGACAACGGATTCCAAACACGGACGCCATATCAATCCTCATCAGATTTTAGAAACCATACAGGAATATGATTTTCCCAAATATGGGGAATTCATAACTTCGTTCGGGTCGTCTATGCATTTTTCCTGGCATTTCGATGTTTTTGAGAGGAAGGACTATCCTCTCGGTGTTTCTATGATGACAGATATCATAGCCAACAATGCGGAAGGCAAACCATATTGGATAACGGAATTTCAAGGAGGCGCAGTCACTGCCAGTGGAAAGACTGTACTTTGTCCGACTGCCGATGAGGTTACACAATGCCTTTGGACGGGAGTGGGAGCAGGAATAAAAGGCCTTATGTTTTGGACACTCAACCAGAGAAAGGCTGTGAGAGAGGCCGGAGAATGGGGCCTTTTGGATTTTCAGGGAAGACCAAGCGTGCGTCTTACGGCTGCCTCTGAAGTTGCAGGAATCATTGCCTCAAACAAAGAACTTTTCGATGGAATAGAGCCGCTTAAAAGCAATATAACAATTCTATACAACAATGAATCGCTCTGGATGCAGAAAATCAATGCTTCGTTCCAAAAAGACGAAGACAATCCGGGCAGAAGCAAGACGGCGGTGATGCAGTCAATGGCTGCTGCCTATTCCGCCATTTGCTCGCTTGGTGCCGTACCGCAAATATGCAGCACAGAGTTCTATGACTGGTCCAATCCAAAGGGGAAAGTGATTGTTCTCCCCAATATTATATGTGTTCCCTCTGTTCTAAGGTCAAATCTGTTGTCATTCGTCCGTGACGGGGGAAAAGTTATCGCTACCGGATTGACGGGCTACTATGATGAATATATGCGTTGTTCATTTATGGGAGACTGGGACTTGGGAGAGGCTTTCGGTGCCGGAATTTCCGAATTCGCGGTCACAGACAGATATGCCCCACTTCCGGAATTCAATGGGATTCGGCTTGACACGCATCTCTGGAAAGGCATACTTATTCCCGAAACAGCGGCTCCATTTCTTAAAGACGGTGATATGGCCATCGCGTCATTCAATAAATACGGAAAAGGCTCGGCAATATGGTTCCCATCAATGATTGATTTGGGATGCAGATGTCGCAAAGAGTATGAACTGGCGGCATTTTATGCCGAAGTTTTGTCTTCCGATATTGTTGCGCCGGTATCGTTTGTCAAACCATCTCCGGGAATATATTTACGGACAATGAAATCCGGAGGCAAATACATCGGTATTGTGATAAACAAAAGAAATGAGACTGTCAAAACCGCATTCAAAAGCGGATTGTCGCATCCTGAAGTGATTTTCGCAAGCCACGGCGGTTCCGTAAAGAATTCGAAAATCATCATCCATCCTGAAGAAACGCTCGTTTGCGTTTGGAACTAATCAGACAACTCCTTATGCTTCTCGGCAAAGGTCGTTGGTGAACAGCCGAAATATTTCTTGAAGCATTTCGTGAAGTATGAATGCGTGTTGAACCCCACCGCATACATTACTTCCTGGATTCTCATATCTGAATTTGCCAGATATTGGGCGGCCCGTTTCAGACGGATATCCCTGATGAATTCATTTATTGATTCTCCGGTCGTTGATTTGACTTTGTGGTATATCTGCTGATATGAATATCTGCTCTGTTCGATAAGCTCTTGGACACCGAAAACGGGGTCAGCAATATTCTTTTCCACAATCTCCACGAGTTCGTGCAGCAATTTGTCATCAAATGATTCCAATGCTATATCTGACGGGCGGCCGAGAAACTGTTCTTTGTAACGCTTTTGCAGATTGAGTCTGGAATCCAGCAGAGTCTCGATTCTGGTCAGCAGGGTGGCGATACTGAAAGGTTTTGTGAGAAAGACATCCACTCCAGCTTCATAACTGTTTCTCTGTGCCGCATCGTCCGTCATTGCCGTGAGCATTATGAAAGGGATATGGCTACTTACCTTGTCATCCCTCACTGCCCGACAAAGATCATATCCGTTCATTCCCGTCATCATCAGGTCGGATATCACAAAGTCGGGAATAATCCCGTTTATGAGTTCAAGTCCGCTTTGACCGTCTGTCGCAGTGAAGACATTGTACTTTTTCTCAAGTGAGAGTTTCAAGAAAGAAAGCATATCCTTATCATCTTCTATTATGACAGCATTTTTCCGTTCCCCCTCACTTTTGTTATCCTGTATAGGCAAATCCTTTTCCGCTACCGGCTGTAAATTATCGGTGGAGACATTCGCCAATTCGGCATTACATTGTCCGTCCGTTTCTATCCCAAGGTCTTTCCGGAGAGTGAAACTGAACGTGGAGCCGCTCCCGACTTCGCTGTGGACGGATACATCCCCTCCGTGCATCCTTACATAGGTCTTTACTATTCCCAATCCTATGCCGGAACCTTTTAGAGAGTCCGGGGCGACAGTTTCCGTACTTCCTTGATAGAATTTGTCAAAAATATATGGAAGGTCTTTTCCCGCTATTCCGCAACCGTTGTCCGTCACAGATACCACAATCATATCCGGCTTATCCGGATGAGCTGCGACCTGTACTACAATCATCCCGTAATCTTTAGTGAATTTGCAGGCGTTGCTCAATAGGTTGAAAACGATTTTTTCAATTTTGCCACTATCGTAGTTCATATAAACGGCATCAGTTTCGGTTTCGAATCCAAGTCTTATGTTCCTGCTTTCCGCCTTTTTCCGGAACGCATCGGTGAGTCTGGAGATGTATGCAACGATATTTCCCGAAACGAGTTGCATTCCGATTGCTCCGGACTCGATTTTTCTCAATTCCATAATCCTGTTAATCAAATCCTTGAGCCGTTCTCCATTTTGTTTGATGATTTGCAGCAGTTGTACGCTCTGTTCGTTCTTTTCCGTTTGCAGGAGTTCTTCCGTTGGTGCCATTATCAGGGACAGCGGTGTCTTGAATTCATGTGAGATGTTGGTAAAAAACTCGCTTTTGAGTTCATTCAACTCTTCCGCCTTGAGTCTTTCGTTTCTCTCTTTTGCCAATTGCTTGTCCGTCCGGAACTTGATAAAGAGTATTTTCGCTAGGCCTAGAATCAATAGCAGGCTTATGATGACATATACGGCAATTGCTCCGGCAGAAGTCCACCAAGGTTGTCTGACCACGATTTCGAGAGAACTATCCTTCGGACACCTTACTCCGTCGCTGTTATACCCACGCACCACGAACCTGTAGTGTCCGGGCTTTACCATGCTGTACCGTGCGCAACTCTCTTTTCCTGTCGTACTGTGCCATATATTGTCCAGCCCTTCGAGTTTGTATTCATATCTGTTAGCTTCCGGGGCAGAAAAATTGGTGACTGCAAAATTGATTTTGAAATTACCTTGATTGTGATTGAGTCTGACTACGGGGAGTGATGTTACATATATCTGTGAAGGTGCGTATGTCTCGTCAATAACCTCAAAGCCGGAAATGACAGGAGATGGGGCGTAGTCATTGACGTGAATCAGTTCCGGGTTGAAATCGAGAACAAAGCCATCCCCACACATAAAAATCAGACCCTTGGCCTCCGTTGTCCCATTATGGATGATTCCCCGTACGCCCAACTGTGCGCTCAGATCTATGCGTACTTTTTCTTCTCTGTCTCTGTCATACATCACTATTCTCGTGGCGTTGGCAAACCATATCCTTTCGTGAGCATCTGTCGTAATGATTCTTATCGCCTGATTCATTTCATCGTCTTGAAACTTTTCGATGACGCCGTCCGCCGATATTAAGTTGAGCCCCAAATCGGTTCCCACCCAAACATTCCCGTTGGAATCGGCAAGAATGGTGTAGATCCGGTTGCTGGTCAGCCCGTCATTTTCTCCGAAGACTAATGTGGGTTGTCCTTCACAGTAGCGTATGATTCCGTCTGAAATTGTCCCTATCCATATATTCCCTTTCTTGTCTACGTCAAAATACGGGATGCTACTGTTTGATTGTGAAAGAAATGGGGACAGGTCTGTTTCCTCATAATCAAAGCCTGTAATATTCCCCAATCTGTCGCGTTTCGGAGAGACCATCCCCAAACCATCGATAATGTTTGAGACTATGCGTCCGTCAGGCAGTTCTTTTATATCATATATATACTTAAATTGAGTTTTTTCATTTTTTACTTCGACAAAAACTCCTCTTCTCCTGTCGAAATACTGCAATCCGTCGTTTGTCCCGACCCAAATGGTATTTGAAGAATCGATATAGATGCGTTTTATGATATCGTGCTTTAATCCCTGATTTTTGCCGTAATGACGCAGAATATTGAAAGAGTAGTCGCAGACAAGAATTCCGTTATGGGTGGCGAGCCATAGCTCGTTTGGGGATACGGCTTTTATGTCCCGGACCGTAACCCTCTTTCCTGTATGATATATAGGGTGTATGCTGACAGGTTTCCTGTTCAAGTCATACTTTGATATCCCCAGCGATGTGCCCAGCCATACAATGCCGCCCCTGTCCCGGTACAATTTCCGGACATAATTGCTGAGAAGGAATGTTTTTCCCTCTTCGCCAGTGACGGGAGTGAAAGTCTCTGTAACAGCGTCGAAAATGCAGACTCCCTTACTCGTACCTATCATCCACTTCCCCTCTTCCAGTCCTGCAATGTCGCAGACATCATTTTCGCAAATGGAACTGTTGTCAACATTATAGTACTTCAAGATATTCCCGCTCGTGGACATTATTGAAAGCCCTGCCGACATCCCCACATACAACAGGTTATCCTCTTCCATATATCGTATGAATTCAATGAAATCGTTGACATCGTGTCGACCTCCCTTAGGGATGCCGCTTATCCGTACCGATGTGTTATCCTTGGGATCGAATCTGTATATCCCGTCGAAAGATCCGAGCCAAAGAATCCCCGTTGAGTCCTGTGTGATGGAAGTTATCTCGTAAGCTCTCGGATCCGGATGCCCTTTTGCCGGATTGAACGCTTCAAGATAATCCTTTCCCGTGTCATATTTTATCAGCCCGGTGCAGGTCCCTATCCATAGCGTTTCTTTGTCCCTGTCTTCACAAATACTGCGGATTCGTTGAGTGGATAGGAGTTGCCTTTCATCGCAAGCAGGCTTGCATGCGGACATTACTCCCGTGTGCGGGTCAAAAACGGATATTCCGATTTCCGTCCCAATCCAGATTCTGTCGGAGGAATCCGTGTGGAGGCAGTTGATCCATGAAGAATTCAGACAGGAATTGGGCGTTCCGTGTTTGTATATGGTGAAATTGTGCCCGTCATATCTGTTCAGGCCTTCGTCCGTACCGATCCACATCATTCCGAAACAGTCCTGCGTGAGACAGAGTACCTCGTGGCTTGAAAGTCCGTCTTTAGTACTTACATTGTCAAATACAAAATCTTCTGCATTAAGACTTATGCAGGGCAGAGTCAAAATCACCGCTATAGTGATTGTCGGTTTCAGGAATATGCTCCTCATAAAAAATACGTTCCTTGGGGATTATTCAATTTCCACAATTGCAAATTTACCAAATTTCCCGGATTTCTGCCTTGGGGTGAATGCGCCGATTCTGTAAATCCTTGTCTTATGGTGGCTTTGGGTGACAGTCAGCACTGCGGAGTAAAAAACGTTCTAATTTTTATCAAAAATGTTGTAATGGACTTGATTGTTCCCAAAGACAAATGTTGATAGATTTGCATTCGAAGAAAAACACTGAGTAAGCAGTTAAAAATTGCGTGATAAAAAAATGAAAGTGATTAATCTCATATCTTCGATGCTGATGCTGGTTTCAGTCACGGCGAACAGTTGTTCTGCGAAAGTCTGGAAGTGTCCTATATGCGGAAGAGAAAATTGTGTCTGCGATATTGATGACGACGGCAATAACAAGGGAGAAGAACCCGAAAAGCCGGAGCCTCTGCCGACCGGAAGCGAGTTCATTACTCTGAATGGAGGAAAAATGCTCCTGCCGGACGGAGAGGAAGCCAGACTTTACGGAGTCAATTTCCAGACACCGATTTCCTGGGAATACAACCGCCTTGCGAGGGTCGGCATCGCCAAGACAAAAGATGCCTTGCATCAGGTCACCGATAATAACCTCAACGATTTGCAATTGCTGGGAATAAACCACCTCAGGTGCCATCTGACCCCTGTTGACTTTACGGATTCCAAGGGCAATCTGCTGGAATCATCCGTATTTCTTGATGCGCTTGACTATCTTGTCAGTGAAGCCGGAAAAAGGAATATCTATCTTTCTTTCGCTTTCTTGAACCATATGGGCAACAGTGGCCCGGGAAGCGAGTGGATTTCCGGGGATCGGGCGACTTGGATTCAAGACGAGACAGTCGTTAAATGTGCGAGAAACTATATTTCGTCACTCGTAAATCACATCAATCCTTACACCCGAAAAGCCTACAAGAATACGACCAACATAGCTTATTGGGAACTGATTAACGAGCCTGAAATGTATTCATACTCATCCATCCGTTCCAAGTCTTGTCTGTCTGCCTACAATGCTTGGCTTGCCGAAAACGGCAAGTCTGACTCAGAGGCGAGTTACGCCGGATATCGTTCTGCTACTGTCCGTAATTACATCGATTCGATGAAAGAATTGCTTCGGGAGAACGGTGACAGGCATTTGGTCTGCTGGGGATTGAATTGGCACAGGTATAGGCGCGGCAACGCGGATATATTTGAAGGAGTCTCCGCTTCAGAGGCAGACATTGTCGCTTTCTGTAATTATCCCGGACAAGATGATTCGGGCTCGGAGTACTGGAACAAGAGTTTGAATTTCACTTCGAAAGACTTTGCCTCTTGGTTTGTCGGACAGAAATCCGATGAGAACGGTTATGGTTGGGCATTGACTCCGGCTTTCTCCAAGAAGGCGGTAGTGGTTTATGAATTTGAGACTTTCTTTAATCAGAGTGCCTATATGTATCCTCTGCAGGCAACTTTCTTCCGCTCGCTCAGAGTTCAGTCCGCTTCGATGTGGACCTATACTTTTAGCGAAATCGCCCAAAATATGGGAGGCTCCCATTTCTTGAATCTAAGGTGTACTCCCGAAAAAATGATGTCATTCCTGATAGCGAAGGAAATTT
Organism: uncultured Bacteroidales bacterium; assembly: GCA_900545245.1. GTDB lineage: Bacteria > Bacteroidota > Bacteroidia > Bacteroidales > UBA932 > Cryptobacteroides. The sequence goes on from UQYV01000012.1 coordinate 61,831, forward strand.
TCCAATCGCTTCCATATATTCAAGATCTTCCCTCAAATCTCAACGAGCAGAAAGGAGAACATTATGTCATATCCAAGTCACATAACGGAGCCATATACAGCGATGCTGACAAATACTACAATTCTTGTGAGGTGGACGAGAGCTGGAATCCGATTGAGTGCAGTCTTAATGTAAAACACATCGCAGGTTACAGAAATTCTCCTATAGTGAAATACTCCGGTTCCGGAGCCTATTTCATCAATGAAAGGGACGGTGGACTTGAAATTATCCTTCTTCCGGACGTCAAGGTAGTCGGAGACATTTATGCCGGAGCTACTTACGGGAAGATCAAGACAGAGCTTGACAGCGTAACAAAAAACACATTGTCCATCAATTTGAATGCGTGGAGAAATCGCCCGGGGACTCTTTACAAAATTGTCGGGGGAGAGAGAAAATCCTGTGGGCACATAGGTGGTGCCTCCGACTTGAGGCTGTCTCCAGGGCAATATGTCATAATTCCTGATTAAGTAATCTTCAATAACAGCGATGAAGACAATCAAGTACATATTTGGCATCAGCCTCCTTCTCCTGTCTGCACTTTCCTGCAATATATTGAATAGAAATGCCGACAAGGCAGCGGCAATTCCTGATAATGAGGCTTTTGTTCGAGTAAGCGAGGAGGACCCTCGATACTTCAGGCTCTCCAACGGCTCTCCCTATATCCCTGTCGGCTGCAACCTCGCAGCGATGTCCGACCTCTCTTGTATGGAGCACTATATGGAGGAACTCCATAAGAACGGAGCCAATTACGCCAGAGTCTGGCTGAATTCGGCGTTTTTTGAGATAGAGAAGGAGTACGGAAAATGGGACGAGACCTCTGTAACGCATATTGACAGGCTTCTGGAACTGGCGAAAAACTATGACATCAAGATAAAGATGTGCATTGAGAGTTTCAGAAAAATCCTTCCGGGTGTGAACAAATGGGACACCAAGGCTTCATACCACTTGTCGAACGGAGGCCCTTTCACCGATATGGAGGAGTATATCTCATCTGAAAAAGGCAGAAAAGAGTATCTGAAGAGGGTCGAATTCTTGAAGGAACGCTATAAGGACAATCCAAGCATTTTCGGTTGGGAGTTGTGGAACGAGATGAATGCCGTCGAAGCCGGGAATATCGAAGAATGGAATGTTGAGATGCTTGACACCCTTCATAAGATATTTCCATCCAATCTCGTTATGCAGAGCCTTGGCTCGTTGGACAGGGAATCCAGTTTCGGCATATACAAGTTCATCAACTGCTTGAATTCAAACGATGTCCTCCAGGTGCACAGATATATTGACCAAGGTGCCGAATTGCCTATTTGCGGAGCATCTGTTGACAGATTGTCGGAGGATGCCGTCAGGCATCTCTTGAATTACGGACAACGGAAGCCTCTTTTGCTCGCGGAGTGTGGAGCAGTGATGCCTTCCCACAGCGGTCCTCACGAAATCTACAAAAAAGATCGGGAAGGGATAATCCTGCATGATTTCCTCTTTGCTCCTTTCTTCTGCGGTGCAGCCGGTCCGGGTCATTTGTGGCATTGGGATCATTATATTGATAAAATGAATGTCTGGTTTCAGATAGGACGCTTTTCCAAGGCAATAGAAGGGATTGACCCTGACGAAGAGCATTTTAAGCCGGTGACGAACCATCGACACGGATTGCGGGTATATACTCTGGGCGGGGATAGGCATATCCTTTCCTGGTGCAGGGATACGGCGAGCAACTGGCAGTCGGAACTTGTCGATGGGAAACCTGCAGAGGAGTTGTCCGGTCTCACAGTAGAACTTGGAGATGTGGTCGCCGGAAGACAAATCGGGAAAGTCGAAGTTTATGACCCTTGGAAAAACAGTTGGACGAGACTCGCTCCGTATTCAAATGTCCGGCTGATACCTTTCAAACGATCAGTAATAATAAAAATAACACTAAAGCAGTAATATGAATTTCAAGAAACTAACCACCACCGTCATTCTATGCACTGTTTTAGCTCTGACCTCTTTCGCTCAGAGCCGTATGACCGTGTCGGTCAGGGTCGTTGATTCTGACAATTATCCGTTAGTCGGTGCCGGTGTGATTGAATCGGGGACAAAGAATGGCTCCGTCACGGACATTGACGGCTTTGCTCAAGTTTCCGTTTTACCCGATGCCCGGCTTGAAATTTCCTCACTCGGCTTTCAGTCGAAGACGATTCCCGTCTCTGGCAGGACTTCCGTCGTTGTCGTCCTTGCTTCCGAGAGTCTTGCCCTTGATGATGTTGTGGTTGTCGGATATGGGGTCCAGAAGCGGGAAACGGTAACAGGGGCAATCAGCCAGGTTGCTGGAGACAAAATTATCAAGTCTCCTGTGAGCAACATCTCAAACGCCATTGTCGGGCGAGTTTCCGGCATTGCCACCGTTCAGCAGTCCGGCGAGGTCGGATTTGACGAAACGACCATAAGGGTCCGAGGTGTCGGAACATACAACGGAGACCAGAACCCTCTTGTCGTCATAGACGGAGTAGTCAGAGATATGGCTTCGTTCAACACCTTGAACAGTAATGATATTATGGGTATCAATGTGTTGAAGGATGCTTCTGCCACAGCGGTTTATGGAGTGCGTGGAGCTAACGGCGTCATAATCGTTACGACCAGAAGGGGCAACGAGGGCAGGCCGAAAGTCTCGATGTCCGCAAATTTCGGCTTCACAACGCCTACGACTCTGATTTCTTTTGTAGATTCCTACAATTACGCCCTCTTGAAAAACGAAGCTTTGGCAAATGACGACAAAGTCGGTTCAAAGTCTTTCTCGCAGGATGAGTTGTGGAAATTTCAGAACAATCGGGACTATACTCCGGACGAGGTCGCCGCGATGACTTTTCTGAATGAAGCTCAGCGAAACGAGCTTTTGAACTCTCCTGCACAGTTCTTCTCTTCTCACGACTATATGTCTGAGATTTTTGCTTCGCAACTTGCCCCTCAGCAGCAGTATAATGTCGATGTTTCCGGTGGAACAAAGGATGTTTCATATTATGCCTCCGTCGGTTATCTCAATCAACGTAGTCTTACGAACGATTTCGGCTTTAAGGACAGTGCCGCCAATTCCGGCAGCAACCGTCTGAATTTTAGGGCGAATTTTGATTTCAATATGGTAAAATATACAGAAATCAAAGTATCCATATCCGGACAGATGAAAGAATCGAGTTCGATTACTTCCGCGTCCGGCAGCACTTCGATGGGGTCAAGATACAAGGATCTCCTTTTGAATATATATGAAGCTCCGCCATTTTCGGCCGCCGGCGTCATTGACGGGAAATTGATCAACGGCTATGCGAACGACGGCATGATGGACAGCAACAAGAAAGCCTGGGGAAAGTCTCCTATTGCTTATATGCTGGAAAAATCCAAGTCGAGAATCTCCCAAAGCACACTCAATACCTCCGTAAACCTTGTGCACCATATGGACTACCTCACCGAAGGATTGGCATTACGGGCATCGGTGTCGTATGACCATTATATATCGAAAACCCTGCTCGTTTCTTCAGACATACCTTCTTACAAGTTCATCCGTAATCCGGAACTGCCTACGGAACTGCTCTTTTTCGGCGGAGACGAGAAAGCCAAAAGCTACAAGGAGGCAGGATGGTCGAAGCATCGCAAATTCTATATGGAATACGGTATCACATATAACCATTCCTTCGGGAAGCATGACCTTTCGGCAATGTTGCTGGCAAACGGGGAACGTTATACTGCCAATGGGCTGACTTACAATATTCCACAAGGTTTTTACGGTCTTGTAGCCCGTGCTACGTATTCGTATGACAGCCGCTATTTCGCGGAATTCAATATGGGGTATAACGGTTCCGAGAATTTTGCACCGGGCAAGCGCTTCGGCACTTTCCCTGCCGTATCGTTGGGATATGCCTTGTCGAACGAACCATTCTTCGTAAAAAACGATATTTTGACCTGGCTTAAGATAAGGGCATCTTACGGACAGACGGGAAATAGCAATATCGGAGGAAACCGTTTCCTCTACCTTCCTGGAACTTGGGGAAACCACGGATATTCAAATCCAATGGAGGGATACTCTTTTGGATCATCCAACGGAACTACGTTGAATCCTGAATACAAGGGGAAATATGAAATATCGACGGGTAATCCCGATGTGACATGGGAAAAGAAGAACTCTTACAACCTCGGTATTGACACGAAGTTTTTCAAGAACCAACTGTCGATTTCTGCAGATATCTTCAAGGAAGACAGAAATAACATTCTTACAAAGTTGGAGACGGTGTCTTCGTTGGTGGGAATGAGCTCTTCAGTACTTCCTCCTGTCAATGTCGGACGTATGACCAATAAAGGATTCGAGATTGAAGCTTCCTATGACGGAAGTGCCGGTACGGACTGGTACTGGCACATAGGAGGGAATTTCTCTTATTCAGTGAACAGAATAAAATATATGGCCGAGCCGTCATACGCATACGAGTGGATGAACACCACCGGTTTTGCCTACGGACAGTACAAGGCCTACTGCAACGAAGGCTTTTACAATACGGCTGAAGAAGTTGCGAACCACCCACACAACGATATTGACGCAAATAAGGTTCAGGCGGGAGACCTCAAGATTGTGGATGTGAACGGAGACGGCATAATCGACTCAAAAGACATTGTTCCGGTCGGATTCTCGAATATACCGAGGACTACCTTCGGCGCGGATTTGAGTCTCAGTTGGAAGGGACTCTCCATTTCCCTTCTTTTTACCGGCTCGGCTCAAGGCTCTTTCGCTATGAGCGACTACTTGATTGTTCCTTTCTCTCAGGATCAGAGTTCTCCGCTTTCTTATATGACGGGACGATGGACTCCGGAGAGATATGCTGCCGGTGAAGCCATAACATATCCGAGGATGTCTGTCAATACGGCAACAAGCCAGAATAACGGCAAAAACGCTTTCTGGATAAGATCTACGGATCATCTCAAGCTGAAGAATATAGAGCTTTCGTATAATTTTGCCAGCCTGAAGGGCTTCAGCAAGACGCATATAAGTGGTCTGAGGATTTTCTTTAACGCCAACAATCTTTACACTTGGTGCTTCGGTGACCTGATTGGGGGGATTGATCCGGAACTTACTAATGACAGCACCAGCACCAGGGGGCTTATCTATCCTCTCACAAGGGTCTATAATTTTGGCTTCAATATGGAATTCTAAAACCAAGATGTAATGAAAACAAAGAAGATACATATAATAGTTTCCCTGACGGCCGTATTCGCCCTGTCATCGTGTGCGGATATGTTCATTAAGACTCCGCCGGTGACCGGTATGACAATCGAGGATGTATTCAGTACTTCGAAAAATGCGGAAGGTGCAATAGCGGAAGCTTATGCGAACATTCTTTCTTCGGGTCTTCCGGTCTATTCGTGGAATGCGCCATATCTGCCATATGAGGCCACTGAGGCGATTATGGGAGGTGAGGACGTATGCGCCATTCCTTGGGGTTATATGGACAAGCTGTGTATGTCCGGTATGATTGCCAATGAAGAAAATAAGGGAGCCGGTTATACGGATGATTATTTCCCCAACAATTTTGTTTATATCAGAAAGGCATGGACAGTTTATGAGAACATAGACAAGGTTTCTGATATGTCTTCGAGGGAGAAAGATATAGTAAAGGCTGAAATGAAAGCGTTGGTCGCTTTCCGCTATATGGAAATGCTGAAACGGTACGGAGGAGTGCCGATAGTTGAACATACGGTGACTTCCGAGTATAACGCTCCGAGGAATACCGTGCAAGACGTGGTCGATTTCATAGTCCGGCTTTGTGACGAGTCTGCCGGTGTCCTTGACGGGGTGGTTTGGAGCGGAGACTGGCTCGGACGGATTAATAAAGGTGTGGCTTTGGCAATAAAGGCGGAAACACTTATGTATGCGGCGCGTCCACTCTTCAATGCGGATGACGCGTATATGAGTATGGACAATCCTGACGATAATACCCTCATCTGGCTCGGTGGATATGACAAGGAACGTTGGAGAATAGCTGCGGAGGCCAATGAAGCAGTTATTGATTGGGGGAAGTCGAACGGATATGAACTCATCAGCACCGGAAACCCCGGTCCGGATTTCGGTACAGCTGTGGGCACGCCGTCAAATAGGGAAGTCCTTCTTGCATATAAGCACCACTTTGTCGGTGACGACAGCGGTATTTACAAGAATTACTCTTTCGTAAGCTTACATACGGCACACGACCTAGGTTGGTATAGAGGAATAAGCTACGAAATGCTGAAACAATTCCGAAAGGCTGATGGAAGTGACCAGCATTGGATAAACGAGGGAGAAAAACTGGACTGCTCCATTTATCGTCAGAAAGCTCTTGAGATGGAGCCTCGTGCACTGATGTCGCTCTTTTTCTATGGCGTCAATCCACAGAACAATCTCCTATCCGGAAATAATCTCTACAATGTGAGTGGGACGGACTGGCATCTGCTTTATAAGGAGAATGACGGATGTGCTAAGAACTGCAAATTCTGGTACGAGGCTGATGGGCGCGAATGGTTCGAATTTCCGATTTATAGGATGGCGGAGTTTTATCTGAACGCTGCCGAAGCTTACAACGAATACGGAAATCCGACTAAAGCCCAGACTTGTCTGGATGCAGTTCGCATACGTGGAGGTTTGTCTGCCTGCGGTGTTTCAGCGCAGTCTTCTTTGCGTAAGCTCATTCAAAGGGAATGGGCGGTGGAGTTCTACAACGAGAATCAGTTCTATCCTCACGCGCGCCATTGGAAGATGGGGCAGACTATGATAGGTGGTGTCCATCATCGCTTCGTATTCACCTCCGCTCCCGGCATTTCTGACAAACCGCGTCGTCCGGAAGAGTTCGGAGATTTCTATATGGCGAATTCTTATGTCGGAGAATATGCGTGGAAAACCAGAATGTCTCTTTCTCCCATCACTCTCAGTGAAATCAACAAAGGCATCATTATCCAGAACCCCGGTTATTAGTGTTTCTATATGAAAAGGATTATTTACGTACTAAACATTGTCGGTGCAGTCCTCCATTTCTCTTCTGTAAAAGCTCAGGAGAGAGAACTGCCACTTGCGGGCACATCGGCAGTCGTTGACAGAGGATTGTATGCATCCCACAACAGCTCTCTCAAAGGAAGTGAAGCGGAATGGCCGACTGCCGGCATCACTAATGCTCTCTTCGGACGCATTGCCGGTCTCGGGGTTGCCCAGTCAAATGGAGAACCGGGATATGATGCGGCAAAACTGTCCATTCGTGGAGTCTCCACATACGGAAATACGGATATCCCTGTCTATGTGGACGGATATCAGATTAATCCATCCTTCTTCAATTATATGTCTGCAGCGGAGATAGAGGAAATAAGAATCTTGAAAGATGCAGCGGAATTGGCTCCGTTTGGAATGAGAGGGGCTAACGGTGTCATCTGGGTCACGACCAAGCGAGGAACTTCCTCTAGACCGGTGGTGGACTTTTCGCTTCAGTCCGGAATACAGCAGGCTGTGGCAATCGACAAACCTCTCGGCACAGACGATTATTGCAGGCTCTACAACGAGGCGTACAGCAATGATAACGGAATGGTTTGGAATCCGTTCTACACTCCCGCCAAAATTGCTTCTCTGCCGGATGTGGACTGGTATGATGCGACGCTGAAGTCTGTCTCTCCGTTCACTCAGACGAACGTCTCCGTGCGCGGAGGAAGTGACAACTTGCGGTATTTTGTTGCTGCCGGCTATATGAACCAACAGGGGCTTTATGATGTCGCGATGACCGACACCACAGCCAATGCTGCCATAGATAGGATAAATATTCGCGCAAATCTTGACATAAATCTCGGCAAATATGTCGTTGCAAACATCGGTGTCGGGGGACGCATTGAAAATAAACGGTATCCGAACAAATCCGCCGCTGCCTTATGGGACAATATGGCTTCCTATCCTTCATCCGTATATCCCATCAAGGACAAAGACGGGAATTGGTCAGGCACACCTGTCCATAACGACAATCCTGTGGCAGCTGTCCGCGCTCTGGGACGAAATTCTACCCACGACAGGACTTTCCAATTCAGCCTTTCACTTACTGAGAAACTGGATGTCCTCTTGAAGGGACTTTATCTAAAAGAATCTGTCTCAATCAGCAGTTGGGCGCGTGATGCAGCAGGGAATACACGTAACTATGCCCGTTATTTCAATGGCACTGTTCAGACTACGGACACGGACACCCCTTATAATAAGTATGAAGACAGCGGCAAAAATCAATGGAATTGGAAGCATTTCACCGCGACCATGGGCTATGACAATAACTGGGGGAAACACAGTCTGTCTTGTGCTGTTGATGCCCTATATAATATATACAATACGGATATAAACCAGAACTCCGATGCCGGAGCACACATCTACTATAGGCACGCGAATATCTCCGGAGCAGCCTCTTACGCTTATGACAAGAGACTGTCGGCGACCCTTGTATTTGCTGCCGGCGGTTCAGACAACTATCGTTCGGGCAACAATTGGGGGTTCTATCCTGCTGCTTCCATAGCATATAATGTCCTTGACAGAAGGAATAGTATCCCGTCTGTGGACTTGTTGAAACTGAGGGCTTCCGCAGGGCTGAACGGATGGGATCCTATGGGAGAGAAACGTTTCCTTTGGGAAAGTTACCACTACAGCAACGGAGGCTTGAACCTCGGGAACGGCAGCCCGTCGTGGAACAGTGGTTTCGCTCCTATGTATGAAGCCAATCCTGACATATTTGCTGAATCAAGCGCAAAATACGACATTGGTGCGGGAGGCGAATTTTTCGGGAAAACCTTATCTTTCGACATCACGGCCTTCTATGAGAAAAGAAAAGGTATAGTCACGCAGAATCATATGCTCCCCGGTTCGGCCGGTATTGCAAATCCGGCATACGAAAATATCGGTAAGGTCTCCAATTATGGTGCAGACTTTACTCTTCGCTATGCCGGGCACACCGGTGATTTCGGATATGGAGCGTCATTCATAGGGTCATACGCAACGAACCGTATCGATTATATGGCAGAAGTGATAACCGTAGCGAGTATGGCGCAGACAGGTCATCCTATAGGTTCAATATATGGTTTTGTGGGCCAGGGCTTCTATGATGTCGATGATTTTGACTCTGAAGGCAATCTGCTTCCGGATTTTCCGACCGTAACTTTGGGGAAAGTACAACCGGGCGACCTACGCTACAAAGACCTCAACAATGACAATGTTATTGATGAGTTGGACAAGACGGTGATAGGCAAACCATCCCTTCCGAAATTCAATTACTCGTTCTCCTTGAATTTTTCCTACAAAGGATTTGACCTCGGCGTCCTGTTCCAAGGAACGGGAGGAAGGGACGTGAACCTGCTTGATGCCCCGTTGCAGAACGTCGCTTTCAGAAATAACGGAAATGTCTTCGGCATAGCGCAGGAACGTTGGGCATATTATCCTTCGGAAGGAATTGACACTCGTACAAATGCCTCATATCCGAGACTGTCGCTGCAGGACAATAACAACAACTACTCCAATTCCACTTTCTGGATTCGCAACGGAGATTTTCTCAAACTTCGTAATGTCGAGTTTGGTTATTCTTTCCGGGGGAATTGGATGCAGAAAGTGAGTGTCAGCAATTTGAGACTATATTTTCAAGGTCTGAATCTTCTCACTTTCAGTAAATTGAAGCGAGAGTACGATATCGACCCTGAGGTTCTGTCGGGCCATCCGGCACTCAAGTCTTATATCTTCGGTCTAAACATAAGTTTTTAAGTTGATTGATATGAAAAAGTTTAATCTTTCAATATTCCGGATAGCGGCACTCAGTCTTGTTTTTGTTCAGTCCTGCGGTCTGCTTGATTCGAAGGAGGATTTGAACCTTACGGACGATATGCTCAAGACGAGGTATTACCATCTGTCCGGCTGGGGCTACAGGGCTTACAGCTATGTGCCAGATGGTTTCAACAGAATCGACGGAAATCTTTTTGCCTCGGTATCCGACGAAGCTCAGTATTATACCACCTATTCCAAAAGTTCTAGATTCAATATAGGCGCGTGGAATCAGTATAATAATCCAGACGATAATTATGACTGGTTTTATCAAGGTATTCACGATGTGAACTATTTCCTTGAAAATACCGTTGACTATGTCAAGACGCTGGCTATGAACCGCGATACCATCACGACTTCCGGCAAATACCAGTATGAACAGGATGTTCTTGACTTGTCCCGTCTGAGGAAAGAGGCTATAGTCTTGAGATCATATTACTATTTTGAACTGATGAAGAGATATGGGGATGTGCCGTTTTTGGATAAGACTACGGACGACCCATACGCAGCGCGAGAGGATTATGACTCTCTTGTGGAAAGAATAGTCAAGGATATTGATTCCGTGAGTGGGGAACTTGTGAAAAGTTGGAGGGAAGAAAACCTTGCGGACAAGGACGGACGTCTCACCATCGGTGCTGCGAAAGCTATCAAATCCCGTATCCTCCTATATGCGGCGAGTCCTCTTCATAACCCGTCATCGGATGTTGAGAAATGGAAAAGGGCAGCAGTTGCCTCCCACGATGTAATCGCGATGAACTGTTATCATCTCGCTGATTCTTATCGGGAACTCTTCCTTACTTCTGCGACGAATACGAATCCGGAGGTGATATGGGCTCTCCGTCATCAGGCGGACAATAAATTGGAGACAGCAAACTATCCTATCGGAACTTCTGGCGGACATACCGGAATATGCCCTTCATATAATTTGGTCTCGTCATACGAACACAAGACAAGCGGAGGTAATTTCTTTGACGACATTGATCCGCGTTTTGCGGCAACTATCATCACGAACAAAGATTTTTGGAACGGGCGACAGATGGAGATTTATCCGGGAGGCATTGACGATCCGACGAAAGCAAACGTTTCGGTTACCGGATTCTATCTGAAGAAATTCCTGAACGATAATCTCAGTCTTATCAACGGAGCCACAGAGATCCACAGTTGGATTATATTTCGATATGCAGAAATCCTGCTCAATTATGCGGAAGCGATGAACGAGGCCTTCGGACCGGACGACAAAGATATCTATAGCCTTACCGCCCGCGAAGCCGTCAATCTTGTCCGTTCACGGGATGGTGTAAAAATGCCTGATGTTGTTGCCGGCGACAAGGACTCTATGCGTAAAGCCATAAAGCACGAGCGTCAGATAGAGTTGGCTTTTGAGGAACATCGTTTTTGGGATCTTCTCAGATGGAAAGATGCTGAAACTGTGCTAAACAGTCCTGTCAAGGGAGTGGTTTACAACGAAGACGGAGGAATGTCTGTAAAAGATGTGGCAATCCGAAAATTCGATGCCTCGAAGATGTATTTGTATCCGATACCTCAAACAGAAATCGTGCGTACCGGAAATGCTGTCAAACAGAATCCAAATTGGTAAAGCCATATGAAAAAGTTCATTAAACTCTGCATTGCGCTCTCTGCTGTCTGCGCTTTTCTTTCTTCTTGCGACAAGCCGGATTCGGACAAAATCTGGGGAAATACCTATGTGTACATGCCGCAAGCGACTTACGATCCATACGTCGTTCCCAATTCCGGACATATCGAGCAAAACAATCTCAATTACTCTGTAGATGAGGAAAATGGGATTCTGAACATCTTCCTGGGTGTTTATCGTTCAGGGCTTCAGCCATTGGAGGAGTATAGTGTGAATATCGATGTGGAAAACACGGCGATAAAGGGAACATCTCTTCTTCCTGCGGCCAATTACGACCTGCCCGTCGATGTCACTTGTCCTGCGGGGAAAAGGGATGCCACATTCTACCTTTCTGTTGATTTGGAGTTTTTGAAAGCCAATAAGGCAAAGGATTTTTCCCTTACAGTCTGCATATCTTCTCCGACAAGATATGAACTTAACGAGAGTCTGTGCAAGACTGTCGTGAGAATCAATACCTCCGAACTTTTGACGAAGGTGAATTGTTGATGAATGTTAATTGGAAATGCGTGACACACAATTAATAAATAACCATTGATATCTTAAAAAATGAAATTCTTTTACCATTTTGCGACAACGGCGCTTGCTATTCTTTCTGTTGTTGCTTGTTCCGAAAAGGAACAGACTGCTGCTTTACCGTCTCCGGAAATTAGTTTGAATCCGAAAGGGAAAATTGTCCTTGACGAAACGAAAAAGGACGAGACGGCTCTTACGATTTCTTGGAAATCTGTTGCGGACGATGCCAAATATGAATTCTGTATGAGTTCGGCAAAGGCAGGAGTGCAGGGCGAGGCAACAACTAAACAGACGATGGAAACATCTGTTTCATACACAGTGGAAGAACTCCAAAATATGCTCCTCAAAATGGGCTTCAATGTAGGCACCAACGCGGCGGTGAAGTTTACTGTCAAGGCAAGCTCAGGAGATAGGGTTTCTGAAGCCACTGCCAACGGCAACATAGTGCTGTACACCCATATTGTGAGGCTAAAGACTCCAGAGATCAGTCTCAAACCGGAAAGTGTGGAACTGACGGAAGAGGGCAAAGACAGCGATGCTCTTGAAATTACTTGGACTGACGCTTCTGTGGAAGAGGCGTATGTGGAGTACACGCTTTCCATTACCAAGGCTGACGATAACTCATTTGAAAATGCTGTAAAATTCGATTTGGCTGATGCTCTCGGCAAGAAATTCATCGGCAATGATCTCCAGTCTATAATGAGGGGTTTCGGTTATAAGCCGGGTGAGACCGCGTCTGCAATCTGCAGGGTAGAAGCCATTCCTACGGATGCGACTATAGAAACCGTTGTTTCCGAGACCAAGACATTTTCCGTAAAACTCTACGAAAGAGCCAAGAATACGGATATTCCTGAAAAAGTGACAGTTCTCGGTGACGCGACAGAATTCAAATGGGATATGAATGCGGAGGGAGCCCAATTGACCTGCATAGATCCTGATAAGGGTATCTTCAGTTGCGAAATCAATCTTACGACAGACACCTTCAAGTTTTATTTCAACCAAAAATGGGCTAAGGGGCCGAAACCGGGTGTCGGTGATTACTATTGGTCTGACATCACAATCCCGGAGACTCTTGGAGACAACGACTATTTCAGAGTTCTTCTTCCCGGGAAGTATCGTTTCGTCGTGAATACATCAGACGTTACTATAGAGTGCACGCTGCTTGAGGCGACTCCGGATGAGGTATATGTGCATGGAAAGGCAGTAAGCGAGACCGATGAGAGTGCGGATGTTCCACTCCGTGCCGTTGACAAGGCAAAAGGTATTTACGAGGGTGTCGTGAATCTCAAGGCCGGTGCTTCTTTCTGCATAACTGCGGCTGCCAATAAAGATCGTGCCTACTATTGCCATCCTTCAAGCAAACCGGTCGGTCTTTCTTGGAAGATAACGGAGGATAGGGAGAAGGAACACCTTTATAGTGAAATGCAGGTGGCTGACAGCGGTGAATACAAACTCACTGTGGATTTTATGAACCATACTCTTGTCACGGCTCTTTCATTTAAAGTATAAGTAAAGACATAATGCCCTTACCCGATTCAT